>CAKUHB010000024.1 GCA_934655875.1 uncultured Oscillospiraceae bacterium
CTGTTCGAGGTGTTCCGTGACACGGCGGCAGACGCCGATGCGATGGTGGAAGAATATATCCGTATGTACAATGAGCTGACGCAGCACGGCTCGCTCCGGAAAAAGATCGAACAGCAGAATAACATCATCGATCAGGCAAATCGGAAGAAGAATAAGCTCCTGCAGCTTGCCGCAGACGACAGTATTACGAACGCGGATTTCAAGAAGATGACTGCTGACTGCAATCGTGAAATTGAAGAAGCCGAAAAGGAAATCGCAGAACTGGAGCAGACAGCCGCCGAGGGCGACGCCTTCAAGCAGAAGATCGATGAGATCCGCAGAGTCCTGACGAACGCCCAGCGCGACGCGGCGCAGGGGATCATCACAAAGGAGTTCATCGACAAGTATATCAGCAAGATATTCGTGACACCGAAAGACGACACGACCATGCTGCTTCAGGTCAAGATCTTCACCGGGGAAACGACGGAAAAGTACCTCCGGAAACTCGAAAGCCGCACGGGTCACATCACCCGTGATTTGGCTGAACAGTCAGAAAAGCCAGACGCCGCAAGGGTTTCCAGCCCTGACGATTCTATGGGTCACATGTCTAAGAAAATGATCGAGTCCTACGAGCGCAACATGAAGTGAGTCTTTTCCTCTGGATTTCCAAAGGCGAAGACGGGAGCTGCCGCCGGGCGGCAGCTCCTGAAGCTTCTGTCCATATGATAAAATACCCCGCATTTTGTGCAGAAATGCGGGGTATCGATATATTGTAATTCTTACATCCGTTCCGGGGCGGAGAAGCCGAGCAGATCGATGCAGGACTCCAATACGCCGCGCGTCAGATCCATGAGCGCCGCATAGCTGGCCTGCTTTTCGGCGTCCGGCTCCGTGAGGATCTTGACGTCGTGGTAGAACTTGTTCGCGGCTGTGGCCAGCTCGTAGATATACGCGCAGATCGCATTCGGCGCGGAATCGCGGTACGCGGACCAGAGCGCGTCCGCCATGCGGCTGAGTACCAGCATCAGCTGCTTCTGCTCTGCGCCGTCCGCCGGCAGCAGCTGCTCGCCGGAGACCGGCTTGCCGTATTTGGACAGGATCGATTTGATCCGGACGATCGTATAGAGGATATACGGGCCGGTGTTGCCCTCGAACGACGAGAAGCGGTCAAGATCAAAGACATAGTCCTTCGTCGGCATGTTGCTGAGATCGCCGTATTTGAGCGCGGCCATCGCGATGCACTTCGCCGTCTGCGGCAGCTCCTCGTCGGAGACAGTCTGATTCTCCTTGATCTTGCTCGTCACATAGTCCGTAACGTCCGCGATCAGCGTCTCCAGCCGCATCACGCCGCCGGCGCGCGTCTTGAAGGGCTTGCCGTCCTTGCCGTTCATCGTGCCGAAGCCAATGTGGCCGAGCTGCGTGTCCGGGCTGACGAGTCCGGCTCTCTTTGCCACGCGGAAGACCTGCTCAAAGTGCAGGTTCTGCCGCTTGTCGGTCAGATACATATATTTTGCCGGGTGATAGTCCTGCTCGCGCTGGACGATCGTGGCAAGGTCGGTCGTGGCGTAGAGCGTCGCGCCGTCCGACTTCACGAGAATGCAGGGCGGAACCTCCTTGGTGTCGCTCTCCTCCTGCACCGGCACGACCAGCGCACCCTCGGATTCTACACACAGCCCCTTGGCCTTGACGGTCTCGAGCATCTGCGGAATATACTTCTGCGCGTCGCTCTCTCCGAGCCAGACGTCAAAGCTCACGCCGAGATTGTCATAGTTCCGCTTCAGATCCTCGACCGATACGCGCAGGATATGCTGCCAGAGCGCGCGCTCGCCGCGCTCGCCGTGCTGAAGGCGGAAGGTCTCCTCGTGTGCGCGGGCGGCGAAGGCTTCGTCCTCCTTGCTTCTGGCGCTGGCCGCGGGATAAATGCGCTCCAGCTCCGAGATCGTGAACGGCGCTTCGGCGGGATAGTCGCCGATGAAGTCCGGATCAAAATAGGGAAGTCCCGGCTTTTCGTCCTGCAATTGCGCCATGATGAGACCCATCTGCAAGCCCCAGTCGCCCAGATGAATGTCGCCGATCACGTGGTTGCCGAAGAACCGGTAGATACGCTTGAGCGATTCGCCGATGATGGCGCTGCGCAGATGGCCGACGTGCAGCGGCTTTGCCACATTCGGGCCGCCATAATCGAGGACGATCGTGCAGGCATCCGGATCATTCTGCGCGCCGTAGTGCGGCTCCGCGGCCATGCGGCGCAGATAGCTGGCGAGATAGTCCTCGGAGAGCTTCAGATTGAGAAAGCCCGGCATGACGGCCTCGGCGCTTGCAAACATTTCGTTCTCGCCGAGCGCTTCCAGAACGGCGTTCGCGATCTGGATGGGGGCCTTGTGATATTTTTTTGCAGCCGCCAGTGCGCCGTTGCACTGGTATTCGCACAGATCCGGACGGTTGGAGAGCGTGGCCTTGCCATACGCCGCGTCAAACCCGGCCTTTTCAAACGCACCGGAAAGCTGCTCAGAGATCAGATCGATCAGAAATTTCATACGATTCACCCTTTATCCTGTCATAAGTTTGACTATTATAGCAGAAAAAACTGTGCTTGTACAGAAAAAAAGCGTATGATCAGCAACCAATCAGAAGAACACCCGCACGCTCAGCGCGGCCATGCAGAAGCCAGTCAGATCGGCGGCCAGCGCGGCGGGGATGGCGTAGCGTGTTTTTTTGATTCCGGCGGCTCCGAAGTAAACACTGATCGTGTAGAACGTCGTCTCCGACGAGCCGAGCATCACGGCGGCCGTCCGCCCGATCGTGGAGTCCACGCCGTACTGCCGCATCAGATCCGTTCCAACGGCCAGCGCCGCGCTGCCGCTGAACGGCCGGATGAGAACGAGCGGCGCAAGCTCCGCCGGGATGCCGAAAACCCGGAAGACCGGCGCGAGCAGCGGTGCGGCGAGCGTAAAAAACCCGCTTTCGCGCAGCATCGTGACTGCGCTCAGCATGAGAACGAGCGTCGGCGTCAGCGTCAGCATCAGCCGCAGGCCGTCCTTCGCGCCGTCCAGCATCAGCTGGTACGCGTCCAGCCTTTTGGAGAGCGCCGCCGCGCCCGCGGCGAGCAGCAGCGCGGGGATGAGCAGTCCGGTCAGTGCTTCCAGCATCGCCGCAGTCCTTTCGCCGCAAGGATCCCCGCCGCAACAGAGCAGGCGGACGCCAGCCAGACGGCAGGCAGAATGTCAAACGCCTGCGCCGCGCCAAGCCCTGCCCGGACGGCTGCAACTGTCGACGGGATCAGCTGCAAGGAAGCCGTGTTCATCACCACGAGCAAGCACATCTCGTCCGAAGCCGCGCCGCTGCCCTGCAATGCCTGCATACGCTGCACCGCGCGGACGCCCAGCGGCGTGGCTGCGTTGCCAAGTCCCAGAAGATTGGCCGCCAGATTGCCGCAGAGACTGGAAAAGCCCTCTGCGTCTCCGGCACAGACGGGGAACAGCCGCCGCAGCAGCGGATGGAGCAGCCGGCACAGCTTCCGCGTCAGCCCGGCGCGCTCCATGATGCGCGCAGCGCCCGACCACAGACAGACCGGCCCCGCGATCGTCAGCGCCAGCTCCAGCCCGCCGGCTGCGCCGGACAATGCAGCACGGCTGGAATTAAAAGGCGTGCCTGTAAAAATATCGGAAATCAGAGATAGAAAAACCAACCCGAACCATAAAAAAGTCAACAACATATGGAAACTCCGTTAAGAAAAAGTCAGTTTGTTCAAAATTTGTACATAATTGAATGGTAGAATAAAGAAGCTTGAGGGAAGGGCGTCCGGATAGTCATGCAGTATCCGGGGGCTTGGTTCTGGTGCATGGAAAGAAATAAGGGGGTCGTTTACCAATGAAATCCACAGGAATCGTCAGAAAAGTCGACGAGCTTGGCAGAATCGTTCTGCCGATCGAGCTTCGCCGCACGCTGGACATCGCTGAGAAGGACGCTATCGAAATCTATGTCGACGGCGAATCCATTATTCTCAAAAAGTACGAGCCGACATGCATTTTCTGCGGCGATGGCAGAAACGTCGAGAACTACAAGGGCAAGAACATCTGCGCCAACTGCATGAAAGAGCTTCGTGCAGGCAAGTGACCAACTGAGAAAAATCCCGCTGCGATCACCGCAGCGGGATTTTTTATGCCTTTCTGGAAATGTTTGCTGCGCATTCAAGCGGAAATGCGGCCTGCTTTGTTGGAAAAGCGACAGACTTGCCGGCGCGATTCAAATATAATGCAGCCATAAACAAGAAAGCGAGGATCACAAGATGGATCGGAACATGTTTTGTTTTCAGTGCGAGCAGACGGCTGGCTGCACCGGCTGTACCGGAAAAGCAGGCGTCTGCGGCAAGAGTGCCGATGTGGCGAAGCTGCAGGATGAGCTGACCGGCGCGCTTGTCGGTCTGGCCAGGGCAGCGGACAATGCTCCGGACGTGAACGAGGGCACGTGGCGGCTGATGATCGAGGGGCTGTTCACGACGGTCACCAATGTAAACTTCAACGAAAAAACCATTCGCGGGATGATCGCCAGCGTGCACGCGGAAAAGGCGCGGCTCGTGCCGGACTGCGCTGCCTGCATGTCCGCATGCGGACGAACCCGCGACTATGATCTGGCGCAGCTTTGGAGCGCGCAGGAGGATATCCGCAGTCTCAAATCGCTCATCCTCTTCGGCGCGCGCGGCATGGCGGCCTATGCGCATCACGCAATGGTGCTTGGCTATACCGATGAAGCGGTGAACCGCTTCTTTGCCAAGGCACTCTTTGCCGTGGGCGAGGACTGGGGCATGGAGGAGCTTCTGCCCATCGTCATGGAGGTCGGCGAGAAAAATCTCAAATGCATGGCGCTTCTTGATAAAGCAAATACCGAGACCTATGGCACACCCGTGCCTGTCACCGTTCCGCTGACCGTGGAGAAAGGCCCGTTCATCGTGATCTCCGGCCACGACCTGCACGACCTCAAGCTCCTTCTGGAGCAGACCGCGGGCAAGGGCGTTAATGTCTACACGCACGGCGAAATGCTCCCCGCCCACGGCTATCCGGAGCTGAAAAAGTATGCCCACCTCAAGGGCAATTTCGGCACGGCATGGCAGAATCAGCAGAAGGAATTTGCAAATCTCCCTGCGCCGGTGCTGTTTACCACCAACTGCCTTATGCCGCCGAAGGCCAGCTATGCTGACCGCGTGTTTACTACGTCCGTTGTCTCTTACCCCGAAATCACGCACATCGGCGAGGACAAGGACTTTACGCCTGTCATTGAAAAAGCGCTCGAGCTGGGCGGCTATCCCGAGGATCAGCCCTTCACCGGTATCAACGGCGGCAGCACGGTCATGACCGGTTTTGCGCGCGGCGCGGTGCTCGGCGCGGCGGAGCAGGTCATCGAAGCGGTCAAGTCCGGCGCAATCCGCCATTTCTTCCTCGTCGCGGGCTGTGACGGCGCGCGCCCCGGCCGCAATTACTATACGCAGTTCGTGAAAAAGACCCCGGCCGACACGGTCGTCCTGACCCTTGCCTGCGGCAAATACCGCTTCAACGATCTGAACCTTGGCACGATCGGCGGCCTGCCGCGGCTCATGGACGTGGGACAGTGCAACGATGCCTACAGCGCCATCCAGATCGCCCTCGCGCTTGCCGATGCCTTCGGCTGCGGCGTAAACGAGTTGCCGCTGTCCATGGTGCTCTCGTGGTACGAGCAGAAGGCCGTGTGCATCCTGCTGACGCTTCTGCATCTGGGTATCAAAAATATCCGCCTTGGCCCCACGCTCCCGGCGTTTCTCTCGCCGAATGTGCTGAACTACCTCGTGCAGACCTTCGGCATTGCCCCCATCACCACCCCGGAGGAAGACCTGAAGCAGCTGCTGAAATAAAAAACACGCCGCACCGCCAGTATGGCGGTGCGGCATATCATTTTGTTCAGCCCTTCAAAGTCGCGTCGTACAGCTGATTTTTCGCGTAGCCGGTCAGCTTGGCGACCTGCTTGACGGCGTCCTTGGTGGAAAGACCCTCGTCCATACGCGCGCGCACCAGCGCCAGCGCGTCCTCAAACGTGCAGCCATCTTCCGCTGCTGCTTCCGCGCCTGCGACGACGAGCACGAACTCGCCGCGCGGCGGGTTTTCCGCGTAATAGGCCGCAGCTTCACCCAGCGTCGTGCGCCGTACCTCTTCGTGGAGCTTGGTCAGCTCGCGGCAGAGGGAGATCTTCCGCTCCGCGCCGAAGGCCGCGGTCAGATCCTGCAACGTGGAGAGTAGCTTGTGCGGCGCTTCGTAGAAGATCATCGTCCGCGTCTCGTCCTTCAGTCCCGTCAGGTGCTCCTGACGGCTTTTTTTGTTGACGGACAAAAAGCCCTCGAAGGTGAACCTGCCGGTCGGAAGACCGGAGATGCTCAGCGCCGTCACCAGCGCGCACGGCCCCGGGATGGCGCAGACCGTCACGCCATGCTCCGCGCACAGCCACACCAGATCCTCGCCGGGATCCGAGATGGCGGGGGAGCCCGCGTCCGTCACGAGCGCGCAGGTCTCGCCGCCCAAAATCCGCGCAAGAATTTTTTCGCCGCTCTCCGCCTTGTTGTGCTCATGGTAGCTCACAAGGCTTTTTTTCAGCTCCAGATGATTCAGCAGCTTCAGACTGACGCGCGTATCCTCAGCGGCGATGAAATCCGCTTCGGCCAGCGTCTGCCGGCAGCGCGGGGAGATATCGTTCAGATTGCCGATCGGCGTCGGCACCAGATATAGCATACCAGCCATGTACACTCACTCCTGTCGGTGGTAAATGCGTCTGCAGTCGGCAGACGCGCTGCCGTCCGGTTCGTAAAGAACCAGATCCGGCTCATATTGCAGCCCCGGCCTGCCGCCGAGACGGGCTTCCAGCAGAACGAGACTGACCGCGCTCTTGGCCCGGTGCCGGACGAAGCGGATGCGCTTCGGCTCCAGCCGCACCGCGCGCAGATCGCACAGCAGGTCGGTCAGCCGCTCCGGCTTGTGGACCAGAAAAAAGCGTCCGCCCCAACGCAGCGCACGTGCCGCCGCGGCGCAGAGCGCGTCCAGAGGACAGGTAAGCTCGCTGCGGGCGATGGACAGACTGTCTGCGCGGCGCAGATGGCCGCTGCCCGGCGGATAATAGGGCGGGTTGGAGACGACGCAGTCATAGCTGCCGGGCGCAAGCTCCGGCGGCATCTGCCGCAGATCGCCGCAGAAAACGCGGAAGCGGTCAGCAAGACTGTTCGCTTCGGCGTTCTGCGCCGCCTGTCGGGCGGCGTCCGGCTGGATCTCGATGCCGTCGACCAGAAGCTCCGGCGCAGCGCCGAGCAGCAGAAGCCCCAGCGTGCCGCAGCCGCAGCCAAGATCCAGCACCCGCGCCCGCGAGGGCAGCCGGCAGAAATCCGCCAGCACCATGGAATCGGTGCTGACGCAAAACTGCGCGTCCGGGATATGCATGCGGATCGTTCCGAACAGAAGCTCTTCCATACCGGCTCCAATCAAAAATGCGCGGATGTGCCGCGCGGAAAATGAAAAAACAGGGGGTGCTGCATGCCGCAGCACCCCCATCCTGTTATGTGCTTATTCCTCGGTAATTGCGTCGTTGGGGCATTCCGCAGCGCAGGTACCGCAGTCCACGCACTGATCGGCGTCGATCACGTACTTGCCGTCGCCTTCGCTGATGCAGCCGATGGGACATGCGTCCGCGCAGGAGCCGCACATTACACAGTTGTCGTTGATTACATGTGCCATTTTAAAGCACCTCCATTTTCAAGGTAGCTTCATTTTATCATACTTTCCCGAAAATGCAATGGAAAATGTGTAAATAAATCGAACCGGCCTGATTTTTTCGCGTGCGTCGTATAAACAGCCGGATGCCCGTCGAAACTGTACTCCGCAGGACAGAAATGGAAACAGGGAGGGGATCAGAATGAAACGACCGGCAGGCTCCGCGGCGCTGACGCGCGTGCTGGATGGTGCGGAGCGGCTTGCGGGGGAGCTTGGCCGCGCCTGCGCCGGGACGGAGCACCTGCTGCTTGCGCTGGCGCAGGAGCAGCTGTCTCCGGCCGGCAGGATTCTGGACGATCAGGGCGCGCAGTGCAGGCTCCTGCGCTGCATGCTCCTGCCGGAGCATAGCAAACGACCGGCCAGAGCCGGGCGGCAGGGCTTTTCCGCGCCTGCGCGCCGGGCGATCGCCTGCGCGCGCCGGGAAGCGCGGCGTCTGGGCGCGCCGCTCTGCCAGCCGGAGCATCTGCTGCTGGCGCTGACCCGGGATGAGGGCTGCGCGGCGGCCAGCCTGCTGACCGGCCTTGGCGTGGATCTCAATTGTCTGTTTTCAGCGACATATGACCGCCTGCGCGTCCCAAATCCGGCGCCGGCGGCAGGAGGACAATCAGAATTGAAGCTATTGGAACTGTATTGCGACAACATGGTCGAGCGCGCCCCGCAGACTGACCCGGTCGTGGGCCGGGACGCGGAGCTGGGGCAGCTCATGCAGGTGCTCAGCCGGCGCGGGAAAAATAATCCCGCCCTCATCGGCGAGCCGGGCGTCGGCAAGACGGCCGTCGTCGAAGCGCTGGCGCAGCGGCTTGCGGCAGGCGACGTGCCGCAGGCGCTGCGCGGGAAGAAGCTCTATTGTCTCAACATGGCGAACCTGCTGGCGGGCACCAAATACCGCGGCGAGTTTGAAGAGCGTGTGCGCGATATCCTCGCGGAGATCCGCCGCTGCGGGAACGTCATCCTGTTCGTCGATGAGATGCACACGATCGTCGGCGCAGGCAGCGCCGAGGGCGCGATCGACGCGGCCAATCTCCTGAAGCCCGCGCTGGGCCGCGGTGAGCTGCAAATGATCGGCGCAACGACGCTGGAGGAATACCGGAAATTCATCGAGAAGGACGCCGCGCTCGAGCGGCGCTTCCGTCCCGTCATGGTACGCGAGCCGGACCGGGAGAACGCCTGCCGGATGCTGCTGGCGCTCCGGCCCGGGCTGGAAGCGCACCACCGCATCCGCATCACACAGGAAGCGATCGAAGCGGCTGTCGACCTTTCCACGCGCTACCTGACCGACCGCTTCCTGCCGGACAAGGCCATCGACCTTCTGGACGAGGGCGCGGCGCACGTCTGGCTCTCCGGCAGCGCGCCGCGGGCGGAAGCGGAACAGCAGCAGGCGCTGGAGCAGCAGCTCGAGCAGGCCGTGGCGAACGCAGAGTATGAGCGCGCCGCCCGCCTGCGCGACGAGCTGCGCGTGCTTGTGCGCAGCCAGCTGGCAAGCCGCCGCGCCCAGCGCACCATTTGCCTGACCCGGCAGGACATTGCCGCCGTCATCGCCGAGCGCACCGGTATCCCGGCCGGACGCCTGCGGCAGTCCGACCGCGAGCGGCTTCTCTCGCTCCGGCAGACGCTCGAGGGCCGCATCATCGGCCAGCCGGAAGCCGTCGACGCCGTGGCAACAGCCGTCCTGCGCGGCCGCACCGGCCTTGCCGACGCAGGAAGACCGGCAGCGTCGTTCCTTTTGATCGGCCCGACCGGCGTCGGAAAGACGGAGCTCTGCAAACAGCTTGCGGAGGTCGTCTACGGCAGTCAGGAAGCGCTCATCCGCGTGGACATGTCGGAGTATATGGAGCCGTCGAGCGTCTCGCGCCTGCTTGGCGCGCCGCCGGGCTATGTCGGCTACGACGCGGGTGGAACGCTTACGGAGAAGGTGCGCCGCAGGCCCTACTGCGTCGTCCTGTTCGACGAGCTGGAAAAGGCGCACCGGGACGTGACCGGCATCCTTTTGCAGCTGCTGGGCGACGGGATCCTGACCGACAGCCTTGGCCGAACGGTCAGCTTCAAAAATACCATCGTCGTCATGACCTCCAACCTGACGGGCCCGCAGACGGGGAAGCCCGGTCTCGGTTTCACGCCGGACTGTGCGGACGTCCGCGCCCAGAGCGTCCTGCGCGAAGCGTTCAGCCCGGAGTTTCTGGGCAGGATCGACTGTGTCGCGTCCTTTCACACGCTGGACGCGGATGCGCTTGCGAAAATTGCAGCACTTCAGCTGTCGCAGCTCAGCGAGCGCCTGCGAGCGCAGGGCGTCATATTCCAGCCCTCGCCGGAGCTTGCCGCGCGGCTGGGAGCGCTCTGTGCCGCAGAGCCGGGCGGCGCGCGGGGCCTGCGGCGGAAGATGCAGACGCTGATCGAGGGCCCTGCGGCGGAGCTTCTTCTGCGCTGCCCGCAGACGCACGCCCTGCGGGCGCGCTGGACGTCCGGCAGCGTGGCCGTGGAAAGCGCGGACGAAGAAAACAGCTGATTATAAAACAAACGTTCAAAAATTCGGAATACAGGGATTTTTCACGAAAAATGCCTGAGATTGCGCGAAAAATTTTTTCAAAAAAGGGTTGCAATTTATGTAAACAGAACGTATTATATTATTGAAGTGGAGCAAAGTGGAGCAAAATTTCAGTAAAGTGGAGCGAAGGGAGGTACGAGAGGATGTTCGGGAAGTACAAGCACACCGTTGACGAAAAAGGACGTCTGTTCGTACCGTCCAAGCTGCGCGACGAGCTGGGCAATACGTTCTACGTCACACTGGGTCTTGACCATTGCCTTTCTGTCTACACAGAAGCCGGCTGGCAGACCATTCTTGATAAATACAACGCGCTTCCGATCGTACAGGCACGGAAAATGCGGTTTTTGTTTGCCAACGCAGCCAAATGCGAGCCGGATAAGCAGGGACGCTTCCTGATCCCCGCCGAGCTCCGCCAGTATGCCGGTCTTTCCAATGAAGTCACCTTCATCGGCCAGGGCGGCCACGCGGAGATCTGGGACAGCGCGGCCTACGACGAGCTGGAGCGTCAGACCCTGACGCCGGAGAATCTGGCTGCTGTGATGGAGGAACTTGGCTTCTGATGGAATTTGCACATCAATCGGTGCTTTTGAACGAGTGCATCGAAGCGCTTGCCATCAAGCCCGACGGGATCTATCTCGACGGGACGCTGGGCGGCGCGGGGCACTCCTTACAGATCTGCCGGAACCTCACCACCGGCAGGCTCATCGGCGTCGACCGCGATCTGGTCGCGCTGGAGGCCGCAAAGAAGCGGCTGTACCGCCACGCCAAAAAGGTGACGCTGGTACATGATAATTTTGAAAATGTCGGCGCGATCCTGACCGCACTCGGGCTTGACCGGATCGACGGCATGCTCTTCGACCTCGGTGTTTCCTCGCCGCAGCTGGACGATCCGGATCGCGGCTTTTCCTATATGGCCGACGCGCCGTTGGACATGCGCATGGATCGCAGCGAGTCGCTGACCGCCTATGAGGTCGTCAACAACTGGCCGCGCGAGGAGCTCAAGTCCATCCTCTACGAATATGGCGAAGAGCGCTACGCCCCGCAGATCGCCGCGGCCATCGAGCGCGTGCGCACCGACCGGCCGATCGAGACGACGCTCGAGCTTGTCGATATCATCCGCTCGGCCATGCCGGCCAGCGCCCTGCGCGAAAAGCAGCATCCGGCCAAGCGCAGCTTTCAGGCCATCCGCATCGCCGTCAACGACGAGCTGGGCGCGGTCAAGCGCGGCATGGAAGCCGCCATCGACCACCTGAAGCCCGGCGGACGGCTCGCTGTTATCACATTTCATTCTCTGGAAGACCGCATCGTCAAGAACGTCTTTCAGGACGCGGCAAAGGGCTGCACGTGCCCGCCGGCCTTCCCGGTGTGCGTCTGCGGCCGGACGCCGAAGATCAAGATTCTGACGAAAAAACCCATCATCGCGACCCGTGAAGAGGTCGCCGAAAACCCGCGTTCGCGCAGCGCCAAGCTCCGCGTGGCTGAGCGGGTCTGAGCAGGACAGGAAAGGAGACCGCCGCCATGGCGCAGCCTGACAGACAACATTTCTATACGGAGAACGGCGCCGCGGCATACGACGTTTACAGCTGGAACGATTCCACAGCCCGCCGCTATGAAGACGGCCGGGCCTATGAGCGGCCCCGCCGCCAGCAGCTGCCGGAGGAGCAGGTCCGCGAGCAGCCGTACCGCTGCGTCAAGGCCAAGACGGCGATCGCGCCGTTCACGCTGGCAGGTCTCATCACGGTGGCCTGTCTCATGGTGCTCGTGATCTTTGGCTATGTCCAGCTGTTTGAAGCCAGCAGCAGCGTCTCCAGACTTGAAAACCAGCTTGCCAATCTTCAGGAGCAGCAGATGATGCTCAAAAGTAAATACGACGCCAAGATCGACCTGACCGCGGCGGAGCAGCACGCGACGGAGATCGGACTGACCAAGTGCCAGCCGGAGCAGATCGTCTACGTGAGCTTTTCCGGCACCGATCAGGCGGAGATCTATCATCAGCAGCATACCAGCGTTTTCGGCGAGATCCTGGACGCCATGCAGCAGAGTATTCTGGGGCTGATCGAATATTTGCACCCCACAGCAGCATAAGTTTGGACAGAACCTCCCAGTTGGAATCCGGCCGAACAGGGGCGGTCTTTTGAAAAGACCGCCCCTTTTTTCAAGCAGGCGCGGCGGATTTGCCGCCGCGCGGACAGAAAGGCATGTTTCATGGCAAAAAAAATCATTCGTCTGCCCCGCACAAAGGAGCAGATCCAGGCAAATAAGGAAAAGAATCAACGGGCCAACCGGACGATTCTGCGCCGCACATTGGTTCTGATGATCGTGTGTGGCATTGTCGTTTTTATCCCGCTCATTGCCACGCTCTACCATCTCATGATCACCGAGCATGACTATTATGAAGAGCGGGCCATCAAAAACCAGACGCGCTCGACCAGTCTCTCCGCTTCGCGCGGCGTGATTTACGACGCGAACATGAACGTGCTGGCTTCGTCGTCGACCGTCGAGACGGTCTTCATCGACCCCAACGAGATCGCCGAGCAGATGAAAAAGCCGGAAAACAGCAACCTTCTCGACCAGATCGCCCGCGGTCTCGGCGAGATCCTGGACGTCGAGCCGAGCTTCGTCTATGAGCAGGCGGCCGACAAGCAGTACCGCTACAAGATCATCAAGCGCAAAATTTCCGAGGAGCTGGCTGACGAGGTGCGCGCCTTTATCAGCGAAAATGACATCACCGGCGTCTATCTCGAGACGGATCTACAGCGCTATTATCCCAATTCCTCCCTTGCCGCGCAGGCCATCGGCTTTGTCTCCAGCGACAATGTCGGCTCCGAGGGACTGGAGTCCTATTATAATGAAGAGCTGTCCGGCACTGCCGGCAAGGTCGTCACCTCCAAGGGCAACTACGGCTCCGAGATGCTCTATACATATGAGAAGTATTACGACGCATCCGACGGATGCAGCCTTGTCACGACCATCGATGCGACCGTGCAGGCGTATGTCGAAAAGAACCTGCAGAACGCCATTGATAAATACGACATCAAAAACGGCGCGTTCTGCGTCGTCATGGATGTGAACACGGGCGAGATCAAGGCCATGGCCACGCTCGGCTCCTACGATCCCAACAACTATCTCGAGATTTACGACGAGTCGGTCGACCTCATGCTGGAAAACGAGCACGACGCGGCCATCTCTCTGCCGGAAGCGTCCGATGCGTATAAGGCGGCGATCGAGCAGTATAATGCCGACGTCGCCGCGGCGCGCCTTGCCCAGTGGCGCAACCGCTGCGTATCCGACGGCTATGAGCCCGGCTCGACCTTCAAGCTCATCACGCTCGCGTCCGCTCTCGATTCCGGCGCCATCACGCTGAACGATTCGTTCTACTGCGGCGGGCAGGAGAAGTTCGCCGGACGTGATCAGGTCCTGAACTGCTGGAAATCCGCCGGTCACGGCGCACAGACAACCTCGCAGGCGCTCGGCAACTCCTGCAACATTGCCTTCGGCCATATCGGTCTGCGCATGGGCGGCGAAACATTCTATGACTATCTCAAGGCCTTCGGCGTTATGGAAAAGACCGGCGTCGATCTGCCGGGTGAGGGCAGAGGATATTTCTACGACAAAAATACGCTGACCGATACCGCAAACTTCGGCACGTCGTATCTGATTACGTCTTCCTTCGGCCAGAGCTTCCGTATCACGCCCATGCAGCTCGTGCGCTCCGTCGCAGCCATCGTCAATGGCGGCTACGTGCTCCAGCCCTACGTGGTCAGTGAGGTGCTCGACGAAAACGGCAATACCGTGCAGACGCACGAAAAGACCGTCCTGCGTCAGGCCATCAGCCAGCAGACATCCGAGACCATGCGCGATCTCATGGAAAAGGTCGTGACCGAGGGCACGGCGTCCGCAGCCAAAACGCCCGGCTACCGCGTCGGCGGCAAAACCGGCACATCCGAAAAGCTGGACGAATACGACGAGAACGGCCAGCAGGTCAAGGACAAGATCGTCTCCTTCGTCGGCGTCGCGCCGATCGACGATCCCAAGTACGTCGTCCTTGTCGCCCTCGATACGCCGGCCTATTCCCAGAACAGCGAAAAATACACCGTCCACGGCATGTACATTTCCGGCGGCCTGATGGCCGCGCCGACGGTGCGCGATATTTTCCTTGACATCCTGCCGTATCTCGGCGTGGAGCCGGACTACAGCTCCGAGGATATCCGCGGCGTCAACTTCACCGTTCCCGATGT
This sequence comes from uncultured Oscillospiraceae bacterium, assembly GCA_934655875.1. Classification (GTDB taxonomy): domain Bacteria; phylum Bacillota; class Clostridia; order Oscillospirales; family Oscillospiraceae; genus CAG-170. The sequence goes on from CAKUHB010000024.1 coordinate 14,541, forward strand.
GATCGGCATGAGCGAGACCGAAGCAGCCGCGCTTCTGTCCGAGAAGACCATCACCTACCGCACGGTCGGCTCCGGCTCGGTCGTAACGGATCAGCTGCCCGCGGCAGGCAATCAGGTGCCGGGCAATTCGGAGATCATTCTCTACTTCGGCGCAGAAAAGCAGCAGACCATGGTCGAGGTGCCGGACTTTATCGGCTGCTCGGTCGCGGACGTCAACTATCTGGCCGCAAATGCCGGCCTTTACGTGCAGGCCAAGGGCACCGACCGGACGGACGTCTATGTCCTCGCGGCCTATCAGGATATCGAAGCCGGCACAGAGGTTGACAGAGGTACTACAATTACGGTAGAGTTTTCTTCCACGGGCGCATCCGACTAAAGGAGGTAGCACAGATGAAATTACAGACGCTTCTGCGGGGGCTGGAGATTTTGCAGCTGCACGCGGACGATCAGCTGGAGATCACCGGTGTTCAGTACGATTCCCGGCAGGTCACGGCGGGCGATCTGTTCGTCGCCGTCTCCGGCTTCCAGACGGACGGACACAAATATATCGAAAAGGCCGCGCAGAGCGGCGCGGTCTGCACCGTATGCGAGCGGAAGTCGGAAACGGATATCCCGTATGTGCTGGTTCCGGATGCGCGCGCGGCGCTGGCCGTGCTGGGCGCAAACTGGTACGGCCATCCGGCAGATTCCATGTGCATGATCGGCATTACCGGCACGAACGGCAAGACCACAAGCACATATCTTCTGAAGCACATTCTGGAAAAGGCCGTCGGCGCGAAGGTCGGGCTCATCGGCACGATCCAGAACATGATCGGCGAGCGCGTCCTGCACACCGAGCGCACCACGCCGGAGTCCATTGAGCTGCAAAAGCTCTTCGCCGAAATGAAGGAAGCGGGCTGCACGCATGTCATTATGGAGGTCTCGTCCCACGCGCTGGTGCTGCACCGGGCAGATCAGATCCGCTTCGCCGTCGGCGTGTTCACAAACCTGACGGAGGACCATCTGGACTTCCACAAAACCATGGACGCCTACTGCGAAGCGAAGGCCATGCTGTTTAGCCGCTGCGAAACGGGCGTTGTCAACGTCGACGACGCGTATGCCGCAAGGATCATGCAGAATGCGTCCTGCCGCCTGCTGACAATGTCCGCGCAGGGAAAGCCTGCGTCGCTTGCCGCGGAAAATATCGATCTGCACGCCGACCGCGTGGAGTTTGACGCCGTCTATGGCGGCGCGCGCTGCCCGATGACACTTGGCATCCCCGGCATCTTCAGCGTCTATAACGCCCTCGGCGTCGTGGGCGCGGCGCTCGCGCTCGGCGTGCCGCTGGACAAAATTGCGGGCGCGCTCCGGACGGCAAAGAGCGTCAAGGGCAGGGTAGAGGTCGTCCCGACGCCCGGTAAGGACTATACAGTCATTATCGATTACTCCCACACGCCGGACAGCCTGGAAAACATTCTCCGCGCCGTGCGCGGCTTCTGCAAGGGCCGCATCCTTGCCGTGTTCGGCTGCGGCGGCGACCGCGATCCCTATAAGCGCCCCGTTATGGGCAAAATTGCATCCGAGCTGGCAGACGTCAGCATCGTGACCTCCGATAATCCCCGGACGGAGGATCCCTACAAGATCCTCCGCCAGATCCTCGCCGGCATGCAGGAGACGGAAAAGCCCTATGAGGTCATCGAAAGCCGCGTTTCGGCCATCGGCCGCGCCATGGAGCTGGCGCAGAAGGACGACGTGATCGTCCTGTGCGGCAAGGGACACGAGACCTATCAGGAGATCGGACACGAGAAGCACCATCTGGACGAACGCGAGGTCGTCGCGGCGTATTTGGAGGGTAAAAAATGAAGGAACTGACACTCAAGCAGGCCGCAGAGTTCTGCTACGGCAAGCTGTCGCCGGAGACGGCGGACGGCGTCATCACCGGCGTGCAGCTGGATTCCCGGCATGTCAAGCCGGGCAATCTGTTCGTCGCGATCAAGGGCGAAAAGGTCGACGGCCATGATTATGTTTCCATGGCGGCCAAGAGCGGGGCAAGCGCCGCGCTTGTCTCCCGGCCGGTCGAAGCGGAGATCCCGACGATCCTTGTCCCCGATACCATCCGCGCCTACGGCGATCTGGCCGCAGCCTACCGCCAGCAGTCGGGCATCACGGTCATCGGCATTACCGGCAGCGTCGGCAAGACGACGACGAAGGAAATGACGGCCTGCATGCTCTCAAGAACCTATCATACGGCCCGGACGGAGGGCAATCATAACAACAACCTCGGTCTTCCCATGACCATCCTCGATATGCCCGATGATACCGAGGCCGCCGTTCTGGAAATGGGCATGAACCACTTCGGCGAGATGGCGTATCTCACGTCCATCGCGCGGCCCGATATTGCCATCATCACCAACATCGGCACCATGCACATCGAGCACCTTGGCTCCCGCGAGGGCATTTTACAGGCCAAGCTCGAGATCCTGCGCGGCGTGCCGAAGGACGGCGTCGGCGTCTTCAACGGAGACGAACCGCTTCTGTGGAACGTCCGCGCGGACGACGGGCATAAAAAGTACTATTACGGCATCGAAAACCACGCCTGCGACGTGACCGCTTCGGACATTCAGGAGCTGGAGGACGGCATGCGCTTCGTCGTGAACGGCTTCGGACACCGGTTTGAGCTGTTCGTCCCGGTTCTGGGCCGCCATACGGTCTATAATACGCTTGCAGCCGTGACGGCGGCGCTCCTTATGAAGGTTCCGCCGGAGATAATTCAGGCGCAGATCTCCCAGTTCCACAACACCGGCATGCGCCAGAAGATCTACGAGCGTGACGGCTTCACCATCATCGAGGACTGCTATAACGCGGGCCCCGAGTCGACGGAAGCCGCGCTCGATATCCTCGCCGGCTTCCGCGCCCGGGCCAGGGGCCGCTGCTTTGCGGTGCTCGGCGACATGCTGGAGCTTGGCAACCGCTCCGCGGCGGAGCATTACCGCATCGGCCGCATCGCCGCGACAAAGGCGGACGTGCTCTACACCTACGGCGCAAATTCCGTGCGTATGGTCTCCGGCGCGATCACCGGCGGCATGAAGCAGAAGCTCGTCGAGCATTTTGACACGCATGAGGAGCTTGCGCACATGCTGAAAATGCGTGCCAAGCCCGGCGACGTCATCCTGTTCAAGGGCAGCCGCGGCATGCGGATGGAAAAAGTCCTGTCCCTGTTTTTTGAAGAAGAAGAGTCGTAACCGCACGGCCTGTTACCTATAAGAGAGAGTCTCGGAGGAGTCCGTTATGGATGCAATGTTTTTTATCGTTCTCGGCGCAACGCTCGCGTCGTTTGTGCTGACGCTGCTGTTCGGCCGCTTTGTCATTCCCATGCTGCGCGCGCTGCACGCAGGTCAGTCCATCCGTGAGGTCGGCCCGCAGTGGCACAATTCCAAAGCCGGCACGCCGACCATGGGCGGCATCATGTTTATCGCGGCGATCGTTCTGTGTACCGTCGGCTTCGGCTGGAGGTCCATGGCGCAGAACCATACCTATACGCACCTGTATGTGCTGGCCATGGCGCTGTGCTATGGTCTGGTCGGCTTCGCAGATGACTTTGTCAAGGTCAAGTACAAGCGGAACCTCGGCCTGACGGCCATTCAGAAGTTTGCCTTGCAGCTGCTTGTCGCCATAGTCTTCCTGTTCGTCCTGAAAAAGAGCGGCGAGCTGTCCTGCGACCTCTATATCCCGTTCTGGAATCTTGACCTTGCGATCCCGACTGCGGTCTATCTGATCTTCGCGGCCTTCGTCATGGTTGGCTGCGTCAACGCCGTGAACCTCACCGACGGCGTCGACGGCCTGTCCAGCAGCGTGACCATCCCGGTCATGGCCTTCTTTGCCGCCACGGCGTATATCTACGGCGCGACAACGCTCGCCCTGCTCCCGGCCACGGTCGCAGGCGGTCTTGTGGGCTTCCTCTGCTATAACTTCCATCCGGCCAAGGTCTTCATGGGCGATACCGGCTCGCTGTTCCTCGGCGGCATGGTCTGCGGTATGGCGTTCGCGCTGGATATGCCGCTGATCCTCGTGCTGGTCGGCATCGTGTATCTCTGCGAGACGCTCTCCGTCATTTTGCAGGTCACGTATTTCAAGCTGACCCACGGCAAGCGCATCTTCAAGATGACCCCGATCCATCACCACTTCGAGCTGTGCGGCTGGAAGGAAGAGAAGATCGTCTTCGTCTTCACGGCCATCACGCTCGTCATGTGCGTGCTGGCGTATCTCGGCGTTATGAACCGGTACTGAGCCGGCCCAATCTCTGAAAGGAGCGATCCCTATGGCAAGCCGTCCGGACGGCGTCACCCAGCTGTATGCGGTTCCGCAGGGCGCGGAGCCGGAGCGGCTGCCGCAGCCTGAAAAAACAAAGGAAAAGGTTCTGCTCGACGAGCGAGGCCTGCTCGATCTGCCGTTTCTGGCGCTGACGGTTCTGCTTGTCATCATCGGCGTCATCATGGTCTTTTCCGCGTCCTACGCGCGGGCATATTACAAGACCGGCAATTCTACCTATTATTTTGCACGCCAGGCGATCTTTGCGGTCGTCGGCATCGGAGCCATGCTGTTTGTCAGCCGGCTCAATTATCAGCTCTGGCGCAGTGCGTCGTTTATCATTCTGGGCGTTTCCGTGGTCTTTCTGATGCTCGTGCCGATCATCGGCTCGACGGCCAACGGCGCAAAGCGCTGGATCGAGGTCGCGGGCATCCGCTTCCAGCCGTCGGAGCTGGCGAAGATCTCCATTATCATGACCTTCGCCGCCCTCATTTCGACCTACCGCGATAAAATGCGCACCTTCCGCTACGGCATTCTGCCGTTTGCCGTCATCATGGTCGTTCTGTGCGGCCTTGTCGCGCTGGAGCGCCATTTCTCCTGCATCCTCATCATGCTCCTGCTGGCTGCGGCCATGCTGTTTCTCGGCGGCGTGCAGCTCAAGTGGTTCGCACTGGGCGCGGTGGTTGTCGGATTGTTCGCACTTATCTACCTCAAGACGCAGGGCTACGCCGGCAGCCGCATCACGGCCTGGCGCGACCCCGCTTCCGATCCGACGGATAACGGCTATCAGATCCTGCAATCGCTCTACGCCATCGGCTCCGGCGGTCTGATGGGCCTCGGCCTTGGAAAGAGCCGCCAGAAATACCTCTACCTGCCCGAGGAGCATAACGACTACATTTTCCCTATCCTCTGCGAGGAGCTGGGCTTTGTTGGCGCAATGGTCGTGATCTTACTGTTCATCCTTCTGATCGTGCGCGGCTATTATATCGCCATGCACGCGCGTGACCGCTTCGGCGCGCTGCTTGCCGCCGGTATCTCCACGCACCTCGCCCTGCAAACCTTCCTCAATATCGGCGTCGTCACGAATTTCCTGCCGGCCACCGGCATTTCGCTGCCGTTCTTCTCCTACGGCGGCACGGCGCTGCTGTTGCAGCTGTTTGAAATGGGCGTCGTTCTGGCCGTCTCGCGCCAGTGCGACAATAAACTTCTCTGATGAGGGGACGGAAGGCTATGAACATCGTCTTTACCTGCGGCGGCACCGGCGGGCATATCTATCCCGCCATTGCGGTCGCCCGCATGTTCCGCGAGCGCCAGCCGGACTGTAGGATCCTGTTTATCGGCGCGGAGGACGGCATGGAGAACAAGCTCGTCCCGCGCGAGGGCTTCCGGCTCGAAACTGTGAAGATCTCCAACTATCAGCGGAAGTTGACGCCCGCCGCCGTCTGGCACAACCTTGTGACCGTGCAGCGCATGGCGGCGACGTTTGCAAAGACCCGGCGCATTCTGAAGGACTTTGCGCCCGACGTCATCGTCGGCACCGGCGGCTATGCCAGCTTCCCGGCCCTGAAGGTCGGCGCGAAGCTCGGCATTCCGACCTGCGTGCATGAGTCGAACGCCGTTCCGGGCCTGACGACCAGAATGGTCGCGCGCACGGCCAGCCGTATTATGGTCTCATTCGAGTCCAGCCGGCAGTATTATCCCGAACCCGATAAGGTCCTCCTGACCGGCACGCCGGTGCGCGAGGAATTTCTCTACGCCAGACGCCAGCAGGCGCGCGAAGCGCTCGGCCTTGGCGAAAAGCCGCTCGTCGTGTCCTGCTGGGGCAGTCTCGGCGCGCGGGAAATGAATAAAAAAATCGCGCAGTTCATGCGCTGCGAATGTGAAGACGGCACGCCGTTTCACCACATCCACGCCACCGGCTCCTTCGGCTGGCGCTGGATGCCGGAGTATGTAAAGGAACAGGGCGTCGATCTGTCTGCGCACCCGGCGCTGGACATGCGGGAATATATCTATGACATGCCGCAGGTGCTCGCGGCGGCGGATCTCATCATCTGCCGCGCAGGCGCGGCGACCATTGCCGAGGTCTGCGCGAGCGGTACGCCCTGCATCATGGTGCCGAGCCCCAACGTGACCGACAACCATCAGGAAAAGAACGCGCGCGTGCTGGAGGCCGCCGGTGCGGCGCAGGTCATCCGCGAATCGGACTGCGACGGCCAGAGTCTTTACGGGGCGGCAAAGGCTATTTTGAACGACCCGGAGCGCATGCGCGTCATGCGCACGGCTGCCCGCGGCATGGCCGTGGTCGACGCGGCGGAGCGCATTTACCAGACGGCGCTCGAACTGGCACGATAATAGGAGCGGACGCATAGGATGGGCAAAATCCAAAGGTCTGGAGGAACTGCCCATGCCTGCGCTGCTCGTTTCCAAATCGCCGCCGCTTCACGGCGAGCTGACCGTACACGGAGCCAAAAACAGCGTCCTGCCCATTCTGGCGGCGACGCTTCTCTGCCGGACGCCATGCGTCCTGCATAACTGCCCGGATATCCTCGATGTGACGCACGCGCTCGCCATGCTGCGCAGCCTTGGCTGCACGTATGAGCGCCGCGGCGCGAGCATCTACATAGACACGCGCGGCTGTACCGGCGGCCGGATCCCGCCGGAGCTGGCCGGCGCCATGCGCGCGTCCGGCCTGTTTCTCGGCGCGCTTCTGGCAAGAACCGGCGAAGCCGAGCTGAGCCTGCCCGGCGGCTGCCCGATCGGCGAGCGGCCGATGGACTATCATTTGCAGGCCTTCCGCGCGCTTGGCGCGGAGGTCAGCCAGACGCAGCAGACTGTCTGCTGCAAAGCATCGCGCCTGACCGGCGCGAAGCTCCGCCTGCCCGGCCCCAGCGTCGGCGCGACGGAGAACGCCGTGCTCGCCGCCATCGGCGCGCCGGGCGAAACGACGATCGAAAACGCGGCCAGAGAGCCGGAGATCGCAGATCTTGCCGGATTCCTCTGTGCCTGCGGCGCAAGGATCACCGGCGCGGGGACGTCCTGCATCCACATATCCGGCGGCGAGCCGCTGACCGGCGCGACCTATACCGTCCTGCCCGACCGCATTGAGACGGCAACGTTCCTCTGTGCCTGCGCCGCCTGCGGCGGGACGCTCACGCTGCGCCGTGCCGCGCCGCAGCTGCTGCGGCCCGTCCTTGACGCGCTGCGGCAGAGCGGCTGCCGGATCGACTGCGGGCCGGATGCCATCACCATCTGCCGCCATGGCAGGCTGACGGCCTGCCGTCCGGTCGTCTCAGAGCCGTATCCCGGCTTTCCGACGGACGCGATGCCGGTGCTTCTGGCGTCGCAGCTGCTGGCGAAAGGGGAGACGGCCTTCACGGAGACCATTTTTGAGAACCGCTTTCTTCACGTGCGGCAGCTGCAAAAGCTCGGCGCGGCGCTTTCCCAGCAGGGGCGCACCGTCCGGCTGCACGGCGTTCCCACGCTCCATGCCGCACAGCTGCGGGCCGACGATCTGCGCGGCGGCGCTGCGCTGGTGATCGCCGCGATGTGCGCCGAGGGGGAAAGTACCATTTTTGGAGTAAAACACATCGAACGGGGATATGATAATCTGGAAACCGCACTCCAAAGCGCAGGAGCCGCCCTGAAAACAGTGGAAATCCCAAATGGAATGTGATATAATCAGAGCCAAATTGCAGCTTCCCAAAGGAGAACCGGGTTATGCGCACGAAGAAAAGCCAACTGAATCAGGAATCCCGCGCCGCCGGAAAAGCGCGGCGGGTGCGCAGCGGCGTGCTCGGAAAGCTGCTGATCATGCTGGCCATCGTCGCAGCCGTTGTCTTCGGCGTTGCGATCTTCTTCAAGGTCAACACCATCGAGGTGCAGGGCAACACGGTCTATTCTGCCGAGCAGGTCATCGAAGCTTCGCAGATCCGGCAGGGCGATAACCTTCTGACCGTCAACAAGGCGCTGGCCGTCGGCAATATCAAGGCGGCGCTTCCTTATGTCGAGGACGTGTCCATCGTCCGCAGCCTGCCGGACGGCATCATCATTGAGGTGCGCGAGAGCACGATCTCCTTCGCCGTCATGACCGACACGAACGCTGCGTGGCTCATGGGCCCCGGCGGCAAGGCGCTTGAGCGTATCGAGCCGGCAGCCTTCAACGAATACCCGCACATCGACGGGCTTCTCATCGCCAGCCCCACTGCGGGGCAGAGCGTTTCGTCCTCGTCGCCCACGGCGCTGAGTGCCGTTCTGAGCGTGCTGCGCGAGCTGGACGGCACCGGCCTTCTCGAGCATATCCGCGCCATCAACGTGGAAAAGGAATATGACATCGTCATGTGGTACGACGACCGCTATGAGATCAAGCTCGGCGGCACCGACGAGATGGCCTATAAGATCCGCTATCTCTGCTCGATCCTCGAGCAGCTCAGCGAATATCAGGCCGGTACGATCGATCTGAGCCGGGCGGCGGAGAAAAAAGCGACGTTCCAACCGTCGACCTGACGCAAAAAAACGCAGTTTTCCCGCTTTTTTTCCATAAATTCTATTGACGCACCTGCTTTTTCGAGATAGAATAAAGTCGACATAATGCAAAACGATGCAGTTTTACGGGCTGTGAGATATATAGGAGGAAGACAAATGGCAGATACAGCAGATAAGGTAGTCAAGATCAAAGTCATTGGCGTCGGCGGCGCCGGCAACAATGTTATCAACCGCATGATCGCGTCCGACGTGAAGGGCGTTGAGTTTGTAGCAGTCAATACCGATAAGCAGGATCTTGAAAAGTCCAAGTGCAAGAACAAGGTCCAGATCGGCGAAAAGCTGACCGGCGGCATGGGCGCAGGCTCCAAGCCCGACATCGGCCAGAAGTCAGCAGAGGAATCCAAGGCGCTCATCTCGCAGGTGCTCGAGGGCACCGACATGGTCTTCATCACTGCCGGTATGGGCGGCGGCACCGGCACCGGCGCAGCGCCCATCATTGCGCAGGTCGCGCATGACGCTGGCATCCTGACTGTTGCGGTCGTCACGAAGCCCTTCCGCTTCGAGGGTGCAAACCGCATGAAGCAGGCCGAAGCCGGCATTGCCAACCTGTCCGACAAGGTCGACTCCCTCATCATCATCCCGAATGACCGTCTGAAGTTCGTCACCGACCAGAAGATCACCTTTGCCAACGCATTCGGCATCGCCGACGACGTTTTGAAGCAGGCCGTCAGCTCCATCTCCGAGCTGGTCGGCTACAGCGAGAACGTCATCATCAACCTCGACTTTGCCGACGTTTCCGCCATCATGCGCAACGCGGGTCAGGCCCACATGGGCGTCGGCTCCGCCACCGGCCGCGACAAGGCTGAGCAGGCTGCGCAGGCCGCCGTCTCCAGCCCGCTGCTCGAGACGTCCATCAACGGCGCCACCGGCGTCCTCATCAATATTGCAGGCTCTCACGATCTCGGTCTCGACGACGTTGAGACGGCTGCCAACATCGTCATGGAAGCTGCAAACCCCGAAGCGAACATCATCTTCGGCGCGGCGTTCGACGACGAGCTGCAGGACGAGATGCGCGTGACCGTCATCGCCACCGGCTTTGCCGAGAAGCGTCAGGCGCCCGCCAAGCCCATCGGCGCATACTCCGCCGCCCAGGAAAAGGCGAACGCCAGCCGCGCGCAGGCGCAGGAGGATATCGACGATATCGACGAGATCTTCAAGATCTTCAACCGGAACTGAGTTCCGCACCCCATCGATGCATCAGGAGCGCTGCATGCCGCAGCGCTCCTTTTTGACGAATGGCGGGGCTTTTTCACGCATTCTTCGTGGTTCTGCCCGGAAATATGAAAATTTTTCATGCAATCTGACGAATTTCCAAGCGGCACTTTACTTTGAAGCATTAAAGTGTTACGATAAATAAACTTGAGCATCACCATAAGTAAAGGAGATATCTGACTTTGAACAATCGCAACAAACGCTCCGACCCCGAAAGCGAGCTTTACAGCGCCATCCTCAAGCTGCAAACGGTGGAGGAGTGCTATGATTTCTTTACCGACCTGTGCACGTTCTCCGAGCTGAAGGCCATGGAGCAGCGGTTCGAGCTGGCCAAGCTTCTCAACGACGGCCTGATCTATAACGACATCCTTGAAAAGACCGGTGCGTCCAGCGCGACGATCAGCCGCGTCAACCGCAGCCTGAACTACGGCATGGGCGCCTACCGCGTCATCTTCGACCGCATGAAGCAGGACGAGGAGAAGCAGCAGGAGGAGACGGACGCGTGAGCGCCTACGAAACGCTTGCCGCCTGCTATGACGAGCTGACCTACGACATTCCATACGAAAAGAATCTGACCTTTTTTGAGCGCCTGTGCGCGCGTGCACACCTTCAGCCCCGGACGGTGCTGGATCTTGCGTGCGGCACAGGCTCGCTTTCTGTGCTGCTGGCGCAGCGCGGCTACCGCGTCATCGGCGCGGATCTGTCAGAGGAAATGCTGGCCGAAGCGGAACAGAAGGCGCAGGCGCTTTCTGACAACCGCCCGTTCTTCATCTGCCAGAGCATGCAGTGCCTGCGGCTGGCCGATCCGGTCGACGCCGTGATCTGCGCGCTCGACAGCATCAACTACCTGCAAAAACCCGCGGACTGCCGCAAAACGTTCCAGCGGGTCGCGAAGGCACTGACGCCGGGCGGGCTCTTTGTGTTCGACATCAATACCCCCTGTAAGCTCCGCGGACTGGACGGACAGGTCTTCCTCGACGAGACCGACGATACCTACTGCGTCTGGCGCACGGAATTTGATGAAAAGAAACGCCTGTGCTATTACGGCATGGACATTTTCCGCCTGCATGACGCTGGCTGGCAGCGCTCGTTTGAAGAGCATATCGAATACGCCTACGAACCGGAGGAGCTGGAAGAATGGCTGCGTGAAGCTGGCTTCACCGATATCCGCCAGTACGGCGATCTGGTGCTCCGCCGCCCGAAGCAGACGGAACAGCGCATTTTCTTCAGCGCAAGAAAGGAGACCCCATGAAAGACGAACTTGTGCGCGCCATGACAAAAGACGGCTTTGTCAATGCCGTCGCCGTGACCTCGACGGCCATCGTCGAGCGTGCGCGCCAGATCCATAAGACCCTGCCCACCGCCACTGCGGCGCTCGGCCGTCTGCTGACGGCTGCATCCATGATGGGCAACATGCAGAAAACCGAGGACGCGTCCCTGACGCTTCAGCTCAAGGGCGGCGGCCCGCTTGGCCGCCTGCTTGCCGTGTCTGATGCGGACGGCAATGTGCGCGGCTGGGTGGAAAATCCCCAGATCTCCATGCTGGAAAAGGCCCCCGGCAAGCTGGACGTCGGCGCAGCCGTCGGAACGGACGGCACGCTGACGGTCATCCGCGATCTGCGGATGAAGGAGCCGTATATCGGCTCCATCGAGCTTGTCTCCGGCGAGATCGCCGAGGACATCACCGCCTATTTTGCCCAGAGCGAGCAGATCCCGACGGCCTGCGCGCTGGGCGTGCTCGTCGGCAAGGATCAGAGCGTGACCGCAGCCGGCGGCTATATCATCCAGCTTCTGCCCGGCGCGCCGGACGATATCATCGATAAGATCGAGGCCGGGATCCAGAACGCCGGCGCGGTCAGCCGCCTGCTTGCCGCCGGGATGGACGGCCAGGTCGTGCTGGAGACCGTCCTGCACGGCTTCGAGCTTGAGATCCTCGAGACGCAGCCGGTCGAATACCGCTGCTACTGCTCGCGCGACCGCGTGACGAGGACCCTCATCAGCCTTGGCCGCAAGGAATTGCAGTCCATCGTCGACGAAGGCAAGGATATCCACATCGACTGCCAGTTCTGCGACAAAATTTACGACTACACCCCCCAGCAGGTTCAAAGTATCCTGGATGAGCTGGACGCGGAATAAGAAAATACCCACGAAATGCCCTCCCATGCGGGAGGGCGATTTTTTATAATTTTACATGCGGCGCGAAAATTTGACAGAAGTTTTACACAACCATGCTTTCGCATTTTAGGTTGGGGCAGTATCCTCTTGAGCGTAGACAAGATGTCGAATCAAATGAAAGGAGATCATCAAAATGAAAAAGATGACCAAAGTTCTCACCACTGTACTTGTAATTGCCCTTGCTGCGCTGACGCTCGTCGGCTGCGCCAAGAAGGATACCAGCCCCGTCACGACCGACGGCTCGACCTCGATGGAAAAGGTCATCGGCACGCTGGGCGAAGCGTTCAAGGAAAAAGAAGGCATTGACGTGACCTATAACCCCACTGGCTCCGGCTCCGGCATTCAGGCTGTCTCCGAAGGCCGCTGCGATATCGGCCTTTCCAGCCGCGCGCTGAAGGACGATGAGAAGGCCACCCTGACCGAGACGGTTGTCGCCCTCGACGGCATCGCCATGATCGTCAACCCCGAAAACCCCGTCACTGACCTGACTGTCGAGCAGATCGCCGATATCTACACCGGCAAGATCACCAACTGGTCCGAGGTCGGCGGCAATGACGCTGAGATCGTCCTCATCGGCCGTGAAGCCGGCTCCGGCACGCGCGACGGCTTCGAATCCATCACCGACACCAAGGATGCCTGCCAGTACCGTCAGGAGCTGACCTCCACCGGCGACGTCATCACGACCGTCTCCCAGAACCCGGATGCTATCGGCTATGCTTCCCTCGCAGCCCTCAAGGATACCGTCAAGGCTCTGACTGTCGGCGGTGTGGCTCCCACGGAAGAGACCGTCAAGGACGGCAGCTATGTCATCCAGCGCCCGTTCGTCCTCGTGACCAAGACCGGCGAAAAGCTCTCTGCCAACGCCCAGAAGTTCTTCGACTTCGCTCTGAGCGCAGAAGCTGCCCAGTACATCACGACCGCCGGTGCAGTTCCGGTGAACGGCTGATATGAAACGGAAACAAACAATGGAAGACGTCGTACACGGCGTCTTCCTCTTATTAGGACTCATCACCGTCGGCTGCGTCCTGCTCATTACCGTCTATCTGATCATCTCCGGCCTTCCGGCCATTACAAAGATCGGTCTCGGGAAATTTCTCTTCGGCAGCGAGTGGGCGTCCACGGCGTCGGATCCCAAATACGGCATTCTCCCGTTTATCCTCACCAGCGTCTACGGCACCTGCGGCGCGATCCTCATCGGCGTCCCTATCGGCTTCCTGACGGCGGTGTTCCTCTCCAAGATGGCGCCCGGCAAGCTCCGCAGCGTCATGGAATCGGCGGTCAGCCTGCTGGCCGGCATTCCGTCAGTCGTCTATGGTCTTGTTGGTATGCTGGTGCTCGTCCCCGGCATCCGGAAGCTCTTCCACGTGCCCGACGGCGCGAGTCTGCTCGCCGCCATCATCGTCCTTGCCATCATGATCCTGCCGTCCATCATCAAGGTCTCCGTCAACGCCCTTGATGCCGTACCGAAGGAATATGAGGACGCGTCTCTGGCCCTCGGCGCAACGCCCGTCGAGACGTGGTTCCGCGTGTCTGCACCTGCGGCCAGAAGCGGCATTGCCGCCGCCGTCGTGCTTGGCGTCGGCCGCGCCATCGGCGAAGCCATGGCCGTCATGATGGTCTCGGGCAACGCGCCCAATATGCCGTCGCTCTTTGAAAGCGTGCGCTTTCTCACCACGGCGGTCGCGAGCGAGATGTCCTATGCGTCCGGTCTACAGCGGCAGGCGCTGTTCTCGATCGCGCTGGTTCTGTATCTTTTCATCATGCTCATCAATGCGGCGCTCAACTTCTTCCTGAAGCGCAAAAAGGAGTGATCCCATGCTGACAAACAAGCTTTCCGCATCCAGACGGGTCTATATCACCGTCATGCGCGTCCTGCTGCTCCTTGCCGCCGTGCTGACGGCCGCGCTGGTCGTCTTTATGATCGTCTACGTCCTCGGAAAGGGACTTCCGTATGTGACGTGGCACCTCATCTCCACAAAACCAAGCTACGTCTCCGAGACGATCGGCATTCTGCCGGATATCTGCAACACGCTTCAGATCCTGCTGGCGTCGCTTCTGATCGTCCTGCCGCTCGGCGTCGGCGCTGCCGTGTACCTCACGGAGTACGCGCAGAACAAAAAGCTCGTCGCCGTGATCGAATATGCCGCCGAGACGCTCTCCGGTATCCCGTCGATCATCTACGGCCTTGTCGGCATGCTGTTTTTCTGCGAGTTTCTCGGCATGCAGACGTCTTTGATCGCGGGTGCGCTGACGCTCGTCATCATGAACCTGCCGACGGTCCTTCGTACCACGCAGGAGAGCCTGCGCACCGTTCCCCAGAGCTACCGCGAGGGCGCGTTCGGCCTTGGAGCAGGGAAGTGGCGCGTCGTGCGCACGGTCGTGCTGCCGGGCTGCATCGACGGCATCGTGACCGGCTGCATCCTCTCCGCCGGGCGTATCCTCGGCGAATCCGCCGCGCTGCTCTTTACTGCCGGCTTTGCGCATACGATGAATAAGTTCTTCCTCGGCCTTGCCAGCCCCGGCGCAACGCTGACCGTCGCTCTGTATGCCTATGCAAAGGAGGAGGGCGAGTTTGACGTGGCGTTCGCCATCGCGGCGATCCTCATGATCCTGACGCTTCTCATCAACTTTGCCGCCGGGATCATCGGAAAGCGGATCCGGAAACGGAGCGGCCAATGAACGCAGTCAACCCCTGCGGCCTGCCGCGCGCCGCGCTCATCAACGACCTGTCCTGCTTCGGCAAATGCTCGCTGAGCGTGTCCATGCCGATCCTGTCGAGCTACGGCGTGGAGACCGTCCCGCTGCCGACTGCCGTTTTATCCACGCACACCGGCGGCTTTCATGGCTACGCCGTGCAGGACATGACGGACAGCATGCGCACCTTTGCCGCGCACTGGAAGCGGATCGGCGTCCAATTTGACTGCATCATGACCGGCTACTGCTGCACCCCGGCGCAGATCCGCCTTGCCGCAGAGTTTATCCGCAGCTTCGCGGACGACAAGACGCTCGTCATCGTCGATCCCGTGCTTGGCGACCGCGAGGCGCTCTATGACGGCTTTACGGACGCGCACGTGGACGCGATGCGCGAGCTGTGCAGTCTCGCCGATCTCATCACGCCGAACCGGACGGAAGCCGCGCTTCTGGCGGGCCTGTCCTTCTCCTGCGCGGACGAGACGCTGCTTTATGCCCAGCAGGTCAAAAACGCCGTTATCACCAGCATCAAGTCCGGAAACCGGATGGGGTATCTGGCAAGGCTGGACGGACAGGTCAGTCTTGTCCAGAAGCCGTATGTCGACCAGATGCTCCACGGCGCGGGCGACGTCTTTACAAGCGCCCTTTGCGGCGAGCTTCTGAGCGGACGCTCCGCGCAGACGGCGCTGCTGCATGCCGCGGATTTCTGCGACAGCTGTATTCAGGAAACTGTCAGGCGTCAGCCGGGCCACTGGTACGGTCTGGCCTTTGAGCCTGTTCTGAAAGGAAAATATCATGAATCCTATCATCAACGTGAAGAATCTTAGTCTTTGGTATGGACAGACAAAGGCGTTGAAGTCCGTTTCCATGGAGATCCCCGAAAAGAGCATCACCGCCCTCATCGGCCCGTCCGGCTGCGGCAAATCCACGTTCCTCAAGACGCTGGATCGCATGAACGATCTCGTGCCCGGCGTGCGCATCGAGGGCGAGGTGGCCTATCACGGCCAGAATATCTTTGCCCCGCAGGTCGACGTCAACGAGCTGCGGCGTCAGGTCGGCATGGTCTTCCAGAAGCCGAACCCGTTCCCCATGAGCATCTACGATAATATCGCCTACGGCCCCCGGACGCACGGCGTGCGCAAAAAGGAAGAGCTGGACGAGATCGTGGAGCGCTCGCTCCGCGGCGCAGCCATCTGGGACGAGGTCAAGGACCGGCTCAAAAAGAGCGCGCTCGGCCTTTCCGGCGGCCAGCAGCAGCGGCTGTGCATTGCCCGCGCGCTGGCGGTCGAGCCGGAGGTTCTTCTGATGGACGAGCCGACGAGCGCCCTCGACCCGATCTCGACCTCCAAAATCGAAGAGCTGGCGACCGACCTCAAGGAGCGCTATACCATCATCATCGTCACCCACAACATGCAGCAGGCGCTGCGTATCTCCGACCGCACGGCGTTTTTCCTGCTGGGCGAGCTGATCGAATACGACGACACGCAGAAGCTCTTCTACCAGCCGAAGGAAAAGCGCACCGAGGATTATATTACCGGGAGGTTTGGATAATGAGAAGCAAATTTGACCAGCAGCTCGCAACGCTCAATCAGGAGCTGACCGAGATGGGGGCGACCTGCGCCCGCGCGATCAGTCTGGCCGCGCAGGCGCTCGAGGAGCAGGACGTGACGAAGGCCGCGCCGGTCGCAGAGCTGGAGGAGCAGACCAACGAGCAGGAGCGCAGCATCGAAGCGCTCTGCCTGAAGCTTCTTTTGCAGCAGCAGCCTGTCGCCCGCGATCTGCGGCAGATCTCCGCCGCGCTTAAGATGATCACGGACATGGAGCGTATCGGCGATCAGGCTGCCGACATTGCTGAGATCATTCCGTTCTTCCTCAGCCACAATACCTTTGACTGCCGTCTGGTCTGCCGCATGGCGCAGCAGGCGAGCGGGATGGTCACGCAGAGCGTCGACGCGTTCGTCCGCCGCGATGTGGCACTGGCGCAGTCGATCGCCGGGCAGGACGATCTGGTCGACAACGATTTTACCGCCGTCAAGCAGGCGCTGATCGCCGCCATCGCCCGCGAGCCCAGCCAGGGCGAGGTCGCGCTGGATCTTCTGATGATCGCCAAATATTTTGAGCGCATCGGCGACCACGCGGTGAACCTTTCCGAGTGGGTCGAGTTCTCCGTGACCGGTGTCCACAAGCACGACGGCGTACAGTACGAATAAGCGTTCCGGACGAACCTCCGGTCTGCCGCGGCAGGCCGGAGATTTTTTCTGCGAATTTTCAAATAACCTATTGACAACATAGGAATTAAATGCTAGGATACAGCCATGAAATCAAGAACACCAACCCACTGGATTGGTTCTAAAAGAGAGGGCGAGCGCATGAGAGTCTCAACGAAGCTTCGCGCCATGTTCCGATGTCGAATGTGACGGCTGCTGAACTACAAAAAACCATCACATTCTGACAGATAAAAAGGAGATATTGATTATGTCTAAGATTTACACTTCCGCTGATCAGCTCATCGGCAAAACCCCGCTGCTGGAGCTCACGCATATCGAAAAGGAACTGAACCTGCAGGCCAAGGTTCTTGCCAAGCTGGAATACTTCAATCCTGCCGGCTCCGTCAAGGATCGCATCGCAAAGAAGATGATCGACGACGCCGAAGCCTCCGGCAAGCTGAAGCCCGGCTCCGTCATCATTGAGCCGACCTCCGGCAATACCGGCATCGGCCTCGCATCCGTCGCAGCTGCCCGCGGCTACCGCATCATCATCGTCATGCCCGAGAGCATGTCCGTCGAGCGCCGCCAGCTGATGAAGGCCTACGGCGCGGAGCTGGTTCTGACCGAAGCGGCCAAGGGCATGAAGGGCGCCATTGCCAAGGCAGACGAGCTTGCCGCCCAGACGCCGAACAGCTTCGTCCCCGGCCAGTTCGTCAACCCGTCGAACCCCAAGGCGCACTTTGAGACCACCGGCCCCGAGATCTATGAGGACACTGACGGCAAGGTCGATTACTTCGTCGCAGGCGTCGGCACCGGCGGCACCATCACCGGCGTCGGCCAGTATCTCAAGAGCAAGAACCCCGCCGTCAAGGTCGTCGCCGTTGAGCCGGAAAGCTCGCCCGTCCTGTCCAAGGGCGTTGCAGGCGCGCACAAGATCCAGGGCATCGGCGCAGGCTTCGTGCCGGATGTGCTGGACACCAAGGTCTATGACGAGATCCTGCCCGTCAGCAACGAGGACGCCTTTGCTACCGGCAAGCTTGTCGGCAAGAAGGAGGGCGTGCTGGTCGGCATCTCCTCCGGCGCGGCGCTGTACGCGGCCGTGGAGCTGGCAAAGCGCCCGGAGAACGCAGGCAAGACCATCGTCGTCCTGCTCCCCGACACCGGCGACCGCTATCTGTCGACGCCGCTGTTCGCGGACTGAAAGAATCTGCAAAGGCGCGGGGCAGCCACCCCGCGCCTTTTTCCTGTACCGGCCCCAATTGGCCTCCCCCGGGGGAAGGCATTGGGG
Organism: uncultured Oscillospiraceae bacterium; assembly: GCA_934655875.1. GTDB lineage: Bacteria > Bacillota > Clostridia > Oscillospirales > Oscillospiraceae > CAG-170. Next base: position 32,943 of record CAKUHB010000024.1, read on the forward strand.
CTGCATGTCCAGACACTTGCTCTGTACATGGCAGAAGCTTTGTGCTATAATCATCAAAAAAATCAGGAGGCGTTTTTATGCTGCCAACCAAGGAGCAGGCGTGGGACCTGCTGTGTGAATATAACGAGGGCGAATTTCACCGCCTGCACGCGCGCATCGTGGGCGATGTGATGCGGTATTTCGCCGTGGAGCTTGGCTATGCGGACGAAGCGGACTTCTGGCAGACCGTCGGCATCCTGCACGATCTGGACTTTGAACAGTATCCCGACCAGCACTGCACGAAGGAAGCGGAGATCCTGCGCGAAAATGGCGTGGATGAGCGTCTTGTTCACGCGGTCGTGAGCCACGGCTACCTGCTGACCGTCGACGTGCAGCCGGAGCACCAGATGGAAAAGGTACTCTACGCCACGGACGAGCTGACCGGACTCATCGGCGCGGTCGTGCGCATGCTGCCGACAAAGAGCGTGCAGGATTTGCAGCTGAAATCTCTCAAAAAGAAATTCAAGGATAAGAAATTTGCCGCCGGCTGCTCGCGCGAGGTCATCGAGCGCGGCGCGGACATGCTTGGCTGGACGCTCGACGAGCTGATGGAGCGCACGATCGCGGCCATGCAGGCTTCGGATGCTGCCAATGGGAACTGAAAAGGTACTGGTCGCCATGTCAGGCGGCGTGGATTCCTCCGTCGCGGCGAAGCTTCTGACGGACGCGGGCTATGACTGCGTGGGCTGCATGATGAAGCTCTACGACAACGAGGACGCGGGCATCCCCAAGGGCCATACCTGCTGCTCGCTCGACGATGCGGAGGACGCCCGCAGCGTCGCCTACCGGCTGGGCTTCCCGTTTTACGTCTTCAACCTCAAGGATAAGTTCGGCGCCTGCGTCATCGACCGCTTTGTGGACGCCTACGAGCACGGGATCACGCCGAACCCCTGCATTGACTGCAACCGCTATCTGAAATTCGACAAGCTCTTCGAGCGCGCGGACGTCATGGGCTGCCAGTATATCGCGACCGGCCACTATGCGCGCATCGAGCGCGACGGGGACAAATACGTCCTCAAAAAAGCGGTCGACGCGTCGAAGGATCAGAGCTATGTCCTGTACGATCTGACGCAGGAGAAGCTTGCGCGGGTCAAATTTCCGCTTGGCGGCCTGCATAAGACCGATGCGCGGGAAATTGCAGCTGATGCCGGTCTCATCAACGCCCGCAAGCACGACAGTCAGGACATCTGCTTCGTGCCGGACGGCGATTACGCGAAGATCATCATCCAGCGCACCGGAAAAACGCCGCAGCCCGGCCCGTTCCTCGACCTTGACGGCAATGTCGTCGGCACGCACCGCGGCATCATCCATTATACCGTCGGTCAGCGCCGCGGCCTTGCGCTCCCGGCAGGCGAGAAGATCTACGTCGTGAAGATCCTGCCGGAGCAGAACGCCGTCGTCGTCGGCCCGGACTCCGCGCTTTACACGTCGGAATGTCTCGTCTCCAACATGCACTGGATCTCCGGTGAAACGCCTGCGCTTCCGTACCGGTGCAGCGCAAAGACGCGCTACCGCCAGCCGGAAAAGCCCTGCACGGTCTATCCGGCAGGGGAGAACGCCGTCCGGCTCGTCTTCGACGAACCGCTCCGCGCCATCACACCGGGGCAGTCGGCAGTTCTGTACGACGGCGAGATCGTCCTTGGCGGCGGCATCATCGCCCGGGAGGACGCGCCATGCTGATCTCCTCCCGCGGGCGCTATGCCCTGCTCGTCATGATCGATCTTGCCGAACACCGCACGGGCGGCTACATCCCCGTCAAGGAGACGGCGGCCCGGCTGGAGCTTTCGCAGAAATACCTCGAGCGCATCATGCTGACCCTTGCCAGGGCCGGTCTGATCGAGGGCGCGCACGGCAAGGGCGGCGGCTACCGCCTGACGCGCGAACCGGCGGATTATACCGCAGGCGGGATCCTGCGCGAAGCGGAGGGCACGCTCTCCAGCCTTGGAGACGCGGAGCTGACCCCGCGGGAGACCGTCTCCGCCGTCGCCGGCGTCTGGCAGAAGCTTGACGCATGCATCGCCGGCTATCTCGATTCCGTCTCCCTTTCCAGCCTGACCTCCGGCGACGCGGCAGATGAATATGTGATCTGAAAACGCAGCCCCATAGGCTGCGTTTTTCGCGGAATGCCGGCGTTCTTAACGGAGCCTTAACACGACGCGTTTTTTATTTTATGCTATTCTATAATGGGTGAGGATATATGGATATGACACAGGGGAAGAAAGAGCCGACCTTTCGGGAGCGCCTGCGGCAGGTGTTCCGCTTCTCGTGGCGGGACTGCGCCGTCTGTCTCGGCGTGCTGACGGCTGCGGCCGCGCTGTGCGCGGTACTGCGGATGTTCGATTCGTCCGACGTGTATGTCGCGCTGATTTTTGAACTGGCCGTCGTCCTCGTTTCCCGCTTTACCGACGGCTATCTCTTCGGCCTTCTTGCGTCGGTCATCGGCGTGCTCGGCGTCAACTGGATCTTTACCTATCCCTATATGCAGCTGAATTTCACCATCGCGGGCTACCCCCTGACGTTTGTCGTCATGCTGGCCGTGTCCGTCGTGGTCAGTACGCTGACCACCCAGATCAAGCAGCAGGAAAAGCTCCGCGCCGAAGCGGAAAAGGAGAAAATGCGCGGCAACCTCCTGCGCGCCGTCTCCCACGATATCCGCACGCCGCTGACGGCCATCGTGGGCGGCATTGACGTGATCCTGGAGAACGGCGAGCAGCTCTCGCCCGAAACGCGCCGCAGTCTGCTTGAAAACATGCGCGACGAGTCCAACTGGCTCATCGGCGTGGTGGAGAACCTGCTGTCCGTCACGCGCATGTCCGGCGCGTCGCAGATCAAAAAGGAGCTGGAGGCGGGCGAAGAGGTGCTTTCTGCCGCGGCCATGAAGTTCCAGCGCCATTATCCGGCAACGAAGGTCTCCATCTCCGCGCCGGAGGAGCTGCTGATGATCCCCATGGATATCATCCTCATCGAGCAGGTGCTCATCAACCTCATGGAAAATGCCGTCCAGCACGGCAAAACGACGACAAAGATCGATCTCTGCCTGAAGCAGGACGGCGCGTTCGCCGTATTCTCCGTCTCGGACGACGGGCAGGGGATCGCGAAGGAGCTTCTGCCGCACCTGTTTGACGGCTATCTGACCCGCGATCAGGAGGAGATCTCCGACCAGCGGCGCAATATGGGCATCGGCCTGTCCGTCTGCAAGTCGATCGTACAGGCACACGGCGGCACGATGCGCGCGGAAAATCTCCGATCCGGCGGCGCTCAGCTCCGCTTTACATTACCACTGGAGGGAAACAGCTATGAAAATCAAAGAGAAGATCCTTCTGATCGAGGATGAACGGACCATCCGCGGTTTCATGCAGGCGATCCTGACGGCCAACGGCTATGATGTGCTCATGGCCGGGACGGGCGCGATGGCGAATACGATGATCTCCTCGCACTGTCCGGATGTGATCATTCTGGACCTCGGCCTGCCGGATATGGACGGCATGACCATCCTGCAGAGCGTGCGCCAGTGGTCGAAGGTGCCCATCATCGTCGTCTCCGCCCGCAGCCACGAGCGCGATAAGGTCGCCGCGCTGGACGCGGGCGCGGACGATTATCTGACGAAGCCCTTCGGCACCGAAGAGCTGCTCGCGCGCATCCGCGCGGCCATCCGCCACACCCGGACGCCCGACGGCGGCGCGTCCATGGCCAATACCGGCGTCTTTACCGCAGGCGCTCTGACCATCGACTATGGCAAGCACCGCGTGTTCATTGACGGCGTCGACGCCAATCTGACCCAGAACGAATATAAGCTCGTCGCCCTGCTCGGCCTGCACGCGGGCAAGGTCCTGACCTATGACTATCTCATCAAAGAGCTCTGGGGCCCCAGTGCGCGCAGCGACAACCAGATCCTCCGCGTCAACATGGCGAATATCCGCCGCAAGATCGAAAAAAACCCCGCCCAGCCCGTCTATATCTTCACCGAAGCCGGCGTGGGCTATCGCATGATCGAAGGGGACTAATGTCTCCGACGGCCCCATCTTTTCTCTCGCAAGAGAAAAGATGGGGGAGAAAAGAGTGCTGGGGACGCGGGGCTTGTACCGCAGTGCGATTCAGGCAGGAAACGAATTTGTCAGCTTTTGCAATCGCACCAAGTCACCTTACGGGAACTTTGGTACGCGCCGCCCGTTAGGTAAGAATCAATTTTGTTAGCTACTGCCTTTGAATGGGTGCAGTCAATAGAAGGCGTTTTCGAAACTTGCTGAATTGTACGTATTTGCACAGGCCAAAAACGGCTTCCCCCAGGGGAAGGCATTTTTGGGTGCAAATCTGCCAGCTTGCGCGGGAAAGATCCAAGAAAACCGAAGGGGTTTTCTTGGTCGGTTCAAGGAGGTCCGGAGGGAAATCGAAATCCCTCCGGGCTCGTTTTCTTTTTGTCACTTTTTCTTTTGGAGAAGCAAAAGAAAAAGTGAGACCGCACCTGCAAATTTGCAGGAGATGATCAGCCTTGCAGCAACCTCCAAATTTCTTTCCCCCTCATTCATCTTGTATCCGACATCCTTCCATGTTATAATTGGCATGCAAACCACAATTGGCTGGAAAAACGCTTCAAACACTTGCATATTTCATCCAGTTGTGGTAGGATAAGAAAAAGTAGTGTTCACTACTTTTACTGGAAATGGAAGCATACCCATAGGTTTTATGCCAAAAAAGGCATGAGTGCCATTTTCGGTCTGCCCAGGCCGCACAAGAAGCCAATTTTGAACATCACACAAGGAGAAGACGAACATGAAGAAACGATTACTTGCATTCCTGCTCGCTGTCGTAATGGTGATCGGCATGATCCCAACGATCGCGGCAAAGGACATATCGGTAATGTCGATCCTTCCCGGCACTACCGGCCGGGCGACCTACACCTTCTATGTAGGCGAGGATGTTGTCGATACGCAGATCGTCAAAGCAGGCGACACGCTGAACGAGCCTGCCGCGCCCAACGGCGCAGGCAAGTTCCTCGGCTGGGTCTATGAGGATGGCAGCGATGTCACCTTCGGCACGGTCGCCAGCGTTGCGGAAAAAGAGGTCAAGGTCATTGCAAAGTTCGACAATGTCCAGTACCTCCTGTTCATGGACAAGCAGGAAAACGGCCGCGTTGTCGGCTGTAAGACCATTCCCGAGAAGGGGAGCGTCACAACGTCCGACGTGACCTTCCCGGTCGAAGCCACGCAGGCCGTGACCGGCTGGGAGGACGCCGACGGCAACGCGGTGGAAACGGTTACATACGGCGAAGAGATCTACGTCCTCTACGCCGTCGTCGAGACCGGCAGCTGGCTGACCTTCAACACCAAAGGCGGCAGCTACATCGCCCCGCAGTTCTTCACCACTGCCCCGATCGAGCCGGCGACGGAGCCGTCCAAGCCCGGCTACACCTTCGGCGGCTGGTATCGGGATGCGGACTGCACGGAGCGCGCGGACTTCTCCTCCATCACGTCCAGCACCACCGTCTATGCAGGCTGGATCGCGAAGAACGCCGTGAGCTACACCGTCCTGCACATGCTGGAGAACGCCGATGATGACGATTACTCCACCGACAAGAACATCGAGACGAAAACAGGCGCAGCCGGTGATCTGACGGCGGCAGCTGCAAAGAGCTATTCGGGCTTCACTGCCCAGCCCATCACGCAGCAGACCATTGCCGGCGACGGCTCCACCATCGTAAGCGTCTGTTACAAGCGCAATCTGTACACTGTGAAGTTCTATAACGACAGATATGGCAGAGACGAGGATACAAGCAAACGCATCACGGCCAAATATGGCGCGAAAATCAGCGACAAATGGCCGGGTGGCAGCTGGTTTGTTAATAAAGCTCCTGACCTGGATAAAACAGCGCAGGGCAACATTGACACCATGCCGCTAGGGGGACAGAGTTTCTACGGCCAGCAGTCTGGTACCAATGCAAAAGCAGAGTATTATCTTGAGGTTCTGCCGGGTGAAACTGGCACGGTAGTAGGTGGAAAGACCTACAAGCTGCATCATACGGATTCTGCTCCGTCTGGTGTAATGGTTTCAAAGGAAGACCGCTATCCGATCACCGGCTTTACATGCAATACACGTTTGAGTGCGAAAGACGGCGATAGATATAACGGCGCAAAGTTCTATTATGAACGCAACAGCTATGACCTCATATTCATCAGCGGCGGCCAGATGGTAAAGACTGAGACCGTCAAGTTCGGAGCGGATATCTCCCAAAAATCCTACACACCCACCACCCCGCCCGAAGGCAAGGAAGGCTACGTCTTTGTCGGCTGGTACGACAACGAGCAGGGCGCAGGCGACGTGTATGTCTTCACCGGCAAGACCATGCCGGCGCAGAACATTACCCTCTACGCCAGGTGGGTCGCTCCGATCCATACCGTGAGATTCTGGCAGGATACAACCAAACTGGACGAGATCACGGGCATCGCGCACGGCTCGAAGATCACGGAAGATCAGGCGCCGAAAGGCCGTGTCCACGTTGGAACCGATGACGAGTTCTACGGCTGGACGTTTGCGGACGGCACCCCGTTCAACTTCGATACCGAGATCCGCGGCAATTATGACCTGTACGCCAAGGTCGGCAGCAAGGCCGGCTACACGCTGATCTACAGCGTCGACGACGACGAGACGCTTGTCGTTGACAGCAACCGCTACGCCAAGAACACCGACGCAGTCGTCAAGAACTACGAATCCGCGGACAAGGTCTTCCTCGGCTGGGCTACGTCTGCGGAAAGCACCACCGTGGCCTACAGACCCGGCGCGACCATCGAAATGACCGCCAATACCACCCTCTACGCGGTCTTCGGCGACAAGACCGGTACAGTCAGACTGACCTACCACAATAACTTCGGCACGACGGACGAGACCTATTCTGAAGAAGATATTGCCAACAACGGTCTGGTCACAGTCAAGTCCTATGCGGAAACCCAGCTGCCCGCACGCACGGGCTACTCCTTCGCCGGCTGGAACACAAAAGCAGACGGTTCTGGTGATGACTACGCAGCGGGCGCTTCCGCTGTGATCGACAACGTCGATTCGAACGACCTCTACGCCGTCTGGCAGATCAAAAGCTACAACTACACCGTCGAGTATTACATCGACGGTACGAAGGATGATACGCTGACCGCAACCCTTTCGGCTGAATATGAAGCTGAGATCACAACCTATCCCAACAAGTGCCCGACCGGCTATAAGCTGGACACGACCGAAAACCTCCCGCTGACCATCAGCGCAGTTGCGGCGGACAATGTCATCAAGGTGTACTACGTTAAGGATAGCTACGGCTACAGTGTCGAGTATTACATCGACGGCACCAAGAACGATTCGATGACCGTAACCGACTCCGCTGACTTCGGCACAGTCATCAACAGCTACCCCGTCAAGTGCCCGACCGGCTACAAGCTGGAAAAGACCGAAAACTTCCCGCTGACCATCAGCGCAGTTGCGGCGAACAACGTCATCAAGGTGTACTACGTCAAGGATAGCTACGGCTACAGTGTCGAGTATTACATCGACGGCACCAAGAACGATTCGATGACCGTAACCGACTCCGC
>CAKUHB010000025.1 GCA_934655875.1 uncultured Oscillospiraceae bacterium
CATCATCATGGACGAGAAGGGCTTCGACGCTTCCACCATCACGCAGGAAGACGTTGACAACTACGGCATCTGATCAGATCAGATCACACAGCATCATATGACTTGAACGGCTGCGTGCGGCACGGCGTATATGGATCATTCCGTGTATCCGCGCTGCACGCAGCATGCCATTATGGAGGCGAACGCAATGCAGGAAACAGCTTTACTGGAAATGCGGGGGATCTGCAAATTCTTCCCCGGCGTCCGTGCGCTTGACGGTGTGGACTTCACGCTGCGCAAGGGCGAAATCCACGCGCTGATGGGCGAGAACGGCGCAGGTAAATCCACGCTCATCAAGGTACTCACAGGCGTATATCCCAAAGACGAAGGCTCTATTTCCATGGAGGGAGCCCCCGTACAGATCCGCACGACGCAGGACGCGCTCAAGGTCGGCATCAGTACGGTTTATCAGGAAATCACACTCTGCCCGAATCTGACCGTGGCGGAGAATCTATATATCGGAAGAACCAAAGGCAGCTTTACGAACTGGCGCAAAATGAACGCGGGCGCAAAGAAGCTCCTCGAAGCGCTGGCCATCCCTGCCGCGCCCACGCAGCAGCTGTCCAGCTGCTCCATCGCCGTGCAGCAGATGGTCGCCATCGCGCGCGCGGTCGATATGGAGTGCAAGGTGCTCATCCTCGACGAGCCGACCTCGTCTCTCGACGAGCAGGAGGTCGAAAAGCTCTTCAAGCTCATGCTCGACCTCAAATCGCGCGGTGTCGGCATCATCTTTGTTACGCACTTCCTCGAGCAGGTCTACGCCGTCTGCGACCGCATCACGGTCCTGCGCGACGGCAAGCTCGTCGGCGAATACAAGATCGCAGACCTGCCGCGCGTGCAGCTCGTGTCCAAGATGCTCGGCAAGGAGCTGGACGACCTGTCCGAAATCAAGAGCGACAGTGCTGCGGACGCGCTGGAGGGCGCGGATGTGGTCTACGAGGCCACAGGACTTTCCAGCGCGGCAGGCGTGCGGCCGTTTGATTTCTCCATCCGCAAGGGTGAGGTCAACGGCTTTACGGGTCTTCTCGGCTCCGGCCGAAGCGAATCCGTGCGCGCGATCTTCGGCGCGGATCATGTCTCGGGCGGCACCGTAAAGATGGACGGCAAGCCCGTGAAGATCACCTCTCCGCTCAGCGCCATGAAGCACGGCATCAGCTATCTGCCGGAGGACCGCAAGCGCGACGGCATCATCGGCGATCTTTCCGTGCGCGATAATATCATTCTCGCGCGGCAGGTGCTCGACGGCTTCTTCCATCCCATTTCCAGGGCGAAGGCGGAGCAGTACGCCGAGGAATACATCAAGCTCCTGAATATCAAGACGGCCTCGACCGACACGCCCATCAAGGCGCTCTCCGGCGGCAACCAGCAGAAGGTCATTCTGGCGCGCTGGCTGCTGGCGAACCCCGTCTATATGATCCTCGACGAGCCGACGCGCGGCATCGATGTCGGCACCAAGGTCGAGATCCAGAAGCTCGTTCTGCAGCTTGCCGCAGAGGGCAAGAGCGTGACGTTCATTTCGTCCGAGATCGACGAAATGCTCCGCGTCTGCTCGCGCCTCATCGTCATGCGTGACCGGCAGGTCGTCGGCGAGCTGCGCGGCAGCGACCTCAACCAGAACAGCATCATGAAAACCATTGCCGGAGGTGAACAGGCATGAACGAAACGACCGAAAAACGGCAGGGGAACTTCCTGACCCGCCTTGTGCGGAAACAGATCTTCATCCCGCTGGCAGCGCTTCTGCTGCTCATCATCTTTAACCTCGTTGCCGACCCGTCGTTCTTTGCCGTCACGCTGAAGGAAAACAGCCTCGGCGATCTGGTCCTCACGGGCAACCTCATCACGATCCTCGATAACGCGTCCGAGCTTGTCATCCTCGCCATCGGCATGACGCTCGTCACCGCGGCGTCCGGTGGACAGGATATTTCCGTCGGCTCCACCATCGCCATCGCAGGCAGCGTCGTGCTGCGCGTGCTGTGCGGCACCAACTCCCGCCCGGATACACTTCAGGCGCCCATCATCGTGGCGTTTTTGGCCTGCTGCGTCGTGTCGATGCTCTTCGGCGCATTCAACGGCACGCTCGTCGCAGTCTTCAAGATCCAGCCGATGGTCGCGACCCTGATCCTCTACACGGCCGGCCGATCCATCGCCGCGTGGATCAACAATAACGAGCTGCCCATGATCTCCGATCCGTCCTTCGCCTACTACGGCAACTTCCTGCCGGGCATCGCAGTCCCGACGCCGATCTTCATCGCCGTCATCTGCATGATCCTCGCCTGGGCGCTGCTGCGGTTCACGAACATTGGCCTGTACTCGCAGGCGGTCGGCATCAACGCCAGCGCCGCGCGGCTCAACGGCATCCATCCGCAGTTTGTGAAGTTTTTGACCTATGTCATCCTCGGTCTTTGCGTGGCCGTGGCGGGCTTCATCAAGGTCAGCCGCTTCTCCACCATCAACTATTCCGTCGTGGCCAAGGACATTGAAATGGACGCGATCCTCGCCGTCGCGCTCGGCGGCAACGCGCTCTCCGGCGGCAAGTTCAACATCTGGGCCTCCGTCCTCGGCGCGTATGTCATCCAGTTCCTTACCACGACGCTCTTCAAGTTCAACGTCGTTTCCAGCGCTCTGCCTGCCTATAAGGCGGTCGTGGTCATCATCCTCGTCGTGCTGAGCGCGCCGACGGTCCGCGAAAAGCTGGAAGCACTCAAAAAACGGCACAGAACCGAAGAAAAGAAGGAGGCCGGCACCCATGCGGAATAATCAAAAGCAGACCACGCTCACGCGCGGAAGCCGCTTGACAGACGCAAAGCTGCTGCTCATCATCACGATCTGCGTATTTGCCGTCATGTATCTGTGCGCGGTATTGTTCCTCGGCTCCGGCTTCAAAAAGCCGCAGACATTCTTTAACATCCTCAATGAAAACGCGGCGCTTCTCATCCTCTCCTGCGGCATGAGCCTTGTCATGATCACCGGCGGCATCGACATTTCCGTCGGCACGCTCACGGCGCTCGTCTGCATGAGCTGCGCGGTCAACCTTGACTATCAGGGCGGCACCGTCCTGACGGCAATTCTGCTTGCCCTCGGTATCGGCACGGCCTTCGGCCTTGTGCAGGGCTTCCTGATCGCGTATCTTGAGATCCAGCCCTTTATCGTCACGCTTGCCGGCATGTTCTTTGCCAAGGGCATGACGACCATCGTCAACGCCACGCAGTTCAACGTGGAAAACGAAGCCTTCAAGGCGCTCAAGGAGACGCGTATCTATGTCCCTGGCATGGGCTCCGTCAATAAGCTCGGCACATACGTCCCGGCCTATGTGGAGATCGGCGTCGTCGTTGCGCTGATCGTGGTCGCAGTTCTGTTCGTGGTGCTCCGCTGGACGAAGTTCGGCAGAAGCGTCTATGCAGTTGGCGGCAACAGCTACAGCGCAAACATGCTGGCCATCAATGTCAAGCGCACCAAGTTCCTTGCGCACCTGATCTGCAGCATTCTCGCAGGCATCGGCGGCTTCGTCTACTTCCTGCATGTCGGCTCCGGTTCCCCGTCGCATGCCAGCGGCGCGGAAATGAACGCCATCGCGTCCTCCATCATCGGCGGCACGATGCTGACCGGCGGCGTCGGCAATATCATCGGCACGCTCTTTGGCGTTCTGTCTCTGAGCACGATCAAAAATATCGTTTCCTCACTGGGTCTTGACGAAGCATGGTGGACAAATATCACGGTTGCTGCTATGATATGTTTGTTCCTGGTCATCCAGAGCATTGTCCTTTCCCGCAAAAATAAAGATTCGTGAGGTTTTGCAGTATGAAACAGTACGTTCTCGGGGTTGAGCTCGGTTCGACCCGCATCAAGGCAGTTTTACTCGATGAGACGCATTCGATCGTAAAAAGCGGCGACTATACGTGGAAGAGCACGCTGGAGAACAGCGTCTGGACGTACCATATGGAGGACGTGCAGACGGGGCTGCGCGCGGCGATCCGGAATCTCGGCGAGCTGCCGGGCGCGCTTGCCGCCATGGGCGTCTCCGGCATGATGCACGGCTATCTGGCCTTTGACAAGGACTGGAACCTGCTTGCCCCGTTCCGCACGTGGCAGAATACCATGACCGGCGAAGCCGCGGAAGCGCTCACGGAAGCGTTCGGCTTCAACGTCCCGCAGCGCTGGTCCGTCGCGCACCTGTATCAGGCCGTCCTGAATGAGGAAGCGCACGTCAGAAACATCGCCCATATCACCACGCTTGCGGGCTATGTCCATTATCTTCTCACCGGCGAAAACGTCCTTGGCGTCGGCGAAGCGTCCGGCGTGTTCCCCATTGACAGCCAGACGCTGACGTATGACGCGGCCATGCTCGACAAATTTGACGCCCTGATTGCAAAATACGGCTTTGACTGGACGATCCGCAGCGTGCTGCCCACCGTCCTGACAGCCGGACAGGCGGCAGGAACGCTGACAGAAGCCGGCAGCCGCTATCTGGACGGGCTCCTGCCCGCCGGTATTCCGCTCTGCCCGCCGGAGGGCGACGCAGGCACCGGCATGACGGCGACGAACGCCGTCGCACCCAGAACGGGCAACGTCTCGGCCGGCACGTCCATTTTTGCCATGGTTGTCCTCGAAAAGCCCCTGTCAAAGGTCTATCCCGAGATCGACATGGTCACGACGCCCAGCGGTAAGCCTGTCGCCATGGTGCACTGCAACAACTGCACGAACGACATGAACGCTTGGGTCTCCCTGCTCGGCGAGACCGCGAAGCTCTTCGGCGCGGAAGTGTCCACCGGCGAGCTGTTCACGAAGCTCTATCAGAAGAGCCTTGAGGGAGAGACCGACTGCTCCGGCGTTCTGACGTACAACTATATGGCGGGCGAGGGCGTCACGCATTTTGACGAGGGCCGCCCCATGGTCGTCCGCAAGCCGGAAAGCAAATTTACCCTTGCCAATTTCCTGCGCTCCCAGCTCTACGCCACCATGGCGACGCTCAAGATCGGCATGGACATCCTTGCGGAAGAGCATGTCGCCATCGACAGCCTGACCGGCCACGGCGGTCTGTTCAAGACGCCGGTCGTCGGCCAGAAGTACATGGCTGCGGCCTGCCACGCACCCGTCACCTGCATGGAATCGGCAGGCGAGGGCGGCCCGTATGGCATGGCGCTGCTCGCGTCCTACATGGTGCAGAAGACGGAAGGGCAGACGCTTGAAAGCTACCTGTCCGGCGAGATCTTCGCCGCCGTGCGCAGCACGACGCTTGCGCCCGACCCCGAGGACGCCGCAGGCTTCGACCGCTATCTTGCACAGTATCGCAGCTGCCTTGCTGCGGAAAGGGCTGCTGTTGCAGCATTTTAAGGAGGATTTCCGATGAAAAAATACGAATTTTGGTTTATCGTCGGTTCGCAGACGCTCTATGGTGAAGACGTCCTGACCACGGTCGCCAATCGCGCGGAGGAGATGGCGCAGAAGCTCTCCGCTGTCCTGCCGTATCCGCTCAAATACAAGGTCACGGCCAAGTCCAGCGCCGAGATCACGCAGGTCGTGAAGGAAGCAAACTTCGACGACTCCTGCGCCGGTATCGTTACGTGGTGCCATACGTTCAGCCCGTCCAAAATGTGGATCAATGGTCTGGATCTGCTCCAGAAGCCGTGGCTGCATTTTGCTACCCAGTATAACCGTGAGATCCCCAACGAGGAGATCGACATGGACTTCATGAACCTCAATCAGGCCGCGCACGGCGACCGCGAGCATGGCTTCATCGGCGCACGCCTGCGCAAGCCGCGCAAGATCATCGCCGGCTACTGGCAGGATGAAGACGTGCAGGCCCGCATCGGCAGCTGGATGAAGGCCGCCATCGGCGTGGCCGTTTCGAAGGACATGAAGGTCATGCGCTTCGGCGATAACATGCGCAACGTCGCTGTCACCGAGGGCGATAAAGTGGAAGTCCAGAAGAAGCTCGGCTGGGAAGTCAACACGTGGGCCGTCGGTGATCTCGTGAAGGAAATGAACGCCGTCACGGAAGCGGAGATCGACGCTCTGATGGACGTTTACCGCGAAAAGTACGACATTGCGACCGACGATATCGCCGCCATCCGCTATCAAGCGCGCGAGGAGATCGCGATGAAGAAGATGATGGACGCGGAGGGCTGCAAGGCGTTCTCGAATACGTTCCAAGACCTCTACGGCATGGAGCAGCTGCCCGGCCTTGCTTCCCAGCACCTCATGGCGCAGGGCTACGGCTACGGCGGCGAGGGCGACTGGAAGGTCGCGGCCATGACCGCCATTCTGAAGGCCATGGGCGAAAACGGCAACGGCGCGTCCGCATTCATGGAGGACTACACCTACCACCTCGTCAAGGGGCAGGAATATTCCCTCGGCGCGCACATGCTCGAGGTCTGCCCGTCCGTGGCAGCCGGCCGTCCGCGCATCGAGACGCACTTCCTCGGCATTGGCATGAACGAAAAGGATCCCGCCAGACTCGTCTTTGAAGGCAAGGCAGGCAAGGGCGTCGTTGTCAGTCTCATCGACATGGGCGGAAGGCTCCGCCTCATCGTGCAGGACATCGAAGCCGTCAAGCCCATCATGCCCATGCCGAACCTGCCGGCCGCCAGAGTTATGTGGCGCGCCATGCCCGACCTCACCACGGGCGTCGAGTGCTGGATCACCGCGGGCGGTGCCCATCATACTGTCCTTTCCTACGACGTGACTGCCGAGCAGCTGCGCGACTGGGCGCGCATGATGGAAATTGAGTTTGTCCACATCACCAAGGATACCACCGTCGAAGGTCTGGAACACGAGCTGTTCCTGAACGACCTCGCGTGGAAGCTGAAGTGAGGTACGACATGCTGGAAAAACTGAAACAGGACGTGCTGGAAGCAAACCTTCAGCTTCCCAAGCATGGCCTGATCACCTTCACATGGGGCAATGTTTCTGGCATCGACCGTGAGAGCGGTCTGGTCGTCATCAAGCCCTCCGGCGTGCCGTATGACGGCATGACGGCAGAGGATATGGTCGTGGTCGATCTGGACGGCAACGTCGTCGAGGGCAAATGGAAGCCGTCGAGCGACACGCCGACGCATCTGGTGCTCTATAAGGCATTCCCGGCCTGCGGCGGCATCGTCCACACGCATTCGCGCTGGGCGACGAGCTTTGCACAGGCAGGCGTCGGCATCCAGCCGCTCGGCACGACACAGGGCGATTACTTCTACGGCGAGATTCCCTGCACGCGCGAAATGACCCCGGCAGAGATCGCGGGCGAATATGAAAAAGAGACCGGCAATGTGATCGTTGAGACGTTCGCGGGCAAGGATCCCGCCGCAATCCCCGCTGTCCTTGTCCACAGCCACGGCCCGTTCACCTGGGGCAAGGACGCCGCGGAAGCTGTCCATAATGCGGTCGTCCTCGAAGAGGTCGCGTTCATGAACTTCCATTCGCTCCAGCTCAATCCCGCCCAGACCCGCATGCAGCAGGAGCTGCTGGACAAGCATTATCTCCGCAAGCACGGCAAAAACGCCTACTACGGGCAGACACAGAACTGAAGCCCCGATCCGGAGCGCAGAACAGAAAAAGCACCCACGCGTACAGCTTTGTGCGCGTGGGTGTTTTGGTTTGCCGGGCTGTTATTTCAGGTAGTTCCCGGCTTCCGCTTCCAGCTCCCGCCATACCGGGTATTGCGCGCCGTGTGCATCAAAGAACTGCTTCAGATCGCGGTTCAGCGCGCTCATTTCGTCAGTCGCGTTCATGGCATGCTCGGATGCGCAGATCTTGCCGAGACTTGTCGCGCACATGAGCTTGAAGAACCGCAGGCAGGTTCTGCGGTATGCGGCGCCCTCAAACTCCGTGTCCGATTTCGGCAGGATCTCGTGCCCTGCGTTCCGGATGGCGCGGTAGCCCTCGATGTTGGCGTCGAGCATCCGGCTGAGGTACGCCGTGCTGCCCTTGAGCTTTTTCAGATCGCCGTCCGTTTTGTAGCACGCAAAGGCCACCGGCAGCACGAACGCCGCATGGCAGAGGAGATAATCCTCCATATTCGGCTCATAGGCGACCTTGTACCTTGTCCCCTCGAAGATCTGCCCGATCAGCTGCTCGTTGGAGGGCGCGTCTGCAAGCTGGCCGATGGTGATTTTTTTCAGGTCAATGGAAGCCACCCGATCCGGCTCGCGATGCCCCGCCGAGGATGCAAAGGCGAACAGCACGTTTTTCTCCGGCAGGGAAGCGGCAAGCGCTCTTGCACGCACGTTGTTGCCCACAAAGACAATGTTCTTCGTCCGGTTCGCCCGCAGCGTGTCCAGGATCGAATCCAGCTGCGTATAGCGCAGAACGACAAAGATCACATCGTACCGGTCGTCCGGCCCCAGCTCCGTCACGACCGGGATACGGCTGACCGATACGCGGGGCGAAAATTTGTCCTTGATCTGCAGCCCGTTCTTCCGAATCTCCTCCGCCCAGCGTCCCCGGGCCAGCAGTGTGACGTCCTTCCCGGCGCGGAGCATATTTCTTGCCAGATTGCAGCCCAGCACGCCCGCACCGAATACCAGAATTTTCATAGACAAGTCTCCTCAGTTCATGTTCTCTAACCGAAGGATAGCAAGCTGCAATGCAAAAGTCAAGCCGTCAGTTTTACTTTTAAGAGAAGCACGTCAGGCGGAAGGCAGCCGCGGCTGCCTTCCGCCTGTAAGACGCGTTTTGCTTCATGCCTGCGCCGGCTTTTTCTGCATGCCCTCCGGATCCAGTTCGTGGTAGGTTCTGACGATGATAACGGCTGAAATAAGAAACGTCAGGATATCCGAGACCGGCATGGAATACAAAACGCCGTCCAGCCCGAAGAACACCGGCAGCAGCAGCGCAAAGCCAACGCCGAACACCACCTCGCGGAACATGGACAGCAGCGTGGAGGATAACGCCTTGCCGACCGCCTGCAAGAAGATGAAGCAGGCTTTGTTCACGCAGGCCAGCACCATCATGCACAGATAGATGCGGAACGCCTTGACGGCGAACTCGGTGTAATAGCTGCTCTCATTGGCCGCGCCGAAGATCGCGATGAGCTGCCGGGGGAAGCACTCAGCCAGCACGAGCGCGGCCGCGCCCACCAGCGCTTCCGCGATCAGCAGTTTGGTGAACAGCGCCCGGACGCGCAGCGTTTTCTCCGCGCCCATGTTGTAGCCGACGATGGGGATGCATCCCGCTGCCATGCCGACGACGATGGAAATGACGATCTGGAAGAATTTCATCACGATTCCCACGACGGCCATCGGGATCTGCGCATACTGCGTCTGTCCGAACACGGCGTCCAGCGCGCCGTATTTGCGGAGCATATTGTTGATTGCAGCCATCGCCGCCACAAGGCTGATCTGCGAGAGGAAGCTGGTCACGCCAAGCGACAGCATCCGCCCGCAGACCGTTCCGCGCAGAAGAAAATCGCCCGCTGCCGGCTTGATGATCTTCATGTGCAGCAGATACCACACGGCAAGAAGCGCAGTCGCGACCTGCCCGATGACCGTGGCGACAGCCGCACCCATCATGCCCCATTTGAAAACAAAAATGAAAATGGGGTCGAGAATGATGTTGATAACAGCGCCCGCCAGCGTGGAGACCATGGCAAACCGCGGGCTGCCGTCTGCCCGGATGACGGGGTTCATGGCCTGCCCGAACATATAGAACGGGATGCCCAGCGTGATATAAAAGAAATACTCCTGCGAGTGCCGGAAGGTCTCTGTGTTGACCGTCCCGCCGAACATGGCAATGATGCCGTCTGCAAAAATGAGATAGACAGCCGTCAAAACAAGACTGCCTGCCACTGACAGCACGACGGCGTTGCCGACGCTGCGCCTTGCGTCTGCCATCTCGTTTCGGCCCAGCGCCATGCTGACAAAGGCGCAGCAGCCGTCACCGACCATGACGGCGATCGCCAGCGCGACGACCGTCAGCGGGAACACGACCGTGTTGGCCGCGTTGCCGTAGGAGCCGAGGTAGCTCGCATTCGCAATAAAGATCTGGTCGACGATGTTATACAGCGCGCCTACCAGCAGCGAGATGATGCAGGGAATCGCATATTGCCGCATGAGCCTGCCGATCCGTTCCGTCCCCAAAAATTCGTTTCCAGTTTCCATATGATTCACCTTTCTGCCGAAAAAATCAGAAATGCGTAAGCCCGACAAATCCGGACTTACGCATTTCTGCTGCACGATCTGTTAACATTTCCGCATTTCCGCAAAAAAAGCGCGCGGCGTTTCTGCAACCGGATTTACGCAGAAACGCCACACGTTGTATTGCCATTATAGCAGCTCCGGATAAGAAATTCAAACACTTTTTGCCGCCGTACCGGAGACTTCACACGAATTGATACAAAATTGCAGGCAGAAACCGCACTTTTTCAGGGGCGTTTCAGGTTGATCCTGTAACCTATCCGCAGACATAACCAGAAAGGAGCATCCACATGGAGCTTACCGGGAACTGCCAGCATGAGCTGAAATATCCGGTCAGCCTTGCCGCCTACCTTGCCCTTCGGCAGCGGCTCAGGCCCGTCATGCAGCGCGACCCGCACGCGGGTGCGGACGGACGGTATACGATCCGCAGCGTCTATTTTGATAACTACCGCGACAAGGCACTGCGGGAAAAGCTCGACGGCATCCAGCGCCGGGAAAAATTCCGCATCCGCTATTATAACGACGACCTCTCGTTCATCACACTGGAAAAGAAGATCAAGCACAATGACCTGTGCATGAAGCTCGACGCCCCGCTGCATGAAGCGGACTATCAAAGACTTCTTCGCGCGCCGGGCCCGTGGATGCTGGAGCACCCGGAGCCGTTCGTCCGGGAGCTGTATGAAACCATCTGGGACGGCGAGGTCACAGCAACTATAAAGGCCGACCACAAGCGCGTGGTCACTGCGCTCAAAAACATCTCCGAGGGGACTGACCTCGAAACCTATATGGACATCGACAATCTGCTCCGCTATATGGCAGGTCATGTGTTCTCCGTCAATGAGGACAGCCTGTCAGGCTCCATGGCGCACAACTACTATCTCTATGAATCCGGCGGGAAGCTGAATCTCATCCCGTGGGATTACAACCTCGCCCTTGGCGGCATGGGAAGCGGCAACGATGCCACCAGCGTTGTGAACGACGCCATCGACAATGCATTCTCTGGCACCAGCTTTTTTGACACGCTGATGGAGGATGCAACCTGCCGCGCCCAATACTATGCCTATTTGCAGCAGCTCGTGAGCGAGTATATCGATGGCGGCGGATTTGACGCCTTCTATGAGCGGGTGCGCAGCCAGAGCGACGCGCTTGTGCAGACGGATCCCACCGCGTTCTATTCCTATGACGAATACCTGACGGCGGTCGATACGCTCTATCAGGTGGTGAAGCTGCGCGGGCAGTCCATACAGGGGCAGTTGGACGGGACGATCCCTTCTGCCGAGACGGAGCAGCGCGGCAGCGATGCACTGGTCGACGCGTCCACGCTGGATCTCAGTGCCATGGGCTATATGAATAACGGCGGCGGCTTCCAGGCACGGTCTGCCGTGAATCCTGCGGGAGATACAGACACGGAAAGCGAGCCGGCTCAACCGGGGGACTTCACTCCACCGCAGGGATTTGAGAATACCGGCAATTTTGACGGCAGCCCGCCCATGGCCGGCTTCTCCGGCGGCAGCCCCGAGAAGACGTCCCAGACGGTATCTACAGAAGCGCTGGCTCTGTACGGCGGATCCCTGCTGCTCCTCGCCGCAGCCATGCTCTTTGCATGCCTGTACCGCAGGCGTCCGGGAAAGCGATAAGCGTTCCGCAAAATAACCCCCGTCTTCCGTAAAAAGGAGACGGGGGGTACGTTTATACATGCAGCTGCGAAAAGAACTGCTCCCGCGCAGTATTGCGGTATGTGCGGCTGATAGGGACACGCAGGCCGCCCGGCAGCAGGAAGCAATCGTGCTCCATCGTCTCGATCTGCCGGAAGTTGACCCAGTAGCTCTGATGACAGCGGATGAACGCCTGCACGGCGTCCGCGCACAGCAGCTCTGTGGGAGACAGCGGCGTCCAGTCCTCCGTGCCGCCCAGCAGCGTGAGCTTTGTCCTGCGCAGAATGCGCTCCAGACACAGAACCTGCGAGCAGGGGATATTGCGGTACCCATGCGTCACCGGATAGTGCAGAACCGGCGGCACCTTTCGCGCCAGCGCCTTTTGCAGCGCCGCGCCGATACGTTGGTCAAATTCCCGTTTCAGAATGAAATACGCGTGCTCCGTTTCATAGACGTCGGTTGCGAACGCAAGATATGACGTGACAAAAATGATCGCGCACTGCGGCAGCGCTTCGTTGATGCGCTTGGCCAGCTCAATGCCGCTCATTTCATCCATCTGAATATCGACGATGGCGGCGTTCGGGGCATACCCGCAGGTATTGATCGCCCGCAGAAGCTCCACCGGTGAAGCAAACAGCCGCAGCGCAGGCGGCTGCTCCGTCAAGTACCGGCGAACGCTTTTTGCCAGCAGCTCGCGATGCAGCGGCTCGTCGTCACAGATTGCAAGATTGTGCAAGAGAAGCTCCTTTCAGAATCAGGCAGGCGCGAAACCGGCCGTTTTCCGCATGATACGTGAACCTGCCGTCATAGCTCCGGGCAAGCTCCTGAAAAATCGAAAATCCGATGCCGCGTTCCAGCTCCGGAATGCGGCGTTTCTTTGCCTGCGCCTGCGCGCAGGCATTTTCTGTCTCGATGGTCAGAAAGCCCTTGCTGACGGCGGCAGTCAGATGGATCGTCCTGTCATCGCAGGCACGGCACGCTTCTGCGGCATTATCCAGCAGGTTCGCAAAGGCAGTGATAAGATCCGGGTTCGTGATCCCAACGTCCTCCGGCAGCTGCACACGCAGCGCCGCACGGTAGCCCTGCGCTTCCAGCTCCTGTGAACGCGAGAACAGATACGCGTCGACGACCGGGTTTTCACAGATCCCCAGATGCTCCTGCACCTGCGTCTGCGCGGAGACCTCGGCGGAATACGCCGCAGCGTCCTGATACTGTCCGGATTGCAGCAGCGCCTGCATGGTGTAAAGATGCTTGGCAATGTCATGCCGCATGCGGCGGATGTTCTCATACTGCGCCGTAATGGCGGTATAGTGCTCCTTCTGCAGGTCGATCTGCGCGGCAAGAAGGTCGTTTTTTGCCTTGAGCGCGCTGCGCTGCGCCATGCCGCGCACGGCAAGATACAAAGCCGCGTCGGCCGCCATGCAGACGAGCATCGCCGCGATCACATATCCGGCGCGCGGAAACGTCATCTCGGACAGACATACCCGGAGCCAGCCGAACAGCAGCATATACTGGCTGAGCGGAAACAGCAGATACAGCGCCCATTCTCCGCCGTGCAGCCGGTTTTTGTAGCGGTTCATGAACAGCACCAGCATCCACAGCAAAAACGCGTCGAGACTGACGCAGATCGCATAGGCGACCAGCCGCTGCGGCAGCGGCTGCAAAGCAAGCCCCGCGTTCATTTGCTCCGGTGTGAAAATGATCACGCACGGGACAAGATCTGCGATGTACATGAAGACCAGACAGCCCAGCGCCACAAAGAGGATCCTGTGCCATTTGTCCCGGAAAAGCAGAAAAAGCGGCAGCACGATCACAAACAGCGGATAAACGGTGCGGAGGATCGAGCCATACGCCATGAAATACGGCGGGATGAGCCAGATAAGATACTGGAGGACAAATCCAAGAATCGTGACAGGCATGGAAAACCGTCGTGTCAGCGTGCAGCAGAACGTCACGGCCCACATTGCAAAAAGCAGCGCGTTGACTGCGACGAACAGCGGAGAATATTGAACCATAAAAACTCCCGGACGATGCAAGTTATGTCAAAAAAACTGCGAGTTGTGCAAAAGCGCTTTCGGAACGACAAAACATAACTTATATTTTTAGGTAGATTGTACTACAAAAAAGCAAAAAAGGCAAGGGAAGGGAAAAGACAAATGCGCAGCAGAAGGTGCAAAGCAAAAGAAACAGCGGAAAACGAACAGAACCGGAGCATCCGGAGCGTCTGGCGTATATGCGGTATGCTGGCGTCACTTTGCTGTCTGTGTGTCCTGCTTTCCGCATGCAGCAAAAAATATCTGGTCACGGTCAATATGAACGGCGGCAGTCTTGTTTCGGGCGAGCTGATTCAAATGGTCAGGGAAGGGGAAGCCGCGGCTCCGCCGGCGGTCGAGAACAAAGATCAGAGACTCAGCTGGGACAGGGATTTTTCGAACATCACAGAGGACACCGTCATTACCGCGCAGTGGGCGCCGCCTGCCTATACGGTGCGCTTCGACCTGAACGGCGGCGAGCTGATTTCCGGCGAAACGGAGCAGATCGTGGAAGCTGGCGCTTCGGCCATCGCGCCGGAGGTAAAAAACGGGATCCAGCAGCTCAGCTGGGACACGGACTTTTCCTGCATTTCCGGCGACACCGTTGTGACCGCACAGTGGAAAAAGGTAAAGCTGGATGAAAAGGATCTGGTCAAATACGTGCAGAAGCGGACGGCGACAGTCAATATTAAATGGCATAACGGAGAATCGTTCTCCTGCTCCGGCTTTTTCATCGACGAGAAGGGTACGCTTGTC
This sequence comes from uncultured Oscillospiraceae bacterium, assembly GCA_934655875.1. Lineage (GTDB taxonomy): Bacteria > Bacillota > Clostridia > Oscillospirales > Oscillospiraceae > CAG-170. The sequence continues at coordinate 14,605 of CAKUHB010000025.1, forward strand.
ACACTCTGGAGTATTCTGGAGGGCGCGGAAAAGATCAGCGTCACAACCAGCGGCGGCAGGGAATATCACGTTGCACACGTCGTTGATTTCGATGATGTCCTCAATCTGGCGATCTTGCAGATAGATGTCAGCAACAGCCCGTATCTGGAGCTTTGCGGGGATACCGTCAGTTCCGGCGAGAAGGTCTATGCTGTCGGCTCTCCATTCGGAACGCTGACCGGCCTGTCTACCTCCGGTGGTATATCCTCCACGGAACGTGAGCTTGGAAATGTCGGGTATCTGCAAATGGAAGCGGCGATTTCCGGCGGAAACAAAGGTGGCCCTCTCGTAAATGAGTACGGCGAGGTCGTCGGTGTCAATGCCTATGCATATGAGAACGGTGAAAGGCTGAATGTGGCAATCAAAATTGAGACACTTGCAAAGCTCAAGCGCGACAAAAACTGGACTGTGCAGGAGTTTATCGACTGGTATGCAGAGGAGGAAGCCCGTTCCTACAGCCCATGGGATGGCGAAGACGATTACTTTTATTCTACCATCCACACGTATCAGACCGTTACAGGCCGGGAATGTCTCGTGTCTGTGAAAGGGGAAAATGAAGAGATAGAAGAAGGATATGTCGACTGCCGGAATGCGTACATTTATGAATATGAGGAAGCTGAATACGACCAATATGTGGATTACCTGAAGGAAATAGGCTTTGTTTTCGATGACAGCGATACCGGGAGTTCAGACAGCAACTATTGGTACTATAAAGAAAGAGACAATGTGATTGTTCTGCTCTATGTGAATGCAGACAAATCGTTGTTGGAAATCACTGTCCGGCAGATGTAGCATGCAAACCGAACAGCAGAAAGAAAAGGAGAACGGCAATGGAAAACGAATTACAATGTGCGCACTGCGGTACCTATGACGGGGTGATGATCTGCACGATCGCAGGAGAAACGCTGCCCCTGTGCCCGGAGTGCCAAAGAGGGATGCTCGCGCAGGCGCGCGACGCGAAAGAGTCCGTCGGAGAAACGCCGCGGATCAACTACCTGACCGGAACACTGGGCGCTTTGGCGGGCGCTCTGCTCGGTATGCTTCTGATCCTGCTGACAATGCGGTTGGGATACGTTACGATCATCGGCGGCATTGTGCTGGGCGCGCTGACCATGCTCGCGTTCAGGAAAGCCGGACAGGGAATCGACGTCTTTGGAATCATCATCTGCGTACTCGTTTCTGTGGCTGTGACATATCTGGCAATACAGCTCAACATCGCGATCATGCTGACCAGGGAACTGAGCAATGTCAATATTTTTGACGCGCTGCGGATCATGCCGGAGCTGAAAGCACAGGAGCTTCTGGATATGGACAGCTACATGAGCAATGCAGGCAAGGTGTACTATTACACGGGACTTGGTCTTGTGTTAGAGCTGATTCCAAACTGGAAAAAGAAAAAAGCAGGCGATAAAGGAGAAAAAAACGCATGAAGAGGAGAACTGAACTGTCTGTGCTTGCACTGCTGCTGAGCTTTTCACTGCTGCTTTCGGGGTGCAGCATGATGCAGCAGTCGCCGGCGTCGATCCTGAAAGCGCAGCCGGCAGCAGAACCGGCTGCACCGGAGCAAACCGCAGAAGCAGAGCCGGCCGCTGCACAGCCTGCAGCGGAGGAAACGGATATCCCGGAGGGATCGGAAGCGGCTCCGCAGGAGACCGTGAGCGAGGACGACACGCGTCCGGAGCCGGAGGAAGTGGATGCAAATACCAGATCAAAGGCCGGCGTATTTGCAGATCCTGTGTACCGAAATGATTTTTTCGGGTTTCAGATCGAGGTGGATGATACATGGACAGTAGACGATCTTGCGGAGGTAAATGAACCGCAGCTTGCTGGCCAGAATGCAGACGCGGGCCAGACACCGGATGAAGTAATCGATGCTATGAAAATGGGTGGATTTCTGTATACATTTTCCAAAATGAGAGTTAAAGATATATCATGTGTCCAACGTATTCAGGTTGGGGTCGAACGAATTGGGATAAAGGGCGTTGCGCTGGTGTCCATGGATGAGTATGTTGAAATAGCTATGGAGAAGGTGTTGGAAGTGCAGCCGGACTGGAAAGCGGTTGCAGACAGTATCCAGCTTGGGGAGGAATCTTTCCCGACCATTCATATAGAAGGAACGGTAACAGTGGAAGATACGACTTTGCCGGTCTATTTGGAATACATTGTAATAAAGAAAGACGACTATGCAGCATCCATCGTACTGACAACATACTACGAGGATACGCGTGGAGAGCTCCTCCCGTGTGTGAGCCTTCTGTAACAGACGAATCAGCTTCCTGAAAATCAGAGAAAAGAAATGAGGAAAACGGCATGGAAACGGAACAGATCCTGGATCAGGCAAAGCTGCCGGACGGCACAGATCTGCAAAACGGCAGATACACGATCCGCGCTACGCTGGGAAACGGCGGCTTCGGGATCACATACAAGGCATGGGACAACCGGCTGCGGCGCTATGTGGCCGTCAAGGAGTTCTTTCCGACCGGTATCGTGTACCGGGATATCTATAACGGGCGCGACGCGCAGTGCTTTCAGGATCCGCAGACCTTCCAGCGGGGCAAGCGCCGCTTCCGCCGCGAAGCGCAGACGCTTGCGAATCTGGACTTTCCGCACATTGTTAAGGTCTACGACAGCTTCGAGGAAAACAATACCGCCTACATCGTCATGGAGTACATCGAGGGTGTAACACTGGCGCAGCATGTCGAAAAAAACGGCCCCATGCCGGGCGCACGTCTGCTGGAGCTGTTTTTGCCGCTGATGCGAGACCTTGACGCGGTGCATAAAAACGGGCTGATCCACCGGGATATCAGCCCCGACAACATCATGCTCACAGAAGAGAGCGGCCGCCTGAAGCTGATCGATTTCGGAACCGCCAAGGATCTGACACCTTCAGATGAAAAGAGCCGGGGCTACAGCATGACGCATTCCGTGGTGCGCATCAATTACTCGCCGATCGAACTGTTTTCCAGCGCGGAAAAGCTCCCTCCGGCGGATATCTACTCCCTTTGCGCCACGATGTATTTCTGCCTGACCGGCGAGGAGCCGCCGGCATCGCTGGACCGCGCGTTCAACGATACGCTCAAAGCGCCGTCGGCGTCTGTCAGCAGTGTGAATAAAAATCTGGAAAAAGCAATTTTAAAGGGCCTGTCACTGAAGCCGGAGGATCGGTATGCGTCCGTGGAGAAGCTCATGCAGGCGCTGACAGAAAAAGAGCCGCGCGTCAGCGCAAAAAAGCTGCTCCCTGTTGCCGCCGCTCTGGCGTCTATCGCAGTGCTTACCGTCATCGTCCTTCTGATCACCGGAAAGCAGAAGCCCGCCCAAACGCAGCCTGGCCAGACGCTTTCGGAACCTGTAGAAGCTGCGCAGACGCCCTCTGTAGAACCGCTGGCAGAGACAGATCCCGAGACCGGGGAGCAGGAAGCAGAAACGCTGCAAGCCGAGATCACCGCTGCGGAGTCCGCGTTTGGCGAGCCGGTATCGGTCATAAGGCTGACCGGGCGAAGCGACATGGACGTGTACACATACCAGACCGTCGCAGCGCAGATCGAACCGCGGGCGCAGGCGCTGACCGGCGGAAAGTACCGGATCTGGGCGGATAATACAGGCGTTAATACCTACGTACTGCTGCCGAACAGCCTGTTCGGACAGGAAAACCCGGCACGATTCCTGCGCGAAACGGCGATCGTGCTCCGCGTTTCCGGCGAAACATATTTCTATGCCGGCACAGATAACTATAAAAGGATCCAGCCGTCCGATATCGTTGATGCGTCCCTGCAAAAGGACGCACAGGGACAGGACGAAATCTACATCAGGCTGACCGATGCTGCCGCGGAGCGGGTCTCCGGCGTATTTGACGATGCACAGGACGAAACGGCCAGCCTGTATATGGATCCGTGGCTGACATCAGGCGGAACATATCTGATACACGCGGACGGATACAACAATCTGTTCCAGGACGAAAACGACCCGACGGTTTTCCATTGCTATGGAAATTACGATCTGTTCGGAGACGCACAGGTGAAGATCGCGCAGACATTCCTTGACGTTATGAGAGTGGATAATACCGGCGGCGCACTGGAAAGCAAGATCATCTATACACCGGAGTGGGAACCTGCCGCAGGCAGCGAAGCGGGCACGTATCAGGTCGAGTCGCTGGAGGAACCGGCGATCCGCGCAATGTATTCCTTTAACCGCTCCCGTGGAAGTGAGGATCCGGAGTCGTGGGAACCCGCGGTCAAAGAGCTGAAAAAACGGCTGGATCTGCTCGGCGTTCCGTATGTTTTTGGGCAGGCGGCCATCGACGGCGGGATCATTTTTGTCGAACTGCCGCAGAGTGAGGTTCCGTATGAAGCACTTGAGCTGCTGCTCGAAAACGAAATAGGTATTTCCGTCGGAACACCCTTCTGGAATACGAGTTACTGCGATTACGTTGCCCTTCCGGACGGCGGGATCCGTGCGGAGGTGCGCAGCTGGGCGGATGAAGACCTGCGCCCCGGCTTCACGGATCTGATCAACGGAACTGTTGACAGCCAGCCGGTCTATTTATTTGTTTCCTGCGTTGCGCAAAACTGGCAGGTTCTACAGGCAGACCTGACCGCGTATCCGGAAGACGGAAACTTTGAGTTTCGGAAGCTGCTGCTTCACAATGCGGACGGAACCTGGGACGGCGCGGGATTCATGCAGCTTCTTGGATATATCGCGGAGCATGGCGAGGTCGACAGCGCTTTGAGCGGCTTCATGCTCTCAGAGGTAACGTTTGTCAATGGTGCAAAGGGCGGCTATCTGGTATCTGCCCGGTTGGAGGAGCAGGAGCGGCTTCGAGGTGCGCTGGCCGGAGAGTATCCGGATGTCGATGTCGTGATCAAACACTCGATCCTGCCGCAGCTCCAGATCCACTTCAATTTTGATATCGATGCGCAGCTGCCTGCCAAAACACTTGAAGCGTCACAGCGTGTGTATGATCTGGTGAAGGACGGAAGTGTGGATACGGTGAAGCTCGTCTTCATCGAGGAAGAGAATGCGGAAAGCTGTCACGCGGTTTTCTCTGTCGATTCGTTCTTTACACACCGGATGGAACTGAGTTCGTTCAGCTTCGAGGGCGGGCGGCTGGAACGCTATGAGGAAGACTTCCGTTCTCTCTACGCATCCAGCACGTTCATACAGAGCCTTGAAGACGGAACCGCAGAGACAGCTGCCGTGTCCGGTACTTCGCCGGAGGAATCTCTGACGATGGACGACGCAGGATACTATCTGTTCCAGGAGGATACCTACGGCGTATCCTGTCCGTTCCCGGCAGATTTCGCGATCGATCAGAACGCTGCCGGTGAAACGCTTCTGATGCGCGCAAATTCCACGGTCAACCGGAACTATATCGAAGTCCACGGGAAGACGCTGACGCAGGCGACGACCGGGGAACAGGCGCTGCAAAGCGCGGAAAAGGAGCTGGGCGGACATGTGAACTTTCAGTCGTATGGCGACAGCTGGTTTGCCTGCTCCGTGGATCAGTCGGGCGTCGGAATTTACCGCAAGGGCAAGCTCCGGGCGAACGGAACCATTGTCGTGTGGTTTGACTATTTTGCGATCGACGACGATGAAAGCCACGCGGCCCACATCGACTACATGGAGTCAAAATTCACGTCGTCGCTGCAATAGAAAAACTGCCGCAAAGCGCAAGCTTTGCGGCAGCGTTTAGCCCTTCGCGTAGAGATTGATAAAACCCTGTTCATCCAGAGTCCTGGATATCTCATCCAAAGGCTCCCGATTGAGAAGCCCGACCATAATGACGCGGTCGCGCAGGCGGGAGCTGGTCAGCTGGGCAGCGCTGCCTGCCTTCAGAAGCTGCTGGCACTGCTCAAAGTCCATCTCCAGCGTCAGCGCAAGCCGAAGCAGCGTGTTCCGCTGCGGCTGAACTGTACCGTCCATGATTTTGTACAGGCTGGTGCGGTTGATGCCCGAAAGCTCCGCAGCGGCGGCAACAGAGATGCCGCGCCGGCCAAGCGCGGCATTGAGAAGCTCGGAAAGACTGGGGCCCAGCGGAACCTCATCCGGCTGCTCGACCGGCTGCCCGTTGATGATCTGCTGGACGAAGTATTGCGTCGGGGACATGTTTTTCGGATCCATAACATGCATCTCCTGAAATAATCTGTATAAATGGTAACACATGGAACACCAGAAAGCAAGAACGTTGCTTTGCAAGCGACAAAACGCGCGGGATACAAACTATAATCAAAGCATGGAAAGCAAATGGGAGGAATGAAAGATGGAAGTCAAAATCACAACGTGTCCGGTCTGCGGAAACCGGTATTTTCAGGAGGACTATCCCGAATGCCCGATCTGCGCGGGGAGCATTAAAAGACAAGGAGAGACGGAAGCAATGCCAGACAGAAATTACACCATGAACGGAACAGCAACAATGCCGCTGCATACGCCGGAAACGGAGCGCAGAGCAACGGCAGAAACAGAAGCGGACTTCGGAAAGACCCTGCCGCCGGATTACATTCCGCCGCAGCCGGGAAACTGGCAGACAGCGTCCGGGAATATGGGCATGACGCAGCCTCCGTACAGCATCCAGAAAAAAACAACGCCGCCGCACGATCCCGTGACACCCGATACGACAACGCCTGTTGACTTTATCCCGGGACATGAGACCCCGGCTGCTTATATCGTAGGCTGGCTGGTTGCCTTGAATGGCAAAAAAGAAGGCGAGGATTACAGAATCAGAGGGTTCAATACCACAATCGGACGCGGGCAGGGAAACACGATCGTGCTTGCGGAAGACAGCACGATCTCCAGAGATGTGAACTGCGCGATCCGGTATTACAGTGAGACGAAAGAATACCATATTGTCTTAGGCCAGAATCCGAAAAATGCCGTTTATATAAACGGAAAATCGCTGATCGATCAGGCGCAGCTGCATGCCTATGACGTGATCAAGATCGGCCGCACAGAGCTTCTGTTCGTTCCGCTCTGCGGACGGGAGTTCAGCTGGAACGGAGAAGAAAGATGAAGCGGTGGACAGCTGCGATTCTTGCAGTGCTGCTTCTGAGCCTGTGTGCCTGCGGCACACAGAAGACGGTGGCTTCCGTACAGCCGCAGCAGGAGCAGCACTCGGCGCTGCGCACAGATCTGTCTGGAGAGTTCGATACGGAAACACCGCTGGGAGAAAATACAACACCGGAAAAACCCGATGCACCAGATGAGGATGCAGCTCTCTCTCCATCGGACGAGCCGGAGGAGCCGGCACCGACTACAGAGGAACCGCAGCCGACCCCGGAGAAATCTGAAACAGACGAGCCGGAAGCGACGGGCGAGGACACAACATCTTCTACGGAAGATGAGACGGAGGAGCCGGATGATACGGCAGATAATCCTCCATCCGATGATCCTGAAAAAGACAATCCGGAAACGTCGGACGATGCCACAGGTCTTTCTCCAGCAGACAAGCCGGTGAACGGCGGCGGAGATCACCGGCTGGGCCCACCTCCGGACAGCGACCCGCCTGCGCTGAATCACGGAGGAATGCAGTCCAATGATGAGAATACGGGATCCGATGGCGCAGTGGTAGACTCCCCAAAAGAGACCCCAAACGAGACCCCAAATGAGACTCCGAACGAGACCCCAAACGAGACCCCAAACGAGACTCCGAACGAGACTCCGAATGAGACTCCAAACGAGACTCCGAACGAGACCCCGAATGAGACTCCGAACGAGACTCCGAATGAGACTCCAAACGAGACCCCGAATGAGACTCCGAATGAGACTCCGAACGAGACCCTAAATGAGACCCCGAACGAGGATCCGGACGAGACCTCAAACGAAAATCCGAACGAGACTCCGGAGCCCCCCAAAAAGAGCAGCACAGGGTGGATGCTCGCATGCATTGCCGCAGCGCTGCTGGCAGCGGCGGAGAGCGCATATATCTGGCTCCGGTGCAGGCGTGACAGAAACAGACGCCGCCCCGGAAAGGAGACGGTCAGCACCACGCAGCTGCCCCGGACGCAGCATGCACCGCTTCCGGGCGCCGTGGACGGCACGGTCAGCCGTGTCATGGTCGGCAAGGTGCACGCGCAGGGCGCGAGAGAAAGCCAGCAGGACAGCTTTTCCGTTTCCTCGGATACGATGCAGCCCGGCGGCATCCTGGCGGTCGTCGCCGATGGTATGGGTGGATTGTCAGATGGAGATAAGGTCAGCCAGACGATCGTCTCTGCCGTCATGCGCGCGTTCGTTTCCGGCGAGGATACCGGCGCGCCGCACCTGCCCGCGCTGCTGGCGCAGGCAAAGCTTGCAGTCGACCGGATGCTTGGGCCGGACGGGATCCGGCAGAGCGGCTCCACCGTCGTCATGGGACTACTCCGGGACGGCCTGTTCGAGTATCTCAGCGTCGGCGACAGCCGGATCTGTCTCTACCGCGGCGGCGAGCTGCATCAGCTCAGCCGAAGCCACTGCTATTCGCATGAGCTGTCGATCGAAGCGATCAACGGAGAAAAGACGTTTGCGGAGATCCGCATGGATCGAAAAGCGGAATGCCTGACGAGCTACGTCGGAATGGGAGAGCTGAAATATGTGGATATTCCCGCAGCGCCGGTCAAGGCGCATCCTGGCGACCGATTCATTCTGATGAGCGACGGCGTGTTCAACGCACTGACAGAGCAGGAGCTTTCCGCGGCGCTGGAGCAGGACGCAGAAGACGCCGCCGAAACGATCGACCGGTGGATCCGGGAGAAGAACTATCGCAATCAGGATAATTATACAGCGGTCATCCTGCAATGCTGTACGGACGCTGAAAACGAAAGCCCGGAAAGGAACTAGGACTATGCTGCAAGTGGAAGCATACTCGGCGATCGGCGGAAGGAGCAAAAACGAAGACAGCGTCACCGGCCTGCACGCAGGCAGCAGCATGTGCTTTCTGGTCGCGGACGGTCTGGGGGGCCATGGGGACGGAGATCTGGCGTCCAAAGCGGCGATCGATACCGTCCGCGCGGCCTGGAACGGCGAGATCTCCGCTTCGGAGTGGGAGCGCCTGCTGGCGCTTGCACACGCGCGGATCCAACAGATGCAGACGCCGCAGCGGCAGATGAAAACGACGCTCGTCGGTCTGCTGATGGACGCGGAGCGCGCCGTCTGGGCGCATGTCGGCGATTCAAGGCTCTATCATTTCCTTGACGGCAGGCTGATCTTTCAGACGCAGGATCACAGCGCATCCCAGATCGCTGTGATGCTGGGAGAGATCACGCCGGAGCAGATCCGTTCCAGCAAAGACCGCGCAACGCTCATCAAGGCGCTTGGTCAGCCGGGCGCTGCGCCGGCCGCACAGATCCATGCGCAGCTGCTCGAACCGGGCATGCATGCATTTCTCCTGTGCTCGGACGGCTTCTGGGAATATGTACTGGAGGAAGAAATGGAACAGGATCTTCAGACTGCACACTCGGCAAAGCAATGGCTGGGGAAAATGCGGCACCGGCTGCAAGCGAGAGCGCCAGCCGATCATGATAACAACTCTGCGATCGTAATATGGAAATCAATTGAGAAATGAGAGGAATACGCAATGAAACTGAAAAATCTCTGTAAAAAAGCAGCCTGCCTGTTGCTGGCAGTCATCTGCGCGCTGTCCCTGACACTGCCTGCGCTGGCCGCAGGCGATAAGAACATCAGCACCGCGGCAAAGGGCGTTGTCCGGCTGCTGATCATGGATCCGCTTACAAACGAGCCGTATGGCTTCGGGACTGCGTTCGGCATCGGCAAAGCCGGAGAAGCGCCGCAGTATTTTGTTACGAACAAGCATGTCGTCGATTGCAGCTTTACGCTTGCCGAGAATGTAACGTTCAATCTCAGCGCGATCAAAATTTACATCATGAAGAGCAGCCATGCGGTGGTGGTCAACGGACTCAACGGCACCTGCGACATTGAGTCGAGCCAGCTGATCCCCTGCGAGGTTCTATATGAAGAGGAAAGCTCGAACCCGGATCTTGCGATCCTGAAAGCCGCAGAGCCGTTCGAAGGACGCGTCACGCTGCCGCTTGCAAAGACCGTCAGCGAAAAGGACGTTGCCGCAACGGTGTACGCGCTGGGCTTCCCGGGCACGACGGATTATACCGGTCAGAGCAAATGGTCGATGAACCTGCTCGCCGACGTTACGGATATCACCATCACGCGCGGCGTTGTTTCCAGATACGGCGCGATGAAGAGCTACGGCAACTGCAAATACCTTTCCCATGACGCTGTCATCAATCCCGGCAACTCCGGCGGGCCGCTCGTCAACGAAAAGGGCGAGGTCATGGGCATCAATACCTTCTATCTGCAAAACCGCACCGACGCCAGCGCAAGCTTCTACGCCGTTTCCAGCGAATACGTTGCCAAGGTCTGTGAAGACATGGACATCCCCTTCCGCTATGGCGGCGCAGGGGTCAGCTGGATCGTCTATGCGCTGGCCGCAGCGCTCGTGATCGTGGTTGCGGCGATCGTCGTACTGATCATTAAAAAGAAGAAGAGCAAGACAGGCTCTGAACCGAAGCCTGTTCCCGCTCCTGCCCAGGTGGAAGATAAGGCGCTGCGCGTGGAAGGCGTGTTTGGCTGCTACGCGGGCAAGCGCTACAAGGTGACGGGCAGCGTGACCATCGGCTGCGGCGGGCAGAACAGCCTCGCCATGCCGGAAGGCACCGCAGGCGTCAGTCACCGGCACTGCATGCTGACTGCCGGCTCCGATGGGGAAGTCCAGCTTACCGACCTCGGCTCGACCTACGGCACGTTTGTCGGCAGCGGCCAGCGGCTCAACGCCAACAGCCCGATGACGCTGCACCGGGGCGATACGTTCTGGCTCGGCTCCAAGGAGCAGATGTTCCGCATCACCGGAAAGGGCGGGAAGTAACATGGCGGAATACTGCCCGTACTGCATGCGGCCAAGCAGCGGGAAATACTGCCAGTATTGCGGCGGCGAGATCGCATTTCGCGGAAAAGAGCTCCAGCTGCCCGTTGGAACGCGTCTGATGGGAGCGTCGGCACCGTATCTGCTCGGCGCGTCCATCGGACAGGGCGGCTTCGGCGTGACCTACGCGGCGCTGAACTGCGCAAGCGGGGAACGCGTTGCGATCAAGGAATACTTTCCAATCTTCTGGTCAGAACGGAGCGGGAATGGAAGAGATGTCCTTCCAAAGAACGCATGCGCGCCGGTATATACGGCCGGACGCGATAAGTTCCTGAAAGAGGCCGGGACGATCCGGAAGCTGAAGCACCTGAAGTCTATCGTCAATGTCAGCGATTTCTTTCAGGCAAACAACACGGCCTATATCGTCATGGAGTATCTCGAAGGAGAGACGCTCACGCAGCTGGTAAAACGCAAAAAACGGCTTTCCATAGAGGATCTCTGGCACATGCTGCGGCCGCTGATGGAGGATATCAACGATATGCACATCCTGGATGTGCTGCACCGCGATATCGCGCCGGATAATATCATGGTGACAAAGGACGGCAGCCTGCGGCTGATGGATTTTGGCTCCGCACGAAGCTTCCAGAAAACGCCGTCAGGCAAAACGCAGTTTATCAAGCCGGGGTTTTCCCCTGTCGAGCAGTACCTGCGCGAGGGCAGTCAGGGGCCGTTCACCGACGTATATTCCATGGCGGCGACGATCTATTACTGCCTGTGCGGCGAGACCCCGGCGCAGGCGCCGGACCGGCTCAGTGAGATCACCAACCATCAGGTGGATCCGCTGAAACGGCCGCGCGATCTCGGCGTCCGACTCCCTGTCTCGGCAGAGACGGCGCTCCAGCGCGCAATGGCCGTCCAGAGCAGCGCACGGACGCAGACCATGCGGGAGTTCTGCGACCAGTTTTATCGTGATGCCGCAGATCACGACCAGCTGACGTTTCTGCCGCTCCGTGCCGTACCGGAGGAGCGGGTGCTGGAGATCAGCTGGCGCGGGAGACGGCCGTCCGGTGCAAGCTATTTTCTGTCCCGGCGGATCAACAACGGGAAATACCGCACGATCAGCAGCGGCAACCAGACAAATCAGCGCGACCGGCTTCCGAACAATGCAAAAAGCGTACAGTACAGGCTCGAGCTGCGTGATACGCACGGGACGGTATCCGGCAGCTGTGAAAGCCGCCCGATCAATGTGGAAGCGTGGGAAGCCGGGCCGTTCCTGCCGCAGAAGCTCCTGCTGCCCGCGCTTGCCGCAGCGGCGGTCATTCTGCTGGCCGCGCTGGCAGCTGCGCTGGCCGGCGCCTTCTGAAAACCGGAGAGCAGATCTGAATGGAGAAGAGAGAAATGAGATATTGCCCCTACTGCATGCAGGAAATTGAAGGAACATGGTGTCCGCACTGTCAGGAGGATGTCAGTGCCGCGAGCAACGGCACGAATCTCGCGATCGGGACGATCCTCGACGCGCATTATATGATCGGCTGCTGTCTGGGCGCAGGCGGCTTTGGCGTGACCTATCTGGCGAAGGATCTGAATTTGGGCCGTGTCGTCGCGATCAAGGAGTATTTTCCGTCCTGCTGGGCCTACCGGAAAAAGGACACGCAGGAGGTCTGCGCCTTCCCGGATCAGCAGCCGGCCTATGAGCACGGGAAACGGCAGTTCCTGAACGAAGGCCAGATGCTTGTCAACGTGGAGGAGCTTCCGCACATCGTGGACGTGTATACCTTTTTTGAGGAAAATGGTACGAGCTATCTGGTCATGCGGTATCTGAAGGGAAAAACGCTCGCGGAGCTGGTGCAGGCGTCTGAGAAGGGGAGACTTGCGCTGGACGACCTGCTGCCGCTGCTTCTGCCGCTGATGGAGGATATCGACCAGCTGCACCGGAAGAACCCTCCGATCCTGCACCGGGATATTACGCCCGGCAACATCATGCTCAGCCGCGGGAAGCTTCAGCTGATCGATTTCGGCTCCGCGCGGCAGGTTTTGAGCGATAAGTCCATGTCCGCCATGGTAAGCATTGGATTTGCACCGCCGGAGCAGTTTTCCCGGAAAAATCAGGGGCCGTATACGGATGTTTACGCCATGGCGGCGACGATCTACTACTGCATCACCGGCAAAAAGCCGCAGGACGCGGCCGGCCGGGTATTCAGCGATCAGCTGCTTTTCCCGGGGGAGCTGCCGGATGACGAGGATCCCCACATCAGCAAGGCACAGAGCGATGCACTGCGCCGCGCAATGGCGATCCAATACAGCCAGCGGACACCGACAATGGAAGCGTTCATCGAAGACCTGAAACAGAAGCCAAAGGAAGCCCCGGCGCACGTGAAGAAGCCGCGGGAAGCGCCGAAACGCGCAAAGCATCCGTTCCTGCGCAGAAAGCCGCGGCTGCATGTGCAGAGCATCCTGCAATCCATCGCACGCAAAAAGTGGCTCCTCCCGGCCGCAGCCGCGGCGATCCTGCTTGTAATTCTGCTTGCCATCCCCAAGCCCAAGGCGCAGCCGCAGCCGGAAACATCCGGCGAAACGCCATCCGCGGTCGTTCAGGAGCCGGAGACCGGCGAACAGGATACGCAGGCGCAGCCATCTACGCCGAGCCAGACGCCCGAGGAGCCGGCAGAGGAGAAGCAGACACTGGCTTCTGTCAGGCTTGAAGACTGTGAACTCATCGAAGGGCAGTCCATGCAGTTGACGCCCGTGCTGACCCCGGAAGACTACCGGAGCACGGCAAGCACGTGGGACAGCAGCGACCGTTCCGTCGCCACGGTCAGCCGGAGCGGTAAAGTCACGGCAAAGGAACCGGGCACGACAAAGATCACCCTGACGGTAGACGGAAGCGAAGCTGCGTGTACCGTGACGGTTTTGCAGGCGGAGGTCGAGTCTGTCACACTGGCGAGCGGCCCCATCAAAACGGAATACTACGCCAGCATGGCCTTCGACCCGGCAGGCATCGCGCTCGATGTAACGTATAACAACGGCGAGACGCAGACAGTCACCTCCGGCTTCGAGCTTTCCGGCTTCGACGCGTCCAAAACCGGGGAAAGGACGGTCACAGTCAGCTATGAGGGCAAGCAGGCCGGAACGGTGCGTGTGACTGTAAAGCCGAAGGTTCTGATAACGGGCGCAGGGAGCGCAGGCTTCCAGGGATATAATATGGTGAATACGATCCAATACGGGAGTAAGATCTATTACACCAAAATGACGCTGAAAAGCTCCGGCTGGAGCTACTCGATCTGCCGAAAGGACACGCCGTCTTCGGAGCCGGTCTGCGTATACACGGCGAGGGAAGGCTTTATCGGAGAGTTCTTCCTGGTACAGGATCGTATCTTCTTTGCCACAAGCGTCGGAGGCGACCGCGTCATTGCATCGGTCGATCTTGACGGTGAAAATTACTATGCGATCACCGCACGCAGCAAGGACTGTATCGGCTGCTATTACAGCTACGGCTGGGTCTATTCCTATTCTGCCGGAGATGGCCGCCTTGTCCGCTTCCGGACGGACGGCTCGCAGTACGAATGGGTCGGAGAAAAGGAAATCTCCTCGGGAAAGTATAGTATTTCAGGGCAAGAAATCCTCTACATGGTATATGACAGCGGGAAAACGATGCTCAAGTGCTTCGATACCCAAAAAGATACAACGACGACCCTGAAGACGCTGGACACCGAATCCGTCTGGCTCATCGGCGCCTACGGGGACGCGCTGTTTTATACCATGTATGATGCCGTGAAGAAAGACAATACGATTACCGGCGGAAACCTGAAGCTGTGCCTGTATGATCTCAAAAACGGCACGACCTATACGCTTGGAAGCGGCAAAACGGAAGCCGCGATCTGGAACGGACAGATCTTTGCCTGCGACGAAAACGGAAATGCAGAGCTTCGGGAGCTGGGCGATCCGACGGTCGTGACGAAGGAGTTCAGGCTTCCAAATGCGCTGATGTCCGGCCTGAATGTTCCGGCCAGCCGCGTGATCCCCGTCGGGAACAACCTCGGCTTCGTCATCGATGGCACTGCGGGCGACAGCGCCATGGCAAAGGTCATCCTGATCAACAGCAATCTCAAGCAGGTCGCGTCGATCACCACAGAGCAGCAATAAGCCCGGAAAAGCCGGCAAAAGCCGCCGGTATCCCGACATAGAGACACCGTGGAAAGACTGCTTTCCTTGCAATCGCTTTCTCCGTATGGTATGCTTTGCATACAGAAACCCATTCGGGCAGGTGATTTTGTGACGGCGCAGAGAAAACGCGAGATAGTTACCGGCAGTATTGTGACGCTTTTGATCGTCTGCGCTGCTCTGGCGCGGGTCATGACCCGCGGGCGCCGGGACGAGCCTTATTTTCTGCCGGTCTCGCTGGCGGCACTGTATTCCGTGCTCTATATCAGCAGGATCCCATGGATCGAACTGCTGGCCGGAGATATGACGGTGGTGCAGTGTCTTCTGCTGGCCGCCGGATTGGAGAGCTGCATCCGCTGCGGGCTTATCCAGTCAAATACCGGCTATCGGGCGCTGTTTGAAGCGTCCGTCACCCGTGCGGAGATCACGGATGAGTCGCTTCATGTGCAGGCCGCGTCTGTGCCGCACGAGCTGTTCCCGGAGGATAGACTGCGCGAGGCGGTTCATCAGACGACACAGCTTGACCGAAACACGCTGCTCAAAAGCAGCCCCATTCGGAAAGGCTTTGTCTTTTGGCAGGAGGACATTTCGGAATTGCAGGAGGCGCTCGATGAGCTCCGCCTGGTGCAGGAGGAGCTGCGGGACGCCGGCGATATTCTGAAGGAAGAAAACGCGCAGAAGGCCCGTAAATTGAAGCTGGAGGAGCAGACACGGCTCTATGACCTCATTGAGCAGGAATCTGCGCCGCAGTTCGCGCGGCTGGACGCTCTTTTGTCGGAGCTTTCCGCTACCCGGTCCCCGGAGGACGCGAAGCGCCTTTTGGGACGCATCGCCGTCATCATGACGTACATCAAGCGGCGCAGCAATCTGCCCGCCGCCATCTGTATTTTTAGCGCCAGAGGGCTCGTCCGCCTGATGAACCGGCGGATGCTTGCGGTCGGGACGATGCTTCTTGGAAGCGGGATTCAGACGCTTGGAGAACTGCAAGCCGCGCTGGAGCATCCGCCGGAAACGGTCACGAAAGATGCTTCCATGCCCGGCGTCTACCACTTCCCGGACGGAAGCGCGCTGCGCTTTTCGCAGAATGAGATCCTGGATCGCGACGGCCAGCGCTATACCGAGGTCATCGCCGCGGATGTTTCCGAACTGATGGATGTGCGCGCACAGCTGGACGCGGAAAACAGACGGCTGGACGCTGCAAACAGGGCGCTTCGGAAGCTGGGCGAGGAAATGGCGGATATCGTCCGCGAGGAAGAAATTCTGAACATGAAGATCCGCGTCCATGACGATATCGGCTATTCGCTTTTGTCCGTGCGCAGGGCGTATTGGCAATGCGAAGACATGGACGAGCTGCACACGCTCGCCGGGCAGTGGCGCACGACCATCCGTCTGCTGCACGCCGATGTGCCGGAAGCGCCTGCCGACGCGCTGGAATACGCGCGCATGCGGGCAAAGGAACTCGGCGCGGAAGTCGAGCTGACGGGAACCTTCCCCAAAGAATCTGCCGCGCGGGAGCTGTTTTCCCTCGCCATCCGCGAATGCACGTTCAACTGCGTCCGCCACGCGGGCGGCACGAAGATTTTAGCGGACTGCCGCTTGGCGCAGGCTGCGGCGATTCTGACGGTCACCAATGACGGCAGCATCCCCCAAGCGCCCATTTCCGAGGGCGGCGGTCTGACCGGCCTGCGCCGCCGTGTGGAGCAGATGCAGGGGACGATGCTGATTGAATCAAGGCCGCGCTTCACGCTGACCATCAAACTTCCCATATACGGCGACGGCAGAGACCCTCGGCGTGGATGCGCGGACGGTCAAATTCCACGTCAGCAATATGCTCCAGAAGACAAACTTTGAGAATAAGCTGCAATTGGCTGTCGCGGCGATCGAAAACCGGCTGACGGCAAATTTTCTGGAGGAATAAAAGCCTTCCCCTCCGGGGAAGGCTTTTTTGCGTAAATATTTTTCTGCACACTGCCCATTTGGACAGTGTGCTTTTTTTCTGCCTGCGGTATGCTGAAAAGCAGGAAGGAGGGATTCCATGAAACGAATCGTGCTCGATCTGCAATGCGCCATGTTCGCCGATGCCGTCACAATGGCGTTGGAGCGCAGTGATCCGGATTTCTGTATGACTACGCAGCGCTCGTTGAAATGGACATGATGGACTCGAGCTACCTGCGCATTGACTACGACCCTGCCACCGGTTATACGGGCGAAGTGCAGGTTGAGGGCGAAGAGCCGGATACGTTTACGCTGGAAGACGAGTTGGGAATGCTGAACTTCGACAGCGGCGATCAGATGGGCTTCTTTGAAGAAGCACCCGGCGTCGTCGGCATCACGCACGCCGACATCGGCGGCACGATCTTCTTCGCGCTCGATTCCGTCGAGCGCCCCGAAGCGACCGCCGCGGCGGAGCCGGTAGAAACCGGTGACCCGCTGCTTGCGTTCTAGAACGGCGACTGGTACGGCTGGTGGTTCATGTACGGCTGCAAGGGCAGCTATGAAGAGTTTGAGGGCGCATACTGGGACTGCGAAGCACACATTGAAATTGACCCTGACACCTACACCGGCACCATGGAGATGTGGGACGACGAACAGTATCAGAACATGGGCGGCATCGGCATGGTCGACGTGTCCTTAAGCGAAAGCGGCACCGGCGCGCACGGCACGCTCATGTCCGAGGGCGGCTGGTTCGAGGAAATGACAATCTTGCACGCCGACTGGATCATGGATCCAGGTCTCGATGAGTCTGACAACTTCCTCATCATCACTGACAGCTATGACGACGACAACGGCAATGTCTGCTACTACAAGATGATGATGCGCAAGTGGGGCGAGCTTTGGGAGGATATCGACGAGAGCAGCCGCCCGTGGAGCTATGAGAACTGGTATAAGCCGATGATCGAAGACGGCGTGACCAAGATGTCCGTCCGCTTCGGCGATCCCGACCCCAGCGTCTATGAGGATCTGGAGCCGCAGGAGCCGCAGAATGAGGACGTCTCCGGCGCTGAAACCTGCGTCTCGACCGCAGACTATGGCAAATCCAACGCCGCAGCGACGGGCAAGGTGACGCTCGATACGCTCAAGAACGGCTGGGAGACCATCCGCGGCGACGAAAACAAATACGACCTGCTCTATGAGGATGTCCGTGATCTCATGGGCTGCGACGGCGAAGCCTATAAAATTGACGGCACGAAAAATTCCTACTGCTGGCAGGCAGCGCGATCCTCACCGTGACCTTCAAGGTACTGGACGACGGCAATGAAGAGCTCAATGCCTTCTCCGTGACCGGACTGGATTAAAGAAACACATATCAGGGCAGGCGCGCGCCCGAGCACGACACAATGAAATACTCCATCGGCTGGCAGAGTCACTGGGATGGAAGCCTGCTGAGTCTCGAGCTGACGGCGGGCCAGCCCGACGGCGAGACGTATCACGATCTCTATTTTTTTGATTTTGAAACCCAGACGCGCCTGACAGCGGAGGAGGTTCTGACCCGCATGGGACTTTCGTGGGACGCACTGGAACCGGCGCTTGTCCGCGCAGCGGCGCGCGAGCACGACCGCATGATGCAGGTGCAGGATGTGGAATTTACGAATGATCTCATTGCGGATACGCTGGCGCTGCGGGCAAAGTCTGTGCTGGCCGCACAGGATGCCGCGCTGCCGCTCTATCCAAACGGCGACGGTAAGCTGACGGTCTATCCTATCTTCACGATGATACCGCAAAAACGCAGCCTGAAAACTATCTGAAAAACGCAGAGATGGCGATGGAAGATGATTACGGCATGATCGACGGTATCATCAACAACGGTCCCAAGCAGCCAACCGTTGCCGAACTCGAAGCGCAGGTTCAGGCTGGTATATCCATTTCCCTGATGGATTTGGCAGCGGCTACTCATCGGGAACTGAACGCCGGTAAGCGCAAACAATCCGTGCTGGAGCAGCTCAAAAAGCAGCCTGTGCAAGAACGTTCACATAAAACAGCGCCCGGAAAGAGCGCAGAAAAGGAGCTATGATATGAATTTTACAAACGATGAAATGAACCTGATGTGCATTTACAACACCGGTTCGCGTGAGAACCTGATGCGGGAGCTGCGCGAGATGCGCGGTTACATCGGTGCAGATCAGCCGGAGCTGCTGGCGATGACGGATTCCGCGCTGCAAAAGCTGGAGAACATCAGCGACAAGGAATTTGCAGAGCTGGAGCTGTACCCGGATTTTTGAGGACCAACTGTTTCGGTTTTTGAAATTGGTGTTCGCATGAGATTTTAGTGGTATCTACTTGTAAAAGCGGCTGAATCGTGTTAAACTTCAAATACGGAGGCTTTGTATATGGAGTTCAAACCTTTTATTTATAATGCCAAACAGGAACAGATCCCTGTTTCAATCGCGCCCATGACGGATGCAGATGCGCAAAAGACAACCTCTGCATGGTAAACCGCGTGGACCAGCGATTATCTCTCCGATCTGCGTCTTGAAAAATACGCAGCAAAGCTCGATGAGGAACTGATTGCGCTGGGTGCGTATGAGATTCTTGAAAATGCGTTAGTCATTCATATTGCATACATGGAAGCACAGCCGGAATCGAATCCGACGCTGGACGGTGGAACACCAAAATATACGGGTATTGGTCGGCTGATGATCGCGCTCGGAATTAAGCTCTCCATTGACAACGGCTTTGCAGGCGATGTGATTCTGGAAGCAAAAACGACGGCACTGGCAAAGCATTATGAAAAAGATTTCGGCGCAATTTTGCTGCCGACGTTTCAAGCATCTGCACCGAGGTATTTAATTGCCGACGATGCTGCAAAGCAGATTTTCCTCACATATCTCAGCGAATAAGGAGGTACACCAGCATGAACGAACCGAAAAGACCGGCTTCTGACGCGGAGTGGTATTGCCGCAAGGACCCGGAGGCAGAACGGTTTTATGAAGTTTTCTTCGAAATGTGCCGCAAATACCATGTCAGATGGTGTAGCGCCAGCGAGAAAGAGCGCGCATTTATTGAAGAGGTAACCAGAGTCACCTACGAACTTGACCGGGCGGCTCGATTGGGATTGCCGACAGACAGCGTGCGACCGGCGTTTGCGTCGTAAGTAACTTCAAAAACCGAATGGCGAAAACGCATAGCCAGTCAGTTTTTGCGCTGACTGGCTATTTTTAGAAAAATGTGTTAAGCGCCGCCGAAATATTTCAGAAAAATGTGTAATACGAAGCTAAAAAACAGTAGAAAAATGTGCAGGAGTAAAAAACAAATTTGATTCTATTTCCCAAAACCAAAGTTTTTTTGTTTTTGGGAAATAGAACGCCACTCATCTTTCACGTCTGCATACGAAAACAATTTCACAACGCATCACATCGCCAGTCAGTTTTTTGCTGACTGGCTAATTTTTTACGAAAAAGGTGGTTGGAATATGCCGAGTAAATTACAATTCTATTCAGAATTTGCCGAACGCACGGCGCGGCAGATCACCGGCAGCTATCGAAGCTGGACGGCTTTTCTCGCTACGGCGGCGCGGCTTTATAAGTATCCCTACAACGAGCAGCTTATGATCTATGCCCAGCGCCCGAACGCAACGGCGTGCGCGGAATACCGCTATGTGACCGAGGGAACATTCGACGCTTATCTCTGGCAGACGATTGAAAACAAGCAGAAATTTATCAGCCAGATCATGACTTCAAAATCGCCCGTTCGCTCCTGTGAGGACATTGACGAAACGGCGCTGTCCTACGCAGAGATCAAGGCGCTGTGCGCCGGTGACGAGCGGATCAAGGAAAAGATGGACTTGGATGTGGACGTTGCGCGGCTGAAGCTGATGCGCGCCAGCCACCAGAGCCAACAGTATAAGCTGGAGGACAATCTTCTGCGCTACTTCCCGGAGCAGATTGAAGCAGCGAAAAACGCCATCGCCGGTCTGGAAACAGATATGCAGACCGTGGCGGCACATCCGCACCCCACGGACGGATTTGCCGGAATGGAGGTCAAAGGCGATCTTCTGACAGACAAGGATAATGCCGGTGCTGCGCTGCTGGAAGCGTTCAAAGAGGTTAAGGATTCCGAGCCTGTGCCGGTCGGCAGCTATCGCGGATTCCAGACTGCGCTCACGCTGGAGAATTTCGCTACAAATTACATTCTGACGCTCAAGGGGCAGATGTCACATCGGGTCGAGCTGGGCAAAGACGCCAGAGGCAACCTCACCCGTATCGACAATGTGCTGAACGCGATCCCGGCGCGGCTGAACTCACAAAAAGTGTATCTGGAGAATTTGTACGCGCAGATGGAAGCCGCCAAAGCGGAGCTTGGCAAACCGTTCCCACAAGAGGAAGAACTGCGCGTAAAATCCGCGCGTCTTGCTGAACTCAACGCAGAGCTGAACATTGACGATAAAATGCCGATGGAACGGTTTGCCGGAGATACCGAAGCTGTTGCCAAATCCACACGCCCGTCTATCCTGCAAAAGCTCCGCGCCCCGCTGCCGGAGCAGACAAATTTGAAACCAAAGCACAAAGAAATGGAGGTATCCCGATGAACACCGAAACGATAAACACGCAGCTGTATGAGAAAATGTTTGCTGAGCAGGAACGATACCGCGACTGGCTGCTGCACCAGCCGCCGGAGGAAATTTTGAATCACACCTACGAATACACCACTCGTGAGGACATTCTAATGACGCTGGAAGATAACGATTTGAGTTTTGAGCAGGCGTGGGCGCTGCTATCCTCACCGACACCGTTGGCAGACGTTTTCAAAGAATTTGAAAACCGCGAAACAGACTACATGGACGTTGTGCGAGAAAGCATGGCAAGTCGCGCAAATACGGTCATTGACAGGCATCAAGCGCCGCTTTATCGCCACGACGCAGCCTATGCTGTCGCACATAATGAAATGGAACACTACACCGCGTCTTTGCGCATCAGTGCGGCTTGCAAGAATATGATCGAAGATGCCATTGCTGCCGCGTATCAGGATAACAGTCTGAAAGACGTGCGGGAGGCATCCAAAGCCGTCCTTGATACGTTTGGCTTTGACCGCACCGTGTTTGTGCTGGCAAATACGATCCGAATCAAAAGCTATGATGGCCGCATCAGTCCGGAAAACAAAACATGGGCGCAGACAATTCCCATTTGCGAGGATCAACTGAATATTCTTGTTGACCGCTGCAATCCCGGACTGCTGGATTTGTTTGCAAATCAGGTGCGCAAGGATTTCGCGGCAGAACAACAGCGCAGCCAGCAAAAAGTCTCCGTTCGGGAAAAACTGCATGGCACACCTGCCCGCGCCGTCGAACGGCCTGCATCTGCAAAGAAAGATCGTGATGCCCGATGAAAAAGCGCCACCGCACCATTCCTCTGATGTTCTATGTGACGCCGGAGGAACGCAACCAGATCGAGGCAAAGATGGCGCAACTCGGCACGAACAACATGAGCGCCTATCTTCGCAAGATCGCCATTGACGGCTATGTGGTGCAGCTCGATCTGCCGGAGCTACGGGAGATGGTGTCGCTGCTGCGCCGCTCCAGCAACAATCTCAACCAGCTTGCGCGGCGCGCCAACGAAACGGGGCGCATATACCCGGAAGATCTGGCGGACATCCGGCAGAATCAGGCGCAGTTGTGGGAATCCGCAAAAGAGATTTTGCGCGTCCTGTCTACACTGGATTGAGCGTCCGCATCCTTGCGCTTTTCTCCGTGCGCAGGTATGATGAAATCAGAACATACAAGGAGGTTCTCTTATGAGATTTCTTTTGAAGCTGCTCTTTGCCCCCCGTCGTTGCGGTGCTGGCTGTATTTGTCTGGCTCTGTGGCGGCATTCTCTATTGCGCATCGTGGGTGTTTGGTCTTGCGTCCGCACTTGTCAGCATTCTTGGCGTTGCCGTGTTGGTGACGTATTCCGTAAAGAACGGAATTATTCTGCTGATAATTGCGTTCCTCGTCAGTCCGCTCGGTATCCCAATGCTTGCTACAAGGCTGCTTGCACTGCTGCAATCGCTACGGGGATTCATTCAAAATCGTGTTTACCATTAAATCTGCAAATGAGCGCCGGACGTGTTCCGGCGCTCTTACTTTTTTGCCGAAAGGAGGAATCGTATGGCAACGACCCGCATTATGCCGCTGCACACCGGAAAGGGGCGGAGCGTTGGCACGGCGGTCAGCGACATTCTGGAATATGTCGAGGATGCAGAAAAGACCAATCAGGGCAGGCTCGTTACCTGCTTTCAGTGCAATCCCGAAATAGCCGACGCGGAGTTTTGCTTTTCCAAGCAGCGCTATCAGGCCAGCACCGGCAGGAAACAGGAAAACGACGTGATCGCGTATCATGTGCGCCAGTCGTTCAAACCCGGCGAGATCACGCCGGAGGAAGCCAATCGCCTCGGCTGCGAATTTGCAGAGCGTTTTCTCAAGGGCAATCATGCCTATATCGTCTGCACGCACATCGACAAAAAGCACATTCACAACCACATCATCTGGAACTCTACCGCGCTCTCCTGCGACCGGAAATTCCGCAACTTTTGGGGCAGCACCAAGGCTGTTCGGCATCTTAGCGATCTGATCTGCGCGGAGAACGGTTTGTCCATTGTCGAGCATCCAAACCGGCACGGCAAAAGCTATAATAAGTGGCGCGGCGAACGTGCAGAGCCGACGCAACTGGAACAGGTACGCAGCGCGATAGATGCTGCGCTTTCTAAAAAGCCTGCCGACTGGGATGCGTTCGTTGCGCTGCTTGCCGAAAACGGCTGCGAGGTCAAACGGCGCGGAAAGACGCTCTCCTTTCGAGGCGCAGGCTGGGAACGCTTCATCCGCGCCGACCGGCTTGGTGCGGACTATCTGGAAGCTGCGCTGTTGGATACCATCCTCGGTAAACGGGAGCATATGCCGCAGAGATCGGTTGTAACCGGTGCGCCTAAAACGCCGAGCCTGTTAATTGACATTGACGCTAAAATCCGTGCCGGTAAGGGCGTCGGCTACCAACGCTGGGCATCTAAATTCAACGCGAAGCAGCTCGGTCAGACGATGACATATCTGAAAGAACACGATCTGATGAATTAGGGTACATTCAAAGAAAGGATTGGTAAACACTATGAAACGAATGGCATTATGCGCTGCGTCCATGCTCTTGTTAGGCTGTTTGGCCGGATGCAGCACGACACCACAGAATAGCCAGGAACAAGGTAATCCCGTTATCAAGGAAGAAATCAGTCAACCTCTTGGCGGCTCTGAGGCGCTGGGAAACAGCGAGGACAGCTCGGCACTCTCCGCCGCAGACAAAGAAAAAATGTTTGCACCTTATGAACAATACGGGATGACCTATGACGCGGTCAAAGATGAACTTACCTATAACGGGAATTTGGTTCGCTGGTTTGAGGACTATTATCCCATCAGTAACAACGAAACCGCCGGTATTGATTTTCTAAATGAGAACGGCACAGTAGATGTGTATGCTGTACGGGATTTAGAGAGCTTTTCAAAAGCGGCTGACGGCTCCGTTGATCCGGCGGGTAAACTGATTGGCTTAAAAGAGTTTACCCAGCAGGAATTTGACGCACGGGATATTGAGGCGTTGAAAAACAGCACATCCGTTGCTATGGCAGGAACGCCGCTTGAAGATAGCGAAACTGCAAAGCTCGTTGCAGAGTATGAGGCATTTGGAGTAACCTATGATGCCGAAAAAGATCAGTGGTATTTCAATGGTGAGGAAGTCCGCTATTTCCGGGATGTTCTCACTTCTAATGGTGAAAGCCTCACCAGCGGAAAATTCCGAGGCGAAATGAGAACGCTTGGAAGTGGTGTTGGCACAATAGACATTTATACCGTTCGTGATTACGGCCACTTGAACAGCGAACATCACGGAACATTAACTGGCATCGAGAAATACAGTCAAGAGGAATTTGACGAGCATACACAGGCCGGAATGTCTGGAAATCAGCCCATAGGTAATGCAAGCCATAACTAAACAAACCATCTATCTGCCGCACGACGGCAAAAGAAAAAAAGCCGTCGTACAGCAGCCTATCAATACGTCTATTTGAAACGGCGGCTCAATTTTCAGAGCCGCCGTTTCTCTTTGGATATTCAGTAACCCCACGGCGGCCCATAGGAGGGTGTCGCCGTGTCCATCTTACTTTCTCACAATTCCCATGACCTTCACCAGCTAAAAAAAGCGTAGCTCCCCCTCCGGGACAGTCTGGCTATGAAGGTACAATATATCAGTACAATTATGATAATGTAATTTCATGCGTCTGCATAGCGTCTTGCTGTGCGGGCGCATTTCTTTTGCTTTGCCTCGGGCCAACTTGGCCCGAAGTCCAGCCCCGGTGCCGCTCTCCGCCGCCCTCCGCTTCGGTCACTCGTCAATCCCCAACACCGAAACGGAGGTACACAATGAAGGAAATCAATTTGCGGGATTTTTACCCGTGGTATATGGAAGATGTGATGGTCGAAGTCACGGAGGAAGTTGCGGAAGAATTGCTGGCGGGCCAGCG
>CAKUHB010000026.1 GCA_934655875.1 uncultured Oscillospiraceae bacterium
CGGGTGTAGCTCATCCGGTAGAGCGCCACCTTGCCAAGGTGGAGGTAGCGAGTTCGAGCCTCGTCACCCGCTCCAATAAAAAAGACACGCTTTTGCGTGTCTTTTTTATTGGAGCGGAAACGGTCTGCTGACACTGGGTTATGATTTTATTTTGATCTAAAAAGACGCCCATAGGGGCGTCTTTTTTATGCTTCTGTATTTGCATCCGGTTCCGGGTCGGGCTGTTCCGGCTGGGGATCGGGCTCCTGCGAGGGGTCGGTCGGTTCCTCGGGCTGCTCTTCAGATGGCTGGGCGGGCGGCTCTTCTTCGACCACGGGGGCCGGGCAGGCGGGAAGCTGGGCAGCGTCCCAGTAGTATTCGCCCGCCATATCCTCATCGTAGCGCAGGTGGAGCGTCCCGTGGTTCAGAAGGTCGCGCAGGATGTCCACATGGCACGAAACGCCATCCAGCTCCATGATGTTCCACCAGTAGCTCTCGCTGCCGCGCATGCCGCTGACGGTCCGGCAGGTCAGCCCCGCTTCGTCGCACAGCAACTGCCAGCTCTGCGCCATGCTCTGGCTGTCGGCAATGCCCTGACACAGCGCCGAATAGACCGGCGTCCGGGTCTGGCCCTGCTCATACGGGAAGCGCTCGGCAAGATAGGTGAACAGAAGCGCTGCCTTTTCCGTCTCGTTCGCGCAGTAGCGGACATAAATTTCCGCTGCGCGCAGGCTCTCGGCGACGTCCTGCTGCATCTCCTGCAGCTCGGCCTTGCTTGCCGGGTAGTCGAACACCAGCTCGACGATCCGGTTGCGCGCGTCTGCCGGATAGGACGTAATCGTCACGTCCGGCTGGGCCGCGTGATCCTTGAGATGCTCCGTGCAGTAGGTCTCCACCAGCTGCGCATAGTCCGGCTTGCCGGGATAGGTCGCGTAGAGCGTCAGATGGTCGTCGTAGTTTTCCAGTGCGCTGCACAGAAGGCGATTGGCTTCGGTCTCGCCGCCGGCGTATTCGATCTCGTCGAGCGGCGTGAGCACGTCGCGGAAGGTGATATCCACGCGGATCTCATAGTAGGTCACGATCAGCGTGCAGTCGTGTGTGATATAGTCGATGGCGTAGGCGCCGATCGGGTCGACGCGCGCGATCTCATAGGCCGCCTGCGGCAGGTCGGTCTCAATGTCGCCGTCATACTGATTCGTGTGCAGTACGCCGTGCTCCACGCCGTTCTGCACCAGCGAGCGCAGGGCGTTTTTGAGCGTTTTATAGTTGTTCACGGTCAGAACGTCCGCCTGCTCCTGCGTTTTCGTCTCCGGGCTGTGCGGCGTCACCTGCGTGTATTCGTCCGGGACGAGCCTGCTGCATCCGCAGAGCAGCGCCAGCAGCAGCGCGCAGAACAGAAGCACAGCTTTGCGTTTCAAGGCAATCCCTCCTTACAGTTCATCCGTCGTCCGCCGGAAGCCCTCGCCCAGCACCTGATGCGCGGGCAGCAGGATGACGAACGCGTCCGGGTCGATCTCGCGCACGATCGCCTTGATCTCCGGCAGCTCGCGCTGCCGCACGGCGGACATCAGAACCGGGCGCGGCTTGCCGGTATAGCTGCCGCTGCCGTCCAGCACGGTCGCGCCGCGGTCGAGCCGGACCTCGATGGCCTTGGAGACCTGCATATAGCGCTCGGAAATGATGAGCGCGACCGTTGAATGGTCAAGGCCATAGAGGAGCTGATCCATCACGACCGACGAGACCGCCAGCGGCAGCGCACTGTAGAGCGTTCTGGACAGATCCTGAAAGACGATGCCGGTCAGCGTGATGATGGCAAGGTCAATGACCAGCATCACCTTGCCGAGACTGGCCGAACGGAAGCGGCGGCGCAGGAGCTTCGCCGCAATGTCGGAGCCGCCCGTCGTCGCCCCGGCCAGAAAAACAAGCCCCAGCCCCGCACCGACAAACAGACCGCCGTACAGACTGTCGAGCAGGATCTCCGTACCGGGCTTCGGGATGCCCGCGAAAAGGTCAATAAACATGGAGCTCAGCAGCATGCCGGCCAGCGAGCCGAACAGGAATTTCTTCCCCAGCTTCTTCGCTCCCAGCAGAAACAGCGGCACGTTGAGCATGGCCGTCAGCACGCCGATGGAGCCGAAGCCCAGCAGCTTCCGCAGAACCATGGCAAGGCCGCTCATGCCGCCGACGTTCAGGTCGTTCGGCTCCAGAAACAGGTCGAACCCAAGTGCAAAGATCGCGCAGCCAAGCGTGATCTTCCATCCCATCTGCCAGATCGTCTTCCACGTATCGCGCTTCAAACCGACGCCCTCCTGTATCTCAAATATCAAGCTTCATCTGTGTTTCGCCGGAGTCCTCTTCGCGGATCAGCGCACCGGCAGCCGGAAGCGTCCGCGCCGAATAGCGGCCGACATTGGTGATCGAGGTCTTTTCCAGCTCCATGGCCGACTGCACGACCGCCTTGCGCTTCAGGCTCATGACGGCTACACCCTGCGCAGCGCGCGTCGTCTTGACGGCCAGCTGGGCCGTCGAGAAGATAAGCGCGCGGCCGTCGGTCGCGAACAGGGCGAGCTGCTTCTCCTCCGGCAGATCGATGATGGCCTTCAGCGGACTCTTATCCGAATATGCGCCCGTCAGGCGCTTGCGGTTTGATTTGGTGTCATAGCAGCTCATGGCGATCTTTGCCGCCTTGCCGTTTTCAAAGACGAAGAGCAGGTTCCCCTCGTATTTGCCGGGGAAGATGACGGTAAGGAAGCTCTCGCCCTCGTCGAAGCCGAGCTTGCCGGGCAGATAGTCGCCAAGCACCGAAGCCTTGCTGTCGGCAAAGTCGGACAGGCGGCATTTATAGACCTGGCAGCGGTCGGTGAAGACCAGCATTTCGTCCACGTTCTGCGCCGGGCGCGTAAGCAGCAGGCTGTCGCCCTCCTTGAACTTCTGCTCGCCGGACATGCGCAGCGACTGGGCGGTGATCTTTTTGAAATAGCCCTCGCGCGAGACGAAGACGGTGACCGGGTAATCATTCTCCGGCTCGTCGTCTTCAACCTGCTGGAGCTCGTGGTCGTAGACGAGCGTCGTTTTGCGCGGCTGGCCGTATTTCTGGGCGACCTGCTCCAGCTCCTTGCAGATGAGCGATTTGACCTTCTTTTCAGAGCCGAGCGTCGCTTCGAGGTCGGCGATCTCCCGCTCCAGCGCATCCGTCTCCTTCAGACGGTTCAGGATAAATTCCTTGTTGATGTTGCGCAGGCGGATCTCCGCCACATATTCGGCCTGCACCTGATCGATGCCGAAGCCGATCATGAGGTTCGGCACGACCTCGGCATCCAGCTCGGTCTCGCGGATGATGGCGATGGCCTTGTCGATATCGAGAAGGATCTTGCCGAGACCTTTGAGGAGGTGCAGCTTGTCCTTCTTCTTGTTCATCTGGAAATAGAGCCGGCGGCGGACGCATTCCGTGCGCCATGCCGTCCACTCCTGCAAAATCTCGCGCACGCCCATGACACGCGGCTGACCGGCGATGAGGATATTGAAGTTGCAGCCGAACGAGTCCTGCAATGTGGTGGTCTTGAACAGCTTCTGCATGAGCTTGTCCGGGTCGACGCCGCGCTTGAGGTCGATGGTGAGCTTCAGGCCGTTCAGGTCGGTCTCGTCGCGCATGTCGCTGATCTCGCGGATCTTGTTGGCCTTGATCAGCTCGGCGACCTTGTCCAGAATGATCTCGGTGGCCGTCGTATAGGGGATCTCATAAATCTCGATCATGTTCCCCTCTTTGACATAGCGCCATTTTGCCCGCAGACGGAACGAGCCGCGGCCCGTCTCGTAGATCTGGAGCATCTGCGCGGGGTCATAGAGAATCTCGCCGCCCGTGGGGAAATCCGGCGCGGGAAGCGTATCGAGAAGCTCGGCGTCCGGATCCTTGATAAGGGCGACGGCTGTCCGGCAGACCTCGGCGAGGTTGAACGAGCAGATATTCGACGCCATGCCGACGGCGATGCCCATATTAGCCGAGACGAGGACGTTTGGGAATGTCGTCGGCAGAAGGACGGGCTCCTGCATGGAGCCGTCGTAATTGTCGACAAAGTCGACCGTGTCGGCGTCAATGTCGCGGAACAGCTCCTGACAGATCGGTTCGAGCTTTGCTTCGGTGTATCGGGACGCGGCGTAGGCCATGTCGCGCGAGTAGACCTTGCCGAAGTTGCCCTTCGAGTCGACGAACGGGTGCAGCAGCGTCTCGTTGCCGCGGGCAAGGCGCACCATGGTCTCATAGATCGCGGCGTCGCCGTGCGGGTTCAGCTTCATCGTCTGGCCGACGATATTGGCGGATTTTGTGCGGGGCTTGGTGAGAAGTCCCATCTCATACATGGTATACAGGAGCTTGCGGTGCGACGGCTTAAAGCCGTCGATCTCCGGGATGGCGCGCGAGACGATGACAGACATGGCATAGGGCATATAGTTCTGCTCCAGCGTCTGACAGATCGGCTGCTCCAGCACCTCCGCCCGCAGCCCCATCACATTCGGGTCGTCATGTTTTTTGCTTTCCGGTTGTTTTTTCTTTGGCATAATGATTCGTTCCTTTAAGTGGCTTCAAAAGCCTTCCCGCAGGGGAAAGCACTTGGCTCTCCCTCTGGGAGAGCTGTCGCCGTAGGCGACTGAGAGGGTTTTGGTCATTGTTTCCCCTCTCCGTCTTCGCTTCGCTCAGACACCTCTCCCAAAGGGAGAGGCAAGGGGGCGCAGAAGACCCTCAGCCTTTTGCCCGCTCCTTACGACACATCCAGCTGGTCGAGGTATTTATACCCGTTTTCGGCGATATGGTCTTTTCTTCCCTGTAAATTATCGCCCAGCAGGAGGTCGAAGATCTGCATGGTGCGCGCCATGTCCTCGGGCATGACCTTGATCAGGCGGCGGGTGGCGGGGTTCATGGTGGTCATCCACATCATTTCGGGGTCGTTTTCGCCAAGACCCTTGGAGCGGTTGATGGAGACCTTCTTCCCCTCCAGCTTTTTGACGATCTCGGTCTTCTCCGCGTCGGTGTAGGCGAACCACGTCTTGTCCTTGCAGGTAATTTCATAGAGGGGCGACTCGGCAATATACACATAGCCCTCCTGAATGAGCGTGGGGCAGAGCCGGTAGATCATGGTCAAAATCAGCGTGCGGATCTGATAGCCGTCAACGTCGGCATCGGTGCAGATGATGACCTTGTTCCAGCGGAGATTCTCAAGGTCGAACGCGGACAGATCCTTCGTCTTCTTCGTCTGCACCTCCACGCCGCAGCCGAGGACGCGGATGAGGTCGGTGATGATATCGGATTTGAAGATCCGGTCATAATCTGCCTTGAGACAGTTCAGGATCTTGCCGCGCACGGGCATGATGCCCTGAAATTCCGCGTCGCGCGAGAGCTTGACGGAGCCAAGGGCGGAATCGCCCTCGACGATATAAATTTCGCGCTTCGACACGTCCTTTGTGCGGCAGTCGACGAATTTCTGCACGCGGTTGGCAATGTCCAGACTGCCGGTCAGCTTCTTTTTGATGTTCAGGCGCGCCTTTTCCGCCGATTCGCGGCTTCTTTTGTTGACCAGCACCTGATCGGCGATGCGGTCGGCTTCCTGCTTGTTTTCGATGAAGTAGACGTGCAGCCGCTCGCGGAAGAACTCCGTCATGGCGTCCTGCACGAATTTATTGGTGATGGCCTTTTTCGTCTGGTTCTCATAGGACGTCTGCGTGGAGAAGCAGTTGGTAACGAGCACAAGACAGTCGGCCACATCCTGAAACGTGATCTTCGATTCGGACTTCGTATATTTGCCGGTCTGCTTGAGATAGGCGTCGATGGCGTAGACGAACGCGTTCTTGACGGCCTTCTCCGGCGCGCCGCCATGCTCGAGCCACGAGGAGTTGTGGTAATACTCGATCTGGTTGACGCGGTTGGAGAAGCACAGGGCCGCGGAGATCTTGACCTTGTACTCCGGCTTGTCCTCGCGGTCGCGGCCCTTGCGCTCGGTCTCCCAGAACTGCGGCATGGTGAGCGTCTGCTCGCCTGTGATCTCGCCGACGTAGTCGAGAATGCCGTTGGGATAGCAGAAATCGGTCTTGGTGAACTTCCCGTTTTCCTCATTGCGGAACGTGAACGTCACACCGGCGTTGACGACGGCCTGCCGCTTGAGAATGTCCTCAAAATACTCCTTCGGGATGTTGATATCCGTGAAGACGGCAAGATCGGGCTTCCAACGGAAGGTGGAGCCGGTGGTTTTGCGGTCGGTTGGCTCCTTTTTCATCTTGCCGACGAGCTCGCCCTTTTCAAAGTGCAGGGTGTATTTAAACCCGTCGCGGCGGATCACGGCGTCAAAGTATTCCGAAGAATACTGTGTCGCGCAGGCGCCAAGGCCGTTCAGGCCGAGCGAGTATTCATAATCGCCGCCGGCGTTATTCTGGTATTTGCCGCCGGCATACAGCTCGCAGAAGACAAGCTCCCAGTTGTATTTGCCCTCTTTTTCATTCCAGTCGACCGGGCAGCCGCGGCCAAAATCCTCGACCTCGATGGAATGGTCGGCGTAGCGGGTGACAAGAATATTTTTGCCGTGCCCCTCGCGCGCCTCGTCGATGGCGTTGGAGAGGATCTCAAAGACGGCATGCTCGCAGCCCTCGAGTCCGTCGGAGCCGAAGATGACCGCCGGGCGCAGCCGGACGCGGTCAGCGCCCTTGAGGGCGGAAATGGACTCGTTTCCATAGGCTTTTTGTTGTTTCATGCTGATTCCTCACAATATTTCGTGCTGGTGATAGGGATAAAAACCCATTATATTGATTATAGTATACTTTCTTTCCCATCCAAAGTCAAGTTTTCCGCCCGGCGGGAAAAGTTGTCGAAAGCCCTCAAAAAAGCGGCCGAAACTTTGGGCTATTTTTTGCGCACGCGGCAGTTGCAGTCCGCGCCGTTTCGCGGTATCATTTAGAGTGAATAAGTTTTATTCTATGCAATTACAGAAGAAAAGGAAAAGAACAATACTATGGCAAAAATCGGATTTGACCTTGATAAATATTTGCGCTTGCAGTCGGAGCGGATCCTGGAGCGCGTCAATACCTTCGGCGGCAAGCTGTATCTGGAGTTTGGCGGCAAGCTGTTTGACGATTACCACGCTTCGCGCGTGCTGCCCGGCTTCCAGCCTGACAGCAAGATGAAGGTTCTGCTCCAGCTCAAGGAGCAGGCGGAGATCGTCATTGCCATCAACGCCGCGCACATCGAGATGAACAAGCGCCGCGGCGATCTCGGCATCACGTATGATCTGGACGTGATGCGCCTCATTGACACGTTCCGCTCCATCGGGCTGTATGTCGGCAGCGTCGTCATCACGCAGTACGCCGGGCAGCAGGCGGCAGATCTGTTTCAGCGGAAGCTGGAAGCGCTGGGCGTCAAGGTCTACCGCCACTACCCCATCGCCGATTATCCGTCCAACGTCTCGCTGATCGTCTCGGACGACGGCTACGGCAAAAACGAGTATATCGAGACCAGCCGCCCCATCGTTATCGTCACCGCGCCCGGCCCCGGCTCCGGCAAGATGGCCACCTGTCTCAGCCAGCTCTATCAGGAGCATCAGCGCGGCGTCAGCGCAGGCTATGCCAAGTATGAGACGTTCCCCATCTGGAACCTGCCGCTCAAGCACCCGGTCAATCTGGCCTATGAAGCCGCAACCGCCGATCTGGCCGACGTCAACATGATCGACCCCTTCCATCTCGAAGCCTACGGCGAGACGACCGTCAACTATAACCGCGACATTGAGATCTTCCCCGTGCTCGAGACCATTTTCCGCTCGATCTTCGGCGAGTGCCCGTACAAGAGCCCCACGGACATGGGCGTCAACATGGCGGGCTTCGCCATCTGCGACGATGCGGTCTGCCGCGAAGCGTCGTATCAGGAGATCATCCGGCGGTATTTTGCTTCGGCCTGCGCCGTCAAAAAGGGCACCGCCATGCCTGCGGAGCTGCGCAAGCAGGAGATGCTCATGAACTCTTTGCATCTGGACGTCAGCATGCGCAGAACTGTCCCGGCGGCACGGCAGAAGGCAGCTGAGACCGGCGCGCCCGCCGCAGCCATCGAGCTGCCGGACGGCCGGATCGTCACCGGCAAGACCTCCGGCCTGATGGGCGCGTCCTGCGCGGCGCTTCTGAACGCGATCAAGCTCTCCGCGGGCATTGACGACCGCGTCAATCTGATCTCCCCGATGGTGCTTGCGCCCATCCAGCATCTGAAGATCGAGCATCTGGGCAATTCCAACCCCCGCCTGCACACCGACGAGGTGCTCATCGCGCTGTCCATCAGCGCCGTCACGAACCCGACGGCGGAGCTGGCCATGGAAGCGCTGGCAAGCCTGCGCGGCAGTCAGGTGCATTCGTCCGTCATTCTCTCCTCGGTCGACGAGGGGATGTTCAAGCGGCTCGGCATGAACGTCACGTTCGAGCCGGTCTATCAGTCGCATACGCTCTATCACAAGTGAGGTAACACAGTCTATGGATCACCCGCGCAGCAAATTACCCGCCATTCTTGCCGTTTTATTCTGCGTCGTGCTGCTCTGCGGCGTCGGCTTCCTTCTTTGGAAGACGCTGCCGGAAAAGCAGCCGAAGCAGGTCGAATCTCTGGAGACTGACCGCGTCTTTTCTTCCGACCAGCCCGCTGTTGAGCCGGATCGGGAGGATCCCTATGAGGGCGAGCTGCCCGAGGGCGCGCAGGCCGCAGAGCAGCCGGACGTGACCGCGCCGGATGAAACAACACCGGACACGCCCGCACCGGAGGAGCCGTCCCCCGCTCCAGCGTCTGACGCCGCGAAAAAGGCGCAGACCGTGCTCGCGTCCATGACGCAGGACGAAAAGCTCTGGCAGCTGTTCTTCGTCACGCCGGAGGCGCTCACGAACGTCAACACCGCGACCGTCGCCGGAGAAACGACGAAAAACGCGCTGCAGACATATCCGGTCGGCGGCATCATCTACTTTGCGAAAAATCTCGAGACGCGTGAGCAGGCCGCGGCCATGCTGGCCAACACGCAGTCCTATTCCAGGATCCCGCTCTTCCTCGGCACGGATGAGGAGGGCGGCACCGTCAGCCGCATCGGGGCAAACGAAGCGCTGGGCGGCACAAAGGTCACCGACATGCGCTCCTACGGCCAGAGCGCCGACCCCGCGCAGGTCTATGACGCGGGCCAGACGCTCGCGGCCAATCTGACCGGTCTTGGCTTCAATCTGGACTTTGCGCCGGACTGCGACGTTGTCACCGGCGCGGACAGCGTCATCGGCAGCCGGTCGTTCTCCTCGGATCCCGAGCTGTGCGCGTCGCTGGCTGGCGTTATTGTGAAGAGTCTGCGGGCGGGCGGCGTGGTCTCCTGCCTGAAGCATTTCCCGGGCTATGGCAGCGCCACGGTCGACGATCACAACGGAACGTCCATCATCGAAAAATCGCTGGAGGAGCTGCAGGCCACCGACCTTGTCCCCTTCCAGTCCATCATCTCCTCCGAGGACAGCGCGCCCTTTGTCATGGTCACGCACCTGTCTTACCCGAACGTCGTCGGCGACGACACCCCGGCAGATCTGTCCTCTGCCATCGTCACCGATCTTCTGCGCGAAAAGCTCGGCTTCCAGAACGTCATCATCACCGATTCCCACGCCATGGCTTCCATCACCGACCACTATTCCGCGGGCGAAGCTGCCGTCAAGGCGCTTGCCGCCGGGTGCGACATGATTCTCATGCCGGCCGATCTGCAAGCGGCGTTCGACGCCGTCAAGGCCGCCGTGGCGGACGGCACGCTGACACAGGCGCGCATCGATGAGAGCGTGCTGCGCATTCTGACCGTCAAGGCCGAGTTTGGGATCCTGCAATAATAAATACCATTCGAAAGGAAGTGCATCACATGTCCGGAAGATCGAACAAAAAGCCCTCCTTTGCCCTTGGTTTGGTGCTAATCCTGCTTCTGCTGGCCGCCGTCATTCTTGGCGGCAGCTGGGCTATGCGGCAGGCGTTCACACCGCGGAAGTCCGACGCCCGGCCGCAGGTATCGGCTTCGGTCACGGCCGTGCAGCCGTCCGAGACCGTGCAGCTTCCTGCGGGATCCACTGATCAAACCGTCTCCGGCACACAGCCGGAGACGGTTTCCCAGCCTGAAGCGGCTTTGGAGCCGGAGCCTGCGCGCGTCACGCTCATGGCGCTGGGCGATGATCTGGTGCACAACTGCGTCTACTGGTCAGCAGAAACGGCCGACGGCGGCTATGACTTCACGCCGTTTTTCGACGACATCCGTCCCGTCGTGCAGCAGTACGACCTTGCCTGCATCAACCAGGAGACGATCCTGGTCAAGGATCGCAGCAAGATCGCAAGCTACCCTATCTTCGGCTCGCCCATCGAGGTCGCCGACGCGCTGGCGGACGCCGGCTTCAACGTTGTGACCTTCGCCGGGAACCACTGCTATGACAAATACGAGACCGGCATCACGGACACGCTCAGCTACTTCCATGAGACCTACCCGCAGATCACGACGCTCGGCATCCACGATTCCGAAGCCGACGCGGCGCAGATCCCCATTGTTGAGAAAAACGGCATCCGCATTGCGATGCTGAACTTTACATACGGCCTGAACAACTCCATGCCGGAGAAGCGCTGGATGGTCGACATGCTCTCCAGCCGCGACACGGTCTGCGGCAGGATCGCGGAAGCGCGGCAGGCGGCGGATTTCGTCATCGTCTTCCCGCACTGGGGCACGGAGGATACCTTCTCCCCGGATCAGAGCCAGCTGTCGTGGGCGCAGGACATGGCGGACGCCGGCGCGGATCTCATCATCGGCGGGCACACGCATACGCTCCAGCCGGTCGAGACCGTCACAGCGGAGGACGGACGTGAGGTGCCGGTCTATTACAGTCTCGGCAATTTCCTGTCCCACCAGACGGAAAAGCAGAACCTGCTCGGCGGCATGGCTAGCGTCACGATCGTCAAGGACGCAAGCGGCGCGCGCGTCGAGGAGTATGAGCTGCTGCCGACCGTCAACCTGATCATCCGCGACCCGGATTCCGACTGGTATCAGTACCGTCCCATGCTCCTGTCCGACTACACCCCGGAGCTTGCCGCGCAGAACCGCTTTGCCGAATGCACCGTCGAGGCCATGCAGGCATTGTATGAGCAGATCATAGGATAAAAAGAATAATCCCGGCTTTCGGATGAAAGCCGGGATTTTTTTATGATTTCTTCGGCGGGATGCGGCGCAGGAGGAAATAGCCGATGACGCCGAGGAGCAGCACGAGACCGGCGAGCACGACGCCTGTCCAGTCATGCTCCAGGGGATTCGTACTGCTGACAAAGATCGCCGTCGGGCCGTCGACGCCGCCGATCACGCCGACGCTCGAGGGCATGCTGAGCTGCCAGCTCACCTGTACCACCAGCGTCAGCAGCGCCAGAACCGCAGCGCCGAGACAGGCGAAGCGCCATGGGCTCTTCCGGTACGTATCCGCGCGGAGCTGCGCGTTCAGCTCCTCTGCCGCCTGCCGCGGCGAACCGAGCGCCGACAGGATCTCCGCGTCCGACTGTCCGGCTTCGCGGCGCTCGGCGATCGCGCTGCGCAGATCGTCGATCACGCGGTCTTTTTTCTCACGCGGCAGCGCCAGACGCCGCCGGACAGCGCGCAGATAGCGCGCAAGCTGCTGTTCATTCATGTTTGGGTTCCTCCTCACAAATGGCATCGACCGCCGTCCGGAACGCAGTCCAGAGACCAAGGCGGCGCTTATTTTCCAGTCTTCCCTTTTCCGTCGCGGAATAGATCTTTCTCGGCGCGGTGCGGCCGGATTCCTGCCGCCAGACCGCTTCGATCAGGCCATCGTCCTCCAGCCGGTACAAAATAGGGTACAGTGTCCCTTCCCGGAGCGTAAACATCCCGCCGGAGCAGCTGCTGAGTCGGGACAGCAGCTCATAGCCGTAGGTCGGCCCCCGGCAGATAGTCTGCAAAACCAGCAGCTCCAGCACGCCCTTTTTGAGCTGCTGCAAGTATCGGTCCTCCATCGCGGTTCCTTTCGTATTTCTAAGTATTTTGCATTGCTAAATATAAGATAGCATGGGCACGCCGCTTTGTCAAGCCCGTCCTGTGCTTTCTGTCATTTCTATGCAGTGCTGTCCAAAAGCATTGTTTGTCGTTCTTGGCTGAAAGCCTGCAAGTTCGTGTGTAGGGGACGATGCCTATCTTCGGCGCTAAGAGCCGCGCTGCGCGCGGTTGCGCCTCGAAACTAGCCTGCGGGCGTCGCATCGTCCCGGCGGAACAGATCGCTTTTGCGGAAGTTCACGGCAAATTCGCAACCTTCCTCGGGACGATGTGGGCATCGTCCCCTACGAATAAGCAAGAAAGCTTTCAGCAAAAAACGGACAATGATGTTTTTTGACAGTCTCAAATGCCCCGGCTTTCAAGCGAAAGCCGGGGCATTTCCTTACAGATCGTCCGCGTCCTGGACGGGGGTCTCGAGCTCGTCGGCGGGAAGGCCGGTCCAGCTGCCCTGGGGATCTGTGAAGCTGGGCGGCGTGTCGATGATCTGCTGTACGGCGTCGTCGCCGCGTTTTTTACGTTTTTTCATGCTGCACCTCTGTTTTTATCAGGATATGCAGGTTTTCATTCTTTATCCGTGGTGGTGGCCGTTATGGTCGCAGGATTCCGGGACGTAGTCCGCTTCCGCGGTGAAGTCGAGCGTATCCGGCGCATATGTCCGGAGCTGGCGCAGAAACGCTGCGTAATCCGGGCGATCGGTCGGCACGAGCACCATCTGCTTCTGCTCGAGCAGGCGGTCGGCCGCCGTGAAGCAGAGCGCGTCAGTCAGCTGCCCGCCTGCACGCACGCGGTGCATCAGGCAGACGGATTCGATCTCGCCGATTTCAAAATAAATGACCGTGCGCGAGCAGAAAATTTCAATGGCCGCGCCGGAGCCGTCCTCCGGCGGCAGGACGCGGATGGCGTCCTCTGGGATCAGAATATAGCGGTTCATGAAAAGCCCTCACTTCAGATAGATTCTTGCGCCGCCCGTATACGGCTCGACGACGCCGATACGCTGCGCGCTGGGGACTGCGCCCTTCAGCGCCCCATACAGCGCGTCCGCGTCCGCCGGGTCGCAGGCGATGAGCAGGCCGCCCGCGGTCTGCGGGTCATAGAGCACATCCTGCACGGCAAGCTCCACGCTGCCGGCGTCCACCATCGGCTCGGCGAACGTGCGGTTGCGGTACATGCCGGCGGGCAGAATGCCCATGCGGGCAAATTCCAGCGCTTCCGGGATGAGGTCGATGGCGCTTGTATCGATTTGCAGCTGCACGTCGCTGCCGGTCGCCATCTCGGACGCGTGGCCGAGGAAGGAGAAGCCCGTCACGTCCGTGCAGGCGTGGACGCGGAAGGGCACCATGGCGTCGCGCGCGGACTTATTGAGCGTGGTCATGAGGCGCTGGGCGAGCTTCCTGCCGTCCTCGGAGAGAAGCTCCGCCTTCTGCGCCGTGGTCAGAACGCCGATGCCGAGGGGCTTTGTGAGGAAGAGCACGTCGCCGGGCTTTGCGCCGGAGTTCGTAAGAATTTTGTCCGGGTGGACGAAGCCGGTCACGGCCAGGCCGTATTTCGGCTCGTCGTCATAGATCGAATGACCGCCGGTGATAAGCGCGCCCGCCTCATAGACCTTGTCATAGCCGCCGCGCAGGATCTCGTGGACGGCGTCCTTCGGCATGGATTCCGGCACGGCCATGATATTCAGGCACAGCTTCGGCTCGCCGCCCATGGCGTAGACGTCGGACAGAGCGTTCGTCGCGGCGATCTGGCCGAACACATACGGATCGTCCGCAATCGGCGGGAAAAAGTCGACGGTCTGGACAAGCGCCAGCTCGTCCGAGACCTTATAAACGGAAGCGTCGTCGCTCTTGTCAAAGCCGACGAGCAGATTCGGGTCATTGTGCACGCGGATATCGCCCAGCAGCTGCACGAGGATGCCCGCGCCGACCTTTGCGCCGCACCCGGCGCACTTGGCAAGCTTCGTCAGCTTGATCTCGTCTCTCATTGCTATACCTCCAATGTATTCTGCCCCGCGACGTTTGAAAGCACGCCCGTATATTCGAGGATCGCCTGCAAAACGCCGCCGCCGATGGCGATGGCCTTGTCAGAAGCGGTCTGGCAAT
This sequence comes from uncultured Oscillospiraceae bacterium, assembly GCA_934655875.1. Taxonomy (GTDB): domain Bacteria; phylum Bacillota; class Clostridia; order Oscillospirales; family Oscillospiraceae; genus CAG-170. Next base: position 14,126 of record CAKUHB010000026.1, read on the forward strand.
AGGAAATCTCACCGCGCGGGTCGACGTCGCCGGATTTCATGCCCTTATAGACCGGCGTCCCGTCGGCCAGCATGCCGCGGATGACGCCTGCAATCGTGCAGGCCATCGGCTTGCCGTTCACCTCGCCGACCACGTCGCCCGCCTGCACGCGCGTGCCGATATCGGCGAGCTGATGGAAGATCCCGTCGTCCGGTGCGCGCAGCACGCGCTCGCCGGTAAAGCCGCCGATAAGACCGGGGATATTGGTGTTGGGAATGGGTTCTCCCGACCGGATGACGCGGCCAAGCGTATGGCCGCGCATGGTCTCAATGACCGCGTGGCAGTCGCGCCCCGCGCAGAAGCCCGGGCCGACGCCGATGACCAGCGGCGCATCGGTGAGGCGCGTGCCGAGGTTCTTCTTTGCCAGAATTGCATCGACCAGCACGTCCGGCCGCAGCCACGCGCGGCAGGCGGCCTGCGGATCCGGCAGAACCGGGACGTTCCCGGCCAGCAGGATCCGGCGGACGTCCTCCGCCGTCTCCGCCCGCTCGGCCGTCACGTCCTCGACCCGATAGCTTCCATATAGGATCGCCTGTGAAAAGCAGACCGTGCGGCGGATCGCCGTCGGCTGCGGCAGGTCGGTCATGACAACGCGCAGGTGCGACCGGCGCAGCCGCAGGCCGATGCCCGTGGCCAGGTCGCCCGCGCCTCGAATCAGCACAAGCATTCGATCCATCCTTTCTGTAACGCCGCCATGCATACCGGCGTGCGCAGCCCGGCGGCAAGCGCCTGTGCGTCGGCCTGCGCCTGTTCTGTCTCCGCCTGATTGACCAGCACACGCGTGTGGAGCGCTTCCGCGTTCAGAAATTTCGCCCAAAGCTCCGGCGTCACGACCGTCTCCGGGCTGACGCCGAGCCGTTCGGCGGCGAGCGCCGCCCGGTGGACACTCTCCTGCATCGGCTTTCCGAAGCCGGACGCACCGGCGACCAGAATGGTCTGGTTCGCTTCCGGCGGGATAACCGGCTCGTGGGCGGCATGCGCCTTCAATGGCAGGCGCTTCGCGCCGTCCGCTTCGACGAGCACGAAGTCCGCCAGCCGGGCAAGCGTCCCGACCGGCAGCTCCGGCGGGCCGAATTTTCCGTTTTCCGACAGCGCACCCACGCAGATGCAGGCGCTCTGCGCCAGCGCGGCGGTGATCTCCGCCTGAGACGGCGAGACAAGGCAGGGCATGTCCTTTTCCGGCAGGATATGCGTCGTGGTGCAGACGATGACGCGCGCTTCGAGCGACAGCTCCGCCGTCAGACGCTCCATGAGCGTCGTCTTCCCGCCGCCGCCGATGATGGCGGTCACGCCGGGCTTCACATGCAGTGCTTCCGACAGCTTCACGGCACATGCCCCCTCTCCGTTTTCTTTTTTTAAGATAGCATCCGCGCGGCACTTCGTCAAGAATATCGGAATTTTGTTGACAATGACGAACGCGGCGTGCTAAGATTTTCAATATGGATAACACATTTCATCCCGTCCTGACCGTTCGGATCTTCGGCGAGGAAAAATGCTTCGGCCCCGGCGTGGCGGTTCTGCTGCGCAAGGTGCGGGAGCTGCATTCCCTGCGCGCAGCAGCCATGTCGATCGGCATGGCATATTCGAAGGCATGGACCATTCTCAAAAACGCCCAGCAGTCGCTGGGCGTCAAGCTGCTCAATTCCACAACCGGCGGAAAGCACGGAGGAGGTGCGAGTCTGACGCCGGAGGGCGAAACCCTGCTTGACGCTTACGACCGCTACTGCTCCAAGCTCCGCGCCTACGCGCAGGAGCTGTTCGACGAAACCTTTGACGGAATCCTATGACCGCGCCGCCTCCCGCAAAAATCTTTCAAAATTTTTGCGGGAGGTGTTGTTTTGCGTATCATTCCGTTGTATACTGAAATTAGCGTCGATTGACAAGGTCACACATGGTTTTCCCGGGTCTAAACGACATCTGGCTTCGTTATCCTCATTGATGGGCGACAGCCCATCTGCTTCGTCTGCCTTGCCAGCTGCCGTTTATCCTCCGGGAAAACTCGAAGACCCGCCGGGCGTTCCGGCGCGTTTTTCGCAAGGCAGAGGACGCAGGCATACCGGCGTATGTCAAGGACGATAACGCAGCGAAAGGCGTGCCGGAACGTCCTGCGGGCATGCGTGCCCTTGTCAAGCGACGCTAAAAATTGCGGCTTTCCGCAAAATGGAGGTAACACACCATGTTTACAAAACTGATCGACGCTCTGAAGGCTACCCGCCGCACCATCGTCTTCACCGAAGGCCCCGACGCCCGCATTCTCGAAGCGGCTGACCGTCTGATCAAGGACGATCTTATGAACATCATCCTCATCGGCAACGTGGACGAGGTCAAGGCTGCCGCAGCCAAGGGCGGCTTCGATATCGCCAAGGCCGAGATCATCGACCCGGCCACCTATGCCGGCATGGATGAGATGGTCGCCAAGATGGTCGAGTTGCGTAAGGGCAAGATGTCCGAGGAAGACTGCCGCGCGGCGCTGGCCAAGGGCAACTATTTCGGCACGATGCTCGTCAAGATGGGCAAGGCTGACGCTCTGCTGGGCGGCGCTACTTACTCCACCGCTGATACGGTCCGTCCGGCTCTGCAGCTGGTCAAGACCAAGAAGGGCGCACACCTCGTCTCCTCCTCCTTCATCCTGTTCCGCAAGGACAAGGACGGCAACGACGAAAAGTACTGCATGGGCGACTGCGCCATCAATATTGACTATCAGGATACCGTCGACAAGGCGACCGGCGCTGTGACCTTCACGGCTGCGCAGAAGCTGGCCGAGGTCGCGGTCGAGTCCGCACGCACGGCAGAGTTCTTCGGCATCGACCCGAAGGTCGCCATGCTCTCCTTCTCCACCAAGGGCTCCGGCAAGGGCGGCACCGTCCAGCTCAGCCACGACGCCACCATCGAAGCACAGAAGCTCGCGCCCGAGCTTGCCATTGACGGCGAAATGCAGTTTGACGCGGCCGTTTCCCCGGTCGTCGGCCAGCTGAAGTTCCCGGGCAGCAAGGTCGCCGGCTATGCCAACACCTTCATCTTCCCGTGCATCGAGGCCGGCAACATCGGCTACAAGATCGCACAGCGTCTCGGCGGCTTCGAGGCCTACGGCCCCATCCTGCAGGGTCTGAATGCCCCCATCAACGACCTCTCCCGCGGCTGCAACGCCGACGAGGTCTACAAGATGGCGATTATCACGGCCGGCATGGCATAAGCCAGCAAATTACGCATGCACCCCAAAGCCTTCCCCTCCGGGGAAGGTGGCCCGAAGGGCCGGATGAGGGTTGGGAAGCACCACCGATACTGCCATGCAGATATTCGGTGCATACAGTCCCTCATCAGTCTGCGCTTCGCGCAGCCAACTGTCCCTTCCCCCTTTGTCCTTTCGGGACATTTCCCCCTGACAGGGGGCATCGGCCCCCAGGGGAAGCCAAAGGTCTCTCACGCGACCAATCAAAAACTTCGTGGGGATACTGCCGCATGGCAGCATCCCCACTGCTTTGTCTCTGGAGTATTTTATTTTATGAAACTGACTGATTATCTGGGCGATAAGCCCTTCTGGAAGGTCACGGTCAAGCTGGCCGTGCCGGTTGCGCTGCAAAACGTGCTGACCAGCTCGTTCCAGCTGGTCGACACGATGATGGTCTCCCGGCTCGGCGACGTCACGCTCTCTGCCGTCGGCATGGCTTCGCAGTGGGGCTGGCTGTCGAGCCTTCTGTGCTTTGGCCTGTGCTCCGGCATGAGCGTGTTCATCTCGCAGTACTGGGGCATCAAAAATTACAAGGGCATCCGCCGCGTGACGGGGCAGGGCCTGATCGTGGCGCTGCTGCTGACGCTGAGCTTTCTGTCCGTCGCGCTGGCCGCGCCGGAGTGGGTGCTGGGTCTGTTCAATAAGGATCCGTCCGTCGTGGATGCAGGCTGCAAATATCTGCGCATCGTCTGCTTCTCCTATCCGGCGGTCGCGCTGTCGCTGCTCATGTCCAACGTCCTGCGCGGCACGGGGCGCGTCAATCTGCCGCTCTATGTCTCGATCTTCACGACGATCGCGAACGCCTTTGCCGATTACGGCCTGATCTTCGGCGCGTTCGGCCTGCCGGAGCTCGGCGTGCAGGGCGCAGCCATCGCAACGTGCATCTCCTCCTGGCTCGGCCCCATCCTGCTTCTGATCTTCTCGGCCATTGAGAAAAACCTGCTGGTCGGCCCGGTCAAGGAGCTGCTCGCGTTCAACCTCCGGCAGGTCGGAGAGTTTCTGACCCGCGCCATGCCCGTCATGCTGAACGAAGGGCTCTGGGCCATGGGCATGCTGATGCTCAACCGCATTTATGCCAATATGGGCTATGAGTATTACGCCGGCATGACCATCTTCAAGACCTTCTCCGAGCTGGCCTTTGCCTTCTTCGTCGGCCTTGGCAATGCCTGCGTCATCATGGTCGGCAAGTCGATCGGCCAAGGCAAGATCGAGCGCGGTGTCACCGACGCGCGCCGGTTCTCCGTTCTTGTGCCGCTGATGGGCCTTCTGATCGGCGTCACGATGGTGCTTCTGCGCCATCCGCTCGTGTCGCTGTTCGCCACGGGCGACAATCTTTCCGCCACGACCATCTCCACGGCCTACGCCGTGACGATCTTCTGTTCACTGGAATACTGGTTCCGCAACATTTCGTATGTGCAGGTCGTCGGCGTGTTCCGCTCCGGCGGCGATACGCTGACCGGCATGCTGTGCGATCTGTGCAGTCTCTGGTTCGTCTCGATCCCGCTCGCGCTGCTCGCGTCGCGGGTGCTGCACCTGTCCTTCATCGGCGTCGTCGTCTGCGCGTACCTCGGTGAGGACATCCCGAAGAGCATTCTATGCATGCTCCACTTCCGGAGCCTGCGCTGGCTCAAGCCCGTCACGGAGGAGGGCCGCGCGGGACTGAAGGATTACCGCGGGAAATAAGGCGCTTACTTAAAAAGCAGTCTTCCATCCGGAAGACTGCTTTTTATGCAGATATGGAAAAACCGCCGGGTTCCGTGTGGAAACCGGCGGCTTCTGGATGCTGTTGGGATCAGACCTTTTCCTTGACCTTTGCGGCCTTGCCAAGACGATCGCGCAGATAGTACAGCTTCGCGCGGCGAACCTTGCCGTGACGAACGCACTCGACGTTGACAACGTTGGGAGCGTGGAGCGGGAAAACCTTCTCGCAGCCGACACCGTAGGAGATGCGGCGAACGGTGATGGTTTCTTCGATACCGCCGTGCTTCTTGGCGATGACGGTGCCCTCGAAGATCTGGATTCTTTCGCGGGAACCTTCCTTGATTTTCACATGAACGCGAACGGTGTCGCCGACCTGAACGGTGGGCAGCTCCGGCTTCATGTACTGGCTGGTCAGAGCCTTCATGAGATCCATACTATTGTCCTCCTTCAAATTAAGAACGTTCATACCGCAAGGAAATGCCGCTGCACTTGCGTGCCGGCTGCGGCAGAGGACCATCCTTTTCACAGACCAATGTATTTTAGCACATGCGCCCATCAAAAGCAAGCACTTTTTCAGAAAATTCTGCCGGTTCTGCGTCGTTTCCCGCTTGTTTTTCCGGGCAGGCCGCACTATAATAAAATCCAATATTTTTACATACGGAGGTCATGATGGAACAGATCCAGCTTGGGCGTGTTTACCGCCATTTCAAGGGCGACTACTATCTGGTGGAAGCGGTCGCCAAAAATTCCGAGACCGGAGAAGACTGCGTTGTCTACCGGAAGCTCTACGGCGACGGAGGACTCTGGGTGCGGCCGCTCTCCATATTCCTGAGTGCGGTCGACCGGGAAAAATACCCCGACTGCCAGCAGCGCCTGCGCTTTGAATTGCAGGACATCAAAAGCCGCACCGGGCATTGAAAAAACGCCGCCATGTCTCCGGCGGCCCACTCTTTTCTCTCGCAAGAGAAAAGAGCGCTGGGGTACGTATCCGCATCGGCTAAAATTGGCTTCTTCAAGCAAGGTGAATGCCCTTGGCTCTCCCTTTGGGAGAGCTGTCGCCGCAGGCGACTGAGAGGGTCTTGCAGCCACGTTCAGCGTTTCCCCTCTCCGTCCTCGCTTCGCTCGGCCACCTCTCCCAAAGGGAGAGGCAAGGGATACACGGGAAGGGGAATTTTTGGTGCAAATCTTCCGGTTTTCGCGGGAAAGATCCAAGAAAACCGAAGCGGTTTTCTTGGTCGGTTCAAGGGAGTCTGAGGGGAAATCGAAATCCCCTCAGGCTCGTTTTCTTTTTGTCACTTTTTCTTTTGGAGAAGCAAAAGAAAAAGTGAAGCCGCACCGGCAATTTTGCTGAAGAACAGCAGTCTTACGCCGGGCGGCTTCACACACAAATTTCACACAAACTTGATCGTCAGCGCAATAAAGATCTGCGCCATGTAGTACAGCACGTGCAGCACCGCGTTGCGGTACGGGCTGTCGTTTTTTCCGAAGGACAGAACGACCAGCATATTGTCGCTCGTGGAAAAGCAGATCCCGCCCACAAAGAACAGAAACAGTGCCCGGCTGGACGCGATGAACGCTCCCGCGGCGGCGCAGGCCGTCATGAACAGAACACCCGCAATGTACACGACGCCCAACGGCATGATCTTCCCCGCGCGCACCTCCTTGGCATAGGCATAAAACCCCGCCGCGCCGAGCGCGACGATCGCGATCGGAATGGCATATGTCCACGCTTCCGGGCAGAGCGTCAGGATCGCGGCGATATAGACGATATGCCCCAGGAAGAAGGACACCGAGCCGGAAATGAAAAACACCTGATGCAGCTTCTTTGACAGAAACCGCATCGCCAGCAAAAAATCGCCCAGCATCCCAAGCGCCAGCCCGGCTACCACGTAAAGGGCATACGCACTCACGCCCATGCGCCGCATCTCCAGCAGACCCAGCAGCACAAAAATAACGGACGCTATCGTTTTCAGCCCCACGCAGGCCAGATTGCGCCGCCGGTACGACTGCATGATAAATAACGTCTCCAGCACCGCACCGGCGCTGATCAGAAGGATCTCCAGCATCGCTTCCGCTCCTTTTCTCCGTTTGTTTCAGTGTACCATGCCGTGCGCACCCACGTCAATGCGCCGGATCGGCAGAAGCCGATCCGGCGCATGTTTTATTTCGTCTGTGCCAGATGATATTCATACAGGAGCTTTGCCGCGGCTTCGCGGGTGATCGGCTGCTGCCAGCCGAAGTTGCCCGCGCTGTCGCCGGTAAAGACGCCCGTCTTCTTCGCCCACTCGGCCGCGTCTCTGGCCCAGTCGGACGGCGTATCGCCGGTTCCCTTCAAAGAGAGCAGTTCCTCCTTCGTCATCTCCATCACCTCCATGACGAGCCGCCGGAAGCTGTGCCACGCCCCTTCATCCGTGACCCACATCGCGGGGCAGCGCTTGCTGACCACGTCGTAGTGCCGCAGCACGTTTTCGATCGGGATGTTGTATCTGCGCATGAGCTTCCGCGTCAGTAGCGCCGCGTTCTGCACGACGGCAGGCTCCAGCGAATAGACGCCGTCTTTATACCGGCAGCACATCTCAATGGAGATCGAGTTGCCGTTATGGCAGCGCGGGTGCTTCTGCCGGTAGACGCCCGCCGTCCCGACCGCCCACGCCGTGTCGCCGTCGTCGACCGATTGCAGCCAGCCCTTGCGGTCGACAAAATAATGCGCCGACGCGCCCCGCGGCGATTCAAAATACCGCAGATTCCCCGCGGCGGAGTCGTTGCGCCCCGCCGTATAGTGCAGAACGAGGAACTCAATTTTCTGCGTGCGCCCCTTTGTGTAATTACTCGGATGCGCCGTCGTCATGCTTCGCACCCGTCTCGCTTTGCAGCTTCTGCGCCTGCGTGCCGAAATAAAACGCGATGACCGTCGTGTAGATCATCATAAAGTCCTGGCTGACCTCGCCCCGCACCGCCTGACAGGCAAAGACCGCCGTCAGCGCCAGCGTCACGATCGACTTGACCGTCAGCAGGTTTTCCACGCGCTTGAGAAATGCTTCCATGTGCTTCTCCTTTCATGATACGATCTCCCATCCGGCGACCTCCTTCTGGATGCGGTCGATGAACGAATTGCCCCGCAGTGCCTTGTAGGCCTTGTATTCATAGAGGAAATTCTCATATTCATACTGCCGGATGGTTTTTTCCGCCCTGTGTTTATAATATGTCGCCAGCATGTCTGCGCGCAGCATGCATTTCTGCCCTTCGCGGATCGCATGCAGGCCGAACATCCGCTCGCGCACCGGTCTTGCCAGCAGCAGCACCAGCGCCAGCATGGAGCTGAGTCCGCTGCATACCGTCACCGCATTGGTAAACGCCGTCATCCGTCTTCCAGTTCCCCGATCGCCGCCACGAGCGCGGCCAGCTCCGGAAGCAGCCGTTCCAGCGTCTGCTTTGCCGCGCTGCCAAGCGCCGCATAGCGCTCCGCCAGCTGCCGCAGCGCCGGAAGCAGCGCAGCAAGCGCCTGCAAGCGTATCTTCAGCGCCGCAAGCAGCTTCTGTTCCAGTCTCGTCATGTCAGCTCCTCCCGCAGTTCCCGCAGCGCCGTCTCCAGCTGCGTATAGCCGCCCATCTTCACCGCGATCGTCCCGTCGCGGAAGTCTGTGATCGGCCCGGCCACGCAGTAGGAAGACTGGTCGGTCTCCCGCACGGTCTGCTCCGCGCCGTCTTCATCCGGCTGCTTTTCCACGACTGACCAGACCAGCCCGTCCGTAAACAGCTGCGCGGCTTCCGCATACGTCATTTGCAGCGTGATGGTCTTTGACGCCCGGCCGTCCCAGTCACGGTCGATCTGCTTCCCGGCGATCACCGCCGGATATTCCCTGCCGCCTGTCTTCAGATACAGCATCTCGTCTTCTCCCCTTTCTCTTTTCTTCCGTTCTCAGAAGCACCACGCCGCCGACACATGCGTCGAGCTGGTCGGGCTTCTCGTTTGCGCGCTTCCGCCCTCGTTTATGCACATATAATACCCAGCGCTCGTCAAAGTCGGAGATCGCGTCCACCACATGGCTTCCGTTCCGTATGGGATTTTCTTCTTCCGATTTGCCAATGTTTCATAATACGGATACTGCGTGCCCTCGCCCGGCGTGCTTTCACCCACCGCGCCGGTGATCTCAATGAGCGACGGAAGGAACAGCTTGTCTGCCGTCGTATCGATTGCCGAGACCGCGTCGCCCGCGCCGGTCTGCTTGGACACCTCGCGCACCGCCGCTTTGGCCTCGTCCGGCAGCTTCTCCAGCAGTGCCGGCATGACCGTGCTCCGGATATAGGACTCCTTCCATCCGGCAGTATTCAGCCCTGACGTGTCCATTTTATAAAACATGCCATCGCATTCGTGCATTTGCAGCGTAAGGGGCGCAAGGCCGGAGCCGTCGGCGTAGGAATCATGATTTTTGCCGATAATGTCGATCGTATAGGCCGCTCCGCCAATATCCATGCTCTTCCGGTCGCCGACCGCCCAGGTATCCGGCACGCGCTTTCTCCGGCAGGCGGCGATGATCGCCGTCCAGTCGTTGTTCGCGAAGACCGGATCAAGCACGAGTGCCTGCGCGGACAGCATCAGCGCACGTCTGCGCGCCCGCATTCCCGTCATGCTGACTCCTTCCCGGCGACGACGACGCCGTCCTTGACAGACAGCTCCCACGTCTCGCCCGTGCCGAATACCGGCGCGTCTCCAATGTACTTTGCCGTCTCCGGCAGCGTGACCGCGATCGTCCCGCTCCCGGCGGTCTCGATGCGCAGCCAGCATTCAAATTTTCCGGTCGGAAACGTGATGGTCAGCGTCTGCACGCCGGTCAGGCGGTATTCGGTGTTGTCCGCCAGCTTGAGTGTCGTTCCGGACACCGACGAAACAGCGCTCGCAGCGGCCTGCAGCGTCGTGGTGGCGATCGTCGCCGCACCTGTCGGCCGGACGGTGATGATCTCCGCCGCAGTGCCGGCAGTTCGGGAAAACTGCGCCACTGTCTGCGACAGGCCCGACAAAAAGTAGGTCGCATTGTTATACGCGGCAAGAACCTTTTTGCCCGCCTGCACCGCTGTCATGATCTGTGCCGGGGTCTTGTCGCACAGATACGCGCTGCCGGAGGACGTCACCGTGCATGCAAAAAAGTCCGATTCCGCCAGATAGTCCGTTCCCGGCACTGCCGGCTCGACATGCGTCCCGTTGCCCTTCAGAAGGCCGGTCAGCGCTGTCGCGGTCTCCGCCGAGATGAGATTCGGGCCTGGCTCTCCTTCCGCACCCGGCGCGCCCGCAGGCCCGGCAGGGCCAGCGGGGCCCGTGGGGCCTGCCGCACCGGTGGCTCCGGCCGCGCCGGTGTCGCCCTTGTCGCCTTTATCGCCTTTTTCGCCCTTCGCGCCCTGAAGCGCGCCGTTGTTGACCCACGCGTGCGTTACGCCGTCGTAGATATAAATATCATACGGCGCAGCGCTGCCGATGCCATAGGCATCGCCCGCCGCGGGCGTCTGCACAGCCGCCGCGAGCGCGGCGGCCGTGGCGTAATAGCCCAGAACGGCAAAGCCGCGCCCGGTCTCGCCCTGCGCGCCCGGATCGCCCTTTGGGCCGGTAGGCCCAGCTGCGCCCTGCGGCCCCGCCGGGCCGGGCTGCCCCGGCTCGCCCTGCTCGCCGCGGACGGAGCCGAGATCTGCCTTGCTCCCATCCGTCAGCGTCAGGACGAGATGGCCGTCCTGCGTCACCTCCGCCGCCCGGATCCCGCGGGAGATCACGCCGCTGATCGCGGCGGTCAGTTCATTTGGGATGATCACCTGCATCCGCTCACCTCATTCCACACAGGCCGGATTGTCCCGCGCCAGTGTCGTTTTTTCGCCGTGCGTGTACAAAATATCATACGTATAGCTGCCCTTGCGGAATTTCCCGCTGACCGTATCGTCAAACGTCAGCTTCACGCAGCCGTCCGTGACGCCGCTCGCCGTGAACGTATGAACCTTCGCCCGGGTCTCGTCGTAAAAGCTGACCGTCACGCTGTCGGATGCGCCGATGGAGACCGGCTCGCCGTCCTGATCCGTCAGCTCCAGCAGCAGCGTCAGCGCAAAGGTATCCCCCGCGTACCATCGCAGCGCGCCGCCCGCAATGCGCGGGCTCGGTCTTGCCGCAGGAAGTCTTTTCATCTGTCGTCCTCCTTCCGCGGCTCACCGGAGCGCCGGACGGTTTGTGAGCTTTCCGGCGTTCGGCTGCTTCTTCGTTCCGTAGCTCTTCCCGGCCAGCGCAGACGTGGTCTGCTTTTTCCCGGACGTGCTCTTCTGCGCCTTTTTGGCCGCCGCAGCCTGCTTGTCCGCATACGCCAGCTGCTTCCAGTACTGCGCGGCCGCCGCGTCGGCGCGGTCGGCTTCATACTCCAGCTGGTTCCAGTAATTGTCGCTTGCCAGCTTCGCTTCCTGTAACGCGCGCGACTGGCTGTCCGAATAGCGCCGGTAGTCCCGGTCAGCTTCGGCGTCATAGGCGCTGCGCGCGTCCGAAAGCTCTGCATAGTAATCCGAAACGCGGTCGCGGTAGCGGGCATAGTCGCTCGCGTCACGGCTGCGCACGAGATCATAGCGGTCATACAGGGCGCTTCCCTCGCGGTCATACTGCTCGCGCGCCTGCGCATACAATTCCGGCACGACCTCGTTGAGCTTTTGCAGATAGGCGTTGTACGCCTGCTGCCCGGCCTGCTGGCCGTAGCTCGAGCCATAGCCGCCCGTCAGCGCCGCCGCGCGCCCCATGGTGTCCTCCATCGCCATGCGCCCCGCGCTCTGGTACTGCTCACGATACTGCCGGTAGACCGGATCCTTCCCCAGATCGTAGGAAAACGCCCCGCGGCTTGCGATCTGGTCATACAGTGCATCCAGCTCCTTGTCCCAGCCGGACACATAGCCGCCCGGCTTTTCCGACTGCACACGCGCCAGCTCCGCCCAGGCCTGCTCCGTCTCGCCGGACGGCGTATAGCGCCCCGACTGGAACGTGGGCGCGGTCTTTGTCTGCTGTCCCGGCACGGCATAGCTGCCCTGATAGTTCCGGATGGTCTGGCTCTGGTTACTGAGCACGCTCCGGTAGCTGCCGTCGGCGTTCACGCCGAGAATGCGGTACGTGCCGCCGCCCGTCACGACCTCGTCGCCCGCTGAAAGCCCCGCCGGCGCCTTGCCGTTACTCTGCACTCTGTAAAGTGCCATCGTGCGATCCCTCCTCTTCCTGTTTCTCTTCCTCCTGCGCCTCCAGCAGGCGCACCTGCGCGCGGATCTGGTCCAGCACCATCCCCACGATGCACGGCGGCAGGCCGGATGCGTTGATCGTTTCCACCAGACCGCCGCGCAGTTGGCCGATGGCCTTTGAGATCTTGCTCATGTGTTTCCCTCCAATCGTTTCACCCGTGCGGCAAGCCTCTGGATCTGCCGGATGCACAGGGCAGTCAGTTCTTCATACCGAAGGCCGTAATCCGCCCCGCCTTCTTCCCGCGGCGAGCGGACAAAGGCCGCGAATGCGGATCCATCCAGTCCGCACGCCGTCAGCGCCCGCTCCACATCTTGCGCGATGAGTCCCGTATGGATCCGGCCGGACGTACCGTCCTTCAGCCGGTAGCAGGCCGGGCGCAGCCGGTCAAACAGCGCGTCATACTGCGCCAGCTCATAGGAGATATCTTTTTTCTTCTCCCGGTCGGATGTGCTGATCGTGCCCGTCTGCGCATACACGACCGCCCAGCGGTTGTTGGAATAGCCAAGCGAGCCGGCGCCGTCCGTTTCCGGCGCTGCGCTGCCCGAGACCGACAGGTTGCCGCCGATGGTCGTCGTGCAGTTCGTGTGTGCGCCGCTGGCGGTGACGGAAATCGTATTGCTGCTGTAGCAAAGCTTTGCACCGCTCGAAGTAGCAACGACCTCTCCCGCGCCGCTCAGCATATGAATGCCGGCGCCGCCATAATCTCCGGTCGTATAGCCGAGATATCCGCCGACCTGATTTCCGTTCAGCGACTGATATACGGCCATATCGCCGCCGAGCTTTATATAATCCGCCGACAGCTCGCCCGTCGTAATGTCGTTTGCCGAAAGATGGTCAACGGCAAAGTTGCTGAAATCCAGCACGCCGCCGTTGATACGCGACGCTGAAAAATTTCCGGCCGTAATGCTGTCCGCCTGCAAGCCCGTTATGGTGGCGTTCGTCACGTCCAGCCGCGTTGCGGTGATCGCGCCGGAAATGATCGCGCCCGTACAGGCAAGCTTGCCGTTTGAGTCGACCCTGAACTTATCCTTGACGGAAAGCCCGCCCGTTCCGAAGTACATGCCCGCGCTGCTGCCGTATTCATTTTCCAGATAATAAATACTGCTCTCCGAGATCGTCCACGGGCCGAACGACGAATCGGCGGCCGCCGTGATCGTGCCGGTCAGCTTCGCGTTGTACGCTTCCAGCGTCCCGGACGGAAAGTGGAGCTTCTTTTCACTTAAGTACGCGACCTCTTTTCCGTCCTGCCAGAAGCTGATCTTATCCGGCGTCACGGTCAGAAGCTCGTTCTTCGTCTGGTCGACGATGGTCTCGCCGCCGTCCGTCACCGTCGTCTCGATATTGCCCACGCCCACGCCGTAGACCGGCGTAATATCGTTGTAATAGAGCAGGCCCGTCTTGATATACTGCTGGCTGTTCACCGAGAACTGATTATTGACGCCCGCGGTGTAGTCATACAGCTGCCTAATGCCGACAGAATTGCCCTCGATCGTCAGCTGCGTCTTCTCGAGATACTTGCCGAAGTCCGAGATCGCCACATAGCTGCCGGACAGCTTGGTTGACCACGTCTCCGAGTTCGCCGCGGCGAAGTCCGCCGTCTTGATGATGAGGGACTTAAGAGCCGCATAGCCCGAGAGCGTCGTCTTTTTCTCCGCCTCCGACAGGCTGTCCGCGTCAATGGCCTGCGAGATCTCCCGCAGCGTCGCCTGCGCCGACCAGTCGGCAAGATTCAGCTGCTCCGTCACGCTGCACAGATACCTGCGCATGCTCTCCAGCTGCTCCTGCGTCGTCTTCCCCGCGATCGACGGGTATGCAAGTGTTAAAGATCCCATTTATGCATCACTCCCCGCCTCCAAAACTCTCGCCAGACTGAACAGCTTCATTTCGCCCTTACCCGTCAGCCGGAACTTGAGGTGGTCGCACCGTGCCGGGCGGATGGGCAGCAGGAACGTTCTGAGGCCTCTTCCCTCGATATGCCCGCAGTGCCGCCACAGGCCGTCGGAATCGTACTGCACCCAGAAATCCATGCCCGAGCCCTTCGGCAGCTGCATGCGCAGGTTGATGCGCGAGACGTATTTCTTCCCCACAAGGCCATACGTCATGATCCCCGTCTCGGCCATCCAGCTCACCGGATTTTCCAGCGTGCCGACAGTGCCGTAGATCGTCTTGAACGTCCCGTCCTCCAGGAAATACAGCTCATCGTCCACCCGGGCGAAGGCTTCCGCGTGGGTACCGTCCTCCTTGTGCCACAGGCCCTTGCGGGTGTCGTAGACGAACAGCGTCCAGTTATGCCCTTCATCCTCCATGCTGATGAAGTACTTCCCTCTGACGCCGCCGGCCACGGCGTTGTAGTAGAGCTTCGTGCCGAAGCAGCTGCCGATGTCCTGCGGCAGGCTCCCGTCATACACGCACACGCCCATGCGCGACTTGTAATACAGCCGGTCGTCCACCACGGCAAGGCTCTTCGCAGACCCGTTCTGCACGCCCGCGCACCGCTGCACGACCACCTGATGTGCGCCCGTCGCTGCCGGATAGACCCGGTGGAAGCAGTCCTCCTTGAAAAAGACCGGGCTGTCGGCCAGCGTTGCCGCGCCGGTCCATTTCCCGTCCGTGCCGCAGCTCGCGCGCCACGAATCTGTCGCCACGCCCTGATAGCACTCCCAGTTTTTGAAGTCCCCCAGTTTGCAGCAGTAGATCTCATTCACAGTCTCGCCGTTCACCACGCCATACTTGCAGCCCCACAGCCGGTTCCCGCTCTCGGTGATGAAGTCCATGCTGGGCACGCGCCGTTCTGTCTTCACGGTCCCGCTCGTCACCTTTGCCGTCTCATCGACAAGGCCGACAATGACGATGTAATTGTCGCCCACGTCATAGAGGATCTGGCTGCCGTTCAGTTTTTCGATCTGCTCGCTGCCCGTCAGGCCGGAGATCTGGATGCCGTCGTACTGCTTGAAGCCCTTGCCGATGCCGTTTGCCGACAGCTTCAGGTACACCGTCGGCACGCTCACCCACTGACTCGTCGGCTCCGCCCATTGCTTGAGCGTGTGGAGCTTGCCGGACGTGTCCAGCCAGTACTGGCCGTTCGTCGGCTCCTCCGGCTGACTTGCCTGCGTGTAGCTGACCGTCAGCGCCGTTCCGTCGACAAGACAGAGGGAAATGTCGATGTTCGTGCTCGCCGCATTGACGATGTTCTCCTGTCCCATGTATCCGTTGTCGGAATACTTCTCGGTGTTGAAGTAGATCCCGTCCGGGAAGATGCACAGGTACGCGCCCATGGAAATGAGCTGCTTTTCTCCCGCCGAAATGCTGACGGCGGGCATATAGCTTTCCATCGAAGCGCCGTTGATGTAAAGCACCTGATTCTGCACCCAGCACAGCGCATCCTTTGCGAGGATCCCCTGCACGCCCGTGACCGTCTGCGCCGTCCCGCGCCGCGGCCGCGGCGAAAGAAGCGGATACTCGTCCGCCGACAGGTTCTCCATGTCGTAAAATTCCCCATCCGACAGCTCCAGATTGTGGTCGTAGCCCAAAAAACGCTCCGTCGCCAGCGTCTGCTGCCGTTCAGCGCTCAAAGTCGGAAACAGCATGCCATCCCCTCCTTACAGCCTGAAGCACGGCGCGTCCTGCCGCGGCAGGTGATCACGGTTGTACGCGCTCTGGTACGCCTGATAGTACATGTTGTACTTGGCGGCGGAGTTGTTGTACTTCGTCATCTCCCCGTTGGCGTCGTCAATCTTCATTTCCAGATACCAGCGGTAGATCCCGTCATACGGCCACGCGATCAGAAGCTCTGTCCCGTCCAGATCGGTCTCCGGCGCATAGCCCGCAAACGCCGGAACCTGCGTCTCATGTGCCAGCAAAATCTCCCGGTACACAACGCCGTCCAGCTCGGACAGCCAGCGCAGCTTGTCCGCGCTGCCATACTGATTGGGCTTGAGCCGGTCGACCGTCTCAAGTGCTTCCCGGATGGTCATTCCGGTTCCCTCCTTTCAAAGCCCGCGGCCTTTCAGTCCGCGGCCCATTCGTCCTCCAGCTTCTGCGCCAGCTCCAGCTGCCGTCTGGCGTTTTCCAGCACCTCATAGACCGGCAGCGGCACCTCGACCGCCTTGCCGCGCGGCACCTGAAACGTCCGGCCGTTGACGCAGACAAATTCCGACTGCTGCTGCGTGCCGCCCGCGCGCGGCAGCGTGATAGTCTTCCTAATGGCAAATGCGTTTTCCATGTCGTATCTCCTTTCAAGCTCTCTCCGCGGGGATCGGCGCTGCGCCGATCCCCGTTTTGCTTCTCAGTTCGCTTCGTCCTCCGCCGAATATGCGCCGCAGCTCTCGACGCGCACCATGCGGTCCTGATACAGGATCTTCGCCGCGCTGGAGAACTTGTAGCCCAGCGTGGAGAACTGGTTCAGCGGGCCGCCGACCTGGCTCTTGTCCTTGATGATCATTTCCATGTTGCCGCCCTCCGGGTCGATCATGCCATAGGCGTCCTTGCCCAGAAACAGCGTCGCGTACACACTGTAATACGTCGCAGCCGTCCCCTTGGAGTTGTCCGCCGCCGTCTTGACCGGGCAGTCTGCGCCGTTGAAGACCTTGGCTTCCGTCGTCTCGATGAAGCGCACGCCGTGCAGCTCGCCGATCTCGCCGGTAAACAGCTCCGTGATCCCGGCGTACTTGTGCGCCTCGACCCACGCGTCGCTCGAACGCAGGTCATACGCAACCGACGGATGGATAATGGCGACATACTTGCCGTCAATCTTCGGCGCCTTGAGCTTCTTGAGCATGGTCACAGCCTTGTTGACCTCATCCGGCGTCAGCTTTGCGGTCGTGTCCAGACCTGCGCGGCTGGTAACGGCGCTGTGCGCGCCGTTCGTGCCGACCTTGTCGCAGTACTGCACGTTCGTACCGGCCACGATCACGTTGCGCACCAGCTTGTCCTGCGTCGTACCGGCGGACGCGCCCAGCTCCTCCGCCGCGCCGAGAATGACATCGTCGATCGCGTGCAGCTCCAGCTGATCGGAGACCGACACATATGTACCGTACTGCGTGATGGCCTGCGTCACCGCGCTCTGGCCGAACTTCTGGCCGGTCGGGATCACGCCCTCGGTGAGCTTGCCCGCATCCTCCAGCGTATTCCACTTGCGCCACTCGACGGTCTTGCCGCGTCCGGCCGGCAGCACCTGCTTGCGTGCGAACTGCGTGTGGATCAGCTCCGGGCGGGCGTTTTCCAGCAGCTCAGTGTCATAAAACGTCTTCATCGTGGCCGTCATGCCGCCGTCCGCGCCGAAGGCCGTCGTCTCGCCCGTATACGCGTTTACATAATTACCGCCAGCATTGACCAGCGTACCGGCATCGGCAAACATCTGCAAATTCAGTTCCATAAAATCCTTCCTTTCTTTCCGTCAGAGACGAACCTTTTCGCCCCGTCTGGCTCTCGTCTTGAGTTCCTCTCTCGTCTTTCTGGACCACTGCTCCGGGCTTTCGGCAAACGCACCGCAGCCGCTCTGTGCCATTCCTCCCTCCCGCGGGCGGAGATATCCCGCCTGCATCGCGGCCGTCAGCTCTTCTCTCGCGCGGCGCGCGCCATACGCCACAGCGCTCTTCCGAAGCTCCTGTAAATGTGTCAGCTCGTAAGCGCTTTTCGCGTCGACGCCCCGCACGACCAGCCGCATGAACGCCGGATCGTCCAGCGCCTGCGCCAGCTCCGCCTGCGGATACACCTCGCGCACCTGCTCAAACTGCCCGCGCAGCCGTTCATAGCCCGCGCGCATGGCCTGCTCGCGCTGCTCCTGTGTCTGCGGGAGCTTTCCGTCCGGCGACATCTGCGCCAGCCGCTCCGCCTGCTCCGGTGCAGCTTCGGCTGCTGCGTCCGGCTCCGGCTTCGCCTGCTCCGCGAACAGCTGTAACCAATGCATCTTTTTCATTCCGTTTCCTCCTTCTGCCCGTCAGGTGGGCGCACCCCGGATTCCTGCATGCTATTTTCAGAGTGACCGTCACTCAAAATCCGCACATATGCCGGATACCGCTCCGCAAGCAGCCGGTATCCCGCGCGGGCCACGTCAAACATCGTCTCCGCCCGCGCCTGTTCCCGCTCCTCCGGCCAGACCTCCAGCCGGAACGCTCCGCATGCCGCTTCCACGGCCGGCGGCACAGTAAGACCCTCTGCCTGCACCGCTTCGGCCAGCGCAAAGGCCAGCATCGAAGCCGCCGCGCAGACAATGTCGCTGCCGTACCGCGAAAACCCCGCGTGCCCGTGCACCCGCAGCGCTGTTTTCCCCATCTGCACCGTGATCATTCCGGCTGCCCCGCCTGCGCGGCCTGCTGTCTGGCCTTCTGCACCTGCCGCGGCTCCTCCTGCTGCGTCATCCGGCTGACGCGGACGGCTCCGGCACTCGCGCCCGGCTCCGCCGCGCTGGACGCCGCAAGCTGCGCATACAGCTCCGGCTCATACCGTCCGGCCAGCATCAGCGCCAGCTGCTGCCACCGCAGCTGCTGCGCGCCGGACTGCACCTTCTGCAAGACCTGTTCCTTGCCGTCAAAATCCATCATGTCGAGACAAGCCAGCGCCTGCCGCTCCATCTCCGGCCGGAAGAAGCCCAGCTGGAAAAACTGCAAGGCCAGCTCGTTCTGCGCCAGCTTTGTGTATTCCGCATGCTTCTGCGCCGTGACCTTCACATCAAACACCGGCGTGCGGCAAAGTCCGTCCGCGCCAAGGCTCTGCGCCTTGAGATGTGCGTTGCAGTACGACACATAGTCCTCCGCGCCGCTCGTGCCCGTAATACGGAACTTGCGCGGCAGATCGTAGAACTGCCGGATACGCTCAATGACCATCCGGATCATCCGCGCATACGCCCGATAGGCCGATTTTGTCGCCGCGCGCGAGCTGCGCCCGGACGCTTCCTGCAAGGCCGCGATGGCCGAAGCCGCCGTCACGCCGGAAGCGACCTGTCCGTTCGTCACGTCCGTGTTGCCGGTCGTCCATTTGAGCTCCTCGATCTTGTTGTTCAGCACCTGCACGCACACCGCCGGCAGCGGATTGACCTGCACCTGCTGCAAGGAGTCCTGCCCCAGATTGCCGTCCACATGCACGAACGGCTTGCGCCAGTCCGCATATTCCTGCTCGTTGACCGAGCCGTCCGTCCGGCGGAACCAGCGCGGCGTGGCCGCCATGATCGTGTTTTTGACGATCGCCTGATCCATCCGGTCGATCTGCTCCTGCGCGCCCTTGCCGATCTCAATGTAGCCGTATCCGCAGATCGAGCCCTCCACCGGAAACAGCCGGTCAAAGATAAACGGATAGTCCCCATCGTCATACAGTCCCCGCTCGCAGGCCGGCGCGCGCACCGGCAGCTGCACCAGAACCGGTTTCCCGGTCTCCGGATCTGTCTGCTCCCGCATCACCGACGGAACGAACGTGTCATTTTCCGTCGCGTACAGAACCGTCTCGCCCACATACTTGCAGTAGTGCAGCACCTGCCTGCCGCCCACGCGCTTTTTGTAGTACCAGTCCACCACCACGCTCTTGTCCGACACATCCACCGCGTCGTCCGTCCGGTATCTTGCCACCTGCACACTGCCCGCGCCGAGCTTGCCCGCCAACTGCGGATAGGCCGCCAGCAGCGTCTGGTTGTTCTCCAGCTCCAGATAAAACACGTTCCGCGACTTCTGGATGTCCGTCACACCCGGCTCCCAGAACAGGTTCAGCACGTTGACCGGCCGGATCGAGATATCCCCCAGCCCGCCCAGCTTGTCCTGATCCCAGTACACGCCCCAGATGCCGGTGCCCTGCTTCATCTTCTGCCAGCAGGTGTCCGAATAGACCTCCTCAAAGTCATTCTGCTCCAGAATGCACGGGATGATCGACGAGAGCATCTGCGCTTCCTGCCGGTCGTCCGGCTCGCGCGGCCGAATGTTCGGCTCCGGATAGGCCGCGATCGCGTCGGCATGCTTGCCCATGATAACGTTGAACAGCCAGCCGGACGCCGGACGGTCGTCGTCCGGATTGCCCTTGTCCGCAAACTGCCGCCACTGGCGCAGCTTCCACCAGTCCTCGTCGGCCAGCACGCGCCGCTCCAGATTCTGCTTGCCCTGCTGATAGCGGCGCAGAATGTCTGCCGCCCTCCGCAGCTCCTGCTGTCCGATCACCGGGACAGCCGTTGTCCGTAATTCCTCCATGGTCTCCTCCTTAGCTTTTGAGCTGATCGAGCGGATCGCTCCAGATCGCTGCCGTCTCCGGCTCCGCCATCGGGCTTACCGGCCGCGACATGCAGAAATACCGCCACTCGTCGCACACATGATCCTCCATCGTCGTATCCAGATCCTCCGGCCGCACCGGCGAATACAGCATCTGCGGCACCGTCCGGATGAACGCCCGGCAGGTCTCAAACACATACATGCGCGGATAGCCGTTTTGATCAAATTGCAGCCGGTAATGGCACTGCATCCAGCCCGCGATGCGCGCATTGTCGCCCGGTGTAAAATATACGCCGTACCGCGCCGCCGTCTGCGCCACGCTCTCGCCGCGTGAAGCGTCCCAGATGGCCGGGTCGGCCACGCCCGTGATCTGCCGCCCCTTCAGCCACGGATGCTCCGTCTCCAGCTTCCGGATCTCCGCAAACTGCCGGTCCGGCGTCCACTTGACGCCCTCGTTCGGCGTCTTTGTGCAGCCGTACAGCTCCAGAATGCGGTAAATGACCCCGTCATAATCGACCGCCCACCACGCGCAGGAGAACGGCTTCCCGTAGCCAAAGTCATAGCTCCGGCAGATCGTCCAGCCCTTGTCCGGTGCAAACGGCGCGATCACATGCGTCCACTGCCGATCCTTATAATGCGCCGGCACGTTCCGGAACTCCTCGAAAAACTGCCCCTCATACACGTCCCACGACCCGTGCAGCCATGCCTCGCGCAGCTTCGGCGGCAGCGTCTGCAACTGCCGAAGATATTCCGGCTGCCGCTTCATAAGCACCTTGTTGTCCGTCACCAGCGCCTGTACGAAGCTGTAATTCTCCGGCTCCTCGCCGTCCTCAAACCGCCGGTCGATAAACAGCCGCTTGAAATACCCGTGGCTCGGCCCGCCGGGATTGAGCGTGTAATAGGTCCGTTTCGGAAAGCCGTTTGTCCCGCGCACACAGGCGTTGATCGCGTCGATCCACGGCTTTTGCAGCTGTCCGGCTTCATCCAGAAAGACCACATCATATTCCGCGCCCTGATACTGTCCCATGTCCCCATCGCATGCACAGTAGCCAAAGCAGATCGTCGAGCCGTTCGGAAATTCGAACCGCTTGTCGCCCGCGCGATACCTTGCCGTCTGCCCCAGCTCCTGCCGCAATGGGTCAATGTGGTTGTTTTGCAGCTCCCGCAGGCTCTTTCGCACGATCAGTACCTTGATCCCCGGATACCGCAGCGCCAGCAGCTTCGCCTTTGTCCGCACGGCCCAGCTCTTTCCGCCGCCGCGCGCGCCGCCGTAGGCAATGTGCCGGTGCCGGTCGAGCAAAAACTGCCGCTGCTTCTCGTTCGGCGCGCCGAGCGTCAGCTGCTTCATTCGGCAAACTCCTCCGCATCCTTCTCAAACACGACCCGCACGCCCTCCGTCTCATCCTCCGGCCCGGCCAGCTCCTGCCGGATCTCCATGGCCTGCTTCATCACCTTGGCAAGTTCCCCCAGATCCTTGCACAGTGTCTCGCCCTCCTTGATCTGGTCGAGCAGTCGCCTGGAGATCGTCTCCAGCGCCCGTTCGAGATTGCCGGACGCCTTGCCGATCGGATCCTTTCTTTTTCCGGCCGTCTCAGTCATCGGCATACCTCGCGTTGATCGCCGTGTACAGCTCGCACTTCTCGCAGTTCTTTGTCCGGCAGAAAATTTCCATCTGCTGCTTTTTCGCCCGCAGCGACAGAAACGTCAGCCGCAGAAAGCTCCCGTCCGTGATCCCCTCACAGAAAATGCTCTTCCCGCTGTCCTCTCTGTAAAACGGACACCATACCGGCTGCTGCTCCGGTTCCTGAAATCTCATCTTCATCCTCCTCCCGTCGTTCCTCAAAGCCGGCCAGCGCCGCCAGCCGCTTCACGCCGATCTTCTCCAGAAGATACTCCTCCATGCATTCCGCGTGCACCGCCAGCCGCCCGGCCAGATACCGCCGCTCGCTCGCCAGCACGTCCTCCCTGCACCACGCACACACGCCGCAGCGCCCCGCCATGTCAGATCCTCCCTTCAAAAATCATATTTTTATGCGATTCCAGGTTGACAAAAAGCACCGCCGCGGATACAATAAAAGTGTTGGATCTCCCGCTGCGATGTCTGTTCCTTTCGCATTTGCACCCTGAGTTTATCGCAATATCGTGCGATTGTCAAGGGCAGTACGTCGCATTTTAATTCGATTCTGCATATTATACAAATGCGAGGTGGCTGTTTTGTTTATTTATGACAGATTTGACGCGCTCATCCGCGAGACCGGCGTCACCAAAGCGTCGATCGCGCGCCGTCTCGGCCGCACGCCGACGGTCTGCCAGGACTGGAAGGCCGGCAAATCCGAGCCGAACGACGAGCAGCTGCGCATCGTCGCCGCCGCCCTCGGCACGACGCCCGCCTACCTGCGCGGCGCAACGAACCAAAAAAATCTCCCCGCCGCAGACGCGCCCGGCGAGGAGGATCCGCTCGACGCGCAGCTCAGGGAGCTTCTTTCTCATGCCGACGATGATCTGAAGCAGGCCATGATCGCGTTTTTAGAGCGTTTTCAAAAAAAATAAGAAACTGTTGTTTTTCTTCGCGGTTCAGCTCCTGAAATAACCGCAGAATCGTCTCATCCGAGCCGTCCTGCCCTGTGTGCGCGCCGTGGTCTTCCCATCGGGTCTGTGCCATCCTGCATCCACTCCTAAAATTCCGGTCCATTCTTTCAGATTCTTACGTTTGAGGCAGTACCTGTATATTAAAACATTTGTTTTATTTTTTCAAGATGGCAGAACCGCCAAAGTATCGACAAAATTTTCTACCCCCGTCTGTCCGATTTTGTCCGAATAACGGGACTCTTGTCGAATCCTGCCGCGTCGATTTCCGTTCTTGACGCGCTTTCCATTTGGTGTTAAAATAACTCCGTTGCCGGTGTGGTGGAATGGCAGACACAAGGGACTTAAAATCCGGTGGGTCTATTTGCCCGCCGAACCTTAAGTCCCCAGTAAAATCAAGCGTTTTTCAGTTTTTATTTCCCGAATCAATAGCTCAGTTCTCTCCTGAGTTCTCTCCTGTCTGTAATTTACAGTTTTATATGCCGCTGTGATGGAATCGGTAGACATAGTGGACTTAAAATTCACCGGTAGAAATACTGTACGGGTTCGAGTCCCGTCAGCGGCACCACCGTCAGGGCAAGCATTGCTTGCCCTGATTCTTTTTTATAATGCCGCCTGCCAACGGTGGATTGACGATTGCCCCGGCAAGCCATCCATCGGCGTGCTAAGTGGTACGGTTAACATGCTTTCCATTGCCTCGCCTACTAAGGTCTTGGATGCTGTGTCCAAATGTGCATAGAAGTTTGCTGTAGTGTTGTAGGTGCTGTGTCCCAGCCAGGCTTGGATATCTTTCATGCCGACGCTTTGCTTTAGAAGCATGCTGGCGCAGCTATGCCGTAACCCATGAAAGGTCAGCTTCCGGAACTCATTCTTTTTCAAAAAATTGCGAAAATGGTCTGTAATGTAATTAGGCGTGTAGGGAGTTCCAATCTTGTTCACATACACATACTCGCTGTCATGATAGCAGTTCCCACAAAGCCTTCGATTCTCTTCCTGCTCGTTTTTCATCTGGAGCAGCATCTCTTTGATCTGCGGCATCAGCGGCAAGCTTCTGCAGCTTGCTTTGTTCTTAGCGCGGTCTTTCGCTATGATTTTGAGTTCCCCATCAACTTTTACCTGAATAACCGTGTGGTCAATTGTTATACGATCACTTTCAAAATCAATGGCTTTCCAACGAAGTCCAACGATCTCACTTCTTCGCAGTCCATAATAGGCCGCCATGATAACAGGAAATTCGATAGGGTCCCCATGCACCGCGGAAATCAGATTCTCTGCTTCCTCCAGCGTATAAAAATTAGCAGTATTCTGAATCAGCTTTGGCCGCTTGACCTTGCCCATTGGATTTACGCTGATCAGCTCCATTTCCGTCGCGTACTTCAATGCACTCATCAGATTTGCGTGATAATGAATCACAGTATTGTTACTTACATGCAGTGTATTCTGGCAGAATGTGTAGAACTCTTGAATATGGATGGGCTTCAATTCCCCAAGCGTAGTCTTTTTCGAGCGAAAATAGGGCGCGATGCGTTTCTCAATGATACCTCGATACCCTGCGTATGTATTTTCCTCTAGGTTTGGCCTCACAATTTCGACCCAAGAAAGCATATAGTCCGCAAAAAGTATATCTGCACCGTTTGGTGCGTCTGTGCTTTGGTAATTTGCACGCGCTTCCTCCAGCATCGCTTCTGCCTTCCGCTTATTTCCTTTTGCGCTTAGTCCTGTGCTGATCCATTTTGTTTTTCTCTCGCCGCTCTCACTTTTCAGCTCGAGAACCATGTAGTATTTTCCTTTTTTAATTTGCAGATGTCCGGCTACCATAATTGAATATGCTCCTCCTTTCGGTAGCGGCGATATTCCTGCCAATGACTAGCTTTATTATATCATCGCCGCATAATCAGTGCAATTCAATCCAAAAGACTTATTTGAACGTCAAACATCTTTTATTCGTGTAGACGTCTCTCGTACAAATCTGATTACATCCTCTTTGGGGATGCGAAATCCCCTTCCAATCCTAAAAAACGCTATTTCTCCACTGTGTAAGCGTTGATAGGCGGCCTTAACACTGACCCCTCCAAGCATCTCACAAAGCTGTTCAATGTTGACAACATCCGGATA
>CAKUHB010000027.1 GCA_934655875.1 uncultured Oscillospiraceae bacterium
CCTTGGTTCAAATGCCCGAGGGCACATTATCTACTTATTTATCCAGTAACTGCTGTAAAACAGCAAAACGGGAATCAGGTTCTTTTCTGCAATCGCAGGGGCCCTCGTTGAGGTTTTTGCCGCAGCGGAAGCAGATGCCCTTGCAGTCGGGGCTGCACAGAAGCTGGCTGTCCATGCCGAGCACGAACGCTGTTGTTACGATATCGGTCAGATCGGCGCAACCGTCGTGAATGCCGAAGACCCATTCGTCCTCTGCCTGCTCCAGCTCCGCTTCGGGAACAAGAACGGCGTGGACAGGAATGCAGATATCCCGCGTAAAGGGACTTGCGCAGCGGTCGCAAATGCCGTGCAGCGTGGTGCGCACCTCTCCGGTCAGCTCCAGAACGCCTGCGGTGTTGCGGACGCTTCCGCTGGCCAGAACCGGCTCGCTTGCCGGGCGGCAGCTGCCGAAAACAAGCTCGGACAGATCTTCGCTTGTCTCAAACGGACGGCTTGCCCCGGGCGTCACAAGAATCTGCTTTAAGTCCAGAAGCATAGCGTCCTCCCATCCATAATCGTGCGATGGATATTATATCGAATAATTGCGTGGAAGTCAAATACTTTTTCACAAATTTTTCGCTCTTTTTCTTTCCTGCCGGATTCTTTACAGGCGGACACACACATGGTAGAATAAGAAAAATTCCAAATCCGGAGACACACATGAAAGAATTTACGATCACACCAAATGACGCCGGCCAGCGGCTCGACCGGTTTCTGGCCAAGGCCGTTCCCCTGCTGCCGGCTTCTCTGGCACAGAAATATATCCGGCTCAAGAGAGTCAAGCTGAACGGCAAGCGCGCCGAGCGCGACACGCGCCTGACAGCCGGCGACACGCTTCAATTATACATCAACGACGAGTTTTTTGATACCCCGAAGGAGGAAAATGCCTATCTGACCGTCAGCGCGCCGAAGCTCCATATTGTATATGAGGACGAAAACATTCTGCTCGTCGACAAAAAGCCCGGGCAGGCGGTGCATCCGCACGACGGCGCGGAATACGGCAAGACGCTCATCGATCACATTCAGGCCTATCTCTATGCCAAGCGTGAGTGGCGCCCACGGGAGGAGCACGCGTTCACGCCAGCGCTCTGCAACCGCATCGACCGCAACACCGGCGGTATCGTCATCGCGGCAAAAAACGCCGAGTCGCTGCGCATCCTCAATCAGAAGATCAAGGACCGGGAGATTGACAAGCGCTACCTCTGCATCGTACACGGCACACCGCGCCCGTCGTCCGGAAGGCTCGAAGGACAGCTGTTCAAGGACGCAAAGGAGAATCGCGTCTACATTACAAAAATGCCGCAGAAGGGCTCCAAGACCTGCATCACGCTCTACAATACGCTGCAATCCAGAAACGGCCTGAGCCTTGTCGAATGCGAGCTGATCACCGGGCGCACCCATCAGATCCGCGCGCAGATGGCCGCCGCCGGCTGGCCGCTGCTGGGCGACGGGAAATACGGAAAGCTCGACAAGCGCTATGACCGGAAATATCAGGCGCTCTATTCCTATAAGCTCACCTTCCGGTTCACGACGGATGCCGGGTGCCTTGCCTATCTCGACGGAAAGACGTTTCAGGTGGAATCTGTCGATTTTGTGCAGGAATACTTTACATAAATCGATTTCTTTTATAAATCCGCCAAAGTTGGAAGAAAATTCTAATTTTTCTTCCAACTTTTTTGCATATTTTTTCGTTTTGATATTGACAAAACTACCCCTGACCGATATATTCAAACCAGTATGTTTCGGGCGGCTGCGACGTCTTCCGACACATACGATTTTTTATGAAATGGGGGAGGATACATGTCCAAGGAGCTCATTCGCCTCACGAATCTCACTATGACATTCGAGGACGGAGAGACGATTCTCGACAACATCAATCTGTACATCAACAACAAGGAATTTCTCACATTGCTGGGTCCCAGTGGATGCGGAAAAACCACTATGCTCCGGATTATAGGCGGGTTTTTGACACCGACCTCCGGTGATGTGTTATTTAACGGCCAGCGCATCAACGATGTGCCGGCATACAAGCGCAAGATCAATACGGTCTTCCAGCGCTACGCCCTGTTCCCGCATCTGGACGTGTATGACAACATCGCGTTCGGCCTGCGCATCGCAAAGATGCCGGAGCAGGAGATCGACGACCGTGTGACGGAAATGCTGGAGATCGTCAGCCTGAAGGGCTTCGAAAACCGTAAGGTCACTTCCCTTTCCGGCGGCCAGCAGCAGCGTGTGGCCATCGCCCGCGCCCTGGTCAACCGTCCGCAGGTTCTGCTTCTGGACGAGCCGCTCGGCGCGCTCGACCTTCGTCTACGTAAGGATATGCAGAACGAGCTGAAAAACATCCAGCAGCGCATGGGCATTACCTTTATTTATGTAACCCACGACCAGGAAGAAGCGCTGACCATGTCCGACACCATCGTCGTCATGAATAAGGGCAAGATCCAGCAGATCGGCCGGCCAGAGGATATCTACAACGAGCCGAAGAACGCGTTCGTCGCGGACTTCATCGGCGAGTCCAATATTCTCGACGGCGTGATGATCGAGGATTATCTGGTCAAATTCTTCGGCCGCAAGTTCCAGTGCGTCGACAAGGGCTTTGCGCCCAACGAGCCGGTCGACGTCGTCATCCGTCCGGAGGATATCGACATCGTCCCGCCCGAGCAGGGCCACCTGTGCGGCACCGTTACTTCTGTCACCTTCAAGGGCGTCCATTACGACACCATTGTCGACTTCAAGGGCTTCAAGTGGCTCATCCAGACCACCGACTACTGCCCCGTTGACGCGTATATCGGCATTCGTCTCAATCCTGAGGATATCCATATCATGCACAAGAGCGAGTACTCCGGTCTTTACGGCGACTACTCCTCCTACAGCGCGGAATATGACGAGATCGCCGACGCCTCGGAGGAAGAAGCCGATGAAGAATAACAAGCTGCTCGCCTGCCCGTATATCGTGTGGATGCTTTTATTCACGATCATCCCGCTTGGCATCGTTGTCTATTACGCGCTGACCGACTCCATGACCGGTCAGTTCACGCTGGCCAATCTCACGGCGATCGGCTCCTATCTGCCGATCTTCCTGCGTTCGATCTGGCTGAGCCTGTTCGCTTCGCTCATTTGTCTTGTGATCGGCTATCCGGTCGCGTATTTTATCGCGCAGTGCAAGCCGCTCACGCAGCGGTTTCTGGAAATGCTCATTATGCTCCCCATGTGCATGAGCTTTCTGCTGCGCACGCTGGCCTGGGTCGGCATGCTGGAGGACACCGGTATTCTCAATACCTTCCTGCAGAACATCGGCCTGCACCCGCTGCCGCTCATCCGGACAAACGGCGCCGTCATTCTCGGCATGGTCTATAACTACCTGCCGTATATGATCCTGCCGCTGTACACGGTCATCATGAAGATCGACAACCGGCTGGTCGAAGCCGCGCTGGATCTCGGCTGCACGCCGTCTCAGGTCTTCTCCAAGGTGATCCTGCCGCTGTCCGGCCCCGGCATCCTGTCCGGCATCACGATGGTGTTCGTCCCCGCTGTTTCGACCTTCTATATCTCGCAGAAGCTCGGCTCCACCGGTACGACGCTCATCGGCGACGTGATCGAGTCCCAGTTCAAGACCGCCTACAACCCGAATCTCGGCGCTGCCATGAGCCTTGTGCTGATGGTGCTGATCTTCATTTGCGTTGCCATTATGAACCACTTCGGTGAGGGCGATGAAGAGGAGGTCATCAAGGTATGAAGCACGTCAACAGAACCATCACCATTCTGGTGTTCATTTTCCTGTATATCCCGATGATCGTGCTGGCCGTGGCTTCGTTCAATATCGGCACAGATATTGCGACCTTCAAGGGCTTTACCTTCCGGCAGTATGCCAACCTCTTCCGCGACAGCACCCTTCTGACGCTGCTGCGCAACTCGCTCATCATTGCGCTTTTGTCTACGCTCGTCTCTACCATCGTCGGCACCATGGCCGCCGTCGGCATCCATGGCATGAAGGGTAAGCTCCGCTCTGCCGTCATGACCATGACAAATATCCCGATGACGAACCCCGATATCGTGACCGGCGTAGCGCTGGCGCTGCTGTTCGCCTTTGCGGGGACGATGCTGAAGACCAATTCCGTCCTTGGCTTCTGGACGCTGCTCATTGCGCATATCACGTTCAATCTTCCCTACGTAATCCTGAACGTCATGCCGAAGCTCCAGCAGATGGACAAGGATCTGGTCGAAGCCGCGCTGGATCTCGGCTGCACGCCGATGCAGGCGTTCACAAAGGTCGTTATCCACGAGATCATGCCGGGCATCATCTCCGGTGCGCTGATGGCGTTTACAATGAGTCTGGACGACTTTGTCATTTCGTACTTCGTGACTGGCTCCCGCTTCATCACGCTCCCGGTCGAGATCTACAACTACGTGAAAAAGCCCATCCAGCCGAAGGTTTACGCTCTGTTTACGCTGATGTTTATTACCATCCTTCTGCTGATGGTCGTCATGAACCTGCTGCAGGCCAAGTCTGACAAGGCCAAGCAGCAGCCGAGGAGGGCGCACGCATGAAAAAACGGTTCTTTTCGGCGCTGCTCGCGCTGGTTCTTCTGCTGTGCGCGCTTCCCGCGCCGGTGCACGCTGCCGCCAATGAGATCACGGTCTATAACTGGGGCCAGTATATTTCCGACGGCACGGACGACAGTCTGGATGTCATCAAGGCGTTTGAGGAAGAGACCGGCATCAAGGTCAATTACCTGACCTTCGATTCCAACGAGTCGATGTACACCAAGCTCAAGACCGGCGGCACGACGTTTGACGTCATCATCCCGTCCGATTATATGATCGCGAAGCTCATTTCCGAGGACATGCTCGAGCCGCTGGACTTTGCGAATATTCCGAACTATGCATATATCGACGAGAACTTCCGCGATCAGGCTTACGATCCGGAGAATACCTATTCTGTCCCCTACACGTGGGGCACGGTCGGCCTCATTTACAACCGGCAGTATGTCTCGGATGCAGACGCGGAAAGCTGGTCCTGCCTGTGGAACAGCAAGTATGCCGGCAAGCTCCTGATGTTTGACAATCCGAGAGACGCATTCGCCATTGCCGAGTCCATGCTGGGCTACAGTCTCAACACCGAGGATGAGAACGAGCTGCGGCAGGCCGCCGATCTGCTGGCAACGCAGAAGCCCGTTCTGCAGGCGTACGTCATGGATCAGATCTTTGACAAGATGGAGCGCGGCGAAGCCTGGGCTGCCCCGTATTATGCGGGCGACTACCTGACCATGGTTGAGGAAAACCCGGATCTCGGCTTCAGCCATCCGAAAGAGGGCTTCAACATCTTTATTGACGCCATGTGCATCCCCAAGGGCTGCCAGAACAAGGAAGGCGCCGAAGCGTTCATCAATTTCCTCTGCCGCCCGGATATCTCGGCTGCAAATCTGGATTACATCGGCTACTCCACGCCGGAAACGGCTGCGAAGGAGTATATGGACGAGGAGGTCACCTCCAGTCCTGTCTCCTATCCGGACGATGAGACGCTCGCGCGCAGCGAAGCCTTTGCCGAGCTGAGTGTGGAAGCTACGCAGAGCATGAACGATCTGTGGCTGTCGGTCAAGACGAGCGGTTCGAACACAACGCTGTACCTGATCCTGACGCTGGCCGCCGTTGCGGCTGTGATCCTGTTCTTCGTCATCTCCGCCGCCGTCAAAAAGCGCAAAAAAATGCGCCGCTGCCGGAAGTGGAAGCAGGCATAACACAAGACCCCGCCGCAAGGCGGGGTTTTCAGTTTGTCAGCGGCTGTGTTCTTCGTCGCAGCAGTCGATGGCGAGGACGGTGCAGAGCGCGACGAGCGCGTTGCGCGGGTCAGCGATCTCGAGCGCGTAGCGGTCGCCGAACGTCAGAAACGCCCGGGAAATGGCGGCCACGCGGCTGCCGTTTTTCGTGATCTCGTAGTCCAGACCCATGAAATCCCCTTCGACCTCCCAGCCCAGCTCATCCAGCGAGTAGCTGCGGGAAAACAGCGCAAAATTCCGCGTCAGATCATATTCCCGCCCGCCAATGCGCAGGGCATACGTGCACGGCAGTGAAAACGGCACATGCTGCACCTCGGCGACCTGCCGCCCGGAGGTGTCCTGCACGACGAGCTTCTTGCCGAAATTGAAAAACTCCCGGTCGGCGCTGTAGACCAGCTTCTCCTGCTCGTCCCAGATATCAAAATGGTCGAAGGACATAAATTCTTCTTTCAGATAAAAAATCATGCTGGTTCTCTCCTTTTCTGCTTCTTTAGACGAAACGTGCGGAAAAAGGTTCCGACTGGAAAAGTTATCACCGTTATGATATACTATAAAAACTTTCAGCACAAGGAGTTTTCTTTCCATGACCAATAAAGAGATCGGCGAGCTGCGGCGCCGTATGAAGCCTGACCGCACCAACCTAACCGCTGTCTACGGCTGCTATGTCGCTTCCAGCGGGGAAATTCTGTCCACCTTCCGGGAGCCGTTCGGCCTGATGGTGGAGGAGGACAAGGAAAAATATCTGGCAATTTTCCGCCGCGCCCTTTCCGGGACGCCGGATAAAAACCTGATCGATCTGTCGTTTAGCACAAAGCAGGTCGCGGATTCCGACGAGCATCGTCTGCTCATGCGCCTGCGCGAGACCGCGCTGGACGATGAGACGGCGCGTAAAACACTTTTTGAAACGATCATCGGCGCTGTCAGCTTCGAGGAAAATTTCCTCATTCTGCTCGCGCACGAGCGCTATGACGTCCCCTTCAAGGCCAAGGACGGCGCAAAGCTCGAGGACGGAAGCGAGGTCTTCTCTTACTTTGTCTGCGCGATCTGCCCGGTCAAGCCCGGCAAGGAGCTTCTGAGCTATGTTGCCGAAGAAAAGACGTTCCACAACCGTTCGGCCGGCTGGGCCGCCGGCATGCCGGAGACCGGCTTCCTCTTCCCCGCATTCGACGGGCGGCGGACGAATCTCTATAACTGCCTGTTCTATACGCATTCCTCCGGCGCGGACAATCAGGCGCTCATTGACGCGCTGTTCCACGTGCAGCCGCCAATGCCGGCAGACGAACAGCGGGAGACGTTCGGCGGCGTGCTTCGGAACGCGCTGGACGAGGAATGCTCGCTCACAGTCGTGCAGCAGGTGCGGCAGGAGCTGAAGGACAGGATCGATGCCTGGCAGGAGACGAAAAGCGAGGATCCGCTGGTCGTGAGCGGCGACGAGCTGAAGGACGTGCTCGAGGGCTGCGGCGTCTCGGAGGAAAAGCGCATGCAGTTCGGCGCACAGTTCGATGAATCCTTCGGCGGCGGCGCGGTTCTGAACCCCCGGAACCTTGTCGACGTGAAGAAATGCGTACTGAAAACGCCGGATGTGTCGATCACGGTCAATCCGGAGCGGCCGGACCTCGTGGAGACCCGCGTGCTTGGCGGCGTGCGGTACATTTTCATCAAAGCAGACGAGGGCGTAGAGCTGAACGGCATCGATCTTGCCGACGAAACATGACGATAGAAAAAGCAGAGCGGAATCGCCCTGCTGGCAAGAATGTAAGATTCAGTTTTTGAAACAGGCATGATTTCGGTCATGCCTGTTCATTTATCTCCCGTCCGTCGTGAAATACTTTACTGTGTCTGTCGGATTCTTCAATTCGGTTCTGAAAAATTCCGGATAGATCGAAATGTCTGCATCGGGCGACACCCACACCAGGTGTTCTTTGCTGTTACCTTCCGTGAAGCTTTCGCTGACCGGCGCAAAAGTATCAGGCACTTTCATATAGAAGAAAAACGAGATCTCATAAATCAGCTTGTTCCGGTTGGAAGGCGCATCGCCATAAAAATAGTTTTCATGCACAAAGCCAAGGCGGTCAATTTCCATCCGCACACCGGTTTCTTCAAATACCTCACGGATGACAGCCTCTTCTGCTGTTTCGCCGAATTTTAACCTGCCGCCAACGGAGTACAGGTAATCTCTGTGATTGCCAACCATCAGAAGCTTTCCATTTTTCATGATGATCGCACCGGCACGAATATTCAAAAATCCATCGCCGCAGGCTATGCACATATCTTTGTTCATTGTTTTCCCTCCTTGACAGATGCTGCTTCTGCGATCGCACGCAGGAGCGTTTCTTTGTCAGCTGTGCCGGTGACAAGGATGACGCCGGTCTCGTAATTGGCTTCGGCGGTCAGAACGCCCGGAACGTCCAGAAGCGCCTGCTCCAACGCAGCCTTTCCGGGGACGGACGGAAGCTCGTCCATGCGGAGCGCCGTGGTGCTGGCTTCGGCAGAAACAGCTTCCGGCTGGGGCTGCGCAGGCTGCGGCGGCGCTTCTTCCGGGTGCAGGGCCGGTGCAGACGGAACGGCAATGCAGGCCAGAAGCGCACTGGCTGCCGTGATGAAAAAGCTCAGAAGCGCGCACAACAGCGGCCGGGCTCCCAGGTCAAGCGCCGGTGAAAAGATGCCGCCCGCAAGTCCGGCAAGCAGCACCAGAAGCGCCGCGGAAAGGCCAGCCAGAAGTCTGCCCGCATGCACTGCATGGCGGCACTGTCGAAGGCAGACCGGTGCGTCAGCGAGCGTCCGCAGGGACAAAACCGGAAGCTGCTCCCGCATCTTCGCCTGCGGCTCGCCGGAAATGACCAGGACGGTGCCTTCCTCCTGCGGCTGCCCAAGCGCGTCGGCAGTCTCCGACACGTCCGCGCCAAAGCGGGCGGCAAGCTGCCGGGTATAGAGCGGCTGTTCACCGCATGGAAGCACGAGCCGCAGCCGCTGCGACGCGAGCGCACGCATGGCGTCCTGTACATCCGGGCAAACCGGATGCTCCAGCGCAATGCGGCCAAGGTACATGCCGCCCTCCATGCCAAAGCAGACGGAAATCTTCCCGGCCAGCGCCAGCTCATCCGCGCGTGGGGCGAATATCCCGGCACGCTGCAGCTGCGCCTGCGTCCCGGCAAAATAGCACCGCCCGCCAATTACGGCGCACCAGCCGCCATCCGGCAGCGCTTCCTGCTTTGAAGGTTCCTCCAATGTAAGGCCGCGGCTCTGTGCCAATGCGGCAATGCACGGCGCAGCAGGCAGACTGCTGCCCCGCAGGATCGACGCGGCGAGAGAAAGAAAGTTCGTCTCATCCATACCGGTCGGACGGATGTCGGAGACATTCGGAGCGCCGGTCAGAAGGCCGTCCGGGATGAGAAGCACCGTATCGGCAGTGCCGAGCGCTGCTGCTGTCTGCGGATCAGCGCACGGGACCGGCAATGCGCGCGACGCACGCGCATTGTCAAGCGCCGCAAGCAGCCGGAACGGGCAGACGGACGCCGCAGCCAGAAGACTCAGGACGCGTTCAAGGATACGGCCAACCGAGTTTCCTCGGATGATCCAGAAAACAGCCGCGCAGACCGCTGCGGCAAAGACACCGTAAAACCAGCCGCTGCCGCCGGACGGCAGTGCGAGTGTTTCTTCCCACACATCCATCCAGCTGCACGCCGTCAGAAGGAGCACGGTGCAGCCCGCCGCGCCAGACGAAGCGCCGAGCGCGCATAAAACTGCGGCCAGAATGGCCGCCAGCACCGCACAGCTGTCCCGGCCCGGTTTTCCTCGCAGGATCGCACAGATTCCACGCCGGAAGCAGCGCCAGTTGAGTCCCGCTACGAGCAGCAGCATCGCTGGCAGCAAAAGCATCTGTGCCAAAAGCGGCTGAATAAACGCCGGGAGCAGCAGAAGCCCCTGCACCGCGCAGGTCAGATACACGCTCAAAAGACTCAGGAAGGAAGATAGATACCGTCCCACAGCCATACGTCTATGATTCGAGTCCTGTTTCATACGATCCCTCCATTTTTCTTAATTTTACCGTGGACAGCTCCAAAAAGCAACTGTCTGTAGCTGCACGGTGTACATTGACAGCGCACATTCGGTCAACTATAATAAAAAAATACAAAAGGAGGATACGCTATGAAACGAAGCGAACAGGATATCCGGTTCCAGTGGGACCTGACAAAGATTTTTCCGGACGAAGCGGCCTGGGAAGCCGCCATGCAGCAGGCGGAAGCGGCGATCGACGGACTGAAAAACATCCCCGGCACGCTCGGCACGTCAAAGGAAGCATTCAAGGCCGGGCTTGACGCGGTGTTTGCCGCCGCGCAAAAGACGGAGATTCCCTGCGTCTATGCTTTCCTGAAAAAGACGGAGGACGGCTCGGAAGCGAAAAATCAGGAGATGGAAGCCCGCGGCGAAAGCCTGTCTGTCAAGCTTGACGCGGCCCTTTCGTTCCTCAGCCCCGAGATCCTTTCCATTCCGGCGGAAACGCTGACGGCGTGGATGGCCGACGAAGCACTGGCCACATACCGGCACACGGTGGACGATATCGTCCGCACGCGCGCGCATACGCTCAGTGCAGAGCGCGAGCAGATGCTGGCGCTGCTCGGCGATGCGTCGTCCATGCCGAAGGCGGCATATGAGATGCTGACGGACGTCGATCTGCGCTTCCCGATGGTCAAAAATGACGCTGGTGAAGACGTCCAGCTGACGCCGGGCACCTTCCCTGTCTACCGCGAGAGCCGAAACCGCGCCGTTCGCGAGGGCGCGTTCCGCGCCATGTTCGGCACGTACCGGCAGTTTGGCAACACCATTGCGTCGCTCTACGGCGGCTCTGTAAAATTTGACACCTATTACGCCAAGCAGCGCGGCTACGCTTCGGCCTGCGAAGCGGCGCTGGACGGCGGCAATGTGCCCGTCTCCGTGTATGACAGCCTGATTGAAGCCGTGCACGAGAGCCTTCCGTCCATGCGGAAGTATCTGGAGCTGTGCCGCCACGCAATGAAGCTCGACAAGATTGACGTTTTTGACCTCTATGTCCCCATCGTCGAGGACGTGGACTATCCGGTGGAATATAAAGACGCGAAGGAGCTTGTCCGCAAGGCCGTCGCTCCGCTGGGCGAGGAATACGGAAAACTCATCGACCGTGCCCTATCCGAGCGCTGGATCGACGTCTATGAAAACGACGGCAAACAGGGCGGCGCGTTCTCCTGCGGCGTCTACGGCGTGCACCCGTATGTGCTTCTGAACTATGCCGGAACGCTCAATGACGCGTTCACGCTCGCGCACGAGCTGGGCCACTCCATGCACTCCTGGTTCTCGGATACGACTAATGATTATGTGAACCACGAGTACCGCATCATGGTGGCCGAGGTCGCATCGACCGTCAACGAAGTCCTGCTGACCAAGTATCTTCTGAAGACCGAGACCGATCCCGGCCGCAGAGCCTATATCCTCAACCATTTCCTCGAAAGCTTCCGCACAACGCTCTACCGGCAGACGCTATTTGCCGAATTTGAGCGTAAAGCGCACGATCTGTACGCCGCCGGCCAGCCGCTGACCGCGTCGACGCTCAATAAGGTGTATCACGAGCTGGAAGCGACGTATTACGACGGCATCGGCATCGACCCGGACATCGACCCGGAATGGTCCTATATCCCCCACTTCTATCGTGCATTTTATGTCTACCAGTATGCGACGGGCTTCTCCTCTGCCGTCGCCATTGCGGAGCACATCCTCACGACCGGCGACGCGTCCGGCTATCTCCGCTTCCTGACGACCGGCGGCAGCGATTATCCGCTCGAAGAGCTGAAGATCGCGGGCGTCGACCTCACCAAGCCGGACACCGTCAGAAGTGCACTGCGCGTGTTTGACGAGACCGTGGACGAGCTGTCCCGGATCCTGCTTGCAGAATAAATGACAAACGAAAGCGCCGGAGCGTATGCTCCGGCGCTGTTTTTATAAGATCCCGTGCTTTTGCAGCAGGCTGCACATCTGACTGACGCGGCTGTCCCACGAGCAGGCGCGGCCAGCTTCGATCCGGGCAGCGGTGCGCTCCGGCGTGTCGTCGTGGAGAGCTGCTTCACAGGCGGAAATAAATTCCGCCGGGCTGTCCGCGATCTCAATGAGCGGCGCATACTGCAAAATCTGATCCGGCTGCTTCGTAGAGACGATTGGGCGGCCAGTCGCGAGATATTCATAGAACTTCAGCGGACTGACGTCCTTGCTGAGGTCACTCCTGGCGAACAGATTCAGGCAGGCGTCAAAATGCGCCAGATACTGCGGCAGCTGCTCATTCGGCTTCAGGCCGAGGAAATGCACGTTCTGCATCGCGTGCAGCGCAGACAGGTCGACGCCCGGCTTCTCCTTGCCGATCAGGACAAACTGCCAGTCCGGCCGCGCCTTGGCTGCGGCTTCCAGATAGTCATACTCGATGCAGCTTTGCAGCGCGCCGACGAATCCAAAGATGGGGTGCGGAATGCCGGCCAGATCGTCCGGCACGGGCTGCGGCTGCGACGCCTGCACAAAGCGCTCAAAATTTGCACCGTTCGGGATCATGGCCGTCTCCGGCTGCGCCGTCCGCAGCCGCTCGGCCAGCGCGTCGGCGGTGGCGAAGGTCATGTCGGTCTTTTTTGCAAGCTCCAGCTCCATCGCGTCGACCAGCGCCGGATCCATCAGGCCGCCGTAGGCCGAATGCCGGTCGACACAGTCGTAGACCAGCCCCTTATGCGGCACATGGTCGACCAGATCGACCGTTACCGGCGAATAGACCCACAGAACCGCGTCCGTAAAGCCGTGCTCCTGCATCTTTTTGCGGACAAAGCGCGCCATGCGGCGCTGGTTGCACTTGTTGATCCAGCGGGATTTATAAAAGAACGGAAGAACCGGCGGCAGACTGTAAACGGTGATATTCGCCTGCGGATGGACGCCGGACTTTTGATAAGCCGTCAGGCCGGGCTTTGCAGCCTTGTCCTTAAGGGGCGCAATGTAGGTGATGGACGGGTCAAAGTAGAGGATCTCCGCATCGGGTATGCGGCTCATGACCTGCTGCTTGCGCGTCGGGATCGGGTACCACGGCGAGGTGGCAAGGCAAACGATCTGTTTCATACATCCTCCTCCAGAAGCGCGCGTGCCGCCGCTTCATTTTCTGCCGCAAGCGTTTGCAGCCGCTCCACGGAATACGGCTCTGCCGCCTGCATCGTGTCCTCCACGAGCCGGATGAGCGTCTCCTTCGTGACGTCAGACAGCTCCATACAGTGCTTCTGGCCAAGATAGGCCATGAAGCCGGTGACCTTCGGGTCGTAGGAGATGGCGGCCAACGGCGCGCCGACGGACGAAGCGAAGATCAGCGCGTGCAGGCGCATGGAGACGATCACGCGCATTTTCTTCATCATGCCGATGGTCAGCTGCTCATCCCGCGGGGCCGGAAGCACAAACGATTTGCAGTGCAGCATGCCTGCCGCGCGGCGGTTGATCTCCAGATCGCGCGTCGGCTCCAGCGCAACAAAGACCGGCGTCAGGCCGTATGCCTTGTTGATGGCGTCCGCCGTATCTGCGATCGCTTGCAGATGCTGCTCGATCTGCTTCCACGGACGCAGAACAAACATGGCGTACTGCCCCTCCGGGCTGAGATCATTGCTCAGGAAATAGCTGTCCACGGCGCCGCTGCCTGCCGGCTGCAATAAGAGCGCGGGATCGGCGGTCACGGTGATCTCGGGCTTTGTAACGCCCATATCGGAAAGCTCTTTCCTGGACAGATCCTCGCGCAGCGTGATCTTGTCCACGCAGCGGTTGAGCGTGCGCGCCGTCGCGCGGCGGCTCGCTTCCCCGCTGACGGGACCGATGCCGCAGCCGTACATCATGACGCGGCAGCCTGCGCGGTGCGCCATGCGGATGGTCGTGAGGTAATAGTTGAGCGAGCGCGTGCTGGTCTCATTCTGGATGAGACTCCCGCCGCCGGAAATGAAGAGCCTGCATCTGCGCATCAGCGGCCAGAACGCAAACGGGTCAAACACATGCACCGACCCGACATGGTACCGCAGCCGCGTTTCCGCCGGATCGTGCGACATGACATAGACCGGCATATCACGGTCAATGGATTTCATCTGCGCGAGGATCGCCTTCAAAATCGCGTCATCGCCCGCATTCCCCTTGCCATAGGCGCCGCAGATGAGCACGCCGCGCTTTTTCTGCTTCGGCTGTGCGGTGCGGCGGAGAATGGTCTGATAAATCTCGATCTGCTTGCCGACGGTCGCGTCGATGGAAAACTCCTGCGAAGCCTTTTCATACAGATTCTCGCCCAGCTGCTCGCGCATGGCGCGGCTTTCGGCAAGTCTTGCCATGCAGCTGCCGAGCGCCTGCGCGTCCTGCGGCGCGAACAGCAGGCCCGTGACGCCGTGTTCGATGATATACGGGATGCCGCCGACGTTGGAAGCGATCGTCGCGCAGTGCATGCGCGCGCCCTCAGTAATGGCATATGGGAAGGTCTCGGACAAAGACGTCAGCGTGTTGACGTCCAGCGCATGATAAAAGCTGTCCATATCCGTGACCCAGCCCGCAAAGACGACGCTTCCGGCCGGGCAGGTGTCCGCGGCCAGCTTTTCAAGCGTCTTTCGCTGTTCTCCCTCGCCCGCGATCAGCAGGCGGATATTCGGATGCGCCTTAACCGCGATGGAAAATCCGCGGATGAGCGTCCCCACGTCCTTGACCGGGTCGAGCCGCGCGGCAATGCCGAAAACGACGGTATCCGCCTGCACCGCCATCCCGACGGAGCGGAGATACGCTTCCCTGCCGAGCTTCGGCGTGACGGGCGTAAAGTCAATGCCGTTATAAATGGCGAACATCGTCTGCGGGTCAAAGCCGCGGGAGATCAGCAGCTGCGCCATGGCGTCGGACACGCCGATGTGATAGTCGAACATGCGCAGCGCAACGGTATTGATCGTGCCGTAGGTCAGCCGGTGCAGGGGCCGGCCCAGATAGTCCAGCCGGTAGTCGGAGTGGACGGTCGTGACGATCGGGACGCGGATCTTCCGCCGCAGGATCGCGCCCGTCAGATTCGCGCGCGCGCCGTGGCAGTGGATGATCTGAAAGCCCTCCTCGCGGATCATCTGCGCAAGACGGCCGATGGCCGCGTGGACAGAGTCCTCCATCACGAGCGTATCGATGCCGAGTTTCCTTGCGTCCTCGGCAAATTCGCCCTCGCGGAAGCAGACGAGCCGAACCTGCTCCGTCTTTCCAAGGCCGTGCAGCAGCGACAGCACATGCGTTTTCGCGCCGCCGACGTCGCCGCCTGAGATCAGATGCATCACTTTCATATCGGAATCCTCATTTTTGAATTACCACTTGTTTCTTGCGGTAAGATACAGTAAAATAGAATGGTCGTGCCGATATTTTGCACCTCTGTATTATATCCTATGAAGGAATGCAAATCAAGCAAACTCTTTGGGAGGTACCTCATGAAACTCATTGATGAAAAAGGCCGTCTGTTCGGCAAGATCAACCTGATCGATCTGCTGGTCGTGCTCCTGATTGTCGCGGTGATCGCGGCGGTCGTGTGGAAGCTCGGCGGCAAAAAGGCCGCGGCAGCCGTGACAAATTCTGCGAAGAAGGCCGTTTATACCGTGGAAATTGAAGACGTTCCTGCCGACATTGCCGCCTATGCCGAAACGCAGATTGACAAATCCCTGGTCAACGATTCCAAGGTCATCGCCGCGGCCATCACGGACGTGCGCAGCGAGACCTTTAACGCCGACAATGGCCACCAGACGCTGTTCATCACCGTCGAAGCGGACGCGTCCTTCACCGGCAACGTCTATAAGGTCGGCCCGCAGGAGGTGCGCGTCGGCTATGAATACATCCTCAAGACAAGCGAATTTGAGCTGACGGGTCTGATCTCCGCGCTGGAGGTCACCGATGGCTGAACTGCTGACTTCGAGCCTTCTGTGGCGGGTGCTGCTCGCCATCGGCGGCTGGTTTTCGGCGCTGGCGCATTCGAGCAAGGTAGTTTCCGGTCTTGGCCGCGCATGGCGCACGAGCCGCACGCGGGCGTGGTTCGTCCGGCGGCTGACCAGCTCTGACGCGCCGACGCGCGAGAGCCGGGCGGCAAGGCGCTTTGAACGGCTGAATGCACGGCTTGCCGCGCGGCACGGGCTGAAGGACTGTCTGGAGGATTCCATTCTCTGCCGCATCTGGCGCTTTTTCGTGCGCTGCGGGAAAAACAGCCGCCTGTTTTCATGGCTGTTCTCCGACGGCCTGCACGGCGTGATCCTGTTCGCGCTCTCCATGTACGTCGTTATCGACTATGTGCTGCGCGATCTTCTGGCTGTGCCGGTTCTGTCGTCCTGCTGGGACGAATGCCTGATGCTGCTGGCGCTGGGGTATGTTTTTTATGAACGTCTGGGCAGGAAAACGCCGCTTAAGACCGGCTGCAATCCGCTGGATCTGCCGGTCTGCCTGTTTATCGCTGTCTGCTTTGTGCTGATGAACGTGGTAACGCCGTATTACTCCATCCAGATCTCCGGCTTCCGCGCGACGGTGCAGTATATGCTCTGGTTCTTCCTCGTTACGCGCCTTGTGCATGACGACCGGGATTTTATGCGTGTCTATCTGGCGCTTGTCGTGCTGGCCGCGTTGATCGCGCTGCACGGGATCTATCAGTATATCGTGGCCGTTCCCATCCCGTCCAGCTGGATGACGCACACCGAGACCTCGGTGCGCACCCGCGTGTATTCCATCTTCGGCAGCCCCAATATCATGGGCGATTTCATGACGATGTTTGCGCCCATGGCAGCCGGTCTTGCCTACTGCACGAAAAACCGCAAATTGCAGGTGCTTGCGTGGATCTGCGCGTTCTGCATGTGCTTCGGCTGTCTGTTTACGATGTCGCGCGCTGCGTGGATGTCGCTGGCGCTTGCAATCGTGATCTTTGTGGTGCTGGTCGACCGGCGGCTGCTGGTGCTGCTGCTGGCGGCGGGCTGCGTCGCGTGTACGCTGCCGTTCGTGCGCAGCCGCATCGGCTTCCTGTTCACCTCCGATTTTGCCGAAGCCAACACCTCCGGCGGCCGTGCGGGCCGCAAGCTCGTCGCGCTGACGCTTCTCGAGCAGCGCGGAAAGCTGACCGGCGTTGGGCTCGGCATGTTCGGCGGCGCCGTCGCCATGCAGAACCAGATCATCGACCATCAGGATTATTTTTACGTCGATAACTACTACCTCAAGCTCATGATCGAGATGGGCTATGTCGGTCTTGGCGCATTTCTCGTGACGGTCCTCGGCTTCCTTGCCAACGGCTGCCGTGCCATTTACCGCACGGCGCAGGAGAAAAAGCAGGGTCTCAGCCGCCTGTATCCCCTCTGCGCGGGTGTTTTCGCGGGACTCTGCGGTGTGCTCGTGCACTGCGGCTTTGAAAACATCTTTGAAGAGCCGTACATGATGGCCTATTTCTGGTCGTTGGCCGGGCTTCTCATGTGGGCCGGCTTCCTGCGGGAACCGAACCGGGAGGTGCGGGCATGACGCCGATCATTCTTGCCATCCACTTCCCTGCCAAAAAGCTTGCAAAGCTCCGTATGGCGGCCATGCGCCTTGGCGCGCAGGTCCGCGTGGTGGAAAAATGGGAATACCTGAACGCCGTCGGCTCACTGACCGGCGATCTTGGAAGCTTTGAGAGCTTCTATGACGGCGAGGATTTCGAAGGCGAGCTGCTGCTCTTTGCGCACTTCACGGACGAGCGGCTTCAGCTGTTTTTGCAGGCCATGAAGCAGGCCAAGCTTCCGTCTGTTGCGCTCAAGGCCGTCCTGACCGAAGAAAACAAGGGCTGGACGATTCTGGAGCTGCACGAGGAGCTTCTGAAAGAGCATCAGGCGATGCATCCATGAAAAAGAACCCCTGTACCGGGCTTTTGTGATCCGGTACAGGGGCTTTTGGTTGTTTGTGTAGATTGCGCGAAACGATTATCCGAGGGCTTTCAGCGGGTCGACGTACTCGCCGTCCAGCTGCACCTCGAGGTGCAGGTGCGGGCCTGTCGCCCAGCCGGTCGAACCGGAGCGTCCGATGATCTGCCCTTGCTGGACGCTGTCGCCCGCCGAGACAAGACGCTCGCTCAGATGGCAGTAGGTCGTCAGCATGCCGTCCGCGTGCTGAATGGTGATCTGCTCGCCATAGATGAGGTCAGACGTGCTGACTGTAACCGTCCCGTCCGCAACAGCCAGGACGGCGCTTCCCTCTGCCGCTTCCAGATCGACGCCGCGGTGGAAGGCGTACTTCGGGGATTGCTGCCACGCAACACCTTCCGGGACGCTCCGATAGCCGAAGCTGTCCAGAACGGCTGCGTCCGCGTTTTCCAGCGGGAACACATAGTCTGCCGGTGCAGCCGGCAGCGTGGTCTCTTCCGTGGGCCGGCTGTCCTCGATCGACTGCTCCTGCGGGAGCTCCAACGCGACAGTCTCCCGCATTGCGCGCTCCTGCTGCGCCACGTGCTGTGCGAGGAGGGTGTTTTCCTCGCTCGCAGGCGGTTCGGCCTGCGTGGCGAACACCGTTACGACGGCGGCGGCCAGAATCACAGCAATGGCCGTCAGATACACCGGGAGTTTCTTTGCTTTCATGATCGCCTGAATCCTTTCTTCCGCCGCAGGCTTTCCAAACCCGCTGCAAAGCGGATGCGGCTGCGCCTGCCGCGCGGCAAGCTCCAGAAGCGTCAGCGCGTATGCCTTGCGCCGGTCTGCGCCGAGATAGCGGAGCGCCAGCTCGTCGCAGGCCAGCTCGATATCCCGGTTCGCCAGAACGATCAGCAGCCAGCAGGCCGGGTTCCACCAGTATACGCACAGACAGACGGAAAACAGGAGCTTCCGCAGGCAGTCCCTACGGCGGATATGCGCAAGCTCATGGGTAAGGATCATCCGCAGCGTGTCCGTGTCGGTCAGCAGCTCTGCCGGAAGCAGAACGACCGGCCGGATGCAGCCATACGTGAGCGGCGCAAGGCCGCAGGACGCAGCGCGGATGACAGGAGGATGCCGGAAGCAAAGCTGCTGCAAAACCTGGTCGATCACCGGCGATTCTGCCGGCGCCGCCCTGGAAAACCGGCTGTGGAACCGGCAAAAGCCCACCAGCAGATATCCGGCAAGCAGCGCTGCACCGATTGCCCAGATAAGAACGGGCAATTGGAGCCGCGCCTCGGCGCTTCCTGCATCGGCGGCAGCATTCACAGCCGATGCCGCGGAAAACGGCGTGGTATGCACCGCGTTCTGCGTTCCTGCTGCCGCCTGCACGTTATGGGATGCAAGATTCCAGATGCTCAGCGGCGATGGCAGGGCAAGCGGCAAAAGCAGCCGGACGGCCGCCGCGCACCAGAGCGCCGGAAAGAGCGCCTTCGGGAGCTGTTTCCCGAGCAGAAGCCGGAAAAGTGCAAGAATCAGGATCAGGATACTGCCGCTTACGGCTGCGTCATAGAATCCACTCATGCTTCCTGCTCCTCGACAAGCGCGCGGAGCCGCTCCAGCTCTTCCTTTTTCAGCTTCCTGCCGCTCAGGACGGACGCAAACAGCAGCTCAGCCGAGCCGCCGAAGACCTTGTCCAGCAGTGCGTCAGCCTCCTCCCGCTGTGCAGCTTCCTTCGTGATGCAGGCGTGGCAGAGAAAGTTCGGCTCCCGCCGCTCGATTGCGCCCTTTTCGATGCATTTTTTGATGA
This sequence comes from uncultured Oscillospiraceae bacterium, assembly GCA_934655875.1. Taxonomy (GTDB): domain Bacteria; phylum Bacillota; class Clostridia; order Oscillospirales; family Oscillospiraceae; genus CAG-170. The sequence goes on from CAKUHB010000027.1 coordinate 19,509, forward strand.
CAGTATAGGTCGTATTCTTGTTCCAACCGGCAGAATCGGCCAGCCGCAGCGAAAGTGCCTTCGCCGTGGCGTCGCCCTCCTGCCAGAGAACCTCCATGACCTTCCACTCCGAATCAAACAGCTTCATTTTGGGTTCCTCCTATAGACTATTGCAATCGTCTAATTACAGACTAGCATAATAGTCCATAATTGTCAAGCCCCAGTTTTCGTCAGGATCAAACTATAGCCGTTCTGCATCAGCCCAAGCTCCGCGGGAATGCCCGAGTAGCTGTATTCGACTGTGACGCCATCCACGACGGTGCGGAACTCGGAAAAGCGATGCTCGCTGAGGGCAGCCGCCGCCTTTTGCAGCGGCTGGTCGAATGCCAGATGCTTCGTTTCCGCACCGGCAAAGGCATAAAGCGCCAGCGAAAGGACATTCCCGTCCGGGATCGTCTGCAGCTCGTTTCCTGTGCCGCTCTCCAGACGGTAAATAACGGCCGTCAGGACGCCGTTTTCTGTCTCGTATTCGAACTGCGGATAGCGGTCGCGGAACATATAGGTCGTGGTGCTGCCGGAGGTCTCGAAGACGGATTCCTCCTTCCAGCGCCCGGATGCGTCGAGTTCGATCCCCTCTGCGCCAAGCTGCCGCTGAATCGCGTTATAGTTTTCAGCAAACTGTGCAACGGTCAGATCGCCGTGATGGACGGCCCCGATTGGCAGCAGCATACTGAGGATGGCACCGGCCATGACGGCGATCCACAGCAGAGCGGCAGCGGCAAAGCGCCAGACGCGGCGGTCGCGCACGTTCTGCTCAGAGTCCGCTTCCCACGGAAGCGCCTTCCCTGCCTGCTCGTTCGCGGCGCATTTGTACATGCGGATCAATCGGAGAATCGGCAGATCCAGCCGCATGCCGTACCAGAACACGAACGCCGTCCGGTTGATTGCCGCTTCATAGGTCAGCTTTCCCCCGTCACCGTCCGTCACACGCAGGCCGAACAGCCACTTGCCGGGCGTTGCGGCGAATATATGCAGCAGAAGCGGCTCCAGAAAGAACATCGTCAGAAGTGATAAAACCTGCACCAGCATCGCGCCGCCGTTTCGGTTCCGGAACAGATTGTATCCAAGCAGCGGAAGCAGCGTGACCCAGAACGCGTGATACAGCGTAACGTCCAGATAGCGCGCAAAGAAGCGCTGCCATAGCATATGCTGCTTCGGCTGCACGTCCTGCTGCAAGGCAGTCTGTATGCCGTTCTCCAGCTCCGCCAGATACCGCGCCGCATCCAGCGTCTGATATTTTTCTTTCGCTTGCCGCAGCTGCTCCGCGACCTGCCCGGCGCGGTCAAGATTGACCTGTTCCTGCTGCATGACCTGAAGCCTGTCGGAAAGCACGGTACTGAGTGCGGCTTCGCCGCGTGCAAGCGTTTTGAGCTGTTCGATCGTCAGCCCCAGCGCGCGCAGGAGCTTAATGCGCAGCAGCGCGTCTGCATCGGCCTGTGAATAATCCCGGTATCCGTTTTCCGCTCGACTGGGCGTGATCAGCCCCTCGGATTCATAGTACCGGATGTTCGCCCGCGGCAGACCGGACAGCGTCTCTATCTCTTTGATCGTCATATACGTCCCTCCTGCTCTGAGCATACAGTATCAAGCTGCTTGACAGTCAAGTCTTTTTTCATCATATCACATCCGGAAATGTTTGCAAACCGGAATCTGGACTTGCCGGTCAGACATAGGCTTTCTGTGGAGGTGAAAGCTTATGCTTTCCGCAGCAGTTTGGCTCATGCTCAGCAGCATGCTCACATCCCTGCGCATTTCCGGCGGCGGCTCCTTCCCCAAGCCGCTGACCGCCGAGGAAGAGCGCATGTATCTGGCCAGAGCCGCCGAAGGCGATCTGGAAGCCCGCAACATCCTGATCGAACGCAACCTGCGTCTCGTCGCCCACATCATGAAAAAATACTATTCTCAGTCCGCCGACCAGGAGGATCTGATCTCCATCGGCACCATCGGTCTCATCAAAGGCATCTCCACCTTCGACGCCAGCAAGGGCGCAAGACTCGCGACCTATGCCGCCAGATGTGTAGAAAATGAGATCCTCATGTATTTCCGTTCTCTGAAGAGGACAGCCGGGGATGTTTCGTTGTCGGACTGTATCGAGACCGGGAAGGACGGCAATGCGCTGTCACTCATGGATGTGCTTTGCTCGGAGGAGGATCTGTTTGAGGACTTAAGCGCCCGGCAGATGAACAAAAAGCTGTATGAGGTCATGGACGAAGTTCTGTCCCCGCGGGAAAAGCTCGTCATCACACTGCGCTATGGCCTTGGCGACCGCACACCGCTGACACAGCGCGAAATTGCAGCCGCGTGTCATATCAGCCGCTCCTATGTCTCGCGCATTGAAAAGAAAGCGCTCGCCGCCTTACAGACAGCGCTACAGGGCTACAAGCCGGAAAATTAGATCGTACCGAATTACAACTCCGCCTTGACCGTGATGCGGTTTGAAGCTATACTAAAAGAAACAGAAAAGGAGCTGAGAGAAATGAAGCTTGGCGTTGAGACACTTTGGGCAGACCGGAAACGGGTGCTGGGCATGCCGCTGACGTTTACAAAATATTTCCTGTCTGAGGACCGGCTGTTTATGCAGACCGGGCTTCTGAACATGAAGATGGAGGAAGTTCTCCTCTATCGTGTAAGCGATATCGGCGTACACATCTCGCTGTTTCAGCGCCTGTTTGGCGTTGGCACTATCGTGATCCACTCTTCGGACAAAAGTGCGCCGCATCTGGAGCTCAAGAACATCCGTGAGCCGCTTGTTGTCAAGGAGCTGATCCACAAGCATGTGGAGGCGATGAAGGACGCGCGCGGTGTCCGCGTCAGTGAGTTTTTGGATGACGGCCCCAGCAAATTCGATCCCTGTGATCTGCCGACGAAGAAAAAGCCCTGACCGTCTCCCCTGCCCCCATAACATGCCAAAAAGCTCGCAGCTTTCGCTGCGAGCTTTTTTGTCAGGCTTACTTGATGATGGTGATATTGCGGAAGATCGGTGCAAGCGTGTTGGCAACGGTCGACATGGACTTGATGAAGATATCGAGCGCGACGCCGACGACGTCCTTTCTCGTATCGCCGACCGTGTCGCCGGTGACGGAAGCCTTGTGCGCGGGCGTGCCCTTGCCGTGGCCCTGGACTGCACCGGACTCAATGTACTTCTTGGCGTTGTCGAACGCGCCGCCGGAGTTGCCCATGAAGATAGCGCGCGGGATCGCAACGATAGTCGCGCCGATCAGGATACCGCCGACGAACTCGACGCCGAACAGCAGACCGCCGATGATCGGGATGCAGAGCGCCAGCACGGACGGGAAGAGCATTTTCTTGAGCGCCTGCTTGGCAGCCGTCTGGATCATGCGGTTGTAATCGGGCTTGACCTTCCCTTCCAGAACGCCCGGGATGGACAGGAGCTGGTCGCCGTCGTCCGCCATGATCTTGGCGGATTCGATGGTGTTGTCGGTCAGCAGGGCCGAGAAGTACTCGATGAGCGCGCCGCCGATGATGCCGCCGGCGATGACAACGAAGGAAGCGATGTTCAGAACCGGTTCCGTGCCGACAGCGGTGTAGTTGCCGACATAGGCAACGATCAGGGAGACCGTTGCAAACGCGGCGGAGCCGATGGCAAAGCCCTTGCCGATGGCAGCCGTGGTGTTGCCGACAGCGTCGAGCTTGTCGGTGATGACGCGGACGTCTGCGTCGAGGTGGCAGGATTCTGCCAGACCGCCTGCATTGTCAGCGATCGGGCCGAAAGCGTCGATGGAGACCGTCGCGCCGACGAAGGCCAGCATGCCGAGTGCGGAGATTGCAATACCGTAGGTGCCGCAGATCTTGCCGGAGATGAAAATGGCGATGCCGATAATCAGGATCGGCAGCAGGCAGGAACGGGAGCCGATGGCGTCGCCCTTGGTGATGACGAAGGCTTCGCCTTCCGGCGCCATTTCGGCCAGCGTGCGGGTGGGCTTGAAGTCGGTGGAGGTATAATACTCGGTGATCGCGCCGATGGCAACGCCGCTGACGATGCCGAGCACAGCCGAGATCCACGGAGACAGCCAGCCGCAGGTGAAGTCTTCATACATGGCCTGACCCTTGAAGCAGATCATCGCCGCGAAGAAGCCCAGCACGATGGTCAGACCGGCGGAGATGTACGTTGCAAGGTTCAGCTCCTTGGAGGGGTTATCGCCCATCTTCTTGACGGACGCATAGCCAAGACCCAGCAGGCATCCAAGCAGACCGGCACCGGCAAGGATGACCGGGAACAGCCACGTCATCTGGAACGCGGATGCGTCCAGCACACCGCTGCCGTTGAAGAGCGTGACTGCGATCATGATGGAAGCTGCGATGGTGGCAACGAAGCTCTCGAGCAGGTCGGAGCAGTTGCCGGCGATGTCGTTAACGTTGTCGCCGATGAAGTCGGCAATGACGTTCGGGACACGGCTGTCGTCTTCCGGCAGGTCGTGGCGGAGCTTTGCAAGGATATCAGAGGAAATATCGGCAGCCTTCGTGTAGTTGCCGCCAGCAACACGGTTGAACATGGCAACGACAGAGCAGCCGAGCGAGTAGGTGGAGATACGCATGACCGAAGGATTGCAGCTCATCGAGGTCACAAGGCCGTGGCCTTCCGCGTTGGGGTCGACGCCCCAGATGAGCAGAACGATGACCATGCCCAGCATGCCGAACGCCTGCACGGACAGGCCGGAGATGCTGCCGCCGCACAGGGCGACCTTGACGGTCTCGCCGATGGAGCGCGTTTCGCGCGCAACGTTTGCGGTGCGAACATTTGCATAGGTCGCGCTGCGCATGCCGAGCACGCAGACAGCGCTGGACATGCACGCGCCGAACAGGAACGTGATGCCGCTGGTCACTTCGATGAACAGAGAGAAGATCGCCGCCAGCACGACCACAACGATCGCGATGGTCTTGAACTCTGTTTCAAGAAATGCGGTTGCGCCGGAACGAATGATCCCGGCCATTTCGACCATAACGTCTGTGCCCTCACGCATTCTGCGGATCCTGAGGAAATTGAACAGGACATAGCAGAGCGCAAGCACAACAAGGAACAACACAATGTAGAGTACCATGAGTATGCCTCCGTTTCTTTCTTTACCTTCTGTGTGTTTGTGTTTAAGCTCCGTGCCGGGTTCCCTCTCGCCGACGCAAAGCCGAAATCGAATTCATGATATCGCATTTCAGTCGCAGAATCAAGCGTTTTAAACAGGACATATTACATAAACTTCTTACGTAATTTTTGTATATTATTTCGATTGATTCCATGTATTTTGTATTTTCTCCACAAATATCCAGATAATTTGCATAAAAATACAGCACCGGAAAATACCGGTGCTGTTGGGAGACAGAGATCAGGAAAGCAGCATCTTGTCGCTTGCTTCGTCGCTGCCGCTGGCGCTGGAAAACATGGCAAGAAGATCCGGCACCGTCAGCTTTTTCTTTTCCTCTCCGGAAACATCGACGACGACGTGTCCCGCGTCCATCATGATAAGGCGGTTTCCGTGGGCGATGGCGTCCTTCATGTTATGTGTGATCATGAGCGTCGTCAGACCGTGCTCCTGCACGATCCGGTCGGAAAGCTCCAGAACCTTCGCCGCAGTCCTCGGGTCGAGGGCGGCCGTATGCTCGTCCAGCAGCAAAAGCTTCGGCTCCTGCAGCGCAGCCATCAAAAGCGTCAGCGCCTGACGCTGACCGCCTGACAGAAGGCCGACCTTCGCCGTCATGCGGGTCTCCAGCCCCAAATCAAGCGAATGCAGCCGCTTCTGATAATCGGCGCGCTCCGCCTTTGTGATGCCCCAGCGAAGTCCGCGGTGCTGTCCGCGGCGCGCGGCAAGCGCAAGATTTTCTTCGATCTGCATGGTCGGTGCTGTGCCCATCATGGGATCCTGAAAAACGCGGCCGAGGAATGCTGCGCGCTTATGCTCCGGCAGACTGGTAACGTCCTTGCCGTCAATGACGATGCTGCCGCTGTCGATCTGGAACGAGCCCGCGATGGCGTTCAGCATGGTCGACTTCCCTGCTCCGTTGCCGCCGATGACCGTAACGAAATCACCGTCGCGGAGCGTCAGATTGAGGTCGTTCAGCGCGGTCTTGGCGTTGACCGTGCCGGGGTTAAAGGTTTTGCAGACATGATTGAGTTCAAGCATTCTTCGCGTCTCCCTTCTGCGTCTTTCCATGGAACATTTTGCTCTTCCAATACGGGATCGCAAGGAAAATGGCGACAATCAGCGCCGTAATGAGCTTCAGATCGTTCGTATTGAGTCCCAGCTGCAAAACGATCTGCAAGACGATGTAGTAGATGACCGCGCCGATAGAAACAGCGAGCAGTTTCAGACCGAAGTTCGTAAAGAGCTTGCCGAAAATGACCTCACCAATGATGACGGCAGCCAGACCAATGACGATCGCGCCGCGGCCCATGTTGACGTCAGATGCTCCCTGGAACTGTGAGAGCAGCGCGCCGGAGAGCGCAACAAGCCCATTGGACAGCATCAGGCCGAAGACGACATTTGCATTGGTGTTGATACCCTGCGCGCGCGCCATGTTCTGGTTGGCACCGGTCGCACGGATGGCGCAGCCCTTTTCCGTGCCGAAGAACCAGTACAGAAGCAGGATGATCGCCGCCGTGAACAGAAGCAGCAGCGGCAGCGGATTTTTCAGACTCAGCTCGCGGACAAAGCGCTGCGAGACGAGCAGCGGGTATTTATCGACGCCGACAGCCTGATTGGCCTTGCTGTCCATGATGCGCAGATTGATGGAGTAGAGCGCCAGCTGCGTCAGAATACCGGACAGGATCGCCGGAATGCCGCACTTGGTATGGAACATGCCGGTGACAAACCCGGCGAGCATGCCGGATAAAAACGCGCAGAGCAGCGCGATCCACGGATTCAGTCCCGCGCGGATCAGCATGACTGCCACAGCGCCGCCGGTGGCAATAGAGCCGTCGACGGTCAGATCTGCAACGTCCAGAATCCGGAAGGTGATGTAGACGCCAATGGCCATAACGCCCCAGATCATGCCCTGTGCGATCGCGCCGGGCATGGAGTTGAGCAGTGCTGAGATGAAACTCATAGTTCTTCTCTCCTTTTCAGCTTGGGCCTGCCATCAAAAGACAAAGAAACGGGTTATCTTCCAATGGCAGGATCAAGCAATGGTTGTGTTGCCGGACTGCGGGAGTCTTCCCGCAGTCCGGCGCGCAGGATAAAAGGGATCAGCCCTCGATGGCTTCGTAGCCGTCCAGCGGAGTAATACCGAGCTGCTCGCAGACAGAAGCATTGTACTTCGGCGTAGCATTGGTGTACTCGACCGGCATTTCGGAGATGTTGGCTTCGCCCGTAAGGATCTTGGCAGCCATCTTACCGGTGGTCACGCCGAGATCATAGTAGCTGATGGAGAGCGTTGCAACGCCGCAGCCGCGGCAGATTCCCTCTTCGCCGCAGATTGCGGGAACGCCGGCGGGGATCAGAACGTTGGCGATGGCTTCGGTGTTGGCCGCAGCCGTGTTATCGGTCGGGATATAGACGACATCGCAGGAATCCGCGGCCTTCTGCGTGACGGAGGAAACATCGTTGCTGTCGGTGAAGGCAAACTCTTCACAGGTGATGCCCTTCCCTTCCAGAACCTTGCGAACCTCGTCGATCTGGTAGCGGGAGTTCGGCTCTGCCGAGCAGAACAGCAGGCCGACCGTCTTGGTCTCGGGGAACCAGTCGAGAATCATCTGGGCCTGCGCCTGCAAATCAGCCAGATCGGAGGTGCCGGAGACGTTGCCGCCGACCGTGCCGTTGAAGTCTTCGATGTCAAGCGCGACGCCATAGGCCGTGATGGAGGTGCCGAGGATTGGAATATCAGCAGTCGCGGAAACGGCGGCAGTCAGAGCCGGAGTCGCATTCGCCATGATGAGATCCACGCCTTTGGAGACAAAGCCGTTGACGATGGTGCCGCAGTTGACGGAGTCGCCGGAGGCGTTCTGCACGTCGATGGTCACAGCATCGCCGAGCGCTTCGGTCAGCGCGTCAACAAAGCCCTGCGTCGCAGCGTCCAGCGCTTCGTGCTGCACCAGCTGGCAAACGCCGACCGTGTAGGTCTTGCCGCTCTCGGCCGGAGCTTCCGCCGGTTCTTCTGCCGGAGCTTCGGCGTCATCGGCCGGCGTATCGGAGGATGCGGAGGTATCGGCTGCCGCATCTGCGGCAGGCTCGGACTTGGCAGCGCAGGCTGCCAGACTCAGTACCATGACAAGTACCAGAAGCATTGCAAGAATCTTTTTCATTTGAAATTCGCTCCTTTTCTCATTATTGCTTCAAAATAAAATATAAAGGAGACTCTGTCCGCGGAACAGAGTCTCCTTCACATACAGGGAAGAAAAACACGATCAACAATCGGACAGCTTCTTTTTTTGAGAACGGAAATACAGGCCCGCAAAATAATACTTGCGAGCCTTGGTAAAGTAGAAGCCGTTCAGGGTGCACAGATCCATCTTGCTATGTTCCATGTCAGGCTCCTTTCCGCCGGCTGCCAGCTGATTGCTTGCTTTTGATATTTCACAATATACCGCTTTAAATGCGCGAAGTCAAGCGGTAATAAACATTCAATATTGCTATAACAAAACGTGTGTTTTTGTGCATTTCGACACAATGCCCCAACTGCGAACAGTTGGGGCATTGCAGTCAAACATTTGTAAAGTGATACGAATGCCCGAGATCATAGGCCATGCGGTCACTCTCGGAGATAAAATCCATAAACCGGTTGGCTGCCGACGTCGGCGCAACATCGCGCAGCGTGCACATGCAGACGGAGCGCGGCGCGATCGTAAAGTCCGTTTTGAGCGGCAGAATCACGCCGCGGCCAAGGCCGGACTGCGAAAACTCCTCCGTCACGCAGGCGACGCCAAGGCCGATCCGCGCCAGCGCGATGAGAAGATTGTGCGAGCCAAGCTCGATCTCCGGCTTGATGCCAACACCGTGCTGCTGGAAGAACTGCTCCACATAGACACGGGAGCTTGCCTTCCGCTCCAGCAGGATCAATGGGAACGCCGCGATCTCCTCGATGGAGTATCTGTGGTCAAAATCGCAGTCATAATTCGGCGCGGCCACGAAGATCTGATGCGTGTCGAAGCAGTGCCGCACGGAATAGGCATCCTTCTCCCGCGGCTCGCTGGCAAAGGCGATATCGACCTGCCCCGCATGCAGATAATCCAGCACCATCTGGCTCGTCCCATTCAAAATGCGGATCTGAATGGCTGGATACTGCCGGTGAAAGGCTTCCAGCCGGGACACGAGATAGGTCTTCGTCACTGTGTCGCTCGCACCGATGATCAGCTCTCCGGTCAGAAGCTGCCGCGACTGCGCCAGCTTCTCTTCTCCGCACTGAATAAGACCCAGGCCGTGCGAGACATAGTCGAGCAGGATTTTGCCCTCGCTGGTCAGCACCACGCCGCGCGTGCTTCTGGAAAACAGCCGCACCTGCAGCTGCTCCTCCAGCTGCTTGATCGACTGGCTGACAGCGGACTGGGAAATGTACAGATTCTGCGCTGCGGCAGAAATGTTCCCCATCCGCGCGACCTCCTGAAAGACACGGTAAAGCTCCAGTTTAACAGACATGGCTTCCTCCATTATTACTATTATTAATGGTATTTATCATAGTGATTAAAAACATCTATTTTACTTATTGCTTCATACCGATTATAATGACAATGATCAAAAAAGTCCAGCACAAGTTCATACCGTTGCCAATATAGGTCCGGATACATGGCCCGGATGTCTCTACCGCAGCGCCACAGCTGCGACTATTGGAAGTACGCACACGCAGCGACACGTTTATTTGCTGCGCGCGGCTTTTTATCATTGGCAGCAGGAAGGATCCCGCTGTTCTTTTTTAATTTTATTGTGTTTTTGGAGGAAGCTATGCAGGAGCTGAAGGATCGTATTGTCAAGGAGGGCAAGATTCTGCCCGGAAACATTGTAAAGGTCGACGGGTTTCTCAATCACCGCGTCGACTGTGCGTTTATGGGACGCATCGCAGATGAATTTCAAAAATATTTTGATCTTGATAACGTAGATCTCATTCTGACGGCAGAAGCCAGCGGCATTGCCCTTTCCGCAATTTGCGCATATCGGTACGGCAAGCCCATGGTCTATGCGAAAAAGGCCAAGAGCGACAACATCGAAGGCGGTCTGTATCAGAGTGAGATCTTTTCCTATACCTATAAGAAGAAAGTCACGCTGCTCGTTTCCAAGGAGTGGATCCACCCCGGCGACCGTGTTCTGGTCATCGACGATTTTCTTGCCCGCGGCGAAGCGCTGCGCGGTCTGTGTGAGATCGTTCAGGCGGCCGGCGCAGAGCTGGTCGGCATCGGCTGCGCCGTTGAAAAGGGCTTCCAGGGCGGCGGCGACAAGCTGCGCGCCGCGGGCGTCAACCTGCATTCGCTCGCGATCATCGAAAGCGCAGAGCCGGGCAACATCGTTTTCCGGGAGGATGCATAATGGAAACCGTACTGATCCTCGATTTCGGCGCCCAGTACAGCCAGCTCATCGCACGCCGCGTGCGTGAGCAGAACGTCTATTGCGAGGTTAAGCCCTATTCCATCTCCCCTGACGAGATCCGGAAGATCGCCCCGATCGGCATTATTCTGTCCGGCGGCCCGCAGAGCGTCTATGAATCTGTTTCCCTGCGCGTGGATCCTTCGCTCTTTGCACTGGGGATCCCCGTTCTTGGCATCTGCTATGGATGCCAGCTCATGGCATATTCGCTGGGCGGCACTGTTGCAGCAGCGACGGAAGCGACCGCCCGCGAATATGGCAAGACGCAGACCGAGTTTGACCCGGACTGTGCAATTTTCCACGGTCTTCCGTCCACCTCTGTGACGTGGATGAGCCATGGCGACTATATTTCCGCGGTTCCGGCCGGCTTCACCGTCACTGCAAAGACTGCGGTCTGCCCGACGGCGGCCATGGCCTGCCCGGAGAAAAAGCTCTACGGCGTGCAGTTCCATCCGGAGGTTCAGCACACCGTTCAGGGCAGCGAGATCCTGCACCGCTTCCTCTATTCCGTCTGCGGCGCTTCCGGCGACTGGACCATGGCGGACTATCGCCAGACGGCGATCCGCTCGATCCGTGAAAAGGTCGGCTCCGGCCGCGCGCTGCTGGCGCTGTCCGGCGGTGTCGATTCTTCGGTCGCAGCTGCGCTGATGGCGGAAGCGATCGGCAGCCAGCTGACCTGTGTCTTTGTGGATCACGGTCTCATGCGCAAAAACGAAGGCGACGAGGTGGAAGCAGCCTTCGGCAAGTGGGATATCAATTTCATCCGCGTGAACGCGGAGGATCGGTTCCTGTCCAAGCTCGCCGGTGTTTCCGACCCGGAGACCAAGCGCAAGATCATCGGCGAAGAGTTCATCCGCGTCTTCGAAGCGGAAGCGAAAAAGATCGGCGCCGTCGATTATCTGGTTCAGGGCACGATCTATCCGGACGTCATCGAGTCCGGTCTCGGCAAGTCCGCAGTCATCAAGAGCCATCACAATGTCGGCGGCCTTCCGGATTATGTCGACTTCAAGGAGATCATCGAGCCGCTGCGCATGCTGTTCAAGGACGAAGTGCGTCAGCTTGGCCGCGAGCTGGAGCTGCCGGAATATCTGGTCATGCGCCAGCCCTTCCCCGGCCCTGGTCTTGCCATCCGCGTCATCGGCGATATCACCAAGGAAAAGCTCGATACGCTGCGCGACGCAGACTTCATCTTCCGCGACGAGATCGCCAAGGCCGGTCTTGACCGCAGTCTCAGCCAGTATTTTGCCGTTCTGACCTCCATGCGCTCTGTCGGCGTCATGGGCGACGGCCGGACGTATGACTACACGCTGGCGCTGCGCGCCGTCAATACCAGCGACTTCATGACCGCCGACTGGTCCCGCATCCCCTACGACGTCCTCGACCGCATCTCCGTCCGCATCGTCAACGAAGTCCGCGGCATCAATCGTATCTGCTACGACATCACCAGCAAACCCCCCGCTACGATTGAGTGGGAATGATTTCATAGCTTGAAAAAGGCCCAAAAACACTGGACTTTTTAAGCCTTGATGCCTCTCACGGCAACGATTTGGCAACAGAATTTCATTATTCACAAGAAAAGAGCTATCTGATTTCAAATGAAGTCAGGTAGCTCTTTTTATGTTTCGTAGAAGCACAATGTGCTTCTTGCGCTGAATTAAGATTCGGGGAACAACATAACATCTTAAACGCTCCGGCGCAGAAATGACGGCAGATGAAACCCGAGCACGCCAACCTGCCATTTCCATGCCAAGCCAGTCTTTCGTTCCAGAAAGGATCGGAACTCATTGGCTTTTCCATCCGGCAATGCCGAGCACGCAATACACAAAAACCTTTGCTGTGCTGTCAGCAGATACAAATACCGTCGCGTACGTACCAATCGAGTAACCTGATCGTATGCGACCCGCTGCGTGCCAATTCCGCTCACAGTAAAGTGATCATCAAAGAAGCAGTAACGGAGCAGCGGGGACTTCCCTCCGAGCGCTTGCGTTGTCTTTTTCACCTGAGATTGCACCGGATATTGTACGGACGTGAACAACCAGCATCCTAGCGCAAGGGCAAGAATCTTGATTGTGTCCGCTGCATGAAGCGCGAAAGACGCATAGATTGCGGCAACTGCAAGACACAAAAGAACCAGTCGGAACCGGCGATGCAGCAGATTCATCTGTGTGCTTGCGATCGCTCGAATAACATTTCTGTCAAATCTGAACTGCACATCATAGTTCGTCATGATCATCCCTCCGTTAAATTTTAATCAGTCGATGCCCATATAGAACTTTGTAACCATTGTCTCCATCTTTTCTGCCAGCTGCTCCTGTAGGGAATAGTCTGTAATTGCAGCAGTCTCAGCAGAAATATAGTCGATTGCGAACATGACCGGCGTAAGAGAATCCCGAACAGAAAGTCCCGTCAGTTGACAAGGAATAAATAAATCTGCCTTTTCCTGAATGGAATCATATGCCGGAGATGTAAACACAATAATCCGAACGTTGCGTGAGCGGAGTACCGGAAGCAGTTTCAAAAGCAGAAACTCATAACGTGGAAATAGGAACGTGACAAACACGTCTCCCTCGCCCAGAGAAAGAAACTCGTCTGCATAGATCCCGCCGACGCCAGACAACTGTACGACGTTTTCGTGAATCATATGGAGCGTAGACACCAGATATTTTGCAACGCTCTCCATTGAACAGGTTCCAAAAACAAAGATCCTGCGCGCACCAGACAGCATCTGCGCTGCTTTGTGGCCGCAATTGCTCGACGCCATACAGGCCGCCGTAGCATAGACGTTCCGCATCGTATTCTCGATATGGCTTTGCAGCAGCGCAGACTGAGCATGCTTCAGCTTGTTCTTCTGTAGCCGTTGCGGAACTGTATCTTTCTCGAGTATTTCCTTTCGCAGCGTCTGAATAAACTCGGAATATCCACTGAATCCAAGCGCGCGGGCAAATCGAATAATCGAAGTCGTACTGCTTCCGATCTCCGCGGCAAGGTTCTCCAACGTCATAAAAATCAGCGCCGAAGAATTTCTTAGAATGTAGTCAGATATACGGCGCTGAATACCGGTAAAAGAGTCATATTTGGCCTGAATTTGACTGATAATGCTCAACAGGGTGTCCTCCGTTCACATGGCATCTATGGAAAGTACCGGAATGTACATTTCAGTACATATAATAGGAAAGTAAGAAAGAAAAGTCAAGAAGAATGTTAAAGGCGTAGAACTGTACATTTCCGGTAACTTTCCATGACGCAGTGAGCGGAAGTCTTCAGCTTCCGAAGTGCAGGATCGTCGGCAGCCAAGTGGACAGTCCGGGGAAAAACACAAGCAAGAAGCAAAGCAGTAGCAGCGGGATAAACCACGGCAACATGGACTTGATCATCCGTTCCATGGAGATATCTGCGACACGTGCTGTGACGTACAAAACATTTCCGACCGGCGGTGTCACGTTGCCGACGCAAAGTGTATAAACAACGAGCATCGCAAACTGCAGCGGCGGAATCCCAAGATCTGTTACAAGCGGCTTAATAATTGGTACGAGAATCAGAATTGCAGCCGACGGCGTCAGGAAACAGCCGACAATCAGGAAGAACGCAACCAAGAGCAGCATGATAATAGTCGAATTATCCGACAGCGAAATCAACCACGAGCAGACATCCTGCGGAATCATTTCACGCGTCAGAATCCAGCCGAACACTGTCACTGTGCCCATGATCAGCATAAGGATAGCCGTATTTTCAACGGTGTCCCACATGATGTTCTTAATGTCCTGCCAACGGAGCTCCCGATAGACAAAGAAACCGATAATTGCACCGTACAGAACGGTAACAGATGCAGCCTCTGTCGGAGTAAAAAAGCCGGAGAACGATCCACCGATAATCAAAATCGGTGCAAACAGCGCAGGAATGGCTTTCCAAAGCTTGGTGAGGACTGTCTTTGCATTCGCACGCGGCTCAAAATAACCGTACTTTTTGCCGAGATAGTAGCACAGCGCCATCTGCGCCGCACCCATGATCAGCCCCGGAATCAGGCCGGCAGCAAACAGTGCGCCGGTGGAAATACCGGCCTGCACTGCATAAACGACAGCAGGGATGCTGGGCGGGATGATAGGGCCAATGCAGGCAGAAGCGGCTGTAACGGCAGCCGAGAAGCCGACGTCATACCCGGCCTTTTTCATCGCGTCGATCTCGACCTTGCCAAGACCGGCGGCGTCTGCCGTGCCGGAACCGGACATCCCGGCAAAGATGACGGAAGCCAGAACGTTGACTTGCCCAAGGCCACCGGGAATATGGCCAATGATCGCTTGGCAGAAGCTGAAGATACGCTCTGTTACGCCGCCGAAATTCATGATATTGCCGGCCAGAATGAACATGGGGACAGCCAGCATGGAATACTGATTGATGCCGCTGCACATCATCTGCGTAATCACGGAAAGGCTGATGTTGCCACCGTTAAGCACAAGGTACAGCAGGGATGCAGCTAATGCCGCACCGCTGATGGAGAAGCCGAGCAGACAAATCACGATGAAAAAGACGCACATAATCAATCCGTACATGTCGTATCCTCCTCATCTTCAGAAACAAAGGTATTCCCTGCGCCATGGAAGTCCGCAGCATGATCCAGCGCCGTTTCGACCTTCATGGGTCTGGTGAACGAAACAATCAGTCGGTAAATGCCGAAGCATGTAACAAATGCCCCCAACACCACATACGGAAAATAGACAAAGCAGCCGCGGGACCACATAAGGGACGACGTCGGTGTCTTCCATT
The DNA here is from genome assembly GCA_934655875.1 of uncultured Oscillospiraceae bacterium. Classification (GTDB taxonomy): domain Bacteria; phylum Bacillota; class Clostridia; order Oscillospirales; family Oscillospiraceae; genus CAG-170. The sequence goes on from CAKUHB010000027.1 coordinate 34,829, forward strand.
CCTTGATTGCAAGCTTGAACCCCCAGATGGCAACAACGGCGAATACGCTCGTCTCCACCAAGTAAAAAATACGGTTGACCCACAGCCGGACAATCGGCCTAAAGCGGTCATAGAGCATGGTAATGCGGATATCGCGGTTTGTAATAAAGACGATCATCATACCGAGTACGACAACCCAGTTCAGAACCAGCAGTTCAAATTCGTTGGCCCAGTAGAAAGCCGTGCCATCCATCGCATCGATGCTCTTTGCAAGCAGACGCCAGAGAACTGCAGCAATTGAAACGGCTGTCAAAATGATCATCAAAAGGCACGAAAGTGTTTTGATCACCTCTTGGATTTTCTTTGACATGTTTTTCTCTCCTCTTACAGTATAAACCTGCGAAAGTCCTTCTTTTGGCAGCTGCCGCAACGGCAAACTCGTCGCCGCGGCAGCCGTGCTAGGTTTTTACTGTCTGGTTTTTTCGCAGATTTCTACACAGCACGGATCCCAGTCCGCGCTCAGCTCGTCGATCCCTGCCATAATTGCATTCTTGATTGATGCAATGTCGATCTCGTCAGCTCTGATCGCAGTCATTCCGTTTTCAGTCAGCCACTGCCAGGTCTTTTCGGATTCTTCGTGAACCATATCGTTGGCTGTTTTTGCATAATATGCACAGGCTTCATCCAGAACGGTTTTTTGATGGTCTGACAAGCCATTGTAAATATCGCCGTTAATAAAGATCCAACGCATACCATAGTTATGGTCGGTCTCCATGATGTAGCTCTGTACCTCATTGAGCGCATAGCCCTTGATAAAGTCGACCGGATTTTCCTGGCCGGATACAAGCTTCTGATTTAATGACAGATATAGCTCGCCTGCGCTGATGGCCGTCGGAACAGCGCCGGTCAGCTTCCATGCAGCAACCTGAACGGCTACGTCAGGAACACGGAGATTGACATTTTTCAGATCATCAACAGAGTAAACCGGCTTATCCATTGTCAGCTCACGCGCGCCGCGGTCGTAATAGCTGAGCACCTTCAAATTTTCACGTTCCAGGCACAGATCCATAATCGTCTTGCCGCTGTCGCCCATCGGACTTTGTAGGTAGGCATCAAGATGTTCATAGGAGTCAAACATATACGGCACTCGCAGAATGGTGGCGTATTCCGGTGCAGCATTGACGGCTGCAATCTCACCAACGGCAATCATTTCCGTCGTTCCCATCTTGCATTGCTCTGTCATCTCCGTCTCAGAGCCGAGCTGCCCACCGGGGAACAGATTGACAACAATGCTCCCGCCAGACTTTTCTTCTACATATTTCTTAAACTCCTGTGCAGCCAGATCTTCAACCGATCCACTTTCCGGAAGATAGGCCAGACGAAGCGTTACTGTTTCTTCTTCTTTTTCGCCGCACGCGGTAAGCGACAGAACCAGGATAAGGGCGAGGAGAAGAACCACGATAACTTTGCTATTCTTTTTCATAGTCGTATTTCCCTTTCTTATTTGATTTCTGTGTTCGGGGTTGCGCGCAGGGTGCGTGAATATGTTATTTCTTTTCCCAAAGTGCAGAGTTGCTGTTCAAGAAGCTTCTTGCGATTTGCGCCAGCTGTTCAGCAATCGACAGATGCACCAGCTTGTCCATTCCGTCTACACGGGTTGTCACTTCACCGGTCGGGCTGTCAATGAAACCGGCCGCCGCGGTACCTTCCAGTGCACGCTCATGCACATCATAGGTTGCAATAGCATCTTGCTTGCCAGTTGCAATTGCAAGTGCCGCTGCCAACGCAGACGCGCCCCAGTTGGATACAGTAGAAGAAATCAGCACATCACACTTCGTCTCCGGGATGATCCCGCCGCCACAGCCGCAGCAGCACACATCTCCATGCGGCAGCCATTTGTAAAGATCGTCATGAATATTGCCCATTCCAACCTCATTGCCGCCGTCGCCGATACCGATGGTCACCGGCCGGCCCTGGCGCTCATAGCCAGCCTTGAACAGCAGGTCAGAGCGGCAATGTCCATAGCTGATGTCCTTGCCCTGAGAATTGTGTGTAATGCCATATTCATTGGGGCCGCCTCTCTCGCAGCTGATCACCGCAGCTGGAGTATATCTGTCAAGCAACTCCTGCGCTTCCTTCTTTGCTGTCTCTGCATCCTCGCTCATTGTAACGATCGCGTAGGCACGAGTCGGACGCTTGCTGGGTGCACAGGCACCCTGAACAGTTTCGATTGGGATTCGGCTGTATCCCACATAGCGCATAACTGTAGTCAGCGGTTCGACCATAGATTTGTCGGCGACAATCACAGGCGTAATGCCCAGTGTGCGCTGCATGGTATAGATCAAAGCTGCAATGCCGACCGGACCGTCGCTTTCAGCGATTTCAGGTGTAAATGCAGAGCGCACCAGCAGGCCGGTCAGGAAGAAAACCACATCACCCGGCTTCGTCTCGTCGATCAGTGCCTTTGCCGCAGCATACGTTAAAGGCTTATCTCCGGTCAGTTCGCGCGCGGCACGATAGAGCTTGTCAATGGCATCACGGAGGTTTAGATCCAGCGTCATGACCTTATCCAGCATCTCATAGGGCTTATAATTGTGTTCCATCGTTATCCTCCTCTCTGACGACCGGGCTCAAAGCTTCGTCACATTATGTCCAATTGCAATACTGACAGCCTTTCCATTTTCGAAGTAAACACGCGGAATGCTGGGGTTGATGCCAGTCAGCCACTCGCTCAAATTGCGATCCCACAGCTTGGAAACTTCCTTGTACGTGATCTCCTCATTGCCCTGTTTGCCGAAGATCACAACTTCGTCGCCTAGCTCCACCTCGGGCATCTCGCTGAGGTTGAGGATCGTATGCTCCAGAGATTCGCTGCTGCCAACTGGAACACGCTTGCCGCGGATCAGCACACTTCCGCTGCTGTTTTTATGATCGACGCCATCGTACAGGCCGCACGGCATGATACCGATGTGAAGCGGTGCATCCAGAATGACATTCTTGAAATTGGGGCCAAATTTGCCGCCGATGACATCCTTGGTCAGAATCACGCGGCTCTTCCATGCGGTCATCGCCTGCATCAGCTTCGGATGCTCCTCGCGCGGATCGAGCGGGGAATAGCCCCAGATGGCTCTACCCGGGCAGATGCCCTGATGCCGGATCTGCGGCATGGCAATCGATGCTGCTGTGTTTGCAATCTGTACAAACGGTGGCTGAATGCCATCCGCTGCCAGCTTGTCAAGCATCTTGCTGAAGCGGTCGTTCTGCCAGCGCGTATAGTCGTTGCAGCCCTGATCCTCCCACTTCGTATCGCAAAGATGCGTATAAATCCCCTCAAGCTTCAGCCCCGGCATAGCAGCAACAGACTTGATCATGGGAACAGCTTCTTCAACATTGATGCCCAGACGGCCACGGCCACATTCCACCTTGATAAAGACAGGATAGTCCTTTTTACCCGCAGCAAGCGCCGCTTCACTGACAGCCTTCCCTTGGAACTCATACATAACCGTCGGAATGAGATCCCACTTTACATAGATATCCGCTACATCAACGAGTGTGTTGCTTGCAAAAATCAGCAGAGGTGTCTTGATGCCATATTTGCGGAGCGCAATGCCTTCTTCTACGGAGCCAATCCCCATGTAATCAGCTCCACACTGTTCCAGGACACGGCCACATTCCAGAATACCATGACCGTAAGCGTTGGACTTGACGGCAGGCATAATCTTAATGTCTGGCCCAACCATTTCACGGAGTTTGCCAAAGTTGTTCTTAATAGCATCCAGATTGACTTCCACCCAGTTTGCTCGCGTTAATTTCTTGATGTATTCTTCCATTTCTGTTGATCTCCTTTACGATATTTTGGGAGGATTACCCTGTCTCCCTCGCTGTGAATAAATCTTACCATACTAAAATGTATTTTTCAATACATTTTAGTCGCCAAAAAAGTCGCTTCATTCTTGTGCATTATTACTGTTTTTCTCTATTTACCATCGTCTATCTTAGGGAATTTAACTACATTTAAAACAAGTCAACGATTCAATTGCACGTTCCCACAATTATTCATACCATTCCATATCATCGCATACTCAAAATCTGCTATAATTGAATTGAAAAAAATCATCCTTTTTGACGCGCTCCCTCGTTATACTGACAGAAAAGGCGGTGAGGCGGTGGAATATAGCGATCACGAACTGGTGCGCGGGATCAAAGGCGGAGATAAGAGCGCACTGGAGCTTTTGGTTCGCCGCTGGTATCCGCGAAT
>CAKUHB010000028.1 GCA_934655875.1 uncultured Oscillospiraceae bacterium
GCTCGAACTCGCTACCTCCACCTTGGCAAGGTGGCGCTCTACCGGATGAGCTACACCCGCATCTCAAATGCAGGTATAATTATAGCACAGATCCGGGAAAAGTCAAGCGAAAAATCAAAAATTATCAAAAAAAGAGCAGCCGTCGGCTGCTCTTTTTGACCGTTCTATTTTCCGTCAGCCCGGACGGTCAGATCGCCGGAGACGGTCTCGGCTGTGATTTTGCACAGCGCTGTGCCGCTGGAAGCCTGGTCGCTCGTGTAGCGGCTGCCGCTCACGGTGTCAAATTCCAGATCGTAGCGGCTGCCCGCCGGCAGCGAGAGTGCCAGATCGCCGCTGACACTGCTGAGGTCGGCTTCCTCCGGGCAGGCGGTGAAGCCGAGGGAGACCGTGCCGGAGACCGTCTCACAGTCAACCGTGCGGCAGCCTGCGGGGTACTGCGACAGCCGGATATCACCGCTGACGGTGCCGAGCTCCAGCTCCTTCACCTGCAGGCCGGGGCCGAGGATATTGCCGCTTGTCGTGCTGACGCTGAGCGTATCGGCAGCGCCGCCCATCAGCTCGACATCCGCCGAGACCGTCTCGACCGAGATGTCCTCCAGCGTTTTCGGCAAAAAGACCGTCAACGTTTTCTCCGGCAGATCCACACTGCCGAAGATCTTCGACTTGCACGGCTGGATGATGAGCTTGCTGCCTCTCACGGTATAGCGCATGCGGTAATCGTCGTTGCTGCCGGTGTAATCCTCCTGTAGGAGGATGCCGTCCTCGTCCGACTCCGTCAGATACACGCCGCCGGACAGCCAGTGGATCTCGACCTCGGTGACGTCAGCGAAGCTGCTGGATGACAGGGCCGCCTCCGTTTCGCCGAAGCCGTCGCGCTCCGCGATCTCATAGTCTCCGGCGTGGTCATAGGTGTAGCTGCCAGCCGAAAGTTGGTTCCAGACCGCATGTCCCGCTGCATAATTCAGCGTGAGCAGCACCAGCAGCACCGCGCCCGCACAGATGAGCGCGATCGCCCAGCCGGGAAGACGCTTTTTCTGCTTCGCCGCATCCGACGAGGAAAAGACCTCGGACGCTGCGGGCGGAGCAGGGAAGTCCCGCTTCTTCTGCGCTTCGCCGGACGGCAGATCTTCCACCGGACGATCCTGCGCGGCCTTCTTGTGCTCATACAGGCCGGAAACATCACCGATGCCGCTGACCGTCTCGTCATATGCTTCCTGCTCCGTCTTGCCGGACGCGATCAGATCGTCATAGCGGTCGAGCGCGTGCTGCAAGATCTCCTGCCGTACCTCCGCATTGCGGATGGTCAGGGCCGCGTCGGCAAAAAGCCTGTTCACATAGGCTTCCAATTGTTCTTTCATGCTTCTTCCTCCAATAGTGCGTTCAGAATCCGCACCGTATCCTTCCATTCCTCCCGCGCCTGCCGGTAGGCTTCGCGGCCCTGCGCGGTGATCTTGTAGTATTTTCTTCGTGCGCCGACAGCTTCGTCCCCCCAATAGGAGGTGATCAGCCCGCTGTCCTCCAGCCGCCGGAAGGCGGTGTAGAGCGTGGCTTCCTTCAGAACAAATTCTCCGCCGGAGCAGCTTTCCAGTGTTTTGTTGATCTCATAGCCATAGCTGTCGCGGTGCATCAGCTGCGCCAGAATGACGGCGTCCGTATGGCCGCGGATCAGATCTGCCCGAATCGACACGTGCACACCTCCTCATCTGCGGTGATTATATCACGATGTACCTCACCTGTCAAGGTATATCGACGAATAAAAGGAAGGATATTACACATTACAAAATTTCATGATATACATGCAAAAATAAAACTTGTCGGCGGCGCGCAGCTGTGATATACTGCAAGCAAACCACAAAAGAAGGAATCTGTCTATGCGCATTGTTATCAAGATCGGAACCTCCAGCATCACCCATCCGACCGGACGGCTCAATATCCGGCGGATGGAAGCGTTCTGCAAGGTCCTCAGTGACCTCAAAAATGCCGGGAACGAGGTCATTCTCGTCTCCTCCGGCGCCATCGCCATGGGCGTCGGCAAGCTGCATCTCGGCCGCCGACCCACGGACGTCCCTACGAAGCAGGCGGCTGCTGCCGTCGGCCAGTGCGAGCTGATGTATACCTATGACAAGCTCTTCTCGGAATATAACCACACGGTCGCACAGATTCTCCTGACGGCGGACGACATTGACGACGCCGCCCGGCACGATAATTTCCAGAACACCATCCAGCGCCTGCTGGAGCTGGACGCGATCCCGATCGTCAATGAAAACGACACGGTCTCTGTTGCCGAGTTCGGCATCGGCGATAACGACACGCTCTCTGCCATCGTCGCGACGAGCGTGCACGCCGATCTTCTCGTCCTGCTGTCGGATATTGACGGCCTGTATACCGCCGACCCGCATCAGGATCCCGACGCGAAGCTCCTCGAGTTGGTGCCGGAGCTGACGGACGAGATCTGGCGGCTTGCGGGAGGAAAAGGCTCCGAGCTTGGCACGGGCGGCATGAAGACAAAGCTGCAGGCCGCGCAGATCGTGACGCAGGCTGGCACGGATATGATCATTGCCAACGGCGCAAATGTCGAGGGCCTGTACGCCCTGCTCGACGGCAAATCCATCGGCACAAGATTTTTGGGAAGGCGGGATCACACATGACAACACAGGAGCTGCTGCGCGCAGCCAAAGCGGCCTGCCCGCAGCTGGCTGCGCTGGAAGAAGCGGAAAAGAATCAGGCGATCTTCGCCATGGCGGACGCGCTGACGGCCAATGCCGCGGCCATTCTCGCGGCCAACGCGCAGGATCTGGACGCCGCGCAGGGAAAGATCTCCGACGTCATGCTCGACCGCCTGCGCCTGACGCAGGCACGTATCGAAGCCATGGCGGACGGCATGCGGCAGGTCGCCGCCCTCCCGGATCCGGTCGGTGAAGTTCTTGCGGAGGTCGTCCGGCCAAACGGTCTGATGATCCGGAAGACGGCTGTCCCCATGGGCGTCGTCGCGATCATCTATGAGAGCCGCCCGAACGTCACCTCCGACGCGGCGGTGCTGGCCCTCAAGAGCGGCAATGTCTGTGTCCTGCGCTGCGGCAAGGAAGCGCACCGCTCCGCAGCCGCCATCGTGGCGGCCATGCACAGCGGCTTGCAGGCGGCAGGACTCCCGGCGGAGTTCGTGAACCTTGTCGAGGACACGAGCCGCGAAAGCGCGCACGAGCTGATGACGGCCAACGGCCTTGTCGACCTGCTGATCCCGCGCGGCGGCGCGGGTCTGATCCGCGCCTGCGTCGAATCGGCGACGGTTCCGTGCATCGAGACCGGCACCGGCATCTGCCACGTCTATGTAGACCGCGACGCAGATCTGGAAAAGGCCGTGAATATCATCGAAAACGCCAAAACCAGCCGCCCGTCGGTCTGCAATGCGGAGGAAGTGGCCATTGTCCACGCGGAGATCGCGCCCAAATTCCTCCCGATGCTCAAAAAGCGGCTGGTGGACGACCGTATTGCGGCCGGAAAACCGCCGGTCGAGCTGCGGCTGGACGAAGCCGCGCAGGCGATCATCCCCGGCATGCCCGCGGGCGAACGCGATTTTGATACCGAGTTCCTGGACTATATCCTCGCCGTCAGGACGGTCTCCAGCGCGGATGAAGCCATCCGGCACATTGCCGCCCATTCGACCCACCACTCTGACGCCATCATCACCGAAAACCCGCAGACCGCGAAGCAGTTCACCCGGCTGGTCGACAGCGCGGCGGTCTACGTGAACGCGTCCACCCGCTTTACCGACGGCGGCGAGTTCGGCCTTGGCTGCGAGATGGGCATTTCCACGCAGAAGCTGCACGCCCGCGGCCCGATGGGCCTGCGGGAGCTGACCACCTATAAATACATCGTCACCGGCGACGGTCAGACGCGATAAGGAGGAATATTCATGGCGACCTATCAGATGGGCTTTCTCGGCGTCGGTAATATGGGCGGCGCACTGGCGGAAGCCGCCGCGCAGAGCGGCGCATCCATGCTGCTGACGAACCGGACACAGCTCAAGGCAGAGGTTCTGGCCGAACGGCTGGGCTGCCGCGCCGGGACAAACCGCGAAGCGGCGGAGCAGTGCGAGTATCTGTTCCTCGGTGTCAAGCCGCAGATGCTGCCGGATCTGCTGGCTGAGCTGAAGCCGGTTCTCGCTGCGCGGACAGACCGCTTTGTCCTTGTCTCCATGGCGGCCGGCGTCCGCATTGCGACGATCAAAAAGCAGCTGGGCATCGACTGCCCGGTCGTGCGCATTATGCCGAACCTGCCGGTCTCACTCGGCGCGGGCGTCGTGCTGATCGCGCCGGACGGCCTTGCCACGGCAGACGAGCTGGACACGCTTGAAAAGTACCTTGCAGGCGCAGGTCTCTGCATGCGCATGCCGGAGGAGAAGATCGACGCCGGAAGCGCCGTCTCCGGCTGCGGCCCGGCGTATGTCTATCTGTTTCTCGACGCGCTGGCCAACGGCGGCGTGAGCTGCGGCCTGCCGTACGGGCAGGCGCTTGCACTGGCTGCGCAGACGCTCATCGGCGCGTCTCGCATGGCGCTCGAATCCGGCCGCCATCCCGGCAAGCTCCAGTCCGAAGTGTGCAGCCCCGGCGGCACGACCATCGCGGGCGTCCGTGCGCTGGAAGAGCACAACTTCCGCGCCGCCGCCATGGACGCCGTCATCGCCGCCTATGAACGGACTCTGGAGCTGGCGAAGGACTAAAAAAGGCACGGCTGCATAATCGTTCATGGAGCGTATCGGTACCGATACGCTCCATTTCTCATGCCACTTGGCTCTCCCTCTGGGAGAGCTGTCGCCGCAGGCGACTGAGAGGGTCTTGCAGCATATACCCTTTCCGTCTTCGCTTTGCTCGGCCACCCTCTCCCAAGGGGAGAGGCAAAGGCCCGGCTGCAACTGCAGCCGGGCCTTTTTACATTGGATGAAATCAGATGTCCAGCGGATCCATGCCGAGAACGGGGTGGCCGACCTCGGAGAGGAAGGTCATCAGTTCTTCCGGATCGCCGTTCGGGCAGTTGGTCTCGTCAGCGACCATATCGGCGAAGTTGTCGATATCGTACATATCCTTGGCAGTCTCGTTGAGCTTGTCGCGGATCTGATCCTTCAGCTCCTTCGGCAGCCAGACCAAACGGCCAACGCCGCCCTCGGCCTTGAGGAACTTGTGGGAAGCGATGTAGTGCTTGCCGTGGCCCATGAAGCCCGGGGTCTGCACACCGCCGCCGGTCATGGAAGCCATCTCGGAGAAGGTCATGCCGAGCGGGGTGATGCCTGCATATTCACGGCAGGTGATGACGACGCCCATCGAGCACGGCTCGATGCCGCAGATGCACTCGAAGCAGCCGCAGGAGGTCATCGGATCCTCGAGCAGGGAGTACAGCGTGACGTGCTCCAGCGCGCCGTGCGAATACTCGGCGACAGCCTCGTCAACGTCTTCGTAGCGGCCGGTGCGCTCGTCGATGCAGCGCTCCTTGGTGACGACTTGGCACGGGCCCTGTGGGTCGAGCTCGTTGGTCGCCTTCGCGTCCAGCCAGGAAACTGCGCCGCAGAGGCCCAGACGTTCCGGGGTGACGATGCAGACGTGGCTCGGGGAGAACGCCTGGCACATGATGCAGGAATAGAAGACCGGCACGGACTCGTCGGTCATGCTCTTCAGACGCTCGTCGCGCTTGTCGAACACTTCGTTGGCGTGCTTGCGCAGAGCGGCGTTCGGTTCGTCGCCGACGACGATGCGGACCTGGCACTTGTCAACGACGGTGTCAAATTCGGACTTGATCTTGGCGTACAGAACTTCGCCGATGTGCTTGAACTTGAAGCCGGCTTCGAAGTCTGCCTTGCTGATACGGACACGGATCATGTCGCGCTGGCCGGTGTGCATGAGACCTTCCACGCAGTTGAGGAAGGAGTGGATCTTACGCTCGAAGACCGGCTCAAAGTCGGGCTGCATGGCCTTGCCTGCGACCTCGACGGTGTAGCTCATGGAGATCTTGGAGCCGACCGGGATCTCGTCGATCTCGGGGCCTTCGACCACGATCTTGTGATCCTCGACCTCGGAAGCGTCCTTGGTGGTGACCAGCTCGAAGCAGTCCTTGCGGGAGCCGTCGATCTCGACCTGCATGTCGCCCTTACGGATGATCTCGCCCTCGAATGCGGAGGAGAAGGAGACCGGAATGTCGATCTTTGTGATCTTCAGCTTGATGCCGCGGGCCTCGATGGAGGTGTCGATCCAGTCCTTGGTGTCATCATAGATGATGAGGGACTTCGGAACGGCCCACATATCGTCGTGGTCGTTGGTGATGACCGGGAAGCCCAGCTTGATCGCGCCGGCGCCGCAGGCGACGGTGATATCGTTGACCGGCTTGTACGCGTTGACGAACGCGTTGATGCGGTCGAAGGTGTACTTGTGGAAGCCCTCGACGTCGCCCGGCTGGATGGCGCCGAAGATCATGGCCGCGCGCACGACCAGGGAGATGACGTGACCGACGGACCAGATCTCCTCGCCGACCGGAACGACACGGACGGGGAAGCTCATGGAAAGACCGGCCTCGACAGCCTGCTCGATGATGCCGCCGATCAGGAACACGAAGATACCGCGGGACTGATAGCCCTTGATGGTCTCAACCGCTTCCTCGGTGGACGGAGCCGGCCCGATCATGACGACGAAGCCGGGGATATCGCCGGTGACAAGGGGAACGCCCAGCTCACGCACTTCCGCGTCGGTGAAGTGGCCGTGGTAGTTCGTGCCCTCGTACGGGGTCTGGGTCTTGACATACTTGCACGCTTCGATCATCTCAGCGGCGATGGCGGTGCCGACGCCGGACTGGAAGATGGAGTGGGTGCGCGGCTCGCGGAGCATCATGGCCTTGACGTCAGCCAGAGCGTCCTGCAATTCGCCGGTGGTGGTGACCTTCTTGCCGATGTACGCATAGATACAGGCGCAGAAGTAAGCGGTGGAGGGAAGGGTGAGGGGGGCGTCACGGCCGACCTCGGCCACGATTTTGTTAACTTCTTCCTCGGCCTTGGCGAACATCTCGTCAGAGCCGTCGAAGACGCGGTTAAACAATGTCTTCATTGTGGTTTCATTCCTTTCAGATTCATTCTTTGGCGTCGATGGCAGCCTTGATGGCGCGGATCTCCTCCAGCGCTTCGGGGCTGCAGTCGTAGGGCGAAAGGCCTTTGCGGTCCGCATCGATGACGGTGGGACTGTAGCTGATAAAACCAAGCAGATCTTCCGCCGGGATCCGGCTTCTGATAAATTCACGGTCAGACTCGTCGCGGATCTTGTTGGCCACAACGCGCACCTTGGTGATGCCGATGTCGGCTGCAAGCTCCTTGATGCGCACATAGGTCTGCACGCTTCTCGCGCCCGGCTCGATGACCACGATGAACTGATCCATCATGCTGGCCGTGCCGCGGCCGAGGTGCTCCAGCCCCGCTTCCATGTCCATGATGACGACGTCGTCCTTGCGGAAGACCAGATTCGTCATGATCGCCTTGAGCATGACATGCTCCGGGCAGACGCAGCCGGTGCCGCCGGTGTCGACCGTGCCCATGACAAGAAGCTTGACGCCGTGGATCTCCTTGGCGAGCTTGTCGGGCAGGTCGGAGACGTCAGGGTTCAGCTTGTAGAAGCTGTTCTGATCGTTCGCGCCGGTGCGCTCTTTTGCGAGCTGCTTCATTTTGGAGACAGGGACAATGGAATTGACCTCTTCCTCGCTCAGGCCCAGGGCAAGCCCCAGATTGGCGTCGGGATCGACGTCGGCGGCGAGGACCGTGCGCCCTTCGTCGGCATACAGCCGCGCGAGGGTGGAGGCCAGCGTCGTCTTGCCGACGCCGCCCTTGCCGGTGATAGCTACTTTCATAATTGGTAAAGACCCTCCGGGAGAAAGCTTAGATGCCGAGAGCTGCGCGCTTTGCTTCGATCGCGGCGATCATCTTGTCGCCCAGGCTCTCAATGTTGGTGTCGACAACGAAGTGCGCCTCGACCCACTCCTTGCAGCCGCGGGCGTCACCCTGCAGAAGCTCGGTGATCTCGCTGGAGCCCTTGGAGTACGGATCGACGCCCAGGTATGTATCGATACCGGTCGCCACGACGTAGTTGCCGATGGAAACGGCCTTTTCAGACATCCATTCCGGTGCGCAGCCGCAGAGCGGAATCTGAGAAATGTTGATGCCCCAATCCTTTGCAAGATCGGAAGCAAGGATCATCATACGGGAGATATCAACGCAGGAGCCCATATGCAGGATGGGCGGGATACCGACCAGCTTGCACACGCGGCGCAGACCCTCGCCGCAGTATTCGGCGGCGTCGAGGTCCATGAGACCTGCCTTGGCGGCAGCCTGTGCCGAGCAGCCGGAGACGATGACGATGATATCGTTCTTGAGGAGCTTCTTCATGAGCTCGATGTGGGCGGTGTCGGGGCGGACCTTGGGGTTGTTGCAGCCGACCATCGCCACTGCGCCGCGCAGGACGCCCGCCTTGACGACATCCGCCAGAGGCTTCAGCGTGCCGAACGCGTCGACATGGGTGTTGCAGACGCCGTCGAGCTCTTTCTTGATGGCCTCGACCGAGTAGCCGACACGGGCCTTGGTCTTGAGGTTCGGGATGTTGACGAGCTCGGGCTTGCGGTTCTTGAAGTTCTCGACCGCCATCTTGATGATCGCCTTGGCGTTCTCCGCCGCGCTTTCCTCATGGAACTCGATGAAATCGGAGTCCGGCATGCGGGCGATGGGGGAGGTGGTGATGAACTTGGTATGGAAGCACTTGGAGAGCGGGCCGAGTGCCGGGAAGATGCACTGCACGTCGACGACGATAGCTTCGCAGGCGCCCGTCAGAACGACGTTTTCCTGCTGCAGGAAGTTACCGGCCATCGGGATGCCCTGACGCATGGCGACTTCGTTGCCCGTGCAGCAGACGCCGGCGATGTTGATGCCCTTGGCGCCGACGGACTTGGCGAGCGCGACCATCTCGGGATCCTGCGAGTACATGACGATCATCTCGGACAGGGAAGGATCGTGGCCGTGGACGATGATGTTGACCATGTCCTTTTCCATGACGCCGATGTTGGCGGTGGTGTCAACGGGACGCGGGGTGCCGAACAGAACGTCGGACAGCTCGGTACCGGCCATGGAGCCGCCCCAGCCGTCGGACAGACCGGCGCGCAGGGACTGCTTGATAAGCGCCTCGGGAAGAGACGAACAGCCCATATGCGTCATGTGCAGAGACTGCGAGACCTCGCGGTCGATGGCGCGCGGCTCGATGCCGGCGTCGTGCCACAGCTTCTGGGTGTGCTCGGGCGCGCGCTTCAGGAAGCGCTGTACGCCGAAGGGCTTGCCGTACTCAAGAAGCGCGGTCTCGGCGACCTCGTGGGCCAGATCATAAATGTCCTTGCCCTCGGACTCGATGCCCCACTCGGCAGCGATGCGCTTCAGCTTTTCGGGGTCCTTGACCTGATACGAGCCGCCTTCCTTCGCCTGATAGAGCGTGTGGCAGATCTGACGGCCATGGTCGGAGTGCGTGGCTGCGCCGCCTGCGGTGAAGCGCAGGTAGTTACGGCCGACAATGCCGTGCACGTCGCAGCCGCAGATGCCGCGCGGCGCCTTCGGCGTGATGCGGCACGGACCCATGGAGCAAATACGGCAGCAGGTACCGGCTTCGCCGAAGCCGCAGTGCGGCGTCTGATTTTTGACGCGCTGCTGCCAGGAATCAGCGCCAACTTTCTTGCCGGTTTCAAGCAATTCGTTGGTAGCCGCTTCCATCTGTTCAATAGTGATTAAGCGATCCCAATCCATCGATGATGTATCCTCCTAAATTTTGTTCTGGACCGCGGACGCACAGAGCACCCACGGTTACGGAAGGGGGGTATGTCCTGCAGACAAACCGAGCAGACGCATCAAGGCCCCGAAACCAAGAGCAGCAAAATGCGCCTTACATAGCTTGTATCCTATTTTAACAAGACAGCTGTGGAAAGTCAACCGATCTGAACCCGGTAGGGGGGATGCAAACAAATCCATTTTTATCGATATATTCTAATTATAATACAAAATAAAAAGCTGGAATCCGCGCAGTTTCGACGAAGATTCCAACTTTATCACAAAAATGATATGAGATATGCGGATATTCTTTTTTTTATGAACCCATATGAACATTGATATGCGGATAGGTCATGCTCACACCGGCTGCGTCAAAGGCGGCCTTCATGCGGTCGAGCACGTCGTTGTACGCGTCCCAGTAATCGCCGGTGCGCACCCAGAAACGCAGAACGTAATTGACGGCGCTGTCGCCGTAGCCGGTCACGTGCGCCTCGACGGGGCGGTCCGGCAGGACCTTTTCGCAGCGCGCCGCCGCGCCGCAGAGCGTTTTGCGTACCGCGTCCGGATCGTCGTCATAGGAGGCTGAAAAGCTCAGATCCACCCGCCGCGTCTCAGCCGAGGTGCAGTTGACGATCGCTGCGGCAGTGACCTGACTGTTCGGAATGTAAATAAGCTGATTGTCGTACGTACGCAGGCTCGTGTAGATCGCGCCGATGGTGAGGACGGTGCCGGCCTTGTCGCCGAGCTGGACGTAATCTCCGGCCCGGAAGGGCTTGGCCGTCAGGATCATCATGGCGCTGGCCACATTGGACAAAGAGCTCTGCACCGACAGCGAAACAGCAAGACCTGCAACGCTCAGGATCGCCAGCAGTGACGATGTGTCAATGCCGAGCGTCCCAGCCACGAGCATGGTGGTAATAAAGATCAGAATGGCCTTGGCTGCCGTGCGCAGAAAGCCGAAAATGGTGTGGTCAAGCTTCGAATGGGAAAAGAGCTTGTCCGCAGCCTTGAGAATCAGCCGGATCAGCACCGCGCACAATACCAGCAGCACCGCCGCGTACAGCAGCTTCTCCAGCGTCAGCTTGGAAAAGAACGACTGCACCTGCTTTTCATCAATGGCCGTCTGGTCAAGAACGGAAGAAAGAAACATAAGTACCTCCGGAAGGATAACAGGAAATACCGCGCCCCTGCAGAACAGGGGCGCGGATATGGGAAATTTATTCTGCGGCGGGATCCGCGTCCTGTTCGGGTGCGGATTCCGGTTCGGTGTCGGAGCCGTCTGTCAGCTTCTTGTTTTCCGCGTTCACATACGTCATGAACTCGTCGCCCGTGATGGTCTCCTTCGTAAGGAGGAACAGGGCGATCTCGTCGAGCAGCGAACGGTGCGCGGCAAGGAGCTTCTTCGCGTCCTCATAGCAGCTCATGAGCAGCTTGTGGATCTCCTCATCCGCTGCGGACGAGGTGGAGTCGGCGCAGTTCATCATCGTGCTGCCGTCCAGATACGGGTTCGAGACCGTGGACAGCGCCATAAGACCG
Organism: uncultured Oscillospiraceae bacterium; assembly: GCA_934655875.1. Taxonomy (GTDB): domain Bacteria; phylum Bacillota; class Clostridia; order Oscillospirales; family Oscillospiraceae; genus CAG-170. Next base: position 11,363 of record CAKUHB010000028.1, read on the forward strand.
AGCTTTTCGCTCATGCCGTACTGCGTGACCATCTTGCGGGCCAGCTCTGTGGCGCGCTCAATGTCGTTGGACGCGCCCGTCGTGGCAATGCCGAAGACGACCTGCTCCGCCGCGCGGCCGCCGAGCATCGTTTGCAGCTCGACGATCAGCTCCTCCTTGCTGGACAGGAACTTCTCCTCCTCCGGCATCTGCATGGTGTAGCCCAGCGCGCCGGAGGTGTGCGGGACGATCGTGATTTTGGAGACGGGCTGCGAATGCTTCTGCAGCGCCGCCACCAGCGCATGGCCGACCTCGTGGTACGAGACGATGCGCTTTTCCGTGTCGGTCAGGACGGTGCCCTTCTTCTCGGTGCCCGCAATGACCAGCTCGAACGACGTCAGAAGATCCTGCTGGTTGACGGCGTTCCGCCCGAGACGCACGGCGCGCAGTGCCGCTTCGTTCACGAGGTTCGCCAGATCCGCGCCGACCGCGCCGGCCGTCGCCTGCGCCAGCTTGTGCAGATCCACGTCCTCGGCCAGCTTGATGTTTTTTGTGTGCACGCGCAGCGTCTGGTAGCGCCCGGCAAGGTTCGGCCGGTCGACAATGATGCGGCGGTCAAACCGTCCTGCGCGAAGCAGTGCCTTGTCCAGGATTTCGGGCCGGTTCGTCGCGGCCAGAATGACGACGCCCTTGCTCGAATCGAAGCCGTCGATCTCGGCCAGCAGCTGGTTGAGCGTCTGCTCGCGCTCGTCGTTTCCGCCGAATTTGGAGTCTCTTGTGCGGCCGATGGCGTCGATCTCGTCGATGAAGATAATGGCCGGGGCGACTTTCGCCGCCTGCTGGAACAGATCGCGCACGCGGCTCGCGCCGACGCCGACGAACATCTCGACAAAATCGGAGCCGGAGATGGAGAAGAACGGCACGCTGGCTTCGCCTGCGACGGCCTTGGCCAGCAGCGTCTTGCCGGTGCCCGGAGGGCCGACGAGCAGCGCGCCCTTCGGCAGCTTTGCGCCGATGGCGGCGTATTTCTGCGGGTTGTGCAGGAAATCGATGATCTCGACGAGCGATTCCTTGGCTTCATCCTGACCGGCGACGTCGGCAAACGTGACGCCGGTGGATTTTTCCATGTAGACCTTGGCCTTGCTCTCGCCGATGCCGCCGATCCCGCCGATGCCGCCGCCCATCTTCTTCGACATGCTGCGCATCAGCAGGCTGAACAGGGCGTACATAATGATGATCGGCAGCAGCCACGTGACGATGAAGGTCACAATCGGGCTGGCCTGCTCGACGATCTCCGTGTTGTACTCCACGCCCTGCGCCTTGAGCTGGGCGATGAGATCGTCGTTGGAGACGTTCGGCAGATAGCCGGTGTAATACAGCCGCTGCTGCGACGCGTTCCTTTTTGCCTCCTCGCGGGTCAGGATGACCATGCGGTCAGACTGGAACTCGATCTCGGCGATCTCGTCATTGTCGAGCTTCTGCTGGAACTCCGTATAGGAGATCTCGGACAGATACGCGTTGGCGATCGAGGTATAGAGCGTGTTGATGAGCAGCGTCGCAACGAGCGCCGCGACCATCAATATGACGATCCTGCGTCCCTGCCGGCCGTCGTCGCCCTGGGGCTTGTTGTTCTGCGGCTTTTTGTTTTTGGGGTCGTTATTCAAAAACGCACCTTCTTTCTGTAAGAAAACGTGGAAAATTCAGGCTTTGCAAGCTGTTTCAAATCTTATCACACCCGCCCGGCTTTTACAAGAAAGAACCTGCGGCTGCCCGGTAAATTTTCTGTGAATTATGAGATTCTGATTGAGGTTTCCAAAAGAAGCTGTTATAATGTAATTTGAATTACTATGACGAATACTGGAGAAGCCATGGAACAGAAAAAATTCAGCCGGGAAAACTCCCGGTACGCGGGAAAACCCGCCTTCCGCCGCGCACAGCCGGATCCCGAGACGGCGGAAAATCTGCTGGAGGGCCGCAACGCTGTGCAGGAAGCGCTCACAGCCGGCCGTCCGATCGATAAGGTCTATATTGCCGCCGGCGAGACTGACCGCGCCCTTGCCCGTCTTGCCGCCATGGCGCGCGAAGCAGGCGCCGCCGTCGCCGAGACGGACCGCAGAAAGCTCGATCAGCTCTCCGCGACCGGCGCGCATCAGGGCATCATCGCCGTGGTGGCCGCGCACGCCTACGCGAGCGTGGACGACATTCTGGAAAATGCGAAAAGCCGCGGCGAAGCGCCCCTGATCGTCATTTGCGACGAGCTGTCCGACCCGCACAATCTCGGCGCGATCATCCGCACGGCGGAGTGCGCGGGCGCGCACGGCGTCATCATCCCGAAGCGCCGCAGCGTCGGCCTGACCGCCGTCGTCGGCAAGGCGTCCGCGGGCGCGCTGGAATATCTGCCGGTCGCACGCGTGTCCAATCTGGTCAGCACCATCCGCGAGCTGCAAAAGGCCGGCGTCTGGGTGTTCGGCACTGCTGCGGACGGCGATACGGCGCTGTATAAGGCCGATCTCAAGGGCCCGGCCGCCATCGTCATCGGCAACGAGGGCGAGGGCATGAGCCGCCTGGTCTCAGAAGCGTGCGACTTCAAGGTCAGTATACCCATGCATGGCCGCATCTCATCCCTCAACGCGTCGAATGCTGCCGCCATTTTATTATATGAAGCGGTTCGACAGAGAGGATAACGGGACGCAGAGATTTACAAAACACGGAGCAGAGTATGGAACCAACCAGGCGTCCGGAGGACGAAACACAACTGAACAAGACGCCTGAGGAGCAGGGCAAAGCGCCAGAACCGCAGGAGCCTGCCTACTCGCTCGAGGAGATCATGAACGAGTTCGGCGGCTGGACGAAGCGCGAGCCGCCGCAGGCGCAGCCTGCCGCGAAAGCGCCGGAAGAACCGGAAAAGCCGGAAAAGCCCGCCGCAACGGCGGCTGCCGCCGTTTCCGGCGATACCATCCGCTTTGCGCCCATCCGCGATGAGCCGAAGAAGGAGCCGGAGCGCCCCGCGGTCTGGACGTATCAGGGCGAGCCGGATCCCGCGCCGCCCGCGTCCGATCCCAAAGAAGCACGCGAGCAGGCCCGCGCCGCGCGCCGGGAGAAGCGGCAGGCGGAAAAGCGCCGCCGCCAGCTCGAACGCTTCCAGAAAAAAGAAGCGCGGAAAAAGCGGGCACAGGAGCAGCCGGAGCATACCTTCGCGTCGCTCGCCGAAGCGTATCAGTTCTATGCGGCCGCCTCCGGCATCCGCCTGCGGCTGCTCATGAGCGTGCTGCTGTGCCTTGGCTCGGTGGTGCTGCTGGTGCTGTCCACACCGGCTGTGATCGGCGGCGATGGCGCGCATACTGCCGTCTATGCCATGGTGATGCTGGGGCTTTTGATCGTGCAGGCGCTCGTGTCCTATGACGTGTGCCTGAGCGGCGTCACGCAGCTGCTGAAGCTCCGCTTTGATCATACCAGTATGCTCTTTGCGGCGCTCATCGCCGTGATCGCGGACGCATTTTTTGCGATCGGCAGCGGCCGCACGCCGTTCTGCACGGTCGCGTCGATTCTGCTGCTGCTTGCGCTCTGGAGCCGGAGCCTGCTTTTTGAAGCCCGGCGCAAATCCCTGCGCGCGGTCGGCAACATGGAAGAGCCTGTCGCCGCCGTGCGGGAGGAGCAGGCGTGGCACGGCTACGACTGCATTTTCCGCGCGCCCGGCGACGCGGAGCAGTTCGCCGTCCAGCTCGAAATGCCGGACGCCGGCAGCCGCATCATGCGCGTTTACGCGCCCGTCCTGACGGTCGTGACGCTGGTGCTGTCCGTCCTGACGGCCCTTCGCAGCGGCGAGAGCTTTCTGTGGTCGTGGGCTGCCATGCTGCTGGCGAGCTACCCGGCAGGCATCCTGATCGCCTACGCAAGGCCGTTCGCTTCGTTCAGCAAGCGCCTGTACCGCGCCGGCGCAGCCGTGGCCGGATGGCAGGGCGCGCGGAACCTGTCCGGCGAAGCCGGGCTCATCATGGAGGACGCGGATCTGTTCCCGCCGCAGAACGTGACGCAGGGCGGCATGAAGATCTACGGCGACCGCCCCGCACCCATGGTCATCGGCTATGCCACCGCCGTCGTGCAGACGGCAGGCAGCGGCCTTGTGCCGCTGTTCGAGCAGATGATGCACGACCAGAACGGGCGGCGCTATACCGTCGATTCCTTCCGCCGCTACGAGGGCGGCGGCCTTGGCGCAACGATCCGCGGCGACGTGGTGCTGATGGGCTCCATCGCCTTTATGAAGCTTATGCGCGTGCGCGTGCCGGAGGGCATCCGGCTCAAGCAGGCGGTCTATCTGTCCATCGGCGGCGAGCTTGCCGCGGTGTTCGCCCTCAACTACGCCCCGGCGGAATCCGTCCGGGCAGGGCTTGCAGCCGTTCTGCGCGCGGGCAATCTCGTGCCGGTGCTGGCCACGCGCGACTTTATGATCACCCCGCAGTTTCTGAAGCTGCGCTACAAGATCCCGCCGGAGCATATCGAGTTCCCGATCGTGGAGGAGCGGGCGCGGCTGTCCTCGCCGGAGGCCGTCCATGCCGGGCGGCAGGGCGCGCTCATGGCGCGCAGCACGTTCGCAGCCTTCTCCGGCAGCGTCTGCGCGGCGCGGAGCATGCGCGGCGCGGCCATTTGTACGATCATCGTCGCCATTGCCGGCAGCGCGATCGGGGCGGCGCTGATGTTCTTCCTGACGTTCCTCGGCTCCAGCCTGTCCGCTTCGTGCTGGAACCTGTTTTTGTACACGCTTTTGTGGCTCGTTCCGGGGCTTCTGACGGGCGCACTGGCCGGACGGACGTGAGCGCGCGGGAAAAATGCAGATTTTCATGGGATTTCACAAGATTCTAATTGCAATCCCATGGGGATTCGTATATAATGGATTCTAAAGGTCGGCGAAACTGAGATCTGCCGAGAGACAGGGCGCGCCGTTTGGTGCCCTGCCTGGAGAAAGGAGTAATTTTCACTATGGGCTATACTGCCAATGACATTCGCAACATCTGCCTGCTTGGCCACGGCGGCGACGGCAAATCCGCTCTGTGCGAGAGCATGCTGTTCACCACCAAGGCGATCACCCGTCTGGGCAAGCGCGCTGATGGCACCACTGTTTCTGACTTTGACGATGAAGAGAAGAAGAGACAGTATTCCATCTCTTCCTCTGTGATTCCCGTTGAATATAGCAAGTGCAAGATCAACGTGATCGACAACCCCGGCTATTTCGACTTTGCCGGCCAGATCGTGCAGTCTCTGCGCGTGGCTGACGCGGGCCTCATCTGCCTGACCGCCAAGAGCGGCATCGGCGTCGGCACTGAAAAGGGCTGGAAGTACCTGTCCAAGGCCGGTCTGCCCGCCATGTTCTACATTTCCAAGCTCGACGAAGAGCATGCCAACTTCTTCAATGTCCTCGACAGCCTGCGCGAGATGTTCGGCGCGTCCGTCATTCCGTTCACCTTCCCGATCCTCAAGGGCGAGGAAGCCGTCGGTCTGGTCGACCTCATCGAGAAGAAGGCCTATGACGCCAATGGCAAAGAGATCGCCCTGCCGGCCGACGCTGCCGACAAGATCGAAGAGTACATGGCAGAGCTGAACGAGCAGGTCGCTGAGACCGACGAAGCGCTCATGGAGAAGTTCTTCATGGAAGAGCCGTTCACGCAGGAAGAGCTCATCACCGGCATCAAGGCCGGCATCCGCGAGCGCAGCGTGACCCCCGTCTTCTGCGGCTGCGCCTACACGGGCCTTGGCACCACCAACCTCCTGTCCAACCTCGTCAAGTATGCGCCGAACCCCCTCGAGGGCAAGCCCATGGCCCAGGTCGACGAAGAGGGCAAGGAATCCGAGTTCAAGCTCGACCCGAACGGCAGCCCCATGGCGTTCGTTTTCAACACGCTGGCTGACCAGTACGGCAAGAACTCCTACTTCAAGGTCATCTCCGGAGACATCGAAGACACCCTCACGGTCGTCAACGCCCGCACCGGCGATTCCGAAAAGCTCGGCAACATGTTCTTCCCGAAGGGCAAGGACAACACCAAGACCTCCAAGATCTGCTGCGGCGATATCGGCGTTTTCACAAAGCTCGCTTCCGTCAAGACCGGCGACACGCTGGGCCTGCCGGGCAAGACCGTCCGTATCAAGGGCATGACCTATGATGAGCCGATGTACAAGCAGGCCATCTACGCCAAGGTCAAGGGCACCGAGGATAAGATCGCTGCCGGTCTCGTCAAGCTGAACGAGGAAGACGCGTCCTTCACCTACGGCAACGACCCCGAGACCAAGGAGCTCATCATTGCCGGCACCGGCGATATGCAGCTGTCCGTCCTCATGGCCAAGCTCGCCAGCAAGTACAAGGTCGAGGCTGTCCTGAAGCCCGCCAAGATCGCGTACCGCGAGACCATCAAGAAGAAGGTCGAGATCCACGGCCGTCACAAGAAGCAGTCCGGCGGCCATGGCCAGTTCGGCGATGTCTACATCCGCTTCGAGCCGCAGTCCGAATCCGAAGAGATGATCTTCGCAGACGAGACCGTCGGCGGCTGCGTGCCGAAGAACTTCATCCCGTCCGTTGAAAAGGGCCTGCGCAACTGCGTCGGCAAGGGCGTTCTGGCCGGCTACCCGGTCGTGTTCCTCAAGGCCACGCTGTACTTCGGTTCCTATCACCCCGTTGACTCCTCCGATATGGCATTCCAGACCGCTGCCGGCATCGCCTACAAGGAAGGTCTGCCCACCGCTGGCCCGACCCTGCTCGAGCCGATCGGCGAGCTGAAGGTTCTCATCCCCGACGGCAACATGGGCGACGTCATCGGCGACCTCAACAAGCGCCGCGGCCGCGTCATGGGCATGAACCCCGATCCCGAGAATCCCGGCTATCAGATCGTTGAAGCGGAAGTTCCGGTCGGCGAAATGTCCTCCTATTCCATTGACCTCCGCGCCATGAGCCAGGGCCGCGGCAGCTACACGCTGAAGTTCGTCCGCTATGAGGAAGTCCCGCAGATGAACCAGGCCAAGATCATCGAAGACGCCAAGAAGGAAGAGGAAGAAGCATAAGCTTTCCTCCATACCAGAAAAAACCCCCGGTTTCCACGGAAACCGGGGGTTTTCAGGTGATAAGTAAGTGAAAAGTGAATAAGTGTGGTGCTGTCTGTGCCAGCGATTTGAATTGTGCCGTGTTGCGTCGCATCAACCTCTTCACGCTTCACTATTACTTTTTATTTTACAAAGAAGGCGCACCGCAGACTGCGGTGCGCCTTCCATGAAATAAGGGGTCTTATGATTTTTTACTTTGCAGCCTTGGCAGCCTTCTTTGCGGCCTTCTCACGCTCCAGGCGGGAGATGAACAGGGCGCAGGTTGCGTCGCCGGTGATGTTCAGCGTGGTGCGGCCCATGTCGAAGATCTTGTCGACACCAGCGATGATGGCGATGCCCTCGACCGGCAGGCCGACCTGCGTCAGAACCATGGCCAGCATGATCATGCCGGCACCGGAGACACCTGCGGTACCGACGGACGCGAGCGTCGCAGTCAGGACGATCATGGCCATGTCGCCCAGCGTCAGCTGAACGCCGTAGCAGCAGGCGATGAAGACTGCGCAGACGGCCTGATAGATGGCCGTGCCGTCCATGTTGATCGTTGCGCCCAGCGGCAGGACGAAGGAGCTGATCTCAGGCTCCGCGCCCATCTTGTTGCAGCACTCGATGTTGACGGGCAGGGTAGCGTTGGAGGACGTGGTGGTGAATGCGGTGATCATAGCGGGAGCCAGACCCTTGAAGAACTTGATCGGGCTCATCTTGGACAGGAACTTGACGGACAGGCCGTAGACCACAACGACGTGAACGATGTAGCCAAGGTAAGCCACGCCGATGATGAGCGCCAGCTTGCCGATGATGTCAGCACCGTTGACGGCGACAACGTTTGTCATCAGGCACAGAACGCCGATCGGGGTGAACTTAATAATCATCATCATGATCTGCATGATGACTTCTTCACAGCAGTTGATGATCTCGCCGATCTTCTGGCCCTTTTCGCCGGCAGCCAGAACGCCTGCGCCGAGGAAGATGGCGATGACGATGACCGGCAGCATGTCGGAGTTGACCATGGGCTTGAAGAAGTTATCGGGGAAGATGTTCACGATAACCTGCATGACAGACGGGGCTTCTTTTGCCTCATATGCAAGACCTTCAATTTCAGCAGACGGCAGCGGGGTGAAATTGCCCTTGAAGATGTTGACCAGAACAAGGCCGATGACGACGGCCAGCGCGGTCGTGATCATGTAATAGATGAAGGTCTTCAGGCCGACGGAGCCGACACGCTTGAGATCCTTCAGGCTGATGACGCCGTCAGCGATCGAGAACAGGACAACCGGGACGACCAGGAACTTCAGCAGGTTGACGTAGATCGTGCCGATGGGCTTGATCCACTCGGTTGTAAAATCGCCGAGACCGGCGAACGCGAAGATGAGACCGAAGATAATACCGGCAAGCATGCCAATAAATATCCACGCTGGCAGACTGAGCTTCTTCTTTTCTTTCATAGAAATCTCCCTTTCTTCTTCGGGGTTTCCCCCAGATTACAATACACAGAATACCATGTCGAACAGCCCTCCGTAAAGCTAATCTGCCTAATCTTAACGATATATTAACGTTTCCAATCATGCATAATGCACAAACAGAAACAAAAAAGGACGCACACAGCGCGCTGTGTGCGTCCTGATTGTATGTAGCTTATTCGCCGTCCGTGATCTCGCGGATGGAGATGAACCGGAGCTGGTTGAGGGGCTTTCCGGTCTTGTCGGCGACAATCGCCATGAGCATGGCCGCGGTCTTGTCAGGGACGTTGTGCAGCTTGATCTGACCGGCAGAGCCGGGCGCTTCGGCAGGTCTTGTGACCGGAGCGGCAGCGGCGGGAGCAGCGGCGGGCGCTTCGGTCTTTTTGCGGCCGGAGATGATTTTGCCTGCGATCTGCGTGACAAACATCAGAAGGATCAGGCCAAAGAAAACCACAGCCATGCCGAGAACGACGATCAAAGCGGCGGTGCCAATGGAAATGCGCTCCATGGCGGCGTTAATCAGAAACATACGATTTTCCTCCTCACAAAGCGCATCCGCGCCCTGATTTTTCGGGGCTATTATAGCGCAGAATCTCGTTAATTTGGTGTTAAAGAACGTCCGCTCCCAAAAGCCTTCCCCTCCGGGGAAGGTGGCCCGAAGGGCCGGATGAGGGTCGGGGAGCACGATCGATGCTGCTGTGCAGATATTTGGTGTCTGCAGTCCCTCATCAGTCACGGCTCACGCCGTGACAGCTTCCCCCCCCAGGGGAAGCCGTTTTTTTCCAGTGCAAATACGTACCATACTGTAAATTTTGATAGCACCTTCTTTTGACTGTACCCATTCAAAGGCACTCAGAAACAAATTTGATGCCTACACCAACGGGCGGCGCGTACCATAGCGCACGTATTGTGACCCAATGCGAATGTAGAAGCTTTCAAATTGGCTTCTTGCCTGAATTGCACTGCGGCACAAGCCCCGCGTCCCCACGCACTCTTTTCTCCCCATTCTTTTCTCTTGCGAGAGAAAAGAATGGGCCGTCGGAGACACGCTGGGAGTGCCCTTGACGTAAAAAAATTTGCAAAATTAAGATTGCAAACTCCGGGAAACGTGCTATAATAAAAACAGGAAAGTTGATAGGCGGATTCAGTTCGCATGGCCCTGTGCCATAGCGGAATGGGGTGAGAAGCCCCGCGAGTGGGTCACTGTGATGCATGCCCGACATGCTAAGTCAGATACGCCAGAGCTGGATCTGTGCTCCTGCCGTCACCGGGAGTTGATTGGACGTTCACGTCCGCACGGCTGGTGGCTGTGCGGACGTTTTTGTTTGTACCTGCGTCTCATCCCCCTGAAACGCACGATCGGAAACGCTGCACACACCGAGCGCTTTCCGGGCAGTGCAGCAGGCGGGTCCCCCCTCGCAGCGCATTGTCAAAAAAAGATCAGCCCACCGGCGACGGGAACCGCCTGTGGGCTGATTTTTTGCATAAGATCGAGCAGCCTTCCCATGCGGGAAGGCTGTTTTTGCGCATTCACGTATCCATATCCGGAATGGAGATATTGTCGGTTCCGTGCGCCTCAAATTCGGCGATGTAATCGTCCATGCGGGAGACCAGCTCCTCGTAGTTGTCGTTTGAGACCGGCTGGTAATCCATGTCGCGCCGTGCCAGCTCCTCGGCGAGAATCTCATAGAATACCGTGTCCTCGTAATCCATAATGGCCTCGTGGATGCCGCCGTCCGAAAACGCGCGCGACGGAACGTCCACGCCCTGATACCGCTCGACGAGCGCGCCCATGCCCTCTTTTCGGCACAGGGAGAACAGCTTCGATTCCAGATTGTCGTAATCCTCGAAGCGGTCGTCCCCGCGGGTCGAGTTGAGGATCCAGTTGCCGATATAGACCATATCCAGAAGACGGCGGAACTCCTTTTTTGACAGATCGATCTGCATGCCAAAAGCCTCCTCTGCAATCACGCTCTAAACATTATATACAGGTTGCACCGGATTTTCTACTGTTAAAATCACAGTATTATGGAAAAAGATACTTGTGTTCTGCGGCAGTTTCGCATATGATATGAATGCTGCCGTATGATCTTTAGCAGCGGCGGCGGAAAAGAGGGTTCCTGTTTTGAAAAAACTGAGCGTTTGCATCCTGTTTGGCGGTGTCTCGTCGGAGCACGAGGTCTCGCTGCGTTCGGCAGAATCCGTGCTGAACAATATCGATCAAAGTAAATATAATGTCTTCCCGGTCGGCATCACGAAGGATGGCGACTGGATCCTCTTCGGCGGCAAGGACTACAGCATGCTCCCCGCCGGAACGTGGCAGAACTGCGAAAATAACCGCCGCGCGGCGCTCTCGCCCGTGCGCGGGCAGGGCCTGCTCAGCTTTGAAAACGACTGCGTCGTGCGTGAGCGCATCGACGTCGTCTTCCCGGTCATGCACGGCGAAAACTGCGAGGACGGCGCCATTCAGGGCCTTTTGCAGATCGCGGGCATTCCCTACGTCGGCCCGCACGTTGCGGCTTCGGCGGCCTGCATGGACAAGACCACCACAAAGCTCATTGCGTCGCAGGTCGGCGTGCGTCAGGCCGACTGGCAGCTTGTGACGCGCGAAAGCTTCGCGCGCAGCCGCGAAGCGGCGCTGGATGCTGTGGAAGCAAAGTTCCAGTATCCGGTCTTCGTCAAGCCGGCCGGCACCGGCTCCTCCGTCGGCGTTGCCAAGGCGAAGGATCGCGAAGCGCTGGAAGCTGCGATCGAAGCCGCACTCAAATATGACCGCAAGGTTCTCGTCGAGGAGTTTATCCGCGGCCAGGAGGTCGAGGTCGCCGTGCTCGGCAACGAAAACCCGTGCGCGTCCGTCTGCGGCGAGATCGATTCCGGTGCGGAATTTTACGATTATACGGCAAAGTATATCTCCGACTCCGCGCATCTCTATATTCCCGCGCGCATTTCCGAGCAGACCTCCGAGCAGGTGCGCGAGTCTGCCATCCGCGTCTATACGGCTATGGGCTGCCGCGGCCTTTCCCGCGTCGACTTCTTCGTCACGGCGGACGGCGGCGTTGTCTTCAACGAGATCAATACCATCCCCGGCTTCACCTCGATCTCCATGTATCCCAAGCTGTTTGAAGCCAGCGGGATCCCCTACAGCGAGCTGATCGACGACCTGCTCGCGCTGGCACTGGAGGCGTGATGGTACAGGCAGCCAGAATTTCCATCACCGGCACGCAGCGCATAGAAGACAGCGAGCCGCAGACCCTGAACCTTGTGACCGACGGCTCGTATTGCTTCGAGCCGGGGCTTGCCATCATCTCCTATGTCGAATCGGAGATGACTGGGCTGGAGGGCGTGGTCACGTCGTTCACCGTGGAGGAGGGCAAGACCGTCACACTCCGCCGCAGCGGCAATGTAAACGCCGAGATGATCTTTGACCCGGATCACCCCCACGATTCGCTCTATGACATGGGCTTCGGCACCATGATGATCAGCGTCGTGACCGAAAGCATGACGACGCTTCTCAACGAGCACGGCGGCGTGCTGGATCTGGACTACCGCGTCGAGGTCGAGCATGCGCCTTGCAGCCGCAATTTTTACCATATTGAAATACAGACCGTCTGAAGGAGGGCCTTTTCATGAAGCAGCCGCATATCTGCCTGGACGAGACGCTTGGCGTCCGTTATGCCGTTCTTCCCGGCGACCCTGCACGGCTGGACCGCGTGGCGGCACAGCTGGAGAACGTGCGCGAGCTTGCCTATAACCGCGAGTTCCGCAGCCTGACCGGCACCTACCGGGGCGTCCCCGTGCTGGCCATTTCCACTGGCATCGGCGGCTCGTCCGCCGCGATCTGTCTGGAGGAGCTTCATAACATCGGCGTTACCGCCGCCATCCGCATCGGCTCCTGCGGCGCGCTGCAGGCGGGCATCCGCCTGGGCGATCTGATCCTCGGCTGCGGCGCGATCCGGGACGACGGCGTTTCCAAGACATATGTCCATACCGAATATCCGGCCGTCGCGGACTATCAGCTGCTGGGCTATTGCGTGCAGAGCGCGCAGGCGCTCGGCTGCCGCTATCACGTCGGCATCATCCACAGCCACGAGAGCTTCTATCACGAGGAGAACGACGCAGAAAGCGCCTACTGGGCGCACAAGGGCGCGCTCGGCGCGGATATGGAATCTGCTGCGGTGTTCACCATCGGCCGTCTGCGCGGCATGAAGACCGCGTCGATCCTCAATAACGTCGTCGTCTGCGGCGAGGACACCGCCGACGCCATCGGCGGCTATGTGGACGGCGAAAGCCTGACCGCCGCCGGCGAGCGCAACGAGATCCGGACGGCGCTTGAAGCGCTGTACCGTCTGGACAGGGAGGGGCAGGCATGAGAACCGTCCTCTATGTCGACTGCTGCATCCGGCGGGAGCAGTCCCGGACGAAACGGCTTGCAGAGGCGTTCCTGTCCGCGCTTCCAGCCGACTGCCGCGTGGAGCATCTTGACCTCATGGCGGAGGATCTGTCCTATTTCAAAGACAGTTATTTTGCCCAGCGCGAGCAGCTTCTCGCCGCGGGCAAGCGGGAGCATCCGCGCTTTCGCTATGCGTACCAGTTTGCGGGAGCAGACCTGATCGTCATGGCTGCACCGTTCTGGGATCTGGCCTTTCCGGCGCTTCTGAAGGTCTATATTGAGCAGATCTCCGTCGACGGCATCACCTTCGGCAGCACCGAAGCAGGGCTGCGGGGCCTTTGCCGCGCGTCGCAGCTCGTTTTCCTGACCACACGCGGCGGCTTTTATACCGATGACGCCATGGAAATGGGCAGCCGGTATCTCGAGGCCCTGCACACCTTCTTCGGCATCGGCGCCTATACCTGCATCGCCGCCGACGGCATGGACGTCACCGGCTTCGACGCCGAAGCATCCCTCGCCGCCGCCATGCTGAAAGCCAGAACACTGGCAGCCAATCTCTGAGCCGGTCATTCCTCCGGAGGCCCTATCTTTTCTCTCGCAAGAGAAAAGATAGGGGAGAAAAGAGTGCGTGGAGACGCGGGGCTTGTACCGCAGTGCGATTCAGGCAAGAAACTAATTTGTTGGTTTCTTCATTCGCACGCAATCACCTCACGGACGCTTTGGTACGCGCCGCCCGTTAGGTAGGCGTCAGATTTGTTTCTCTGTGCCTTTGAACAGGTGCAGTCAATAGAAACTGCTATCGAAGTATGCGGAATGGTACGTATTCGCATAGGCCAAACGGCTTCCCCTGGGGGAAGCTGGCACGGCGGAAGCCGTGACTGATGAGGGAATGCAGGCACTGAATATCTGCATAGTAGTATCGATGGTGCTCCCCGACCCTCATCCGGCGCTGCGCGCCACCTGTCCCTACCCCTTTTGTCCCTTCGGGACATTTCCCCCTGACAGGGGGAATCGGCCCCGGAGGGGAAGGCTTCTGCCAGCCGAAATAACCACACAAAAGCCGCAGCCCTTCCGGGCTGCGGCTTCCTTTATGCTTATTTCAGCGCTTCTCCCACGACTGCCCACGCCGCTGTGAGTCTGTCCACGCTCCACGCCGCGTTGGCCGGGCTGGTGGAGGGAAGCCGGACGGCGTCACGGCCAAGTACCTTCTGCTGATACCGGCAGAAATACTGATACGACGTGCCGCCGTTGCAGAAGATCTGCCGGATGTCCGCGCCCTGCAAAATCGGCGTCAGGTCGGTCGGGACGACCGCGCGGATGGAGCTGTCGCTCGAGCCTTCGATCTCGCAGTGCGCGATCGTGTCCCAGAGTGCAACGTGGTGGCTGTGCAGCATCCGCTGCTTTTCCTCGATCGTCTGCGGAACAGGACAGCCGAGGACGGCGGCCATCACCCGCCAGAACCGGTTCTGCGGGTGGCCGTAGAAAAACAGCGCTTCGCGCGATTTGACCGACGGAAACGACCCGAGGATCAGAACGCGCGATCCCTCGTCCCACAGCGGCGGGAACGGATGGGCGACCGGCTGCATCATAGCGCGTCAATCAGCGAGTCGACCGCTTCCGGCTTTGTCGCCCACGAGCAGACGAAGCGCACCGCCTGATGGGACGCGTCAACGCGCCCAAACGTCTCAAATGCGGCCGTTTTTCCGAGCGACTGGATCTTGTCGTCACGCATGACGACGAAAATCTGATTCGTCGGCGACTCGGCCCAGAGCGTATAGCCCTTCCGGACGGCTGCGGCGGCAATGCGCTGCGCCTGCCCGACCGCGTGGCGGGCCATGTCCAGCCACAGATCGTCCTCAAAATAGGCCGCGAACTGCTCACCAAACAGGAAGCCCTTGGCAAACATACCGCCGCGCTGCTTGATCATGTTGCGGAAATACGGCTTGAGCGCGTCGTTTGTGATCACCACGGCTTCGCCGAACAGCAGGCCGTTTTTCGTGCCGCCGATGTAAAACACGTCGCAGTATTCTGCAAAATCCTCCGGCGCAAGATCGTTGCCCTCCGCGACCAGCGACGCCGCCAGCCGCGCACCGTCCAGAAACAGATACAGGCCGTACTCCTTGCAGACCGCATGCAGGGCGGCCAGCTCGTCCTTGTGATAGATGGTGCCAAGCTCCGTCGCCTGTGAAATATAGACCATGCGCGGTAGGACCATGTGCTCGTCCGTGCCGCCGCAGTGCGCTTCCATGACGGCGCGTACATGCGCGGGTGTCAGCTTGCCTTCGGCTGCGTCAATGGCGCAGACCTTGTGGCCGGACGCTTCGATCGCGCCGGTCTCGTGGACGTTGATGTGGCCGGTTGCCGCCGCGATTACAGACTCCCACGGGCGCAGGGAAGCGGCGATGACAGTCGTGTTGGCAATGGTGCCGCCGACGAGGAAATGCACATCCGCCTGCGGGCAGGCGAAGCGTGCGCGGATGATATCCTTCGCCGCGGCGCAGCGCGGGTCGGTGCTGTAGCCGCTGGCCGGATCAAGATTGCAGCGCGCGATCGCGTCCAGTACCCGCGGATGCGCGCCCTCAGAGTAATCGTTTCGGAAAGAGATCATGGAGCTGTCCGTCCTTTGTTGTCAGAATCAATCTGATTGTAGAGCGTTCCCGCGCGAAAGTCAACCGTCTGCACGTGCGTTTGCTGCGCCGTCCGTCAGCCGCAGGCTTTGCGGCAGGCAGAGCTCCGCCGTGCCGCTGAGACACGCAAGCAGCAGATATACGGCTGTGAATACCCCAGTCCGCAGAAGACAAACACTCCACCAGCCGCCCGTCTGCGGCAGCAGCAGCGCGCCGCCGCAGGCCGCCGCAGCGCACAGTCCCGTCCGCATCGCCGCCCGAATGCCGGGACGGCAGCCGCTTGCCAGCAGGAGCCTGCGCAGACTGAGCGCAAAGTTCAGGACATGCGTGGAGACGAACGTGACCAGATATCCGACCGTTCCCCAGCGCGGCAGCAGGAAAAACAGCAGCAGAACGTCCAGAACGGACGTGATGGTATTATACCGCACCGTCGCCACCTGCTCAGAGAGCCCCTTGAGCATCCCGTCCGTCAGCGTATCCATATAGAGCATCAGCGCCAGCGGCGCAAAGAACCGCAGAAGCCTGCCGGCCTGCGCGCTGCCATAGAGCAGCTGCGCCGCAGGCTCCGCCAGAACGAACAGCAGCCCTGCCACAAAGCTGGAAAAGAGCAGCCCTGCCCGCAGACACTGCCCGGTGATGGACGCAAGCCGCGTCCATCGGCCCTGTGCGCGGCAGGCGGCCAGCTCCGGGATCAGCAGATCGATGAGCGCGTATAAAAGCGCCGCCGGGAACATGAGCACCGGGAAGACCATCCCCGTGATCGTCCCATAGACGCCCATGGCGTCCTGCCGTGCCGCTCCGGAGCGGACAAGTCCCCACGGAATCAGAAACTGCTCCAGCGTCCGCAGCGCCGCGCGCAGATAGTCGCTCAGTGCCAGCGGTACGGCAAGATGCCGCACGCGCCGCCCCATATCGTCCTGCACATCCGGGCAGCCGCGCGCCCTACGCCGGAACATGCAGTAGAGCAGCGCCGTTGCCGCGCAGCCGGAGAGCAGGTCGCCTGACAGCAGCGCCAGACACGCACCGCCCGCGTCGCTGCCCGAACCCTGCAAGAAAAGAAACGTCAGCCCAAGGCACAGGATCCGCTCGCCCATGTCGACCGCCGTCAGCCGCAGTACCTGACCGGTGGCCGTGAAATATCCGCCCAGCACAAGATTGACGCAGGCCGACGGCAGCATGCCTGCCAGCAGCCGCAGCCCTGCTTCCGCGGCAGGTTCATGCAGGAGGTTCACAGAGAGCCATGGCGCGGCAAAAAAGAGCACGGCGGAGACCGTGCAGCTCGTGATCAGCACGTAGCCCAGGCAGTGATAGACCGCGCTCTGCACCTCGGCGCGGCTGCGCTGCCCATGCGCCTGCGCGCACAGGCAGGTCGCCGTGACCCGCGCACCGGCCAGCCCCAGCGTCATGGAGAACGCGCACACCGACAGCACCAGCTGCACGAGCCCCAGCCCATCCGCGCCGATCCGTGCGGACAGGTACGCCTGCAGCAGCATCGATACCAACCGCAGGAGCAAAGCCGCGGCGGTCAGCAGCAGGGTATTTTTAAGGATCTGACGGCCTGAAAACAAAAAATCACCTTCCATTCCAGTCTACGGAGCGGAAGGTGACGGTATGATTCGAATTTACTTGAGCTGGAACGTGTAGTACACCGCGCCGATCAGCTCGATCGCAATGGCGGCGAACATGGAATAGAACGCGAAGCCGGAGCCGAAGAGCAGGCAGGCGACCAGCACGATGGCCCACAGAATGCAGATAAAATACAGAAGCAGAGAATTGAAGCCCTCGGGGAACACGCGGAAGGTCTTTCCGAACAGCGTCAGCTTGCCGCGGTTTTTCGCGCACAGGCACGTCACCAGCGCAACGCCGACCAGAACCACAGCCAGCAGCACGCTTCCGAACACGCGGTTGAACACGAACGCCGACCGGGAGCTGAGATAAAACACAACGCCTGCCGAAGCCGTTGCCAGTGAGAACGTAAAGAACTCCGCCCGGTACAGCTGCCAGACCATGTACAGGCAGTAGACCAGCGCATGAAGTAGATAAATGACGATCATGTTGTTCGTCCAGAAGCCCCGCAGGATCCAGCAGGAGACCGTCAGGAGCGCAGAAAGCACCACGCCGTAGCGGCAGATCGTCCTGGCCAGCGGCGCTTTCAGAAGGTAAGCGAGCACGCACAGCAAAACCGTGACTGCCAGCAGAACCAGCCGCAGAACGCCGAACAGGCCATACAGCGCCGTGAAGCCGCTGAGCGTGGAGTAATAGCCGCCCAGTCTCCAGAAGCCGTAAATGACCAGCACCATCAGCGCGAACGCGGCGGGTACTTTATATACGACGGACTGATCCTCCGTCTTTTTTGCAGAAGTCTGATTCTTCGTCATAATGTCCTGTCCTTTGTTGATTCATGATCAGTCCAGCGCGCCGGATGCGTACAGGACTGCGCTCAGCGCGCACAGCGGCGCCGTCTCGCAGCGCAGAATGCGCGGGCCGAGCGAACAGATCCGCATACCGGCGTCCTGCGCCGTCCGGACCTCGTCCTCGGAGAAGCCGCCCTCCGGGCCGGTCATGATGGAGACGGTCTTTGCCGACCCATCGCCCACAGCCCGCCGCAGCGGCAAAGTTCGTTCATTTTCATACGGGAAAAGCGCCAGCTCACATGCCGCAGCGCGGCGAACGGCAGCTTCATAGGAATCGGCCGTCAGAACCTCGGGGATCCGGCCGCGGCCGGACTGCGCCGCCGCGGAAGCGGCGATCTTCTGCCAGCGCTCGAGCTTTTTCCGGATGGAAGCGCTGTCTGGCCGGGAAACGCAGCGCGAAGAGGGGAATGCGACGATCTCATACGCGCCCAACTCCGTCGCCTTCTGGATGACATGCTCAAGCTTGTCCGCCTTGGCGTAGGCCATGTAGACGCTGCACTGCACCGGCGGCTCGGAAGCCGACGCACAGGCATTGTTCACGACCAGACAGACCTGATCGGCGGAGATATCGGAAATGGTACAGCTGTAATCGGTGCCGCAGCCGTCGCAGACGGTGACCGTCTCGCCGGGTTTCAGACGCAGAACCCGCGCATGGGCGGCGTTTTCACCGTCAAGCGTCAGGAAGCTGCCGCAGACAGCTCCGGCCGGAAGAAAAAACTTCGGCAACCCCAGCACCTGCCTTCCTCGTATACATACAGATGGTATTATACCAGATATCGGGTCGAAGCGCAAGTGAAAATGTGATGGAAGATCCGCGTAAAAATAAAATACCCCCTTGACAAACGCAGCAGGACTGAGTATAATAACTGAGCAAATGAAAATTGCATGCGAGAGTGCTGGAATAGGTAGACAGGCACGTTTGAGGGGCGTGTGGCAACCGTCGTGTGAGTTCAAGTCTCATCTCTCGCACCATCGTCGTCGCGGACTGCGCAAGTTCGCGACGACTTTTTTATGCTTTGCATCAAAAAGTCATCTCTCACCCGCTCCGTCGCTCCTCCTCTCAAACTCGCAATCGCTGACGCTGGATTGCGAGTTTGTTTTTTGGACGCGGCGTGTCTTCTTTTTTGGTGCGAAAGCGGAGACTGTCGAAAAACATTCGTGCTCGTTTTTGCTGAAGATTTTCTGGCTTGTTTGTAGGGGACGATGCCTATCTTCGGCGCTAAGAGCCGCGCTGCGCGCGGTTGCGCCTCGAAACTAGCCTGCGGGCGTCGCATCGTCCCGGCAGAACAAGCCGTTTTTTCGGGAATTTACGGCAAATTCGTGACCCTTTTCGGGCTGATGTGTACCGGCAAGCGGCAGACCCACATCCGTAACGCTCCTTCGTCACGAACGGCTGTGACCGGCATCGGCCCCTACACGGACGGTGCATATCTCGTACTGTTTCGCAAAATACAAACTTTTTCGACACGCTGAGCGGTCTGCTTCGCAGACCGTGCCGCCTGCGGGCGGGAATTGAACGCGAAAGGAACCCCTGATGGGTTCCTTTCACACTTTCTTCCTTTCCGACGACGATCATTTCAGCGTTTGTCTATCCAGCAGTATCGATAAGAATGACAAGAGCGACGATGCCACAAAAGACTATGGCTTTTACAAAAAAGGCTCCACTGACAATTGGGAATACACATACTATAATTGCATAAAGAATTACACCAATCGCCGGTGATAGCCGAAATACAAAAATAATGGATTTATGTTGCTTTTCAAGCCACGAATAGAAAACGTTATCTAGTTTTGTGCTGTCTGAGCAAAAGATTCGCCTTAGAATGCAAACGACGCAGCCAACTATAATGGGAATAACTGTGTGCATGTCATATTACCCCCAAGAAGCGTAAAGTGTCTTTTCAGAGTCCGGGACGGCGTCAGTCAACTCGGCTGCCGGCGAATCTGCTCTCTCGCGGGCGGCAGAACACCCGACAGCCGCAAAGATCATCAAAAGACATAAGAGCACAAGCCACACGACAGATTTCTTTTTCAAAATACACATCTCCTTAATGGGTTAATTATACATATACACGTGCTGCTGCCGCAGCATTTATACAGAGTCCGGAAATCATAACCAGCACGAGAAACAGAATGCACATACGTTTTTTCATATTACAAAACACCTCCTTTCTTTGTTCTGTTTATTAGAACGCGGAAAGGAGGCGTTTTTGGACACAAAGCGAGAAAAAATATTTAATTTGGAGAATATGACAATTTTATGCTTTCGGCTATGTGCAGCATGACGGATTTTTCGAGCGTGGAATGAACTGAGAAAATCAATCCGTCTTGCTCATTGACCCACATCAGATTACTGATTCCGGAATCTGCATCAGCCGGTACAAACAACGCGGTAAACTGACCGACATTGACTTCCTCATAGCCGGAATGATCGCCGATCAGGGAAAGCAGCATTCCGCTGTGGTATACGTCAATTTCGATAACAATGTAATCTGAACCGGAGACGTAATACCAGCAGGATTGTTGTTCATCGTTGTAATGCTCCTGCTCCTCAAAGCCATCGGGCAGCCATGTCGGGGCGTAGTCCGGCAAGTGCAGCTGCGGTGCGGGATTCAGGAACTGGTATACGATGCTGTTCTGCGAAATGCTTCTGAACCATGTGAGCGCGGCGGCGCGGGCCTTGCCGTCGACCGAGATCCATCCGATCCCTGTGAGCAGCAGCGCCAGAAATACAACGGCAGCACGCTGCATCGTCCGATGAAAAAAGGGATGGCGCGCACGGCGGCACAGGCGGTTCATTTTGCACGTAAAGGACTTGCTGGGGACGTAAGGCGGCTGCTGTCTGCTGCCGTCTTCCAGCGTCTGCGCCAGCGCAAGACCGGCTTCCGCTGCGGCGGCTTGCAGTGCGTCGTCTGTGATCATAAGCGCGCATCTCCTTCCTGATAGAGTTCTTTCAGCTTTGCCTTTGCACGCTGTAGGAGCTTGCTCGTGTTTGCAAGCGAAAGGTGCAGGATCCCGGCAATCTCTTTTGTGCTGTATCCGTGGTGGTACTTCAGCAGAATGCATTGCCGGTATGCCGCAGGCAGCTCCAGAATAGCCCTCGCCAGCGCATTGTCACCGTCGTATTCCACGGAAATCCCGTTGATCGCTTCATCCAGCGGGACAGAAGGATGGCGGCGCTCCGCCCGGAGCATGTCGATCGCCTTCCTCTCAACAATAGTAACGATGTAGGCACGCGTTTTTGGACAGTCCGGATCAGAAATTTTTGAAATATTTTCAGCGATGCTCAAAAAAGCCTGATGCACTGCATCCTCGGCATCCTGCGGGCGTTTTAGAATCTGAAAGGCAGTATAAAACATCAACTGCCTGTACCGCGCATAGAGCTGCTCAAATTTGGAGCGCTCCTCCGCGGCATCCATAAGCTGTAGGTATACGATCATGGTTCGCCGATCCTCCCCGGGTATTATAGCATAAATTTCCTGCAATGTACAAAGCCGCTGATACTGTATGGGAATTTTCTTGCAGAAGAACCGTGCTTGCCGTCCGGCGCTGCGCCGGGCGGCGATTGCGGTTTGGGTTCTGATTTGCTATAATAAAACAAATCGAATTTGACAGGAGAGAGGGCCGTCATGCAGATCAGCCAGTTTTTTCTGAACGGGGACGTCAAGGGAGCCATTGCATACATGCGCGAGCACGAGGAATTTAAGGACGTGCTTCCCGCGTATACCGCGATTTTTGAGAATCAGGAATACCGTACATACGAGCTGCCGGACACGCTCAACAGGATCCTGCGCCTGTACCAGATCTATTTCCGTGATACCTTCTATTGCGGCCTGCCGGAGACGACGGCCGCAGAGAAGCTTCTGGCGCAGCTGAAAGCGCTCCTGCGGCTGCCGGACGCGGACGAAGCCCTTCTGGCCGGGCGGCTGCAAGCGGTGTTTGAAGCGGAGGGCTATCATGCGCTTTTCGGGAAAACGCAGGGCTATTACGGCCCGTATATCTGGCGGGAGACCGTCCCGACCGTCTATCAGGTCGAGCTGCCGGACGGAACGGCGGACTATACCGTCAACATCCTCAAGGGCTTCGTATTCCGGGGCTGGATGGACTATCTGACCTTTGGCCGGTACGGAACCGGCGGCTGGGCTTCGCCCGACGGCACGATCAACTGCATTGCGCAGGCGTATGACTTTGAAAGCGAGCGGTTCCTTGTTTCGCTCCTGAAGCACGAAGCGCAGCATACCATAGACATGAAGCGGTTCCCGGGCATCACCCCCGCAGAGCTGGAATACCGGGCAAAGCTTGTGGAGCTCCATTATTCCGGCAATCCGGGGCTTCTCCAGAAGTTCCTGTCGGAAGCGGATGAAAGCAGGACAAACGACAGCCACGCGGCAGCATCCGCGAGGATCAGACGCGAGTTCGCGGACACGGAGCAAACGGAGCTCTCCCGCGTCCAGTCCCGGGCGCTGGAGCTGCTCCATGCGCATACAAAGGAACTGGAAGAAAAATACGGGAAGCAATGCTCCGCGCCCAATGCTTGAGCGCAGCAGCTCCGGCTTGCCGGAGCTGTAAGGAAGCCCGGCCACAGAGTCAGACGCAGCCGCCCACGCTCCGGGCGGCTGCATTGTGTTTTGGGCGTGACTTTGCTATAATGAAATAAATCGGAATTTGCGAAGAAGATAATCAATGATAAAGGTAAAACTTACGATTACGGATAGCAAATGCAGAAGCGGGTATTTCAGAAAAGGTCAGGAATTTATTGTCGAGGATTTGTGTCCGCCATTATGTCATGAGTTATGGAATAGCATGTACCCACTTGTCTATGCCCTCCAGAATGGAGCGGAATTAGACTATGGAAATACGCGTGCGAAGATGTTTGATATAAAATGTCCAGATGAAGGCAGAGTGTGCATCCATGGGGAAATTTTAGAAGATTGCTGAGTTCCGGTTTGTTTGCCTGAGATACTCTTCGATCACACAAGGTAACGCAAATGATTTTATATTTTTCTGCAACGGGAAACTGCAAATATGTCGCGGCTGTCCGAGATTTGCCATTCAGTACGGCAGCAGGACAAAGAACCACGGGCAGTATACCAATCCGAACGTGAAGGTTTAGGGTTACAAATCGGAGGGAAACCAGTGAATATCACGATTCGCAAAATGCGGCCCAGTGATACGGACGCGCTGTACCGGCTGCTGTCTGATCCGAAGGTCATGCAGTATCTGGAGCCGCCGTTTGACCGGGCGCAGGCCGAGGACTTTCTTCATCACGCGGGGCTGGCAGAGCCGCCGCTTGTGTATGCCGCCGAGGAGAACGGGAGCTTTATCGGCTATGTGATCTATCACGCTTACGACGAAGAAAGCGTGGAGCTCGGCTGGGTGCTGCTTCCGGAATATTGGGGACGCGGCTATGCGTCGGCGCTGACGGACCGGCTGATCGACCGGGCGCGGCAGGCGCAGAAAAGCGTCGTGATCGAATGCGCCCCGGCACAGGCGGCAACAAAGCGGATCGCGCTCAAAAAGGGCTTCCGCGCCTGCGGGACCTGCGACGGCCTGGCAGTGTACCGGCTTCCATGAAAACGGTCCTAAGCGCAGCACAGCCGCCCGATATCGTGCAGCTGTGTTGAACCGATCCGGACGAGCAAGGCGACCCGTATCTTGATAACGGCAAGATGTATGTACTTGATGATAATGGGGTCAAGTGCGAGTGTGTCATAACCGATAAAGAAATCTTGGCTGGATTGATAAATCGCTTCAAAGTATCAATTTGGCGAAAGAAGTTGCGCAGCAAAATGACAAGGGTTACAACTATGCTGTAGCAGCTATTATCATCCAGAATGCTATTGCGGAGCAGTATGATATAGCGGAAACTCATTTGAATATTGCATTAGAAGCTGAACCCGAGAACTATAAAGTGTTTGCTCTTAGACAGCATCTTTATGCGCTGATGGGTAAAGAGGATTGCAAAGAAAATATCGAAATACTTGATTCTTTTTTTGCAACGTTCATTCACAAAGAAGATAATGAGAATATTATTATTGATTACTATACGGAACGAGGACTAATACATCAAATCTATGGCGAAATAATTGAAGCTGAATCTGATTATGCGAAAGCCATGGAATACAGAAAGGATAGTGATTTACTGCTCTTTAATCTGCTTTCAACGGAGTATGCCAGAGCAACTGAGCATATATCAAAAACACAACGAAGTCTATATGCTAGTCCAGATGTCAAGTTATTATTGCATGTGCGCGATGGGCTGAAATCTTTTTTTACTGATAGCTTTATTCAAGATGAGAATCATTGCGTATTAGTAAAGCGGGCGATTGCGCTGTATGCATCTGCATGTAGTTTGCTTGAATTGCCATTAGGATTGAATCCGGTAGAGAAGTATTTACCATTTGTTCGTGATTATGAAATTAAAAGAATTATCATTTTTGATTGTATTCAGAATGGCGATGGTCAACGTGCTCTGCTGGAAGACTTAGATACTGAAGACAAGTTGCTTGCGCAAGGTTCAATTTTGCTAAAAGAAGGTAAACTTGATGATTGCAAAAACATGATCATGCAGGCATTAGAGGTTCCAATTAAACGATCAGATATTCCTCTTGTTCATAGCACGGTTCAAAATCTGCACCACCATAGACAAAGAAAACCGAAATGATAATTTTCTGATAACTCTCCACGCGGGAGGTTGCTATTGTATCTCCCGCGTGGTAGTTGTTAGAGAAAAGACATAAAAGAAAGGAGTCCTGCATATGGGAAAACGGCGGCCATCCGGAGACGGGATGGTCAGGAAGCGCGACGATGGGCGCTGGGAAGGGCGCATCGTCGTGGGGCACAAGGCAAACGGCGACCCGATCTTCCGGCACGTCTACGCGAAGACGCAGAAAGCACTGACGGAGAAGCTCCACCAGAGCATCGAATGCTATCAGGACGTGGAGCTGACCGAGGACAGCCGCATGACGCTGGGCCAGTGGCTGGACCGCTGGCTCACGGAATACAAGGACGGTACGATCCGGCCGGGGACGCTGGAAGGCTACCGGAATTATATTGAAAACTACATCAAGCCGCAGCTCGGCGGCAAGCAGGTTTCGCTCATCACGACGCAGGACGTGCAGCGGATGTACCGGCGGCTGAAATCCGGCGGGCGCGTGCGCGAGGACGCCGAGGGCAGTAAGCGCCTCTCCGACTCGACCGTGCGGCACATCCACACGATGCTGCACGGCGCGATGAAGGCTGCGGTGCAGGCGCACATCATTCCGAAAAATCCGACCGAGAACGCAACTGTGCCGAAATCCAACTACAAGCCGATGCAGGTACTGAACGAGCAGGAGCTGGACACGTTCCTGCAAGCGGTTCAGAAGGACGATATCTGGCGGGATTTCTTCTACACGGAGCTTATGACCGGCCTGCGGCGCGGCGAGATCTGCGCGCTCATGTGGCGCGACTTCGACGCGAAGGCCGGGACGCTCGGAATCTCCCGGACGCTGCACAGCAAGGGGCAGGGCATCTACGCCCTCGGCGACACGAAAACGAGCCAGGGCAACCGCACGATCATCCTGCCGGAGAGCGTCGCGGCGCTGCTGCGGGCGCGGAAGAAAGCCTCCATCAGCCAGTGGATTTTCCCGCAGCCGACCAGCCCGGAGCTGCCGATGAATCCGGGAACGGCATACCGGCGGCTCAAAACGCTGCTGAAGGAAGCGGGACTGCCGAGCATTCGCTTTCATGATCTTCGTCATACGTTCGCGACACACGCCCTCACCAGCGGCGTGGACGCGAAAACGCTGGCCGGGATTCTGGGTCACACGAACGCCAGCTTCACGCTCGACACCTACACGCACGTCACGACGGATATGCGCGAAGCCGCGGGCGGCATCGTCGGCGGCTTCATGGAGGACCTATTCGGAAAGGAGCTGAAGCCTTGGCAAAGAAGCGAAAAGCAGGCGACGGACTGATCCGTCAGCGCAC
The DNA here is from genome assembly GCA_934655875.1 of uncultured Oscillospiraceae bacterium. GTDB lineage: Bacteria > Bacillota > Clostridia > Oscillospirales > Oscillospiraceae > CAG-170. The sequence goes on from CAKUHB010000028.1 coordinate 37,287, forward strand.
AGACGGGCGCTGGGAGGGGCGGTACGTTGTCGGCTACGACGATCACGGCTACCCGAAAACAAAGGCCGTCTTCGGCAAGAGCAAGCGCGAGTGCGCCGAAAAGCTGGCGGCGCTCAAGGCGCAGCTCGGCGGCATTCCGTCGGACAAGCTGCGTCCGGAGATGCGCTTCGCCGACTGGCTGGATTATTGGTACGAAACGCACTGCAAGCCGAACATTCGCACCTCGACGCAGTCCGGCTACGAAGATCGCATCCGCCTGCACATCAAGCCGGAGCTGGGCGAAATTCCGCTGAACAGGCTGACGCAGAACGACCTGCAGCAGTTTTACGCGCGGCTGAAAAAGAGCGGACGTAAGACACGCACGGAGTGTTACGGCGAAGGGCTATCTGACCGTATGGTACGGATGTGCCACGCGACCTGCCGCTCGGCGCTCCAAAGAGCTGTGCAGGATGGACTCATCCGCACCAATCCCGCCGAGGGCTGCAAGCTGCCGCCCAAAAAGGCGCGTGAGATGCAGGTGCTGGCGCGGGATGAACTGCAGCGGTTTCTCATTCAGGCGAAAGCCGAGGGGTACTATGAACTGTTTCTGTTGGATTTGGCGACGGGGCTTCGGCGCGGCGAGCTGCTGGCGCTGCAATGGGACGACCTCGATTTTGAAACAGGCGTCCTCACGATCAGCAAACAGGTCAGCTTGGTTCGCGGCAAGATCGTGATGAGCGTGCCGAAGACGAAAAGCTCCATCCGCAAGCTGGTGCTGCCGCCCGCCGTCGTGCAGGTGCTGCGGGAATACCGCGAAAGCGTCCACTCCCGCTGGATGTTCCCGTCGCCGGTGCTGGAGGATCTGCCGCTCAACCCCGGTTCGGTCTACGACCGATTGCAGCTGATTCTGGAGCACGCAAACTGCAAACAGGTGCGTTTTCACGACCTCAGACACACGTTCGCAACGTTGGCGCTGCAAAATGGGATGGACGTGAAAACGCTCTCCGCCATGCTGGGGCATGTGTCGGCGGCCACGACGCTGGACATTTACACGCACTCGACCTCTGATATGCAGCACGCCGCCGCGCGGAAGATCGACTGCGGAATCGGCAAGGCAGAACTCCCGGATGAGACTGCGCCGCAGGCGAATGCGCCCGCCATCGTTGACTTTCAGCCTTACATGGGCAAGGTCCGCAAGCCCGGCACGGGCTGCATCAGCCAGATCAACGACCACCTGTTTGAAGGGCGCTACTCCCCAACATGGATCGACGGCAAGAAGCACGCGCGGAATATCTACGCGCATACCCGTGAGGAATGCGAGGAGAAGCTGAAGGTGCTGATCGCAGAGATGAAAGCGGAGCTGGCGGAGTTGAAGCGGCAGAAAGCGGACAATCACTGATCGAATGGACAAATCGCAGCCGCCCGGAATGCCCCGGACGGCTGCATTGTGTTTTGGCAGATCGTTTGCTATAATGAAACAAATCGGAATTTGATGAGGAAGATTATTTATATAATCTACCGTCTATGGTCTGAAAACGACCACCTATCGAGAA
>CAKUHB010000029.1 GCA_934655875.1 uncultured Oscillospiraceae bacterium
CTGCCCTTGTCTTACCACGTATTTGTGTCTTTTTCTTGTCCGTTTCGCTATTTTTGACTTTTCAGATACACCCTAGGCATCTCATCCCCAACAATCAATTTGCTTCAAAGTGTATGATCTTCACGCAAAGTTTCGCCATTTCCTCTGGCGATTTTGGCTGCTCCTCCAAAATCCAATGTGTGAGTACGTTATAAATTTAATCGCATGATTATTTGGAGGTTTCTACTCATATACAGCGTGAAAGATACCACCATACAGAAAAGGCAAACCGATATAAGCACATTTGACCAGTAGGTCGGAATGTCAAACCATAACACATGAATGATCATCATGCCGTATAGCAGAACGGTTGTGATTTTTCCATACCATTTCGCACCATATACGACTTTCGTTTTTCGTATTGCAAGCAAACTAAAAATGCCTGTTAGCGCTTCTTTTGCAATTAACGCGAAAAACGGAATGGCCATCCGTGGAAACCTTGAAAGCAGGCAGCCAAGCATAGCAATTTGTGTGAGCTTGTCAGCGATTGGATTGAGAGCTTTTCCAAGGTCACTTATCATGCAAAATCTTCTGGCAATCATACCATCAACAATATCTGTTACGCCTGATAGGTCAAGGATAGCCGCTGTTAAGTTATAGTCTGCTTTTTAATATAGCTGATTACAAACAGGGGTATCGTGCGCTCATCCACAAGCGGATCCCCATTCATTCCGTCGGTGTGGAAATTCTGCCTGCCTATTACGAGGATTTCCTGAAGAAGCAGTACTCCGAGCTTTATTTCGATCTTCCCGCCGCCTTTCAGAGCGTCGATCAGTCGACGGACTTTCCGGCGATGTCCAAGCTGCTGCTTGAGATCGAGAATTACCGGGGCGAGGGTGCGGCAGCGGCTCTTTTCTATGAGGCTAAGGTCACAGAGGTCATAGCGCTGGTCGTGAACGCATGGAAGCGGCAGAGCCAGAAAAAAAAACGCCCTCTGTCGGCAGAGGATTGGCAGAGCCTGCAAAATGTAGTCAGCTATATCCTGACAGCGATGGCAAATCGCGCAATATAGTTTGATGAGTTTTTCACACTTAACTATCTCTCTTCTTGCGCCTTTTGTCATCTTTTTTCGCTTTCTACTATTGATTCGCATCAGTGGGAACCATTCGATGCAGTCGCTGTCCAGCTACACCTTTCCCATCTTTTTTGACGAATGGGAGCTGGACGCGAAAACCATCTGCGATGCATGGGCCAACAAAGGTGACACCGTGATCGGCAGCGATGTGTGGATCGGCTATGAGGCGGTCATTATGCCGGGCGTCAGGATCGGCGACGGTGCCATCATCGGCACCCGCGCCGTGGTGACAAAGGATATGCCGCCTTATACCATCGTCGGCGGCGTTCCGTCCAAGCCGATACACAGAAGGTTTGATGACGATACGATCAAAAAGCTGGAGGCCCTGCGCCGGTGGGATTGGGATCATGAAAAAATAAGGCACAGTATTCCCGCTATCCAGTCGGGAGACGTTGCAGCATTGGAGCGTGCGGAATAAAACCAACCGATAAATGAAAGGAAAAGAAAAAGACGTCAAAGAGAACACGGCAATATATCGGGATCCTTGCGGCTGCTGCCGGGACAAATTGAGCAGGCCGCGTCATTTTCAGCATACAGTGCACATAGCGGCAGGTATCGGAATGGACACTGACGATGTCCATTCCGGTACCTGTTGTTTTTGCAGGCAAAGGGGCTCTGCTTTTCAATATGTGACGGTAATTGTCTCTTGACGCATAAATTTTGAAACAGCCTCCAGCATCACGTCTACATAGCTGCTGCGGATGAGGCCGTACGGACTTCCGTTCTTCCAGACGTGGGCCTGTCTGACCGGGCCTTCGCAGAACGAAACCGTCTGCTTTGTGCCGTCTGCCGCTTCATAGGTGATCTGCAGGAGGGCTGGGGTCTGCTCCGCCTGCGTGCAGAGACTGTCGATTTCCGCAGAAATCAGCACCTCATACAGCTTCTTGAATTCGGATGCCTGATAGCGTGCGTCCTGATCTGTACCGATGCGCAGTTCACCGGCTGCGTCCGTTTCAATATCCACATGCAGCTGCGCGTCCTGCGTTTCGATCAGGAGCCCCGAAAGGCTCTTTACCGCGGGCATCACGATCTGCCGCCCCAGAACGTCCTCCAGCGTGATGCTGTACCAGCTGCACGCGGATACGTCCATCTCGTAGATCAGATCCACGCCGCTGACGAGTACATAGGCCACGCCGCTCTCGTCCGCTTCGGAGGCCATCAGCTGCAGCGTCGTCTGCGTGCCGCTCTGGTCGATATAAACTGTCTGCAGTACGACCTGCGGCTGTGCCAGACCGCACGCTTCCAGATCGTCCTGCCCGGGATGCAGGAGGTATGACTTGCCCTGAAGGCCGTATACCGACTGCAAAAACTGCGTGCCGCGCTCATGATAGGTCATATCATAGTGCGCCGGAGACACGATCGCATACGAGGCCATCAGCTGGCCGCCGCTTGTTGCCTGTGTATCCTGAAACGCGACTGTGACCGGCGCTTCCCACTGGGCCTGCTTCACCGACAGCAGCAGCGTAACATAGGACGAATCATCGTTCGACGGCGTGATCGCCGTGCGGATAAAGTCCTCCTCCTGTTTCAGGAACGGGCTGACATGCAGCTGGAACATCACGTGCACATTCTGCTCGTACAGCACGTAATTGCTGGGCGTCGACGCGCCCGGCACGGCCTCGCCGACCCACAGCTCCATTGTCTGTCCATCGTCAAACTCTGCCTGAACATGCGTTGCGGTCTGTTCGTCGAGTCCGTACTCCTCCAGATCGCGCTGTGCGTCTGTCAGCGTCTGCTGTGAACGCAGAAGAGCCGAATATTTTGCCAGCGCGTCGATCTTTTCCTGATCGACTGGGAGGCCGTCAAGCGCGGGGATCACAAGCGTTCCGTTCTGATCCCGGCTGGCAGCGATCTGCCGGCCGGCGGATGTGACTGTAACGGAGCGCACCTCGGCTTCACTGCGGTTCAGAAGCGTCTGCGCGGCGGTCTTCTGGCTCGCGGGGCTTTCCGGCTCCTGCCGGAGCAGCAGCGCCAGCCCTGCGCAGACCGCCGCCGCCAGAATGACCGTCACGAGCAGCACAAGCGTTTTCTTTTTCATGGATAACCACCTTTTCACAGCCCGCTTATCCGCTGCGCCTGCGAAGGAACACCAGCAGTCCCGCGCAAAGGATGCACAGCGGCAAAACGGCGGCAAACACAATGATCCTTGTCGTAACCTGCTGGCTGGTGAGCGCATGCGCAGGCTCCGAAAAATCCTTTGTGACAATGTCCACCACGTTTTCCCGGTTTGTCAGCGAATTCAGCAGGTTCAGCAGATACTCCGCGTTCAGGAACGTGCTGTCCGTCAGGATCGATGCGGAAAACGCCTGCCATGAGCCGGAATACACCAGATAGGATCGGTTCGTCTGTGTTCCGTAATTCGTATGGCAGGAAAGCTGTATGGCGCTGATCGCCGTCTCCGTCTGCGTTACAGCTCCGTCTGCATCCAGAACAGACGCAGAATCCGAGAACGTCAGAAGCGGCGTTACCTGATAATTCTCGGTCGTTGCGCAGGAATAGACCGGCTTTGTAAACGGCATGACGATTGGGTTATTGCGCTGCGCGAAGCGCTCCGCATATTCCGACTCGCCGAACTGCGCAATGGGATAATATGGGTAGAAATAATATTTGGAGTTCTCCTGCTCCACGGCCAGTCCGCTTCTGGCTTCGATTCCCCATTCTCTGAGGAACGCATCGACGGTCTGCAGCTGCGGCGCGCTTTCGTCCGCGAAAATCAGGAAGGTTTTCCCCTGTTGGCCGTCGTTGTCCAGCCATGTATCAAGCTTCTGTAAAACCGGCTCGCTGATATCGCGCTGCAGTCCATAGAGCACCGCAATATCCGCCTCCGGATCAATTTCATCCGTGATCAGGCTCTGCTGCTTTACCTGAAAGCTGTTATCCGTAAGCAGCTGTTCGATCCCGGCGGGATCCCGGTCGGAAAAGCCCGTAAGGACCGACACAGTCACAAGCTTCTGCGCGGTTACAAACATCACCGCATTCGTCAGCTTCTGCTCGGCCACGGAGCCGCTGATCGAGGTGCTTGTTGTATAGCTCGACTCGTTCAGGCTCGTTGTCGTCTGCAGCATCTGCGTCAGCTCGAGCAGCTGTACTCGCTCCTCGCTTTCCACGATCACTTCATTGTCTGAGAGCGTCAGATCCGGATACTGCTTGGCAAACGTCGGCTGCAACGTCAGATCCACATAGTCTACCTCGACATGCGGATACGCGCCGTACGCCTGAAGCGTCTGATAAAGCTGGGCCATATACTCATTCGACGTGGCCAGCGCTGTTTCGTCGGTCAGGACGTGGATCCGGACCTGCCGGTCAAGGCCGTTCAGGATCGTCTGCGTCTGCTCGGAAAGCCCATAGAGCTTGTTGTCCGACAGATCAGCGGACCAGTTATACCGGTCAGACAGCCGTGATACCACGGCGTTCAGGACCAGTGCAATGACGATCGCCAGCACGATCATTGCCGCCGCATAGACACTGTATCGGAAATGCTTGCCCTTGAATTTGCTCTGCATCGCCTTGCCTCCTCTCAGCATCCGCTCCACCGGCGGGACTCCATCGACTGGATCGTCAGGAACAGGAACAGCCCGATCAGCGTGACAAAATAGAACAGGTCGGATACGCGAAGGATCCCGACTGTCAGGCCATAATAGGAATTATAGAAGGACATGCTGGCCAATACGGTCCGCAGGAACGGAAGATGCACGGCGCTGGCCAGCGTGTTGAGAAGCAGTACAAACACCATGACGCTGAAGCCCCCGATGGCCGCGACGATCTGGTTCTCCGTCAGGGAGGAAATCAGCGTGCAGATCGCGATACAGGCCATTCCGACCAGCAGCAGCCCGGCGAGATTTCCCGCCACGAACGCCCAGTTCACGCTCGACCATTCCGCCATGGAAAGCACATGCAGCAAAGGAAAAATCAGGCCCATGCAGTAGATGATGCAGGCTGCCAGATATTTTCCCAGAACGATATAGCTCGTTCTGACGGGCGCTGCACGCAGAAGCAGCAGCGTATTCTGCTTCCGCTCCTCGCTCAGCAGGCGCATGGTCAGCACCGGCGTTAACAGCAGCGTAACGGAGAACAGGAACGCGAACTCGCTGCCGATCTTTGCGCTGCCGCGCAACAGCAGCATGGCATAGTAAACGGCAGAGACGACTCCAACTGCGGCCAGATACACGTAAGCGATCGGCGTGACAAAAAATCCGTAAAGTTCTCGTTTCAGAATCGCAAACATCGATACACCCCTATTCCTCAACCGTTTCCCGTCAGAGAAAGGAAAATGCTTTCCAGCGTCATCTCTTCCAGAGCCATATACAAAATCGGATATTGCCGCTCGGACAGACGGCAGAACACCGCTCTGCGGATATCGGAGCCCTGCGCTGCTTCGATCAGAAGCTCACAGCAGCCGGGCTCCTGCGGATTTTGCTGTGTGACCGTTTCAACGTCCCGTATGGTCTTCAGGAGCTGGATCACACTTTCCGCCGGAGCCGCGACCCGCAGCCGGAGCCGGCTTGCCGCGCTGAGCTTTGCGGAAAGGTGCTCCGGCGTATCATCTGCGACCAGACTTCCTTCATTCAGGACGACAACGCGGTCGCACACGGATTGGATCTCCGGCAGAATATGCGAGGAAAGGATCACAGTATGCGACTGCTTCAGATCAAGGATCAGATCTCGGACCTCAATGATCTGCTGCGGATCCAGACCGACCATCGGCTCATCAAGGATCAGGACCTTGGGATCGCCGATCATTGCCTGCGCGATCCCGATCCTCTGCCGGTAGCCCTTGGACAGGTTCCGGATCACACGGCTGCCGACCTGCTCCGTATGCGTCAGGCGCATGACCTTCTGGATATGCGCCTGTCTCGGCAGGGTGCATCGTTTGAGATCATAGACGAAATTCAGGTACCGTTCTACCCTCATTTCCATATAGAGCGGCGGCAGCTCAGACAGATAACCGAAGCATTTCTTGGCCTGAAGCGGCTGCTCCATGATATCAAATTCATCGTAGCGGATCGTTCCCTGCGTGGCGGCCAGATTTCCGGTCATGATATTCATCATGGTCGACTTTCCGGCGCCGTTTTTGCCCAGAAGTCCGAGGACCTCTCCATCGTTCACTTCAAAGCTGACCTGCTTCAGGGCCGCTTTTTGTCCATAGTTTCTGCTCACACAATCTACGCGGACCATGCTGATTCCTCCGTGTCAAATGGTGTCTCGTGCAAAGCGCAGCGCTTCGCATCCTCTTATTCCTGTGAAATCTTCCAGATGTCTTTTGCTGAAAAAACTGCATCCTTTTTGATATACTGAGAAAAAACCGGTTCGATCAGATAGGAAAGGCACAGCGAGACCGCTCCCGGCAGGATCAGCAGCAGAATGGGAACATTGACTGCGCAGAACGCCGCGGCAGCAAGAAGCGCCAGTACAAGCACCGTTTTTCCAAAATGGCGGATTGAGAGGATCAGCGCCGTTTTCACAAAGGCAGCGCTCTTCATGGTAAACCGTGCAAACAGCGGGAACAGCCATGGTACGATCAGCAGCGGCGGGATCAGAAGGACTCTGGCCAGAATGGCATACACAAGCGAGATCCCGCTGACCTGAACGAGCGAGTTTGAAAACGAGATGGCGCTGAACGCGCCGAACAGGTATACTGCCGTAATGCCTCCCAGCACAAGCCCCTGCTTCCAGTTCCCCTTCAAAAAAGCCCCTGTTTCCTTAAATGTTGTGCCATATTCGCTCCGGACGCATTTCAGCGCCACATAGTAGACCGTGCTCCAGCCGAGTCCGGCAAACAGCACGCTCATCGTACACAGACACCAGAGAATGCTCAGGAGGATCAGGTCCCCCACCTTTGCCAGCAGATTTACAAACTTGTTTTCCGTATCGAACATTCCGCTCATTGTTCTGTCCCCCTTTCCCGGCCGCTGCCGGCCGTTTTCCATTTTACAGCGCTCCTGCGCGTTATACGCCAAGCTTTGCCCTGCGGATCATTTCGCTGTTGCTCATATCATATACCGGCGTATAGTTTTTCAGCGGGAAGAAATTCTCGTGGATCGCATCGATCATCCACTGCGCCTGCGGCGCGAATTCCTTGTCGTATTCGAACGCGGGCGCGATCCAGTTGCGCGCGCCGATCACAATGGGAGGCGCGTCCAGATCGTCAAACGCCATTCTGGTCACGTTCGCGGCGATATCGTTGAGGAAGCCGCCGCGCGAGACCGCGTCTGCTACCAGCAGCAGGAAGCCGGTCTTTTTGACAGACGCCAGAAGCTTCTCATAGGAGAACGGTACCAGCGTCCGTGCGTCGATGATCTCGGCGGAAATGCCAAACTCCGCCTTGAGCCGCTTTGCCGCCTCCAGCGCCCGATAGAGCGTCGCGCCTACCGTCAGGATCGTGACGTCCGATCCCTCCAGCTTGACGTCGGGCTCGCCGATCGGGATCTCATAGTATTCCTCCGGCACGCCGCCGGCATGGAACAGCTCGCCCTGATCATAAATCCTCTGGCACTCAAAGAACACCACCGGGTCTGTTCCGACCAGTGCGCTGTTCATCAGGCCCTTGGCGTCATACGGCGTAGCCGGCATCACGACCTTGAGGCCGGGGATATGCGCGACCAGAGACGACGGGTCCTGCGAATGCTGCGCGCCGTATTTGGAGCCGATCGTCGCTCTGAGCACGACCGGCATGCGCAACGCGCCGCCGCTCATAGCTTGCCACTTTGCCATCTGGTTGAAGATCTCATCTCCGGCACAGCCGAGGAAATCGGCGAACATCAGCTCAACAACCGCCCGACCGCCAGCCATCGCGTATCCCACAGCGGAGCCGACGATCGCGCTCTCTGAGATCGGCGCGTTGAACATTCTGTGATACGGAAGCGCCTCCGATAAGCCTCGGTACACCGCATACGAGCCGCCCCAATCCCGGATATCCTCCGCGTAGGAGATCATGGTGGGATCCTTTTCGAAGTGATACAGCAGGCTCTCAAACAGCGCGTCCCGGATCTGGACCGCCTGCGACTTCGGCAGCTCCTGTCCGTTGCTGTCTATCGCCGATCTTGTGCGCTTGGCGATCTGCTGCAGGCGCGGATTGTCCGTCAGATCGTTTACCTCCGGAGTCCTGTCGTCCAGCTTTTCCGCCCGGCCATGCGACAGCATGACATTCTCAACGTAGCCCGGGTTCTTCCGGAGGTCTGCCAGCGGGGAAATCTCCGGGTCGGAGGCCAGAAGGAAAATCTCCTCGTTCTGCACCTCGATCGCCTCGCGCAGCTGCGCGAGCTCCTGCGCTGTCGTGACGCCGGCGCGCACAAGCGCCTGTTCAAACGCGGGAATGGAGTCCTGCTTTTTCCAAGCCTCCAGCTCCTCCTTCGTCCGGTAGGACGGATTGCCGTCCGACGTTGAATGGCCCGTCAGGCGATAGGTCATGACCTCAAGGAGAACCGGGCCGCCCTCTTCTTCTATGATCTTTCTTTTTCTTCGATAGGCGTCTATGACCGCAAGCGGGTTATAGCCGTCCACGCGCTCGGCGTGCAGCTCGTTCGGCGCTACGCCCGCGCCGAAGCGCGCGGCCTGCTGGAACGCCATCGTTTCTCCGCGGGTCTGCCCGCCCATGCCATAGTGGTTATTGGCAATATTGAAGATGATCGGCAGTCCGCCGCGGTTATAGCCGTCTTCCCAGAGTGTGTGGTACTGATCCATCGAGGAAAAGTTAATGCTTTCCCACACGGGCCCACGACCCATCGAGCCGTCGCCAAGATTTGCAACAACGATCCCGCTTTTCTGGTTGCACTTTTTATAAAGCGCCGCGCCGGTCGCCGTGCAGGCGGAGGCGCCCACGATGGCATTGTTCGGATAAATTCCAAACGGGGTGAAAAACACATGCATGGATCCGCCAAGGCCGTGTCCAAAGCCGGTATCCTTCGCGAAGATCTCGCTCATCATCCCGTACAGGAAGAATTTCCGCGCGAGCTCACGGACGCCGACATTGGGATATCTGTGGCGGACGATCCGATACTGCACACCGTTGTGGTATGAGATCATGATCTCCAGCAGCTTTTCCTCCGGGATCTTCCGGATCGCCGACATTGCCTTTGCGAGAACCTCATGATGTCCGCGATGGCTGCCGAATATAAAATCGTTTTCGTCCAGCAGAAACGCTTCGCCGACTGCATAGGCCTCTTCTCCGATGGACAGATGCGCCGGGCCCGTGTAGCTGAATTTATGCTGACGGTACATGCCCAGAACCTTGATCGTATGCAGCATTTCCTCAAACGTTCTGATCATGTACATGTCGTGGTAGATCGTTTTCAGCTCCTCCGGCGTGAACGCGCCCTCAGACAGCTCCTGCTCGAGCGGCTTCTGGTAGACGTTCATCGGAATATCTGTAAACGATAGTTTCCCCGGCTTTCGGACCTCTTCGGGATCAACAAACATTTTCTTTGGCATTTCAAACACTCCATTCATATGCAGAAGAGGTAAATCCAACAGATTCTGTTCACACACATCTATGGATTATACCTCTTCTGTTCCGTTCGTACGGCTCTTATTCAGCAGAAGCCTGCAAATACTCCTTTGACAGCGAGAACAGATTCTCGGCGTTCAGCTGATACACATCAGCCTTGCAGGCACCGGTCCCGAACACGTTGATATCGGTCGCCTCATAAACGGGTTCAATGATTCTGGTGCAGCAGTCCACACCGTCAACATATACGTCGGTGATCATCTTGTCGATATACACGCGGATATGGTGCCGGCCGTCCGCTGTGCTGCGCACGGGCATCCAGACATCGGCTACATGGAGCTTGCCGCCGCAGAATTCCACGCCCATGCGATACGAGCCGCAGACGAGCTCCAGACCGTTTCCGTCCTTGCCATCGATCCAGGCTTCGATCTCAAACGTGCCGCCCTTAATCTGGCAGAGCGTATACTTCTGTCCGGCCAGATCAAGCGCATAGCTGTATTTCTCGGCGCGCAGCGTCTCGAGCTCCGGCGCCGGCTTCTGCAGCAGAACGTCGTTTTTTTCATCCAGCTCCAGAATGCGCGGAAGCGACAGGCAGCACTGCCAGCCGACGGAGCCCTTGAACGTATCGACGATGGAGCCCCACATGATCTTTCTTCCGCTTTCCTCCGTCAGGATATTGGTGGCGTAGAACTGGTTGCTGAAGTCGTAATAATCGTGGGCCTCGACCGTAAACGTGCAGTTCTCCAGATCGGCTGTACCGACAAAATATTCGACTTCCTTATGCGGCGAGATGAAGATGACCCACTTGTCCCCGAATCTGGCGATATTGGGGCATTCGATGCTGGGCGTTTTGACATCCGCATACTCAAACAGAATACCCTTGAATTTCCACTTTGTCAGCTCATCATCCAGCGCCTCATACAGAGAAATTGCCGGATGTCCGTTTTCGTCCTTCGGCAGTCTGGTTCCGCCCAGGATGAGGTATGTTTTCCCGTTTTCTTCAAAAATAAACGGGTCGCGCCATTCGCCCAGACGGGTATCGCCGTTTAGGGAATAGGTCAGGACGGGGTTATTTTCATACGGCTGCCAGTTGATCAGGTCCTTATCGCCAAGCGCGACCCACTGATCCGCGGTGTCCTCCGGTCTTCTGTCCGGGCCGACCGCAGTATAGAACGCCATCGGCAGGCCTCTTTTGTTGACGCGCACGCAGCCGAACCAGATGAAGTGCTCGCCCTTTTCGATCTGCGGGAAAATGGCGATCGGGAGATGCTCCCAGTGGATCAGATCCTTGCTTCTGGCATGGCCCCAGACGCCGACGCCGCCGGTCCAATCCTCGCTGTCCGGATCCCATACGCGCTCCGCGGTCTTGTAGACCATGCCGGCTCTTTGCGCATAGCTGTTCGGGTTCCAGCAGTAGAACATATGATAGTAGCCGTTATGCCATAAGCCGCCGTTCGGGTCGTCCATCCACTGGCTGGGAGAACGGAAATGATACATCGGACGCTTCGGATCCTGCTCGGCGAGGATCGCAGCAGAATTGATGTCCTTATATGCACGGTCGATCAGGGCCTTCAGCTGTTCAGGTGTTTCTCTCATAATCTTCCTCCTTGTTTAAAATACAGTTTTCGGATTTTCGGACCGCAGATCCGGCCCGTTACTTCATACCGGTCAGCGCGACGCCCTCAACAAACAGATCCTGCAGGCACACGAAGATGATCAGAACCGGGATGATGCTGACCATGACCGTACACATCAGAACCGGCCAGTTTGTCGAGAATGCACCCTGCATGTTGTAAATGCCCAGCGTGATGGTCATCAGGCTGTCGTCTGTCAGATAGATGAGGGGACGCAGGAAATCGTTCCATGAGCCTACGACGGTAAAGATCCCGAGCGTCGTCAGCGCGGGCTTCGCGAGCGGGAGGAACATCTTTGTGAAGACGCCCCATGGATTGCAGCCGTCAATTTTCGCGGCCTCGCCCATTTCTGACGGCAGCGACATAAAAGACTGCCGCATCAGGAACGCACCGAACGGCGTGACAGCCGTCGGGAGGATCAGGGCCCACAGCGTGTTGATCAGGTTCAGCTTCTTCAGCAGCATGAACGTCGGCACCAGCAGCACATGATACGGCACCATCATGGAAAACAGGAAGAGCATGAAGATCCGGTCACGGCCCCGGAATTTCAGATAGGAAAACGCGAAGCCGGCCATTGCGCTAGTCGTAAGCTGCAGGATCACGGATGCGATCGTTACAATCGACGTATTTTTGAACATGTTCAGGAAATTGAAGCGGTCGGAGATCTTCAGGTAATTGCTCCAGAGAATTTCCTTGCCGAAAAATGTCGGCGGATAGACAAACGCCTCATTGGTCGTTTTCAGCGACGTTGTAAACGCCCAGATCAGCGGAACGAGCATAATGACAGCGCCAATTCCCAATGCCAGATAGGAGACGGCATGAACAATTCTTTTACTTGTTTTCCGATTCATCAAATGCCACCCCTCAATCGATAGAAAATCTGTTGTCCGCCTTGAACTGGAACGCAGTGATCACAATGATGATCGCAGCAAGCATCCAGCCCAGCGAGCAGGCATAGCCCATTTTGTAGAACTTGAACGCGCACTGGTAAATATAGTGAACCAGAACCGAGGAGGATCTGGCCGGGCCACCGCTTGTCATAACGACAATGGTGTCGAAGACCTGGAACGAGCTGGAGATCGTCATGATCGTAACAAACAGCGTCGTCGGCTTGAGCAGCGGCCATGTGATATGCCGGAATCTTGTCCAGATGTTGACACCGTCCAGTGCAGCGGCCTCATAGTACATCGACGGAACATTCTGCAGTCCGGCCAGGAAGAGCATCATATTGTAGCCCAGGGTTTTCCATACGTTTGTAATGATGACAGCGATCAGCGCCCACGGCTTGCTCGTCAGCCACGCGGGCCCCTTGACGCCAATCAGACTGAGGAAATAATTGATGATTCCAAATTCTGCATTGAACATCCACTGCCAGATGATGCCGGTCGCCACCATCGAAATCATGGTCGGAACAAAATAGACAGCCCGGAAAAAGCGGACGCCATGAATCTTCTGGTTCAGCGCGCAGGCAAGGAAAACCGGGATAATAATCAAAAGCGGAACGCTGCAAAGCGTAAAAATGAGTGTGTTCTTCAGAACGGTACTCGCCGTATCGTCTGTAAAGATCTTCGCATAATTATCAAGTCCTACAAACCGATAATTCTGCTTCATGGAATAATTCGTCAGGCTCAGATAAAGGGAGTCCACCATGGGATACGCAATAAAAACGAGGAAGCCGATCATGACTGGCAGTAAAAAAAGGAATCCCCACCATCCATCGCTGTCAAAGAATCTCCTAATTCGGTAATGAAACGAATGCTTGTTTTCCAAAGTATTTGCTTTTTGCATACCTAGCCTCCAAAAGTGTCGAGGATTCCTGCTGGGCGCTGCTTTCGCAGCGCCCATGGGGTACCAAACTGTCGCGTTATCCGTTGTAAACTTCGTTCATGAGGGCATTGACCTCATTCTGCATGTTCGTCATGGAATCCATGAGATCCGCATCATTGTAGAAGTAGTCCTCAAGATAATACTGCGTCACGTCATAGACCTGCTCCGTGTTGACCATATGGTCGAACCATCTGCAGTCGGCAGTCGTGAATCTCCACAGCAGATCCTTCCAATGCTCCGGATAGATATCGCCGGCCATGTACTCTTCGACTGGGCCGTCATATGCAGAAAGCTTGTTGGGCATCCACAGGCCGGACTTGTACAGGGCAACGCCGAAATCATCGGAGGTCAGGAACTGCAGGAATTCAGCAGCCTCGTTGTAGTGCTTGGTGTGCGCCCAGATGTAATACAGGTTCGCAGAGCAGATCGGGCTGTAGTTGTAGTTGTCCGTGATCTGCGGCGGCAGGCAGACATCGTAGTTGATGCCTTCGTAGGTCGCGAGCTCGCACAGGGAGTAGGAGCCGATGTAGATCGAAGCGACCTGCTTGTTTGCAAACTGCTGGATCGCGGAGAGGTTCGTGGAAACGCCGATGACGTTGGGGTCGGGCGCCACGCCGTATTCCGTTCTCAGCGACTTGATCTTGGACAGGACCTCGATCGTCGGGTCAGAGGTCATGCCGACCGCTTCCGTGAAATCGTCGTTGAACCAGTTCGCACCGGCGCTGGTCAGCATTTCGAGCGTGGAGTACAGGGACATCGGCTCTTCGAAGTTCGTCGTGCCGTAGACCGTAACATTGCCCTGCTCGTCGTACTGCGTCACGTCCTGCATGATCTGGATGAACTCATCCCAGGTCCACATGTCTTCCTTCGTCAGAGGCATGTCCTCCTGCGCGTAGCCGGCTTCCTCAAACATATCCACGTTGTAGAAGAACATCGTGCCAACGTCGCAGACGTCAACGCCGTAGATGTGGCTTTCGCCATTGGCGTCCGTATACATCATCTTCTGCTGCGAGGCCGGGATAAAATCGTCCCAGTTGTACGCAGTGTTCACGAGCTCCGTCAGGTCGCAGATCTGGCCGTCGAGAATGAAGTCGATCTGATACTCCGGGTTGAGCCAGAAAACGTCGGGCGCGTTATCGGCAGCCATCAGAGTTCTGAGCTTGCCATGATATTCGCTCCATGCAACAGTGCTCTTCGTGACCTTGTTGCCAGAGGCCTCTTCATAGTTCTTGATGCCTCTGTCAATGGGTTCGGTTTCAGCTTCGGATGCCTCCCACAGCATCAAGCCGAGCTCAACAGGGCCTGCCTGCTCCGCTTCGGCCGGGATCTGCGTTTCGCTGGAAGTCTCCTGCTCAGTCGTGCTCGGAGCCGGTTCGGCATCCGTGGTGGTCTTGCCCGTACAACCGGCAAGGACAGCCAGAAGCATGTACACTACCAAGAGAAGCGCGATTGCTTGTTTCATTTCTAGTCCTCCTTATCATTCTTATATAACAGCAGGAAGCAAAACAAATGAAATCGCCGCGTCGAAGAACGTGCCACGTTCGCACTGTCTCCTGTTACCCCCAAATGCCGGCAGATGGAGGCAGCAACTCATGTTCTGATTTTCTGCTGTGATATACCCTTGGACGCGGATAAAAATCCGCCCACCTCAATGTATCTGCTGAGAATGAATGAAGCCGCGCCGATCGCGCCGACATGCTTGCCGAGGTCGGAAAAGAACACTCTGACCGGACATCCGCGGCGATCCGCGGTCAGCTCCTGCAGCGTCTGCTTGAACGAATGAAGAAAAATCTCGCCGCGCCGCGGAAGCTTGCCTTCCAGAATGATCAGCTCCGGGTCAAACATTGTGATCGTGCTTTTGACCGCCATCGCCGCATATTTTGCGCCGTCCTCCAGCAGCTGGGCTGCGATTTTGTCTCCATTATTGGCCGCTTCAATGATGGTATAGATGTTGATTCGGTCTGAATGGCCGAAAACCATATCCAGGATCAGGGAATCCTCGCCGCGTGAAAGACTGCATACCTTCCGGATCGCCTGTTCCTCGATCCCCCGCGCCGTCGCGAGTTCGTTCAGTGTTCTGAATTGTCCGTCCAGCAGGATCGGAGCCTCGCCGAGCGACCCTGCCTGCGAGGACGCGCCATAATACAGACCGCCGTTGATCAGCAGCGCAGCGTCGATGTCATAGCCGAAATTCACATAGAGGAAATTTTCAGCCTCCTTCGCGTGGCCGACCATTTTCTCGCCCAGGGCCATCGCGCGCGTTCCGTTATCGATGATGACCGGAAAATGGAACGCCTCCTCGAGCGGCTGCAGCAGATCGATATCATGCCAGTTAAACATCGGTGACGAGACGACCGTTCCTGTAGCGGCATCGACGATCCCATAGATCCCGATGCCAATCCCGAGGATCGATCGTTCCTCGACGACCGCTTCATCGATAATGGAGCGGACGAGCAGCTTCAGCTGGTCGATGATCCGCTGGCAGCTCGTGCACCGGTCAACATCCTGCGTCCTTTCGCAGATCACATTGGCAGCCAGATCCATCAAAATCACATCAATGCGGTATTCATTGATATCCACGCCAAGAATATTTCCTGACCGATAGTTGAATTCCACGATCGAGGGCGGTTTTCCGCCCGTAGAGACGCCCTTGCCGGATTCCAGCACAACACCGCTGGCTTTAAATTCCTCAATGATCTTCATAACCGTCGGCAGCGAGAGACTGGTCATCTGCGACAGCTCTGACTTTGAGACCGGACCGTTAAGACGCACCATATCCAGCACGTTCCGCCGGTTGATCAGGTTGATGACCGATTTATCAACTTTCAAACAAATCCACCCTTTTCAATTCTTTTGGGTAGTAATTGTATCGTTTTTTGGAAAATTTGTCTATATTTTTTTGAATTTTTCCGAATTTCGGCACATTCAAGGCTTATATTTTCACCGTGACGGGCCAGATTCAGATATGTTCTGTACATATTTTCATACCGCTTGTTGTTTTCAGCGATCGGCTCGAAGCTCCGTTCAAAGCCCTCGGACATGTGCTCGCTCGCTTCCAGAATATCCGGATAGATCCCGGCCGCGACCGCGGCGTAGATCGCCGCACCCGTCGCGCAGCACTGCTCCGCTCTGGAGACCTTGATCGGCCGGTTCAGCACGTCGGCCATCATCTGCATGATGTACGGGGACTTTTTCGGGATACCGCCGACGGTAATGATCGAATCGATCTGCAGGCCGCGCGTGACCAGCGTATCAAGAATCCGTTTCGACCCGAAAACAGCCGCCATCGCCATCGCCGTGTAGATCTGCGGCGTCGTCGTGCTCAGAGACAGACCGCTGAATACGCTCTTCACAGACTCGTTGATCATCGGGTACCGGCGGCCGTTGAACCAATCCAGCGCGACCAGATCGCCGTCCGGCTCCTCCTGTGCTGCAACCTGCTCGACGCGCCGGATCAGCGCTTTATAATAGCGGTGCTCCATTTCGGCCTTTTCCTCGTCCGTGAGTCCCGTCTGCGTCTGAAGGAAATCATGCACGGGCCAGATCATCGTCCTCCGGAACCAAGAAAGCATATCGCCGAAGGCAGCCTGTCCGGATTCGACGCCGACATAGCCCGGAATGATGGAGTTTTCGGCCTGCCCGCAGATGTCCTTGACGTCCTTTCCGCGAAGCACACTGCGCGACTCGATCATCATATCTACCGTCGAGGTTCCAATCACCTTGACCAGAACTCTCGGCCGGATACCTGCGCCTACCGCGCCGGCATGGGCGTCAAAGGAGCCGCCGCCGACGATCGTGTCTTCGCTGAGTCCAAGCCTCTGCGCCCATTCCGGCGTCAAACGGCCGACGACGCTGCCCGCGTTCTGCGGCGCTGCACCGTAGCTCTGCGCGATCTGCTGCAGATATGGGTCGATCCTTCCAAGCACCTTCGGATCCGGCAGACCGCCGAAATCGCTGTGCCAGAGCGCCTTATGGCCCGCTGCGCACGCATTTCGGAACATCCTGCGCGGGTCTGTCTGGCCCGTCAGCATCGCGGGCAGCCAATCGCTGTGCTCCACCCACGAGGCGGCTGCCGCGCAAATTTCCGGCGCCGTCCGCTTTGCATGCAGGATCTTTGCCCAGTACCATTCCGCGGAATAGGTGCCCTGAAATCTTGTATAGTCCTGATCGCCTTCGTTGGCGAGCACCTCGTTGATGCGTTTTGCCTCTTCGATCGCGGAATGATCCTTCCACATATAGAACATCGCATCACGGTTATCCTGAAATTCCGGAAGCAACGCCAGCGGAACGCCCTGCTCATTCACCGGAGCCGGCGTAGAGCCCGTTGTATCGATCGCCAGTGCCCGGACCTGGTTTGCGGCCTCCGGGCCGGCGTCCTCCAATGCGCCGCGCACACTGCTGACAAACGCATCCAGATAGTCCTGCGGGTGCTGCCGGAAAATCAGATTTGAAGCATCCGAATACTTCCCTGCCATCCATCTCGGATATTCACATACCCCAGCGCCAATATTCTCTCCGTTCCTTGCGTCTACCACGATCGCCCGGACTGAGTCGCTTCCAAAATCGACTCCGATCACATAGTCTTTCATCTTCGTTTCCTCAACACATCAATGGATTCTCATTGCCTCGCATAACTTACTTAGCTTTGTTTACTTAGTTTTATCACGGCACTGCACATTTTGCAAGAGCAAAGATGTTTTTCTATTTTTCGCCCAATTCCGCATCGTGTTTTTTAGGCATTTTCACTTGACGGCCGCCTCTGCGCACCGGCTGTTTCGCAGAAAGGTGCCTTTGCCGCCGCAAAAAGCCGCTGCCTCGGCAGGCAGCGGCGTGCTCGATAATATAGTATTATGTGCTTATCGGCTTAACACAGCTGGGCGCAAGATGCAGCGACGGCTCTTGCCAGACGCATGAAGAGCTGATCTCCGGTTTTTCTGCGATTGAAGCGGAAGCAGAACTCGTTCAGGTACGCCTGAAGCTGCGTGCAGCGACCGTGATAGGTTCCCAGCAGGAGCGCTTTCAGGTTGCTGATGGCTTTGTGCAGCCAATGCAGATAGCCGGTCTCATATTTTTTCGCGTCCAGCGTAACGCCGGACAAATTCCGATAGCTTCTGTAGCCGTCGCATTCGATTTTTGAGCCAGGCGCAACAGTTTCGTCAACGACCTGCTGGAGCGTGCCACCGGTGACATCTTCAACAACCTGCATCCGCGTGAACAAAGCCGCGCCATTTTCCGTTTTTGACAGCGCCACCACGATCTTCGCCTTGTCCGTCCCGCGACCACGTTTGCCGTTGCGCGTTGCTCCGCCCACGTAGCCGTCGTCCATCTCAACAATGCCGGAAAGTGCGTAGTTCTCGTCTCTTTGAGCCATCGCACGGCGAATTCTGTGTAAAAGATACCATGCCGACTCATAGCAGATGTTCAGCGTACGGCTCAGCTGAACGGCAGAAATGCCGCGTTTGTCCGTGGCACACAGATAGATCGCCCAGAACCAGACGGTCAGCGGCAGGTGCGTGCGGTGCATGACCGTCCCGGCCGTGACGGACGTTTGATGCCGACAGGCGCGGCACTGGAACGTATTCCGCCCGCGAACTGGGTAGTATTCCGTACACCCACATTTCGGGCAGACGAAGCCATTCGGGAATCGAAGCCGGAATAATTCCGCCCGGCAGGTGTCATCCGTGCTGAAACGAGTACGAAATTCTTCAAACGTGATGCTCTCTGCGTGTGCCATGCCAATGACCTCCTGCGTTTTCTGAGATCATTGTATCATATTAGATGTCCAATACTGCGGACTTCTGCACAAGATTTTGTACTTGGCTGCGTTAAGCCGATAAGCACATTTAGAAATTTCAGAGAAAAAACTTGCGTTTCGGAGGTCTCTCTGTTAGACTATCTGGAAGAAATAGATGCCTTTTACACAACGACCAGTGATTACGCACCGGGCTTTTTCATTTGCGCCTCCGGTAACGTACTGGGCGATACGGCAACGCTTTTGGAAGAAGACGGTACACGCGTTCTGGCGCTCCGCTATGTGGGTGATCACTGGTATATTCAGTCTCTACAGGACAGCCTGTCAAAGCAGGAGACCGCAGAAGCGCCGATGCCAACTACAGAAACGGAAACTCCTACGCGGCAGAGCGGCGACCTTTCGACACCGGCGGCGATTTTGGACGGCAACATTGACTTTTCGGCAATGTCTGTCGACGCGCTGGGGCAACTTCTGGACGAACTGAATGCGCTGCGGCCGGACGGTGAAGCGGCGGAAAAAGCAAAATGGGCGGCAGTTTCGGCAGTTAAAAACGAGCAGGTCAACCGCGCGAGGGAAAGCGGTTATTCTTATCGGGAGCCTGTAACGTTTGAGAAGCTGAACGAGATGATCGGCTACCGGCTGATGAACAACGAGATCCTGATGAACGCGTATCCGGACGATACCGCACAGATCGAAGCCTGCCAAAAGGAAAACGCGGCAATCGAGGCGTTCCGCGCAACGCTTCCCAAAAACGGGAGCGGCGAGGAAGCATATGCGTACTGGCATCAATACTGGCAGGATGTGATTCACCAGGACGCGCCATCGTACTTTGTCCCGGCAATGACCTTGACCATCTACGATCTGCGTACATCTCCGTCCGGTGAAAAAAAGTGCACGCTATCTGCCGAGGATGCAGCGGTCGTGGAGACGCTATTCTCGATTGATTCCATGACGCCAGCCGCAAATGATTCCGAGTCCGTATGTGCGTACCAGTTTGATATTGAAAATCGCAGTTATCTTCTGGATGATTCCCTTGACTATGTGGATGCGATCGTGCGTGAAAGCGAGGGTGACTATACATATTACTGCAAGCACCTGAGCGATGCGGAAATAGAATCTTTGAGAAGGATTATCGAAGCGTATGCAGAACGAAGCCTGGCTGGATGAAATAAACCGCATCGTGTCTTTTCACGAGATTTCGGACAGCCGGTACTACAGCGCGGAGGAGCACGATTTCTGGCAGATGATCGTCAGCCTGATTTTGGCTGGGTATCGTGTGCAGTAAAGCGCAGTTTTTTAGAAGGCAGCTTACAAGTTTTTCGGCTTGCAAGCTGTTTTTCTCTGTAAGCTCAG
The DNA here is from genome assembly GCA_934655875.1 of uncultured Oscillospiraceae bacterium. Taxonomy (GTDB): domain Bacteria; phylum Bacillota; class Clostridia; order Oscillospirales; family Oscillospiraceae; genus CAG-170. Next base: position 20,124 of record CAKUHB010000029.1, read on the forward strand.
AGCCGATTTTGCTGCCGCAGAACCTCTGGGAACGAAATTTGTCCGTTCGTTCGCAGCACCTCCTGATAGCTCATGCCGCGCATTTTCTGGTAGCGTAATGGGTCACCTTATTTTGTCCTTGACTTGGGGAGCAGTTTACACGAAAAGGCGTTTGCGCTGCTTCCGTGGGCGGATGCTGTTGTGATCTCGGCGCCGGTCTATGTGGACGCTGCACCGGCGCATGTCGCCGCATTTTTAGAGCAGGCGGAACTGCTCTGTCGGGAAAAGCAATGCCATTTCAAGCTTTATGCCATCTCCAACTGCGGCTTTATAGAGGGGCATCAGAATGAACTGCATTTGCGAATTTATGAGGCGTGGTGCCAGCGCGCCGGTGTTTGCTGGGGCGGCGGACTGGGAATCGGCGGCGGAGTGATCCTGCGCTGGATGTGTATGCTGACAGCGTTGTTCGCCGTGTTAGATACTGTGCGGCTGATCCTGACGGTACAGACAGCGCCGCTGCCTGTGCGGACGATCTTTTCCTGTTACGGCAGTATGCTCGTGACGCTTGTGATGAGCCTTGGCGCCGTGATCTGTCTTGCCGTTTTGGGGCACCGTATCAGGCGTGGTGTTTGCCGCAAAAATCTGTTCACGCGCTGTCTGATGCCGTCTTTTTTGTTCATTCCCGTTTCAGACGCTTTTATGCTGCTCTCCGCGTTGGCACACGGAAACCTGCCGCACACACTCTTCCGCAGACACAAACGTCCTGCTCGGGAGAAAGGAACACACCTTTGAAGCAGCCATTGGAAGACCGCTTGCCGCATGCAGCGCTGGCATTGATCGTTTTGGCCCTGTTTTACGGCATATATTAAAATTTTCGCAAATCACGGGATAAGGAGCCACAATTCGGATTGCTGAATTAACATATAGGATTTATAATAATAAAAATCTCGGCAGGAAGAATATGCTGTTGACTACAATGTGAAATAAGGAAGCCAAATACTATGATTTTTGCAAACTATCATACGCATACGGCCTTCTGCGATGGGCGGGATATGCCGGAGCAGGTCGTGTGGGAGGCGATTCGGCTTGGGTGTCCGGCTATCGGGTTTTCCGGGCACTGCGTGGCGCCATATGACTACGCCGGTATGACGCCGGAGCATGAAGCGCAGTACCGCGCTGAGATCCGCCGATTACAGTCGGCCTATGCCGGGCAGATCCGGATCTTCTGCGGCGTGGAGCAGGATCACTGGTCCGACGCAGGGACGGACGGCTATGACTATGTGATCGGCGGCGTGCATTATCTGCGGCGCGGAAGCGAATTCCGCAGCGTGGACGGGACGCCGGACATTCTGCGCTCCATTGTGAACGACTGGTTCGGCGGCGACTGGTACGCGATGGCGGAGGAATACTACAGGCTTGTCGGGGATCTCTATGAAAGGACGCGCTGCCGCGTGATCGCGCACTTTGATCTGATCGAGAAATTCAACGAGGATGGCTCGCTTTTTGACCGTAGCCATCCGCGCTACCGGGCCGCGGCCCTCGGCGCGTTGGAGCGGCTGCGCGCTGCGCCCGTGATCTTTGAGATCAACACCGGCGCGATCGCGCGCGGCTATCGCAGCACGCCTTACCCGGATCCGTTCCTGCTGCAGGAAATGCAGCGCATGCGCCTGCCGCTGATGCTTGCTTCCGACTGCCACGACTGCCGGTTCCTTTTGCAGTCCTTTGCGCAGTATGCCCACCTGGTTTCGCCGCAGTCATTTACGCCTGCGTTCCTGTTGGGCCCGTCTGCTGCCGAGCCAACCGAACCATAAAAGCACGCCGGATATCTGCCGACAAGGTCGGTGGATATCCGGCGTGTTTGCGTAAGGGAGTTTATTCGAGTGGGGTGATCGTCTCAACGTCTCCATTCAGGCGGGAGCGCTCGGCAGCGAAGACCAGTCGGGTGTTTTCGCAGGAAATGCCGATCTCGCTGACTTCGTCGGCGGTTTTCACGCCGGTCATATAGTCATAGAGCGCATTGACAATACCGGGATCGCCGCCGCCATGACCGCCGACAAGCGTACCGTCGACGCGGCCATTGGTGTGGATGGTTTCCCACCAGCGGCCTTCAAAGTGGAAAATGCGGATCTCGTCGCCCTCAAAATCGAGGAACATTTCGCCCTTCGTGCCCATGATGTTGGACTTTCTGCCGTTGTAATTGAAGCAGCTCATGGTGAACGAGGCCGTAGATTTGTCCGCAAATTCCATGTTCACGACCTGATGGTCGACCACGTCGTTGTCGCACTTGAAGACGCATTTGCCGTACTGCGTGTGGCGAAGCGTAAATTCCACATCCGCGTCGGTGGGATCGACCTTTCCGGTGGAGGTGGTACGGAACCACATGTTCTTCTTGTCGTCCAGATACAGCCGGACGGCGTTATACGGGCAGGTATCCGCATGCGGACAGCCATCGATGCAGCGCTCGGGCGCGTCGGATGGTGCGTTTTCACGGCGGAAATACTTGAGTGAGCCGAACGACTGGATCTTCGTGCATTTCTTCTTCATCAGCCATTGCAGCAGGTCGATGTCGTGGCAGGACTTGGCCAGCAGCATGAAATTGCTTTTTGCCGTGTTGCCCCAGTTGCCGCGGACGAAGCTGTGGCTCTGGTGGATATTGCCGAGGCCCTCCGTGTGGACAATTGTCACGATATCACCCAGAACGCCCTCGTCGATCAGCTGCTTGACGCGCGAATAGAACGGCGTATAGCGCAGCACATGGCAGACCATGAATTTGCGGCCGTATTTTCGCGCCTGCTCACGCAGCTCGATGCATTCTTCCTCCGTGCGTGCCAGCGGTTTTTCCAGCAGCACGTCGTATCCGTCCGCCAGCGCTTTCATGGCGGGCGCATAGTGCATACTGTCCTGCGTCGTAATGACCGCGATATCAGCAAGCTTCGGCCGCGAGAGCAGCTGCTCCCATGTTTCAAACACATGGTCGTCCGGCAAATCATGCTTGTGCTGAATGTTTCTGCGATGGTTCTCGTTCGGATCAGCGACAGCAACAACACGATACTTTTCCGGCAGAGCCTTCATGATATCGGTATAAATTTCTCCGCGGTTGCCCGCGCCGATCAGCGCGACGGTCAAAATTCTCATCTTGTTCTTTTTTTTGCTTTCTTCTTTTTTTCTGTTCTCCCACGCGGACAGGTCATGGTAGTCCGTGCCGTACAGCCGGTTCAGCAGCGTATACTGCTGCATGGAATAGTGGTTGTCCTCCAGCTGCACCATTCTGTCTGCCTCCGGTGCGTTGACGGAGTAGATGGCAGCACCATAGGGCGCATCCCCAAATCTGTTCCGGCTGATTACAAAATGCTCATTACCCGCCGCATGGGAAATCCGCCACAAGAACACATGGTGGCCCATCGGCTGCGGCCAGATCTCCGACCGGCGCGGCATCGTCTCGCCAAGCCTGGAGAAGCCCTCGCCGGCGTCCTCGCAGACGTTGTCTGTGAACTCCGCATATGTCGGCAGAAGATCGCGCTGCTCATAGGCCGCCATACCGCAGCGGCGGAAGGTGTTGCTTCGGATCAGGAAGTGGTACGCAGGCTGACAGTCCGCGCCGCCCTGATGCGTGACGGCGGAATCGTAGATATCGTCGAACACGCAGTGCTCGACCTCGACATTTTCCGCCACGTTCCAGCATTCAAAGGCGTTGCCGAAGCGGATCTTCTGCCCTTTGTCCCACACCGCGCCGCCGATTTTGGTAAACCGGCAGTTTTCCACGCGCAGGTTCCGGCCGCCCTCTTCGCCCGCGATGCCGTGCAGGCCGTTGTTGCGGAATTCCAGATTGGAAATAACCATGTCGTGTCCGCAGTGCGCCAGCCAGCGGTACTGCGAGGTCGCGCATTCGATGCTGCCGTAAAATTCCGCGGGATTTTCCTGCGAGTAAACCAGCAGCGTATGGTCTGTCAGCGGAAGCTTCTGGATGGCGTGCCCAAGGCAGGAATCAAACCAGTCGCCCTGTTCACTGAGCTCGTCTGCGCTCCAGCGCAGCGCGCCGCAGGTGCCGTCGCCATAGATCAGGTTGGCCGTCTCACCGGAAAGCATGCCGGTAAACCGCCAGATGCTTCCGCCGACGTTTTCCCATTGTGCCGGGTCGGAAAGGCTTTGGGAGCCGCAGAACACAGGCGGTTCACCCTCGCCATACGCGCCGTAATGGATGGGATGCTCCCAGCGGCCGGACGGATTCTGCAGCGGCCCGCGGAACACGCTGCCGCGCCGGAACAGAACGGTATCGTCCGGCTTCAGAAGCTCCGGGTGCTGCGTCCGGAACGGCGTTTCGGGACTCAAACCGTCATTTTCGTCGCAGCCGTTCTGAAAATCAATATAATATGTCGTCATTTTTACACTATTTTTTCAATAATCAGGAAAAAGGCTTATAGGAAAAGCGGAAGAGACGGAACGCCTCTTCCGCTTTTGGTCAGGAATTTACCAGGAAGTGATGTTGTTGGCCGCGATGTACTCGTTCAGCTGGTTCTGGAACTCGGTGACAAGCTCTTCGATGCCTGCGTCCTTACGGGCAGCCATATAGTTGTTATAGAGTTCTTCCCAGTTGTCGCCTGCAACGCCGTTGTCAAGCTGCGGGCCATACTCGTAGTACACGTTCAGGATGCTCGCGCAGATACCCTCGACATTCGTTCTGTCGAACGTGAAGTTCATGAACGGGTTGACGCGGGCAGTCTCCTCCAGCGCTTCCAGATCCGCATAGTAGTTGGGATCGGTGCCGTTGTTGATGAGCGCGTTCTTGCAGGAGCCGATGATCCATCTCTGGATGCCGTAGCTGTCGTCCGCCGTGGGGGATGCGCCGGAGTAGCTGGTGGTGATGGTGCCGTCGGCATTCACGGTGTAGTCCTCGCCCTCGATGCCGTAGATCAGCGTGTTGTACAGGTCGGGCTGGGAGTAGATCGCGTTGAGGACCATCATGGCGCGCTCGGGCTCATCCGCGCAGTACGGGATGGCGTAGGAGGTATCGCCGCCGAGGATGAGCGATGCATTCTCCTCAACCGGCAGATAGGTCATGTCCATACCGGCGTCTGCCGTTGCCGCGTCCTGATCGGCCTCCGTCAGATACGGGTCGCAGCTGAACACATAGGTCGTGTCGGTGATCTCGCCGTTCTTCGGCATCGTCAGCGTGGAGGTATCGACGGACATGATGTCGGAGCGAATGTAGCCTTCCTTGTACCAGTCGGCCATCGTTTTGGCGTACAGCTTGTAGTGTTCGCTGGCAACACCGTCAATAACCGTGAAAGTGTTGTCTTCAAACGGAATGCCGATCTCAGCGCCGCCGACGCCGGGGTTGGATCTCGTGCCGTTATACATGGACCAGCCGAACACACGGCCGGTGTTGATGCCAGCGCCGAGCTTGCCGGCTTCCTTTGCAGCAGCCAGATACTTGGTCGCCTGATCCAGAACAGCCTGGAATGCCTCTGTGTCATCGGAATAGTTGTTGCGCCACTTGTTCAGCGCTGCCTCGGTATCCTCGATCCAGGTGTCGCCTGCGAGCTCTGCGATCTCCGTGACGACAAGCCAGCCGCGGCGATCACCGACAAGGCCCTGCCAGCTGGGAAGATAGTACAGCTTGCCGTCATCCGCATTGCGATGGATCTCAACGACATTTTCGCCGAGGATATCCACGATGCCCTGGCCGTACTCTGCGAGCAGATCGTCGAGCGGCATCAGGTTGCCGTCGGCAATGTTCTGCGGCTTGTTGATCAGCCAGCCGGTCCATGCGAGGTCAACGCCTTCGCCGGAAGCCAGAACCTGAGAGAACTTCTCGCTGTACTCATCGAAGGAAACGTCGATGAATTCCACGGTGGTGTTGGGAACGTACTGCTGGAGCTGCTCATTGAAAGCGGCCCAGACCTTGTCGGAGTTGGCCTGCTTGCCGGAGCCGGTGATCATGAGCTGAATGGTCTTCTGCTCAAGGGCGGGCTCTGCAGTCTCTTCGGGGGCAGCGGGGGTATCGGTGGTTTCCGCCGGCTCGGTCGCGGCGGGAGTCTCGTCCGCAGCGGGAGTCTCAGCAGTCTTGCTGCTGCAGCCCGCCAGAACGATGCTCAGAACCATGATCATGGCAAGGAGCAGGCAAAGGGTTCTCTTTTTCATGATATCCTCCTTAAATTTTGGGTGATATAGGGGTGTCGTTTTCTCTTGTAAACACCGGAAACCGCGGTACCATTCGATTTCCGGTATACAATTCATAAAACCGGCTGAGGCTTCAGCCCTTGACTGCGCCGATCGTCAGACCCTGCGCAAAATACTTCTGGAAGAACGGGAACACAACCAGCATGGGGCCAGCCGCGATGACGCACATGGCGAATTTCAGCGACTCGCTCGGCAGCATGTTTGTATTGAGCGAAACACTGCCGGACATCATCGGGTTGTTCGCGAGGTTCTTCATAAACTCCGCCTGATCCATCATGCGCTGTAGGAGATATTGCAGCGTATAGAGGTTTTCGTTGCGGATATAAATCATGGACGTGGTATAGTCGTTCCAGCGCGCGACCAGCGCCATAAAGCCGAGGGACGCCAAAACAGGTGTGGAAAGCGGCAATACAATTTGGAAGAAAATTCTCAGTTCACTTGCGCCGTCCAGATACGCCGCTTCAAACAGCGTTTCAGGCAAGCCCTTGAAGAACGTCCGGAACACCATCGTGTTCCACGCGCCGCCGGTAATGCCCGGCAGGATGTAGACCCAGATCGAATCCGCAAGCTTATAATACTTGGAGAAAATAATGTAGTTCGGGATCATGCCGGCGCTGAAGAGCATGGTGAAGAAGATGAAGACCGTGATCGGCTTACGGAAGCGGAAATTGCTTCTGGAAAGCGGATAGGCCGCCAGCGCCGCGACCAGTGTGCTGAGGACAGTGCCGACCACAGCCTGGAAGATCGTCACGCCGTAGGCTTTCAGCACGCGCGTGCCGCTGGAAAACGCGGATTTGTACGCGTCGAACGTGAACTCACGCGGCAGCAGCGAGAAGCCGCCGGAGGTCAGCGCCTGTTCGCTCGTGAACGACGCCGAAATAACAACGATCAGCGGAATGACAAAGCAGGCGCACATCAGGAAGAAGAAGATATACACGAAGCGTTTGAACGCCCGGTCGCGGCTGTGCTTGATTTTTGGATTCATAAGATACTCCCTTCCGCTTAAAACATCGAGTTGTCCGGGGAGATCTTCTTGACGATCCAGTTGGACAGCAGAACAAGGAACATACCCACAACGGACTGAATGAGGCCCGTCGTCGCGCCGATCGAGTAGCTGGATTCCTGTAAAGAACGATAGACGTAGGTGTTGAGGATATCCGTCGTTGCGTACAGCGTGGAGGTATTTCTCGGGATAACATAGAAAAGGTCGAAGTTGCCGCTGATGAGCGTGCCCGCGTTCATGATCGTGAAGATGCAGATCAGCGGGACAAGATGCGGCAGAGAAATATGGAGCATCTTCTGGAAGCGCCCCGCGCCGTCGATCTCCGCCGCCTCATAGAGCGAGGTATCAATGCCCATCAGGGCTGCGAAATACATCATGGAGCCCATGCCGATGCCCTTCCAGATATTCACGACAGTCAGAATAAACGGCCAGTATTTCGCGTTCATATACACATCGACCGGGTCGCCGCCGAAGAACTGAATGATCTGGTTCATAAGACCGGTCCTCGGACTGAGAATGGCGTAGACGATATAGCCGACAATGACCATCGACATGAAGTTCGGGAAGGTGATGATCGTCTGATACGTCTTCAGACGGCGCTTGCTTGTGATCTCAAACAGCAGAAGCGCGATGATTACGTTCGTAACCGGACTGAGCACCATAAAGAGCAGACCGTAGAGCACCGTATTGCGCAACGCGCGGTCAAGCGCGACGGACTGGATGATCCACTTGAAGTTTGCAAGGCCGCACCAGTCGCTGCCGAGGATGCCCTTGGAGAATTTGTAATTCTTAAACGGAATGATGATCGCGGCTCCCATCGGTATATAATTGAACAGGATATAGCCGATGATTGCCGGGATGCAGAGCAGCAGCAGCTGGCGGCTGGCCTTTGCATCCGCCCGGCCGCTGCGGCCAAGACGCGGCCCTTCCTTTTTTCTTTCCTTTGTCATGGTTCGCATGGGCGCCTCCGCTTTTGTTTTCTCCATTGTACGGGTTCAGTTTTTGATTTCCAAGTCGTAATTGCGACAACATGAGCTGTGATTGCGACATTTTCTTGTGCATTGCCCCAATTCCCAGAAGCTGTTTACGTTCTCTTTTGGTTAATTTTACATTGGTTTTACATTTCAGCTTCTATTGCCTTCAGATCGTGCCCAGCCAGCTTTCAAAAAGCATCCGCCACTGGCCGACATGCGGATCGTCCAGCGCCAGCGCCTTGCCGTGCGGGCCAGCCGGGAAAATGTGCAGTTCATATGGCACGCCGCATGTTTGCAGCGCGGCGGCGTAGAGCATGGAATTGACCGCCGGGACGATCGCATCCTGCGCCGTGTGCCAGATGAATGCCGGCGGCGTATTTTCCGTCACGCAGCGCTGCGGAGAATAAAACTCGATCTGCGTCTCGTCCGGCGCATCGCCAAGCAAAAGGCGGCGGCTCCATTCGTGCCGGTACTCGCCCATGTCGATCACACTGTAGCACAGGACGGTAAAATCAGGCCGCGCGGAGAGCGCATCCATTTCATCCTGCGGCGGATAAAACGGATGGTCATAATGAACCGAAGCGGTCGCCGCCAGATGGCCTCCGGCGGAAAAGCCCATAATGCCGAGCCGCTCGATCCCGCGCTCCGTGCACAGGCGCCTTGCCAGACGCATGGCCCGCTGTGCATCGGACGGCTGTGCCGGGGCTTTGCTCGGCGCAACGCGGTATTCCAGCACAAACGCCGTTATTCCGATGGTGTTCAGCCACGCGGCAATATCGTTTCCCTCATACATCACCCGCTCGCTGTACGCGCCGCCTGCGCACACAACAACAGCAGTTTTCGCGCCGTCACAGTAAAACGGCGTCAGGTATGGCTCGAACGCGTCCTCCGCACAGCGGTGCGGCATGGTTTTGTTCCATAGCTTTATCATGGCTCCTTCTCCTTTCGCTGGCTCAGGTTCAGCCTTTGCTGATATTCGCGCATGGAGCAGCCGGTGTAGTCCTTGAACGCGGCGCAGAAGCTCTTTTTGTCCTTATAGCCCACGGCCTCCGGGATGGACTTGATGTCCTTCCCGTTTTTCAGCATCCCGATGGCCGCCTTGATGCGGATACGGAGCAGATAGTCCGCGAACGTCTCGTTCATCTCTGCGCGGAACTTCCGGACAAAGTGCCGCGAGCTGATATGCGCATACGCGGCCACGCTCTGTGCGGTCAGCTTTTCGCCGAGATGCGCGTGCATATAGACGCAGGCGCGGCCGATGGTATCGCTTTTCAGCGCGTCCTCCTGCATAATATAGCCCTTTTCCGCGAGCAGCTTCCAGATTGTGTCGATTTGCTTTGCCACAGCGTGTGTGGATGTCAGTTCCTCCAGCGGCGTGTCCATTATGCTGCTTCGGATTTGCAGGAAAAGCGCCTCATCGCGGCGGCGGATTTCCATGCGCAGCTCCTCCAGCAACGCACGCACCAGCAGCGTCTCGATGCAGAATGAATCATTGGAAACCAGCGGCTTGATTCTGGAGTACAGCTGCCAATGCTCTTCGCAGATTTCCGACCGCAAGGCCGTAAGCAAGCGCAGGAGCTTTGGAATAATCTCATCCCAATTGGTCTGGCTGCGCAGATAGGCATTCTCCCGGCGTTCCGCGCACAGCTCCTCAGCCGCACGGCTAAGCGCAGCGCGCAACGCGTCAATCCCATCTGATTTCAGCAAAAAGTCATATGCGCCAAAGCGGACGACCTGCTGCGCGATTACGCAGTTCGGCGTATCTGCCAGAAAAATCACGCGCACGCGGGGACAGTACTTGCGGACGGTTTCCGCAAGCTCGAAGCCGGACATATCCGGACACTGTACGTTTGTGACAAGCACATCCGCAACTTCGCCCTTTCGCAGCCATTGCAGCATATTTTCCGCTGTGGTTTCTCCACGAACCATTTCAAAGCCCAGCGAATAAAAATCAATGCTGTTAATTACATTGATGCGGTAGATCAGATCCGGATCTGAAAAAAACGCTTCAAACATAGGTTACCTCACATCCATTCATTGGTGTTGCACCTGCCGGGACGGCAAAAACGCACAAAGCGGCTGTTACTTGTTTCCAAAGGCGTTCACCATTACGCAGCCGGCGGTAATCAGCACAAGACCGATGATTCCAACCGTGGAGAGTTTTTCCTTGTATGCAAAAATCGAAACCAGCGACGTGACGATCAGCCCGACACCACACCAGGTGGCATAGCCGATGCTCAGATTGATCCGGAGCAGGCTCTTTGCAAAGGTGTAATGGCAGACGATATATGCCGCCGCGCAGATCAGTGAAGGAATCAGCCTTGTAAATCCCTCCGTCTGCTTCAGATAGCTTGTGGCGACCACTTCCGAGATAATCGCGATTGCCAGAAAAACATATTCCATATCAATTTCACGAACCTTCCTGTTCTACTCGTTGTATGAACGCCGGGAGATCGGCCACAGAATCAATGATATCATCCGCTGCGGACTGCAGCTGCTCTCTGGACGAAACACCGCTCAAAACGCCTACGGCAATTGCCCCGCCGTTATGCGCGAATTTCATGTCGTTCAGAGCATCCCCTACAACGAGTATGCTTCCCGGCGCAGCATGCCACTGCTCCGCGGCACGCAGAATGATACGACCATCCGGCTTTAGCGGCACAGGCTCTGGCATCTGATCTGCCGCAAAAAAAGTAAAAAAGGGAAGAATATGCAGTTCCTTCAGGCAGTTCACCGCAGCATGGTAGGTATCTGTGGTTGCGATTCCGAGCTGAATCCCCTTCTCCCACAGCTGGTTCAAAATGACCGGCAGATCGGCAGTGCCCTTTATATTGTCATTGCCCGCGAGACTCTCTTCCTCGAAATGCCGAACAAGCTTATTCGTTAGTTCTTCTGCATCGACGTGCGATCCCGTCCCCATGGATTCCAATGCCGGCATCAGATCGTCTGCAATATCCCGGTATGTCTTCCACGCAAACGAACTGTCTGGAAGTACCCTGTTATGCACAATCCCAATTGCATGCAGTGCTTTCTCCATGTGCCCGCTCGTATTCGATATTCTGTAATCCGAAAGAATGCGCCCGATAACGCATTGCGCGGCAGGAAGCCAGAATTTATTAAAATCAAGCAGCGTTCCGTCCTTGTCAAAAATAATCCCGGATATTTTCATGCTTTCTTCCTGTCCTTCCTCTTGCAGCGCACAATGCCTTACTTCGGCAGCAGATGACAGTCACATTCTAAAAGAATGTGGCGCAGAACGAACAGGTTGTATTTGAGACATTTTTGCACGCATTTGTGCCATAATTATAATTGCTTCGCCGAAAGCGCCTGTGCTACGATTTTAAAAGAAATCACAGGGAGAAGCAAGGCATTGAAAAAAAGCACTGGAAGCTGGTCATTTTTTCCGGCATTTTGTATTTTGTCTGCCAGATCTGCCGCACAGATCTAAGCGCCTGCATGGTCGATCTGCTGCCCGATCTGGGGCTTACCAAGGACGCGATGGGGCTGGCGATCACCGCCGGGTATATCGCATATGCCGCCGGCATGTCGATCAATTCGCTGCTGACAGACCGCACAAATCCGCGGCTGATGATCTGCGCCGCCATGTTCTGCTGCGCCGCAACGCATCTCGGCATCCGGCTGCTGCCGTATCTGCCGGTCATGATCGTCCTGTGGTGCATCAACGGCTATGCGCAGTCCGCGGTATGGCCCAGCATCGTCCGGCTGACGGCGGATAATCTGCCCGCAGAGCGGCAGGAAGGCGCGCTGCGCATCATTTCGCTTTTTCAGCACGCCGGTTCGCTGAGCTGCTTTTTGATCGTTCCTGCGGAATTGGCGCTGGGCGGCTGGCGGACAGCCATGTCGGTTACAGCCGCAGCCTGTCTGACGCTTGGACTTGTATGGTCTTTGATGCGGGATCTTCGCACGGCGTCACAAACGGCGCAAACGCAGAACAATCACGCCGCCAGGCTGAATTGGCAGTTCTTCCGCAAGGGCAAGCTTCTGTATTTTATGTCCATTGCCTGTCTGACCGGCATGATCCGCGACGGACTGACCTCCTGGGCGCCGGTCTACTTTTCTGAGGAGTTTTCGCTGAACGCGACGCTTTCCCTGATTTTATCCGCAGTTCTGCCTGCTGCAAAAATTCTGGCGCTCGCCGTGCATCCGGCCGTTCAGAAAAAAGTCTCGAAAACCAGAACACAGCTGATCGTGTTCTACGCTGGCTGCGCGGCTGCTGCCGGGATCGTGCTGCTTGCAAATCTTGCCGGATGGACGCTGGCCGCAGCGGGCTTTATGGCGGTCATGCTGTGCCTGATGGTCTGCACAGATCTTTCCTTTACAATCTCCATTCCCATTCAATTTGGTGTTGTCGGCCGCAGCGCCACTGTCAGCGGGATTCTCGACTGCATGCTTTATCTGGGCGCGGCGATCTCCTCCTATTTATTTGCGTTTCTCGCGCAGTGGGGCGGCTGGACGGCTACCATCGTCAGCTGGATCGTAATTCCGCTGGCTGCAATCGCAATTCTTCTGAGCCGGAAGAATCTCGAACCGGAAACAGCCGCTCTGGAAGCAGCAGAAGAAAACAGGCATTAAAAACAGCCTGTAGGGGCCGATGCCCACATCGGCCCGGCAGAATGCACCGATTTTACGGTAGTCTTCGGCAAATTCGGAACTTCCACAAGGGCCGATGTGGGCATCGGCCCCTACAATCGAGCAGGTAAGTGCATACGGATTCACCAGGATTGCCGTAAAACAGAACCACCAGTCACGCACGCGATGCACATGACTGGTGGTTTTCTTATATCCGGATGCTCAGCTGTTCTCTTCCGTCCACATGCGGAACGAACAGCTTTTGGTTTTTTGTAATCGTGATCTCATACCGGCAGCCGCGGAAGACACGGGTGACCTTCGCCGGAAGCAGCTGCTCCGGCAGGCAGGGATCGATTGCAAGGCCGTCCCACGCCGGGCGGACGCCCAGCAGATACTGCGTCGCGGCCAGATACATCCATGCGGCTGTGCCGGTCAGCCATGAGACGTTGGCAAGACCGAATTTATCGCTCTCCGGGCCGAAGATATTCGAGGAATAGACATACGGCTCCGCCTTATAGCGCTCCGCGCCCGCTGTTTTCTGCGCGACCATCGGCAGAAGCTGGTGGTAGTATTTCCAAGCGTTCTCCGGCCGTTTCAGCATGCACTCGGCAATGATCGCCCAGGTATTCGCGTGGCAGAACACGCTGCCGTTTTCGCCGCAGCCCTTGTTGTAGCAGGTCAGATTTTCTTCCTTCGTCGGATAGTCCGTCGTCATGGCCGGATGAATTTTCTTGATGCCGAGGTCGGTATCAAGATATTTTTTTACGCTGTCCATGGCCTGAAGCTGCTGCTCCTGCGTGCCAAGACCGCTCAGGACGGACCAGCTTTGTGTGTTGAGCCAGATTTTTGCCTGCGGCTCGGATTTCGAGCCGATAAAGCGGCCTTCGTCCGTGATGCAGCGGCGGAACCATGCGCCGTCCCATGCAAGCGTGCGGCAAAGTTCCTGCTGGCGGGCATAGAGTGCCTTGCATTCTTCCGCGAAGTCCGGTTCGCCCATGCGCTCGGCCAGCTCCTGCATCATGCGCAGCGCAACGGCAAACTGCATCCCTGTCCAGATGCTCTCGCCCTTCCCCTTGCGGCAGACCTTATAGAGCATATCGTTCCAGTCGGAACTGAGCATCAGCGGGAAGCCATGCGCGCCCATATTCTGCGTGGTGAAGCGGATGGACTTCTTGATATGCTCCCAGATCGTGCCGCTACCGCCGTCGAAATACGGAGCCTGCGTGTCGAGATATGCGACGCTCCCCTCTTCCAGCGCGATGTGATAGGCGTCCATGACCAGCCAGAGGTGGTTATCCGAGTGGATGCGCGTGACCGGCTCCCAGCCCTCGGTGGGGAAGAAATAGTGGTTGCAGTGGCCGTCCTGATACTGCTGCGTGAGCAGCAGTTCGAATTTCTCCTTCGCCCGGTCAGGCTGCAAGGGGATCATGGCCAGAACGTCCTGCGCGGTGTCGCGTACACCCACGCCGCGGAACGTGCCGGTTGCGTAATAGCTGATATTCCGGGAGAAGCGGAAGTTCCGCTCCATCTGGTAGGGATTCCAAATATTGATCATCGTCTCCGCGTCCTTGTCCTGGAGGCTGCACTGGAAGCCGGAGAAGAAATCCTCCCATGTGGCCGCCAGCTTCTGCATGGACGCGGAGAAAAAGTCAGGCGCTTTGCAGGCGGCAAGCGACCGGAAAATCTCGTTCTCCGTCAGTTCCGTGCCGAGGTAGATATTGACCGACTTCGGTTCCCCGGCGCGGAGCGTCAGCGGCAGCTCCAGCGCGAAACAGGGGTCGCCGCCAAAGAGCGTGGATTTTTTCAGGTGCTCGTGTTCAAGTCCGACCGGTGCTTCCTCGCTGCGGTAGCTGCCGATAAATTCATCGCGGTCGCAGTCAAACCCGACAGCGGGCACGTCGCTTGCGAAGTAGACCAGCGGCGTCTCGTCGGGCTTCGGCTGGTTTTCCACGCCGTAGCGATAAATGAGCACGCCGTCCTTTTCATAGACGGACAGCTGGTGCTTGTTGTAGCACTGCCATTGCAGCTCGCGCATGAATTCCATCATGCCAAGCTCGACGTAGGGGTAAATCGTCACATCCCGGTCACGGTCGGAGCGCAGCTCCAGATGCCAGAGCATGACGTTTTCCAGCGGACTGACCAGATATGTAACCTCGGTGCGCAGACCATCACGTTCTGCCGTAAAGCGGGTGTAGCCCATGCCGTGCGCGGCCTCCCATTTCTCAGGCTTACATGCGCACGGTTCGCTCGTCGGGCACCAGACGGCATCGCCGTCCTTGATGTAGGTATAAAATCCGCTGCGGTCGGTCGGCAGGTGGAAGAAGCGGTAGTGGTTGATGCGCCAGATCTGCGGGGATTTGTACCATGCAGCGCCGCCGCCCGCCTGTGAGATCATCGCGTGAAGCGTCCCGTTGGACAGGTAGTTCATCCACGGGGTCGGCATATTGTACCGGGACAGCACAAGTTCCCGATTCTGACTCTCAAAACAATATGGATTCATTTGTCCGTCTCCGTTCTTTTTTGTGCCAGCAGCCACTGCAAGAGCGTTTCATCATACGCATACGTCCATGCATCATGGCCGCAGTCTCCAAAAACCGTCAGCCTTGCGCTGCCGCCTGCGCGCTGTACCGCCTTCACCATATCGACCATTTCTGTCAGCGGAACGATATCGTCCAGCGCGCCGTGAAACGCCCAGACCGGCATGGTCAGCACCTCTGCGTTCCACGGCATTCCGCCGCCGCAGCAAGGCGCGATAGCCGCGAACAGCTCCGGCGCCGCCATCGCAAG
>CAKUHB010000030.1 GCA_934655875.1 uncultured Oscillospiraceae bacterium
GTACTCCTTTTGGCATAGCAAAACACCCCACTTGTTAGATAGTATATCATACTGTCTAACAAATGGGGGGCAGTTCAGGGAATACCGCGGCGCCGGTTTTTTCAGTTGCAGACCATAAGCTCCGTGGGCGTTACGGCATTCGTATCCAGATCCAGAACGAAGATCCGTTCGCCGCCGTCCGGCAGGCCGGAGATCGTCAGGAACAGGCTCCGGTCGGCCAGCATCATGGACCAGACCGTATGATAGTCCCAGATCCCGGCTGCGGAAAGCTCGTCATAGTGCCCGTCCAGATACGCTTCGAGATAGTCCAGCGGCGAGAGCGGGCTGACGCTGCTGAGAAGGCATTGGAAGATATACGCCCGCACCTTCTCTGGCGCGTCGTCGCCGCATGCGGCGGCAAAGACGCGGAAGCGCGTGTCGGTCACAAGGCCGGTCTCGCTGCGGTAAAGAAGCTCGTCTGCTGCATTCTCCTGCTCCGGCGCGTACAGGGTCAGGCAGAAAGAGGTAGCGCTCAGCGCTTCGGCGGTCCAATGGGCTTCGGCGTCAAACAGGCCGAGCTGCTCGAGCGCGGCGCAGTTCTGGAGCAGATACGCACAGAAGCTGTCCTTCGCGTCCTGTGAAAGCGCATCCGCGCCCGCGGCATGATCCACCTTCGCGGCGATCATCATGTCCAGCGGTTCCACAGTGGAGGCGAGCTGTTCGTCGGGAAGCTGATCAGGTTCCGGCTCCGGTACGGTTTCCGGTTCCGCTTCCGGCTGCTGTACGGCGGACGGCTCCGCCGGCTGCTCCTGCGGCTTTGCGCCCGTCATGGTGCAGCCTGCGGCGAGCGCAGCAAGGAGCAGCACGGCGATGAGGACGGGCACGGTCGTCCGGGGCTTTTTCACGATGGCGCGGATGCGGGCGTTCAGCTGCCTGCCGCGGCTGGACATCGTGGTCGCGGCCGAGAACGGGCCGACGTGCGTCCGGCAGGTCATGCGGATGAGCGAGCGGCCATACTCGGCGCGCGCGTCCTCGCCCAGAAGGCGGATGGCTGCTTCGTCACAGGCCAGCTCTGCGTCCTCCCGTGACAAAACTGCTGCCCACCAGACGAAGGGATCGAACCAGTGCAGCGCCAGACACAGCCCGCGCAGCACGGCCCAGAGGTGATCGCCGTGGCGATAGTGCGCAGTCTCATGCGCGATACAGTGGCGCAGGAGCGCCGGATCCTGCGCGCAATCGGGCGTCACATAGATGACCGGCGGGAACAGGCCGAACAGGCACGGAGACCCGGCGTTTCCGGTGAGCCGGATCTCCGGGCAGTCTTTTGCGGCGGGACGCAGCTGCTGGTTTCCGGCGCGCAGCCTGCGGCGGCAGCGCAGATCGCAGAAGACGAACCATCCGCCGACCAGCGCTGCGCCGGAGAGCCAGACGGCAAACAGGAGCTGTCCGCGACCGGCGGTCTTCTGCGCCGGTGCGGCGTTGGACACGGATACCGGCGCAGGCTTCGAACCGGCTGCCGCCGGTGCAGCCGGGCCGGACGCGGACGGCAGGACGGTCTGCACGGCGCTCTGCGCCGCGGGCTGCTTTTGCGGCAGAAGATTTTCAATGCTGAGGGCCGTTTTCCCGATGGAGACCGGGATGAGCAGCCGGATGAGCGCGAGCAGCCACAGGGCATACTGCACCCGCGGGCCGATCCTGCCGCGCAGCAGATAGTGAAGTGCGATGAGAGCTGCCGCCAGAACGGCGGACGAGACGAACCATTCAGTCATGGCGCTGTTTCTCCTCCATGTCGCGCAGCAGGGCGTAGAGCTCATCGATCTCAGCCTGCGGCAGCGCCTGCTGCTGCGTCATGGCGCTGACGAGCAGGCTGAGACTTCCGTGGTACACGCGGCCAAGCAGGTCGCGGGTCTGCTGGGCTGCGGCGTCCGCACGCGCGATGGCGGGCAGGAAGACGGTCGTTTTCCCCTGCACGCCGCAGTGGACGGCGCCCTTTTCTGTCAGCCGCCGCAGAAGCGTCAGCGTCGTGCTCCGGCTCCAGCCGGTCTGCGCCTGCATGGCGCAGGTCAGCTCGCGGCCAGTCTGCGGGGACTGCGCCCAGAGCTTTTCCATCAGCAGCCATTCGGCCTGCGTCAGATCGAGCTTCTTTTCCATACGGCAGGACTCCTTTCTGTGCTTGTGTTTACGGTTGTAAACACAGCATAACAGAAGTGGTTACAAATGTCAACAGGAAAAGAACCGCCGCCTTTGTCCTGCGGGGATTGACAGGGGGAGCATTTGTGGTATCATATCTTGGGATTATTTGAGATTCTTCCTGGGAGGGACAAGGTTGAAGGAACTATGGGAACTGTTCATCACATTTGCAAAGGTCGGCGTGATGACCTTCGGCGGCGGCTATGCCATGCTGCCGATCTTGCAGCGCGAGGTCGTGGAAAATAAGAAATGGGCAAGCGAGGAAGAACTTGTCGACTATTTTGCCATCGGCCAGTGCACGCCGGGCGTCATCGCGGTCAATACGGCGACTTTTATCGGCCAGAAGCGCCGCGGGATCGCGGGCGGCATTCTCGCTACGCTTGGCGTGGTGTTTCCGTCGCTGGTCATTATCTGCATTCTGGCGGGGCTCATCTCCAATTTTGCTGAGCTGGCCGTGGTGCAGAACGCGTTTGCCGGGATCAAGGTCTGCGTGTGCGTGCTGATTTTGAACGCGGTTCTGAAGCTTCTCAAAAAATCGGTCATCGACGTGCCGACATTCATCATTTTCCTGATCGTGATGCTCGGCTCTGTCGCATCGGATCTGCTGGGGCTCGGCATTTCGCCGGTCGTGTTCGTGATCCTCGCGGCTGCCGCGGGCCTTGTGATCAAGCAGCTGGAGGTGAAGAAGCCGTGATCTATCTGCGCCTTTTTTATGAGTTTTTCAAGGCCGGTCTGTTCGCCATCGGCGGCGGACTGGCGACGCTGCCGTTCTTGCGGGAGATCGCGGGCAAGACCGGCTGGTATACACTCTCGCAGCTGGCCGATATGCTGGCCGTGGCCGAGTCGACGCCCGGCCCGATGGGCGTCAATACGGCGACCTATGTGGGCTTTACCACAGCCGGGATCCCCGGTTCGATCATTGCGACGGCCGGACTGGTCGCGCCGTCGATCATTGTCATCCTGATCATCGCAAAAATTCTGGAAAAATTCCGCCACAATCCCTATGTGGAGCACGCGTTCTACGGGCTGCGCCCGGCGTCCTCTGGGCTGATCGCGGCGGCGGGGCTGTCGGTGCTGCCGCTGGCGTTTCTGGGCTCCGGGGCTGTCAGCAGCCGGATCCTACAGGATATCAAGTGGCCGGCGGTTTTGCTGGCGGCTGCGCTGATCGTATTCACCAACTGGGTGAAGCCGACGAAGAAATGGCACCCGATTATTTTTATCGGCATTTCCGCCGTAATCGGAATCGTGTTCCATTTTGCGGGCGTGTGACCGGACAGTTGACGAAACGGCCGGTTTTGGGTATGCTATCAGACAGGAGGGATGCTGTATGAGTGGATGCGGAGCTTGCAGCGGGTGCGGCAGCGCCTGCGGCGGATGCAGGAGCCATGTGCTTTTGCTGACGGAGCTGGAGATGCAGCTTCTGCGGCAGTTCGGAGAGCTGGCCTTTCTGCCGGCTGCCTGTACCCGGACGAGCGAGACGCCGGTCTATCTGACGGAGCTTGGCTCGCGCGCGGCAGTGAGCGCGGCGATCCTTGCGTTACAGATCAAGCGCCTGATCTCCGTCGATTTTGCCCTGCCGCTGCGGGGCTTCGACTACGCAGGATATGAAGACTATCCCATCCGCGGCAGCATGGCGCTGACCGCGGCAGGACAGGAAGCGCTGGATTCTCTGGAGATCCAGGGCTGCGGAGAATAAAAAACGGACGCGCCGGATGGCGCGTCCGTTTTGGTTTAAGTTACGGCTTTTTCCACATTGTGACGAGATCGGCCAGCGTGTAGCTGCCGAGGTATTCGGCGATGACGCGGTCAAGGCCCTGCCAGAGGGGGAGCGTACGGCAGTTGGCGGCGTTTTCGCACTGCTGGCCGCTTTCCAGACACGTCACGGGTGCGAGCGTCCCTTCGGTGAGCGAGAGGATCTCAAACGCGGTGTAGCTGCCTGCCGGTCTGGATAACCGGTAGCCGCCGCCCTTGCCGCGCAGGGCGTCAAGGAGCTTCGCCTTGCTCAGAACGGCAAGAATGCTCTCCAGATATTTTTCAGAAATGCCCTGCCGCGCGGCAATGGTCTGCAAGGGGATATATCCCTCGTCCGGATGCTCGGCCAGATCGATCATCACGCGCAGCGCATAGCGGCCCTTGCTGGAAATCATCATAATGTGCATGTCCTCGCTTTCTTATAACCTACTATACTACAAGGTTAAAGGCTTTTCAAGCGGAATCCTGCGATTTACAAGGATTTCTTTTTATGTTACAATATACGAACTATCGATCTGAAGAGGGATATCATGACAAAGGACCTGACCCGGGGCACGCCCTGGAAGCTTATTTTGCAGTTTGCGCTGCCGATCATGCTGGGAAACCTGCTGCAGCAGCTCTATAATACGGCGGATACCATTATCGTCGGCAATTTTGAGGGGCAGCAGGCGCTCTCTGCTGTCGGCGCGTGCGCGTCGCTGACGATCCTGTTTACGGCGCTGGCGCTGGGCTTCTCGATTGGCGCGGGCGTTCTCATCTCGCAGTATTTCGGCGCCGGGCGGACCGAAGAGCTGCGCCGGTATGCCGCGACGGCGATCGTGCTGATGCTGGCGATGGGACTTGTGATGAGCGCGATCGGGCTTTTGAGCGCGAAGCTTCTGCTGCGCGGCTTCCTCGGCACGCCGGAGACGCTGCTGCCGCAGGCGGTTCTGTACTTCCGCATCTATGCCGCGGGGCTGGTGTTCCAGTTTGGGTATAACATTGCGGCGGCGCTTTTGCGCGCGCTGGGCGACAGCCGGGCGACGCTGTATTTCCTGCTGGTCTCGTCGCTCCTCAATGTGGTGCTTGATCTGCTGTTCGTGGCGGCGCTCGGCATGGGCGTGGCCGGTGCGGCGATCGCGACGGTCATTTCGCAGCTGGCGTCCTGCGTGATCGGCTTCTGGTACATGCACCGGAAATATGAGCTGCTGCGCTTTTGCGCGCGCGAGCTGCGGCTGGAGCCGGCAGCGGCCGGACGGATTTTGCGCGTCGGCCTGCCGATGGCATTGCAGCAATCGATCGTCTCGTGCGGCTTCCTGTTCTTGCAGAAGCTCGTCAACTTCTACGGCGAGAGCATGATCGCGTCGTACACGGTGGCCAGCCGGATGGAGAACATCCTGATGATCCCGATTATCGGTATCCAGAGCACCATGGCGACCTATGCCGGGCAGAACATGGGCGCGAGACTGCCGGAGCGCGTCTCGCGCGGCCTTGGACAGGGCGTTCTGGTGTCGCTTTTCATGACGCTTGCTTTGTGTGTGTGCCAGATCGCGGGGATCTCGCTCATCATCGGTGCGTTCCGGCTGGATGTGGCCGCGGCGGAGATCTGCCGCCAGCACCTGTTCGCGTCCGCGGTGGCCATCCCGATCTTCGCCGTCTATTTTCCGGCCAACGGCATGTTCCAGGGCGTCGGCGAGGGCTTCCACGCCACGTTCTACGCGCTTATGGCGCTGGGCCTGCGCGTCGTGTTCGCCTACAGCCTGCACAAGACGGCGGCCTTCGGCTATACGGCGATCTGGTGGAGCCAGGCCATGGCGTGGACGCTGACGCTCGTCGTCTGCTACGCACATTTCTTCCGCGGCAAGTGGAAGGAAAAATCGCTGATCGCATAAGGAGGAGCATATGCAGCACCGTTTTTTCGCGCTCATCTCCCGCATGCGCTACATTGGCCGCTGGGGACTGATGCGCAACACGTTTGAAGAGAATATTCAGGAGCACAGCCACATGGTCGCCGTGCTGGCGCACGGCCTTGCCGTGATCCAGCACGATATTTTGGGCGAGCCGGCAGATCCGGATCGCTGCGCGTCGGCGGCACTGTTCCACGACGCATCGGAGATCCTGACGGGCGATCTGCCGACGCCGATCAAGTATTATAATCCCGAGATCAAAAAGGCCTACAAGCAGATCGAAGCCGTCAGCTGTGAAAAGCTGCTGGCGCTGCTGCCGCCGGAGCTGCAGGAGAGCTATCGGCCTTTGCTGTTTGAATCCGACCCGGCTGTCGCGAAGATCGTAAAGGCGGCGGACAAGCTCTCTGCCTATATCAAGTGCGTCGAGGAGCTGAAGGCCGGCAATTCCGAGTTTGAAGCTGCGGAAAAGCAGACGCGGCAGGCGCTGACGGACATGCATCTGCCGTGCCTGGATTATTTCATGGCGCATTTCCTGGACAGCTTCCGGCTGACGCTGGACGAGCTGGAATGAACTGGTGAAACTGACCAAAAGCGGCTGTGGGCGGCTGCGGAATTTCGACAAAACCCACACTTGTAATTTGCGGAGCGAGCCGGTATAATGCCCTCCAGTGAGTTTAAGGAAAGGGAGTGCGCCGCATGATCGTCCGAACCGGAAGTATCAGCCTCTGTGCCCCCGTTTTTGTTTCTGCCGGGGAACCCGTTTCACCGGCGCCGTATTTGTTTTTGGAATGAAGAATTGTGAGACCGGTGTTTCCGGATTTCACAATTCTTTTTTTATGCATATGCGGCACGGCTCCGGCAGGAATGGAGAAGAGAAAGGAGAAAACCATGGGAAAAAGCAAGATTCCGGAAACCGGCATTTATGATGCCAGACAGCTCGGCACAGGCCGGATGCTGCTGCTGGGCTTCCAGCACATGTTCGCCATGTTCGGCGCAACGATCCTCGTGCCCATCCTGACGGGCCTCGACGTTTCGAACACCCTTCTGTTTGCCGGCCTCGGCACGCTTCTGTTCCACCTCATCACCGGAGGCAAGGTCCCGGCCTTCCTCGGCTCGTCCTTCGCCTTCCTCGGCGGCTACGCGGCCATCGCCCCGATGGTCGACGGCAAGCCCAACCTCGAGATGCTGCCCTACGCCTGCTTCGGCGTTGCGTGTGCAGGTCTGGTGTACGTCATCCTCGCGGCCCTGTTCAAGGCGTTCGGCGCCAAGAAGGTCATGCGCTTCTTCCCGCCCATCGTCACCGGCCCCATCATCATCGCCATCGGCCTGAACCTGTCCTCCTCCGCCATCAATAACTGCACCGGCAACTGGTGGATCGCCATCGCGGCCATCCTTATCATCGTCGCCGCGAACATCTGGGGCAAGGGCATGATCAAGATCATCCCGATCCTCCTCGGCGTCATCGGCTCCTACGTGCTGGCCGTCGTCTTCGACGCCAACACCCGCGCCACGCTCGTCGCCAACGTCTCCGAAGCCAAGTGGTTCGCCCTGCCCATCAAGATGGAGCAGACTGTCTTCGGTCTCTTCGCTTCCGGCAATGTCGACAGCCACATGCTCCTGACCGCAGCCATCACCATCGTTCCCCTGTCGCTTGCCACCATGGTCGAGCATATCGGCGACGTGTCCGCCATCTCCTCCACCTGCAACCGCAACTACATTGAAGATCCCGGCCTGCACCGCACCCTGATGGGCGACGGTCTGGCGACCACCCTCGCAGCCCTCTTCGGCGCGCCCGCCAACACGACCTACGGCGAAAACACCGGCGTTCTGGCGCTCAGCCGCATCTATGACCCGCGCGTCATCCGCATCGCGGCGGTTCTGGCCATGCTCTTCTCCTTCAGCCCGAAGTTCGCGGCCATCATCTCCTCCATGCCGAACGGCACCATCGGCGGCGTCAGCCTGGTGCTCTACGGTATGATCTCCGCAGTCGGCGTGCGCAACGTCGTCGAGAACAAGGTCGACTTCACCAAGTCCCGCAACGTTCTGGTCGCGGCGCTCATCCTGGTTCTGTCCATCGGCATCAGCTACTCCTCGGCAGGCTCCCTCCAGCTCGGTGCGATCAGCCTTTCGGGTCTGGCCGTCGGCTCCATCGTCGGCATCGTCCTCAACGCCATCATGCCCGGCAAGGACTATGTCTACGGCGCAGACAAGCAGGGTGACGAATCCGTCAACTTCATCGTCCAGTAACAACAGAAGCTTATCAAGATTGCCGCGCGGCTCCACCGGAGCCGCGCGGCTTTGCCATTCGCAGGAGAGAAGCATAGTATACAAAGAACTAATGACGGAACTGTAAAACATAAACAAAAATGAATTGACAAACGCAAAATATGTGCTATAACAATAGCTCGAAAAAGGAGGCGGACCAATATGACGCACGACCTGACCAGCGGCAAGCCGCTGAAAATGGTATTACAGTTTACAATTCCCGTCCTGCTGGGGTTACTTTTGCAGCAGGTCTATTCCGTGGTGGATACGGCGATCGTCGGGCACGCGCTGGGCGTGATGGCGCTCGGCGGCGTGGGCGCGACAAGCTCGGTGAACTATCTGGTGATCGGCTTCTGCACGGGGCTCTGCACCGGCATGGCGATCCCGGTGGCACAGGCGTTCGGCGCGAACGACGTGCGGCAGCTGCGCCGGTATATCGGCAATTGCGTGTGGCTGTGCGTCATCGTGTCGGCGGTTTTGCTGGCGCTGACGCTGCCCGCCTGCCGCCTGCTTCTGACGGCGATGGGGACGCCGGAGGAGGAAATGTCCTATGCGTTCGACTATATTTTCGTCATCTTCATCGGCATCCCGGCCATCATCCTCTACAACATGGGCGCGTGCGTGCTGCGCGCGCTGGGCGACAGCCGCTCGCCGGTGTGGTTCCTTGCCATTGCGTCGCTCATCAACATCGTGCTCGATCTTCTGACGGTGTGCGTGCTTGATTGGGGCGTGCGCGGCGCGGCGGTCGCGACGGTAGTGTCGCAGGCGGTCTCGGGCGTTCTGTGCGTGTGGTACATGCGCAGGCGCTTCCCGGTTCTGCGGATGGAAAAGGACGACTGGCGTCTGTGCAGCCGCGAGGCATCCCGCCTGCTCGGCATGGGCGTCCCGGTGGGGCTGCAATGCTCCATCACGGCAATCGGCTCTGTCATTTTGCAGACGGCGGTCAATACGCTCGGCGCGATCTGCGTGGCGGGCGTCGCGGCGGCGACGAAGCTGTTCCAGCTGTTCTGCTGCCCGTATGACGCGCTGGCCATGGCGGCAACGAACTTCGTCGGACAGAACCTCGGTGCGGGCAAGTACGACCGGATCCGGCAGGGAATCCTCGCCTGCTGCCTGCTGGGCGCGATGTATTTTGTCCTGCATCTGCTGCTGGCGCAGTTCGGCACGCCGTATGCGATCCTGCTCTTCATTCGCCAGGAGGAAGCGGAAGCGGTTTTGCCCTTTGCGTGGAAAGTGTGTCGGATGGACGCGTATTTCGGCCTGTTCCTGATGCTGGTCAACGTGCTGCGCCTGTCCATCCAGGGCATGGGCTACAGCCGTCTGTCCCTTCTGTCCGGTGTTCTGGAGATGATCGCGCGGATCTTCGTCAGCGTCTGGGCCGTGCCGCGTTTCGGCTTTGCCGCTGCCTGCATGGCAAATCCGCTGGCGTGGGTGCTGGCGAACTGCTTCCTGATCCCCGGCGTGTTCAAGTGTCTTGAAGCCCGCCGCCGGCAGGCGGAGCGGGTCCGCCGCGAGCTTCCAACCGATTAGGCGCGTTCAGCGACCTGCACAAATTTGGCAGCTCCCCTTGCGCCGCCGATGGATTCATGATATTGTACAATCAAGTCAAGGGGGGCAATGGCATGAAAATTTCAACCAAGGGCCGCTATGCGCTGCGGCTGATGCTGGATATCGCGCAGCATCAGCAGGCGGGCTATGTGTCGCTGAAGGAGATCGCACAGCGGCAGGAGATCTCCAAAAAATATCTTGAACAGATCATCCCGCTTCTGAACCGTGCGGATATTCTACAGACCTCGCGCGGCTATCAGGGCGGCTACCGTCTGGCCCGCGCGCCGGAAGCATATACCGTCTATGAGATCCTGACGATCGCCGAGGGGGGACTCGCGCCCGTCGCCTGTCTGGACGGAACGGAAAACCTGTGCCCGCGCAAGGAAAGCTGCCTGACGCTCCCGGTGTGGGAAGGGCTGGAACGCACGATCCGCGAATACTTAAGCGGTATCACGTTACAGGATGTTCTGAACAGAAATCAGAAGCAATAAAAAAGAAGCCCGAAAGGGCTTCTTTTTTATTTACGGCTTTTCCGGCAGCTGGTAGAGCGCGGAGAATTTTTCTTCGAGATAATCGAGGAAATACGCCGGGTTCAGCGGCTCGCCGGTGATGGCGCGGATCCATTCGGCGGGGGTCGTGACAGAAGCGATGGAGAATACGTGCTCCGTCAGCCAGTCGCGGATGGGGAGCAGATCGCCCTTTGCCGCGCAGCCGAAGACGTCAAGCTCCTTTTCCATCGTCCGCAGGATCTGCACGCCGTAGGCGGAGCCGAGGGCATAGGACGGGAAATAGCCGATCGGCATCGTCCAGTGGACGTCCTGCAAGCAGCCATGCGCGTCATCCGGCACGTCAAGGCCGAGATAGGTCTTGTATTTTTCGTTCCAGAGCGCCGGGATCTCATCGACGGTGATCTCCCCGTTCATGAACGCCTTTTCCAGCTCATACCGGACAAGGATATGCAGGCAATACGTCAGCTCGTCCGCGTCGCAGCGGATCAGGCCGGGCGAAGCGAGGTTCACCGCTTCATACAGCTCGCGCTCCGTCACATCGGCAAACGTGCCGCCGCTCAGCTCCTGCAGCTTCGGATAAATAAAGTGGATGAACGCTTCGCTGCGGCCGATCAGGTTCTCGTAGAAGCGGGAGATGCACTCGTGCATGGCGTTCGTCATGGAGTCGGACGCATATTCCCGGTAAAATTCCTCCGGCTCGTTCTGCATGAACAGCGCATGGCCGCCCTCGTGGAGGGTGGTGAAGATGTTGGAGATGAAGTTCTCTTCATAATAATGCGTGGTCACGCGCACGTCGTGCGGGCCGAAGTTCGTCGTGAACGGATGCTCCGTCGTCATGAGGACGAGCGCGCTCTGCCGCAGACCCTCCAGCTCCAGCAGATACCGGGAAAACGCCTCCTGCTGCGCGATGGGGCAGGGACGGGTGAGGAAATCCGTGCGGATCGGCTTGCCCTCGGTTCGGATGCGGCGCAGCAGCGGGACGATCCGTGCGCGCAGCGCGTCAAAGAACGTGTCCAGCTGCAAAATGCTGCCGCCCTTTTCATGGTCGTCCAGGCAGGCGTCGTAATAGGTCGGCAGCGGATGATCGCGCAGGTCGATGGCCTTGCGGGTATAGCTGATGACCTCGGCGAGCGAATCGCGGAAGAGGGAAAAGTCATTCGCCTGCTTGGCGGAAAGCCATTTGGAGTACGCACGGTTGAAGGCCAGACTCGCTTCATAGTTGAGCTTCGCCGGGATGTTCTTTTCCTTTTCCCAATTGTCGTACAGATGCTCGACGACCTTCCTTTGCACCGGCGTCAGCCCTTCACTGTCCGCGTACAGCTCAGTCACGAGGGTGGAGAAGCGCTTGGAATGCGTCAGCCGGAAATGCCGGTCGGCCAGGACTGCCATATCCGCGCCAGCCGGCTCCATGCCGTCCTTCGGCGCGCAGCACTGCATGTCAAATTCCAGCTTGCCGACCGCGCGGCGGTAGACGAAAGCCTCCCCCAGAATTTTGTGCAGCTGGGCGTATTTTTGCAGATTCGTCATTCGGAATGTTCCTCCTGTGCGTACATTTTTCTTTATCGTAACATGATTTGGCCGCGGACGCAAGACACAGGCGTTGCGAAGCTGCGTGCGGGTGTGCTATAATCAAAGCGCATAATCACAAGTATGAAGGGAGACTCCCATGAAATTTTCTGAAATGCCGTATACCCGGCCGGATCTGGAAGAACTGAAGGCGCAGCTCAGTGCCGTGACGCAGCAGCTGAAGGATGCGCCGGACTATGCCGCCGCGCACGAAGCGTTCCTCGCCCAGCAGAAGCTGATGATCCATCTGGATACGCTCGCTACCCTCTCCAGCGTCCGCAACTCCATCGACACCCGCGACAAGTTCTATGACGCGGAGGAGGAATTTTGGAATGCCGCGCTGCCGGAGCTGAAGGCCTATGAGGATGCCTGGCAGGGCGCGATGCTTGAAAGCCCGTTCCGCAAGGAGTTTGCCGCGCAGTACGGCGATCTCATGTTCATCAACACTGAGATGGCCCGCAAGACCTTCTCTCCGGCGATTGTCGAGGAGCTGAAGCAGGAAAACACGCTCGTGCTGGCCTATGACAAGCTCATCGCCAGCGCGCAGATCGAATTTGAGGGCGGTACCTACACCATCTCGCAGCTGTCTCCGTTCAAGAACAGCCCGGACGACGCGCGCAGACTTGCCGCGTGGAAGGCGGAGGGCGGCTGGTACAAGGCACACCAGCCGGAGCTGGACGAGATCTATGACAAGCTCGTGCATCTGCGCGACACGATGGGCCGCAAGCTGGGCTACGACGGCTATACGCAGCTCGGCTATTACCGCATGGGCCGCAACTGCTATACGAAGGAAGACGTGGAGAAGTTCCGCGCGGCCGTCGTCAAATATGTCGTTCCGGTGGCAGCTTCCGTGTATCAGGAGCAGGCCGCCCGTCTCTGCAAGACCTATCCCATGAGCTTTGCCGACAACGCCCTCATGTTCCGCAGCGGCAACCCGAAGCCGTGCGGCACGCCGGATGAGATCCTGGCGCAGGGCAAGCGGTTCTATGAAGCGCTGTCGCCGGAGACCGGCGAGTTCTTCAACCTCATGCTGGATAACGAGCTGCTGGATGTCCTTTCAACGCCCGGCAAGCGCGCGGGCGGCTACTGCACGTCGCTGGGCGACTACCATGTGCCGTTCATTTTTGCCAACTTCAACGGCACGCAGCATGACGTCGAGGTCGTGACGCACGAAGCCGGCCACGCCTTTGCCGCCTGGCTCAACCGCGACCGGATCCCGTACTCCTATATCTGGCCGAGCCTCGAGGCGTGCGAGGTGCATTCCATGTCCATGGAGTTCTTCG
Source organism: uncultured Oscillospiraceae bacterium (assembly GCA_934655875.1). GTDB lineage: Bacteria > Bacillota > Clostridia > Oscillospirales > Oscillospiraceae > CAG-170. The sequence continues at coordinate 12,979 of CAKUHB010000030.1, forward strand.
CCTGGCCGTGGGCCGAGGGCTTCTTCGGCGATGATACCCGCAAGTTCCGCTACAGCCATCTGGCGGGCGCGCTGACCTTCATCCCGTATGGCACGATGGTCGACCATTTCCAGCATGCCGTCTATGAAAAGCCGGACATGACCCCGGCGGAGCGTCACGCGGTCTGGAAGGAGCTGCTGGGCGTGTATATGCCGTGGATGAAGCTCGGCGGCGAGATCCCGTTCTACGGCGACGGCGAGGGCTGGCAGCGGCAGGGCCATATCTACCAGAGCCCGTTCTACTATATTGATTACTGCCTTGCGCAGACTGTCAGCCTGCAATTCTGGGCAATGCTCCAGAAGGACAGGGATAACGCGTGGAAGCATTACATGGCCTACGCGAAGCAGGGCGGCAGCCGCGTGTTTACCGAGCTTCTCAAAAACGCGACGCTGGACAGCCCGTTTGAGGAGACCTGCCTGCGTGGTGTCTGCGAGACGGCAAAGGCGTGGCTCGACAGCTACGATCTGACGGGGATCGCGTGATGCAGTGGCCCTTCCGCGGGCATCAGCCCAAAATGCGCCCGGACGGCGTCCGTCCGGGCGGCCCGAAGCGGCGGAAGTATCTCGATGACTTCAAGCGCGGCGAGGACGGCGAATACCACTATGACGGCGCGTATATTTCCTACACCGGCGCGCTGCCGCGGAAGCAGTTTCTGCTGCGCATGTGGGCGGCGACCGGCGGCGCGGCCGCGCTGCTGCTGGCTGCGGGCTGCATGCCGGGGCAGACGGCAGGCCAGCCGTTTTATGCGGCGCTGCCGCTCGTGGCGGCGCTGATCCTTGCGGGCGTCAACGTCTATACCCTCGCGCGCATGACGCGGGCCGGCGACCCGATGCGGCTGTATCTCTGCGAGCAGACGGTCTGCCGCCTGCCGGGGCTGGAGATCGCAGCAGCTGTTCTTGCGGGGCTCAGTATGGCCGGGCACGCGGTCTGGCTCATCCGGAGTGGGAGCCGGATCACGGCATGGGGCGCATTGTACCTCGCGGCTGCGGCGCTGGCCGCCGCAGGCTTCGGCCTGTCGTTCGCGCAGATGCGGCGGGCAAAATTTGATACAAAATAACAGATCTGACAAATGCACGTGTATGATACGCGTGCATTTGTTTATTCTTCAAGAACACTGCATGGAAATGTAAGGAATACAAAGGAAAACACTTTATTGCATTTTAACATTATTCCGTCAAAGTAAGCAAGAGTATATGAAGAAAAATCTGCATTCTCAAAAGAATGCCGGTTGACTTGGGGCGCATTCTGCGGTATCATATTTCTAATCATAGTCAGCAAGTGTACGCGGAGGAAAGAACGCCGCAAAACGGGATATCCTGTTTTTGCCCTGCAATATAATTGCAGGACGACGCTCTGCTGATGAATGAAAATTTCAGGAGGTTAGAAAATGAAACACACCAAGCAGATCCTTGCGCTGCTTCTGGCTGTCGTTCTCTGCATTGGCCTGCTTGCCGGCTGCGCCAAGCCTGAGACGAAGCTCGAGACCGATACCAGCGCGGACACGACCACTCCGGAAACTCCCGAAACTCCGGATACCACCGACGAGACCGAGACCCCGGCTGCCGAGGAAGCAAATCCCGATGGCACCATCGTCATCGCTGAGACCGGCTTCGAAGGCAAGTTCAGCCCGTTCTTTGCCGCTTCCGCTCCCGACCAGGACGCGCACGCTCTGACGCAGATCGCCCTGCTGGGCGCTGACCGCCGCGGCGAGATGGTCCTCAACGGCATCGAAGGCGAGACCCGCGAGTACAACGGCAAAGACTACACCTACTATGGCCCGGCTGACTGCGTTGTCACCGAGAACGAAGACGGCACCGTCACCTATGCCATCACCCTGCGTGACGACATCACCTTCTCCGACGGCACCCCGATGACCATTGACGACGTCATCTTCAACATGTACGTCTACATGGATCCGACTTATGACGGCTCCGCTACGTTCTACTCCGTGCCGATCGTCGGCATCGACGAGTACCGCGGCGGCATGGACACCCGTGTCAACGTCATCCTCGCTGCCGGTCCCGACGGCTACACCGCCAACGACCTCTACACCGAGGAGCAGTACAATGCATTCTGGGCTGCGTTCCAGACTGCGGGTGAAAAGTTCGCACAGTCCATTGCGGACTACGTTATGGAAAACTACGGCGCGGAAGACTTCGCGACTGCCGTTGCCATGTGGGGCTATGAAGCTACCGACGCCGCTGACCTGTGGAACAAGATCGTCGAGACCTACGGCTACGACATCTCCGACGACGGCATCAACAAGGAAGTTGCTACTACTTCCATCTCCGACTTCCTCGCTGAGGAGCTCGGCGACAGCTGGGCTGACTACACCATCGGTGTCAAGACCGGCGAATCCGCTGACCATGTCGAAGGCATTGTCAAGACCGGCGACTACAGCATGACCCTGACCACCTCTGAGCTGTCCACCACCGCGATCTATCAGCTCCAGATGGAAATTGCTCCGCTGCACTACTACGGCGACGTGAGCCTGTTCGACTACGACAACAACTCCTTCGGCTTCCCGAAGGGCGACCTCAGCAAGATCCGCGAGGTCACCGGCGCTCCCATGGGTGCTGGCCCGTACATCTTCAACAACTACTCTGACGGCGTGTTCTATGTCGACGCCAACCCGAACTACTATCTGGGCGCTCCGAAGAACGGCCACCTCAGCCTGAAGGAAACTCAGGAAGCTGATAAGATCACCGGCGTGCAGTCCGGCGCTCTCGATATCTCCGACCCGTCCTTCTCCCTCGAAGTTGCCAACCAGATCGCTGACATCAACGGCGCAGAAGGCGACGACGGCGCCATCATCACCACCCGTCTTATGGACTACCGCGGCTACGGCTACGTGGCTCTGGCAGCCGGCAACGTCAAGGTCGGCGACGACCCCGCTTCCGAAGCTTCCAAGGACCTGCGTAAGGCCATCATGACCGTCATCTCCGCTTACCGTGATGAAGGCATCAACTCCTACTACGGCGAGACCGCTACCGTCATCAACTACCCGATCTCCAACACGTCCTGGGCTGCTCCGCAGGTCACCGACGACGGCTATCAGATCGCGTACTCCACCGACGTGGAAGGCAACGCCATCTACACTGCTGACATGTCCACCGAGAGCAAGTATGAAGCTGCTCTGAACGCTGCTCTGGGCTACTTCGAAGCTGCCGGCTACACCGTCGAGGACGGCAAGATCACGGCTGCTCCGGAAGGCGCTAAGACCGAGTACACCGTCAACATCGGCGGTTCCGGCAACGGCGACCATCCGACCTTCCAGACCCTGACCAACGCTGCTGCGGCGCTCAAGACCATCGGCTTCACGCTGACCGTCAACGATATGGCCAACGCTTCCGATCTGTTCGCGTCCTATCAGTCCGGCGAGGCTGAGGGCTGGGTTGCTGCATGGCAGTCCACCAACGACCCGGATATGTACCAGCTGTATCATTCCAACGGCTCCACCAACTACTACGAGATCAATGATCCCGATCTCGACGAGCTGATCATCGCTGCCCGCCAGACCACCGATCAGGAAGCCCGTAAGGCCATGTACAAGGAAGCTATGGAAATCATCCTTGACTGGGGCGTCGAGCTGCCGGTCTACCAGCGCTCCAACGCGACCATCTTCTCCTCCGAGCGCCTGGTCGTTGATTCCATCCCCAAGGATATGACTCCGTACTGGACCTTCCTGTCTGAGATCGATCGGATCCAGGTCAAGTAATTCATACTGGTTCGTTCTGCGGCGGCTTTTGCAGCAGAACCCATCAGCGGTTAGCAATGAGCGGCCGCACCCGGCGCAGCCCTTCGGGGCTGCGTTGGGGCGGCTGATTCTTGTCGATTCAGGTCGGATATGGCCGTCCCAGCGCCCCGCGGCGCGAGGCGGTGGGATGCCCATATTGCGGCGCATCTGGATATAGATATTTCTCCCGGAAAGAGGGACTTAGAAACGCGGCTCGCAGCCGTGCAAGGAAGGAACGAAAAAATTCGTGCGAAATTACATCATCAAGCGAATCGCGCAGGCCATTCTGATCCTGTTCTGCGTCATGTTCATCATTTATGCGCTGATTCGCTGTCTGCCCAGCTCGTTTGCACAGACCATGGCGATCCAGCTTTCGCAGGCGCCCGGCGCCAAGCCCTATGAAGAGTGGCTGGCACAGCTCAATGCGTCCTACGGTCTGGATCTGGATATCATCCCCGGTTTCTTCACCTGGCTTTCCAAAGCGATCGTCGGCAACTTCGGCGACAGCTGGAAGTGGAATGTTCCGGCCACACAGAAATTCTGGGAGGTCGTGCCGCTGTCTGTCATTATGGGCGGTATTTCGTTTGTGCTGTCGCTGCTCATCGCAGTTCCGCTCGGCATTCTGGCTGCAACGAAGCAGTATTCCCGGAGCGACTATGTGATCACGGCGGCTGCGCTGGTCGGTATTTCGCTGCCGACGTTCTTCTTCGCAACGCTCCTGAAGCTGTTCTTCTCCGTCAAGCTCGGCTGGTTTGACCTGTTTGGCCTTGTCGGACGAAATTATGCCCAGCTGGACAGCTGGCACCAGTTCCTTGACAAGGCGAACCACCTCGTCCTGCCGATCCTGACGCTCGTCATCGTTTCCATCGGCTCGTACATGCGCTATACGCGCACGAACATGCTCGAGGTTCTGAACGCCGACTATATCCGGACTGCCCGCGCCAAGGGTTTGTCTGAGCATACGGTCATCTACAAGCATGCGTTCCGCAACACGCTCATTCCGCTGGTCACGATCATCGGCGGCTCGCTGCCCGGCCTGTTCTCCGGCGCGCTCATTACCGAGACGCTGTTCTCCATCCCCGGCATCGGCTATACGTCGTATCAGTCCATGGTCGCAGGCGATATCCCGTTCTCGATGTTCTACCTGTCGTTCATGGCGATCCTGACGCTTCTGAGCAACCTCCTCACCGACATTCTGTACGGCGTGGTCGACCCGCGCGTGCGCATTTCTTAAGAAAGGGGACTGCATCATGTCTGAAAACACCGGCAAGAACGCAAATAACGCGCCCAAGCAGGAAGAGCAGTATTCCCTGAACGATGACCGCCGCGTCAAGGTTCTCTCTCCGGGTACGCTCGTTGCCAAGCGCTTTTTCCGCAACCGACTGGCCGTTATCGGCCTGTCCATTCTGGTCGCCATGTTCCTGTTCTCTTTCCTCGGCGGCGTCATCAGCCCCTATGGTCAGGATGAACAGTTCTATACCTATACCCAGATGTCGAAGGAATACGTCGGCGTCACCAAGAACGAAGCCATGCGCTTCGTCGTGGCCGACGGCCAGAGCTTCGGCTCCATTCCGCAGAGCAAGGCCCTCGAAGCCAACAAGAAGGGCAATACGGAATTTACCTACAAGGATGTCGATTATACCATCGACGCCCTGTCCGATGATTTCTATGTCGTCTATCAGGACGGCACCGTGCAGGGCTACGCCAGCCGCGATATCATCAACGCCGCGGACGGCGTGGGCGAGCTGCCGTTTGCCGTCAAGCTCGGCGCGCTGACCGCACACGCCACGGGCGAGAGCAATTTCACCGTCGACGGCACGGAATATTCTGTTGACGAGTCCGGCAACCTCATGCAGGGCGGCGAGACGCTTGGCTACATCAGCCGTTTCGTCGTACAGGCAGCCGATTCCTCCATCGTCATCACGCGTGACTTCAAGGATCGTCTGGAAGAAGCGATCAACGCGGATTCCGCGCAGTTCGTCTACACCGACGAAGCCGGCGAGACTGCCGAATACGATATCGTCTTTGACGCCAGCACGAAGGTCTGGTCCGTCAAGCAGATGAAGGACACCTATGTCTATGACCGCTACGCGGCTCCGAGCGCGGCGCATCCCCTCGGCACCGACACGAACGGCATGGACATGCTCACCCGCCTCATGTACGGCGGCCGCGTGTCCCTGATCATCGGCTTCATCGTCGTTGTCATTGAGACGTCTCTCGGCGTTCTGATGGGCGGCCTGTCCGGCTATTTCGGCGGCTGGGTCGATAACCTCATCATGCGTATCGTCGACGTGTTCTACTGCATCCCGTCCATGCCGATCATCATTATCGTCGGTTCTGCCATGGACGCGCTGCGTATCGACTCCTGGACGCGAATGATCTATCTGATGCTCATTCTCGGCTTCCTCGGCTGGCCGAGCATCGCGCGTCTGGTTCGCGGTCAGATCCTGTCTCTGCGCGAGCAGGAGTTCATGCTGGCGGCCGAAGCCGGCGGCATCCGCGCCTGGCACCGCATTTTCCGTCACCTGATCCCGAACGTCATCCCGCAGCTGATCGTCATCTGCACGATGAGCCTTGGCTCCACCATCCTGACCGAAGCGACGCTGTCCTTCCTCGGTCTCGGCGTCAAGTATCCGTTCGCTTCCTGGGGCAACATCATCAACGACGTCAACAATGCCTACGTTATGACCAACTATCTGTTCATCTGGATCCCGGCCGGCGTCTGCCTGCTGCTCACCGTCCTCGGCTTCAACTTCGTCGGCGACGGTCTGCGCGACGCGTTTGACCCGAAGATGAAGCGCTGAGAAGGAGGGAAGCTACGATGGCAAATAAGAATGAAGGCTACCTGTCCGCCAAGGAATCGCGGAAGATCTCCCGGGCCAACCGTAAGATCACCGATAAGCTCGAAAAGACCCGCAAGCGCAAAAACGTACCGGAGAGCGAGTATCTGACCCAGATGCACGACCCCAATAATGCGGTCGAATTTGATAACCTGCACACGTATTTCTTCACCGACACGGGCGTTGTCCGCTCGGTCGACGGCGTGTCGTTCGATGTCCCCATCGGCAAGACCGTCGGCGTCGTCGGCGAGTCCGGCTGCGGCAAGTCCGTCACGAGCCTGTCTCTTATGCAGCTGCTGCAGCGGCCGCAGGGCCAGGTCGTCGAGGGCGAGATCCGCCTGAATCTCGGCGACAAGGCGTATGATATCGCCAAGACCCCAAACGAGAAGATGCAGGGGCTGCGCGGCAACTTCGTCTCCATGATCTTCCAGGAGCCGATGACGAGCCTGAACCCCGTCTTCCGCATCGGCGCACAGATCGACGAGGTCATCGCCCTGCACGAGGGCGAGGGCAAATCGGAAGAGGATATCAAAAAGCGCACCATTGAAATGCTCGAGACCGTCGGCATCGCCAACAGCGAGGGCGTCTACCAGATGTACCCGCATGAGCTGTCCGGCGGTATGCGCCAGCGCGTCATGATCGCCATGGCGCTGGCCTGCAACCCGAAGATCATCATTGCGGACGAGCCGACCACCGCGCTCGACGTTACCATTCAGGCGCAGATCCTCGACCTTCTGCGGCAGCTGAAGGATCGGATTAACTCCTCCATCATGCTCATCACCCACGACCTCGGCGTCATCGCCGAGATGGCGGACTATGTCGTCGTCATGTATGCCGGCCGCATCGTGGAAAAGGGCACGGCGGAAGAGATCTTCGCGCACCCGAGCCACCCGTACACCATCGGCCTGATGGCCTCCAAGCCGGTCGTCGGCAAGAAGGTCGACAAGCTCTATTCCATCCCCGGCAAGGTGCCGAACCCGGTCAACATGCCGGACTACTGCTACTTCAAGGATCGCTGCGAGATGCAGCTGGACTGCTGCAAGGGCGAATATCCCTGCGAGATCAGCCTCAGCCCGACCCACAAGGTGAGCTGCTACCGGTATTACGAAGAGAACAGAAAGGCGGGTGAGTAAGCGTGGCAAAGGAAAAGCAGATCATTGCAAATGATTTTGAGCCTGTTGCATACGACCCGCAGTACATTCTGATGGTCAATCACCTGAAGAAGTACTTCCCGATCAAGGGCGGCCTTCTGTCCCAGACGGTCGGCCATGTCAAGGCGGTCGACGGCGTCACGTTCAATCTCAAACGCGGCTGCACGATGGGCCTTGTCGGTGAATCCGGCTGCGGCAAATCGACGACCGGCCGTGCCATTCTCCGCCTGTGCGGCGAAAAGACCGGCGGCCAGGTGCTCTTCAACGGCAAGGAGGTCTATGACCTGTCTGCATCCGAGATGCGCGCCCTGCGCCCGAAAATGCAGATCATCTTCCAGGATCCGTTCTCCAGCCTTTCTCCGCGTCTTCCCGTCGGTGAGATCATCGGCGAAGCCGTGCGTGAGCACAATCTCGTCCCGAAGAACGAGTTTGACGACTATATCGATCAGATCATGGACAACTGCGGCCTGCAGCCGTACCACAAGACGCGCTATCCGCATGAATTTTCCGGCGGCCAGCGCCAGAGAATCTGCATTGCCCGCGCGCTGGCCATGAATCCGGAGTTCGTCGTCTGCGACGAGCCGGTCTCCGCGCTGGACGTGTCCATTCAGGCGCAGATCATCAACCTGCTGAAGGAATTGCAGGAAAAGTACAAGCTGACATATCTGTTCATCTCGCACGACCTGTCCGTCGTCGAGCATATCTCCGATACCGTCGGCGTCATGTACCTCGGCAATCTGGTCGAATACGGCGACACGCAGGACATCTTTGACCGTCCGCTGCATCCGTATACCAAGGCGCTGTTCTCGGCCATCCCCATCCCGGATCCGACGGTCAAGCGCGAGCGGATCGTTTTGCAGGGCTCGATCCCGTCCCCGGCCAATCCGCCCTCCGGCTGCAAGTTCCACACAAGATGCCCGTATGCCACCGAGCGCTGCAAGTGCGAAGCGCCGAAGCAGCGTGAGGTCGAGCCGGGTCATTATGTGGTCTGCCACCAGTATGACAAATGAGACGCAAAGAACCCTTTGAGGATGACGGGCGGACCGTCGCCGATATGAGCGGTCTGTACGATGACCGCCCGCAGGTTCTGCGCAGAAGGCCGCATGCCGATCCATCCGGCGAACCGGCCGAATATACGAGCAAAGAGCGTATCTGGGCCATGCTCGGTGCGGCCAAGGCAGTTCTGGTGATCGCAGGCGCGTATCTCATCGGTCTTGCGATTTTGCTCGTGATCCTGTTTTTGATCTGGAAATAACCCTTCAACTTTACAGGGCGGAATTGGAGTATCCAATTCCGCCCTCGGCCTGTCTTTGGAAAGTGAGGCGATATCCCCTTGAACAACCGCAAAACGAATACGAACGGCCGCACGCTCCGGCGGCTGCTGCGGGGCAGCTGGCGCTATTTTGCCGCCTGCATCGCGGCAAGCCTGCTGTTTACGGTCTGCGAGCTGGTCATCCCGCAGATCATCCGCGTGAGCGTGGACTCCCTGATCGGGAATGCGCCGGTCAAGGTCGCGGCGGCGAAGCAGGTCGTGGAAGCACTCGGCGGCATCGAGCGGCTGCGGCAGGATCTGTGGATCCCGGCGGCGTTGATGGCGGGGCTCGGCCTGCTGTCGGCCGTCATGCGCTACTGCGTGAATCTCTACAGCTCCAAGGCCGGCGAGACGCTCGTTAAGACGAGCCGCGACCTGCTTTATCATCATATCCAGCACCTGCCGTGGAAGTGGCACATGGAGAACCCGACCGGCGATATCATCCAGCGCTGCACGTCCGACGTGGAGCGTATCAAGACGTTTTTTGAGGAGCAGTTCGTCTCTGTCTTCCGTATGATCGCCATGATCGTATTTGCCCTCGTGTGCATGGCGCTCATGAACTGGAAGCTGGCGCTCGTGCCTGCGGTCATGTTCCCCATCATCATCGTCTATTCGCTCCTGTTCCATAACTCCATCCGCGAGCGCTTTACCGCCTGCGACGAATCGGAGGGTGTCCTGTCGACCATTGCGCAGGAGAATTTGACCGGTGTGCGCGTCGTGCGTGCGTTTGGCCGCGAGGAATACGAGCGTGAACGCTTTGAAAAGCAGAATGAGGACTATACCTCCCTCTGGGTCCGTCTCTGCCGGACGCTCTCGGACTTCTGGGCCGTCGGCGACGCGACGGCCTGCATCCAGACGATGCTCGTCGTCGTGCTGGGCAGCTACCTCTGCGTGCGCGGCGAGATGACCGAGGGCGAGTTCGTCTCGTTTGCAATCTATAACACCATGAGCATCTCGCCTGTCCGCCGCCTCGGCCGCGTGATCTCGGAGATGAGCAAGATGGGTGTCTCGGTCTCCCGTATCTCCGAGGTGCTGGACGCCCCGTGCGAGCAGGATGCCCCGGGCGCGGCGCCTGCGCCCATGGACGGCGATATCGTCTTTGACCATGTCACCTTCCGCTATGAGACCGGGCCGGACGTCCTCTCAGACGTGTCGTTTACCATCCCCGCCGGGACAAGCTTCGGCGTTCTGGGCGGCACAGGCTCCGGCAAAAGCAGTCTCATTCTGATGCTCTGCCGACTCTATGCCCCGTCCGAGGGCCGCGTGACGGTCGGCGGGCAGGATATTGCGGACATGCCCGCGGCGTGGGTGCGCAGTCATATCGGCGTCGTGCTGCAAGAGCCGTTCCTGTTCTCCCGCACGATCGAGGAGAACATCGGTATCTGCGGCGCAGACAACGAGACCGTGCGCAAGGCTGCGCAGACGGCCTGCATCGCGGAGGATATCGAGCAGTTTGCGGGCGGCTATCAGACCATGGTCGGCGAGCGCGGCGTGACGCTCTCCGGCGGCCAGAAGCAGCGCGTGGCCATCGCCCGGATGCTGACAAAGAAGACGCCGGTCATGATCTTTGACGATTCTCTGTCTGCTGTCGATACCCAGACGGACGAAAAGATCCGCGCCGCACTGGATCGCGACCTCGCCGGCGCGACCAGTATTATCATCTCCCACCGTATTACGACCCTGATGGACTGCGACAACATTCTGGTGCTTGAGCACGGCAAGGTTCTTCAGCTCGGCACGCCGCAGGCGCTGCTGCAGGAGGACGGCCTGTTCCGCCAGATCTATGATATGCAAATGTCCATCGGAGAGGAGGAGCCGGCATGAAGCACGATGAAACGAAAAAGGGTCTGCCCTTCTTTGGCATCCCGAAGCTGGCTCCGTATCTCAAGCCCTACCGGATGCTGTTTTTCTGGATGATCGTGACGGGCGCGATCGGCAGCGGCATGGATGTTGTCATTCCGCTGTTCCAGCAGCACGCCATTGACCACTTCATTGCGGATCGGACGATGGACGGCATCGGCGGCTTCATCGCCCTGTACGTTCTGGTCATGATCGTCCAGACGGCGACCAACTATATTTCCGCCTACGGCGCGTGCAGAGCAGAGCTTTATATCGGCCGCGACCTCAAGCGTGAAGCCTTTAACCATCTGCAAACGCTTTCGTTCTCCTACTTCAATCAAAACAGCGTGGGCTATGTGCACGCGCGCGTCATGTCCGATACCGACCGCATTGCAGGCACGTTGGCCTGGGGTGTGATGGAGGGCGTGTGGTATATCGCGTACCTCCTGCTGGCCGTCGTCATGATGTTCGTGCTCAACTGGAAGCTTGCGCTGTGCGTCATGGTCATCGTGCCGGTGCTCGTCCTGTCCGGCGCGTATTTCCAGAAAAAGCTCGTCTTCTTCCACCGCAAGGTGCGCGAGCAGAACTCGCAGATCACTGGCACCTTCAACGAGGGAATCACCGGTGCGAAGACGACCAAAACGCTGGTCATCGAGGACAAGGTCGAGCAGGAATTTGACGGCCTGACCGGCGAAATGAAGCGCCTGAGCGTGCGCGCCATGCACTTCCGCAGCGTCTTCATGTCCACGACGGCCTTCGCTGCGTCCATCGCACTGGCGATCGTCCTCTGGCGCGGCGGCATCATCACAAGGGACGGCGTCATCCTCATCGGCACGCTCTCCGTATTCATGAACTATGCGCAGGGCATGATGGAGCCGGTGCAGTGGCTCGTGCAGGTCATTTCCTCGCTCGTCAACGTGCAGGTCAACGTCGAGCGCTTCACAAAGCTCATGGAGACTGAATCCGACGTGCGCGACACGCCGGAGGTGACAGAGAAATACGGCGACGCGTTCCACCCGAAAAAGGAAAACTGGGAGCCGCTCTACGGCGATATTGAATTTCAGGACGTTACCTTCCGCTATCCGGACGGCAGCGAGAACGTGCTGGAGCATTTCAATCTGAAGGTGCCGCAGGGCACAAACGTCGCGATCGTCGGCGAGACCGGCGCGGGCAAATCGACGCTCGTCAATCTCGTCTGCCGCTTCTTCGAGCCGACCGAAGGCCGCGTCCTGATCGACGGCCGCGACGCGCGCGAGCGCAGCCAGCTGTGGCTGCACTCGAATATCGGCTATGTGCTGCAAACGCCGCACCTGTTCTCCGGCACGGTGCTGGAAAACCTGCGCTACGGCAGACCGGATGCCACCATGGCCGAGATCGAAGCTGCGGTCAGGGCTGTTTCCGCCGACCAGATCATTGCCCGCCTGCCGGACGGCTATGACTCCGACATCGGCGAGGGCGGCAATACGCTCTCCACGGGCGAAAAGCAGCTGCTGTCCTTCGCCCGCGCGCTTCTGGCCGACCCGCGTATTTTTGTCCTCGACGAAGCAACCAGCTCGGTCGACACCGTGACGGAGCGGCTCATCCAGAACGCCATCGAAAAGGTCATGGCCGGCCGCACCTCATTCATCATCGCCCACCGTCTGTCGACCATCCGCCGCGCGGATGTGATCCTCGTCGTCCACGACGGCAAGATCGTCGAAAGCGGCACGCACCGCTCCCTCATGGCCGCCAGGGGCGCCTATTACCAGCTCTACACACGCCAGTACCGCGAGGAGCAGACGAAGACGATCATGGAATAAGCGCGTTCCTCCGGAGGCCCTGTCTTTTCTCTCGCAAGAGAAAAGACAGGGGAGAAAAGAGCGCGTGGGGACGCGGAGCGTGTGCCGCAGTGCCACCATAACAGCTCTTTGGTACGCGCCGCCCGTTAGGATAGCATCAGATTTGTTGGTCGTTGCCTTTGAATACATGCGGTCAAAAGAAGGTGCCATCAAAATTTGCTGGGTTGTACGTATTCGCACTGACCCCTGGCTCTCCCTTTGGGAGAGCTGTCGCCGCAGGCGACTGAGAGGGCGCTTGCCATCCCGTTCGCGGCGAACCCTCTCCGTCTTCGCTCCGCTCAGACACCTCTCCCAGAGGGAGAGGCAAGGAACGCGGAAAAAGGAGTTTTTGGTACAAATCTGCCTGCCTTTGCGGGAAAATCCAAGAAACCCGGGCTGCGGAAGTTCCGCAGCCCGGGTTTTCTGCATTTTTTATGGTTCCATCATCAGCTGAATGATCTGCCGGTCGGTGTCGGCCATGCCGTTGTGGGCGAGGGAGCCGACGGCTTCGATCGTGTGCTCGATGCCGGATTTGACGATGCCGTCGCCGGCGTAGAACTGATTTCCGCAGCGGTACATATGGTAGCCGAGCAGGCCCGCGTCCACGCTGGTCGCGATCTTGGCCGCGCACGAGGGCTTCGCGCCGTCGCAGATGATGCCGGAGGTGATGGCCATGGCGTTGACGAGCGTATGCTTGATCTGCTCATACCCGCCGCCATAGAGATACGTAATGCCTGCGCCTGCTCCGCAGCCAGCGGAGACCGCGCCGCAGTAGGCCGACAGCGTGCCGATATGCGCTTTGATGTGGATGGTGCTGAGGTTTGAGACGGCCATGGCGCGGTAGAGCTTCTCCCGGCTGACGCCCAGCTCCTGTGCATAGACGATGACCGGCACGGACGCCGTGATGCCCTGATTGCCGGAGCCGGAGTTGATGATGACCGGCAGCTCGCACCCGGACATGCGCGCGTCGCTCGCTGCGGCGGCCATATAGCGCGCGCGGTTCTGCACGGTCTCGCCGTAGGCTTCGCGCAGCGTCCTGCCGACGTTCGCGCCGTAGGAGCCATTCAGACCCGCTTCGGCGATGGTCATATTGTACGAGATCTGCCGTTCAAAGATCTCCTGTACATCCTCCGGACAGAGCGTTTCGGCGAAGTCCACGATGCGCTCGACGGTCAGGACGCTCCGGTCGGTGCGGCGCTCCGAGACGGTTTCACTGCATGGCCGGTCGATGATACGCGTCGTGCCGTGCAGCAGCTGCACGAGGTTCGTGTGATTGCCGACGATGCGCGCGGTGGCGTGATCGCTGTCGGTATAGACGGTAATGCGGATATCAAAGATGAACGGAGAGTCGATGGGGCGAATGTCAAAGACAGCCGTCTTGAGATACGCGCGCATGTCCGCGATCTGCGCGTCCGTGACCTCGCTCAGGACCTCCAGTTCCTTGTCCTCGCGTCCGGCGACGATACCGGCGGCAGCTGCCGCTGCAATGCCGTGCATGGAGCCTGTGTGCGGCACGACGACGCTTTTGACGTTCTTGATGATATTTCCGCTGACCTCGATCTTCACCCGCGACGGGCGCGCTCCGAGCGCCGCACGTGCCTGCGCCGCCGCGTAGGCAATGGCGATCGGCTCCGTGCAGCCCATGGCGGGAACCAGCTCCTCGCGCAGAATATCCAGAAAGCTTTGATATAATTCAGATGTACGTTCCATGGCTGATCATTCCTCCGGTTTTTCGTGATAGCAGGCAGCCGAGCAGGTATGGCTGCCGCAGAGCCTGGCGGTATCGCCTGCGTGGTGCTGGCAGCAATAGTCCGGCTGATAGCTGAGCGTGCCGGCCAGCAGCGCCTGCACAGCTTCGTCCGCGCGGCCGGTGACCCCGGCATAGAGCCGGATCCCGGCTTCGGTCAGCGCCATCCGCGCGCCGCCGCCAAGTCCGCCGCAGATCACGGCGTCAACGGCATATGCCTTCAGAAATCCGGCCAGCGCGCCGTGGCCGCTGCCCATCGTATCGACGATCGCGGAGGAGACCACGCGATTGTCTGTAATATCATAGAGCTTGAACCGGGCCGTCCGGCCAAAATGGGCGAAAACTTCACCATGGTCGTAAGGAACTGCAAGCCGCATAAAGAAGCCTCCTGTTCTGCACGCGTTGTGCAATATGACAATAATGATCCAACCTCATTATACCATATTTGTCGTGTTTGTAAAGAACAGAAAACCTGCCGCCCGGGTGGGCGGCAGGTTCGGGATATCCAATTACAGATCAACGGCTTCGAACCGCTTGCAGGACGTGCGGTAGGCCAGCCGTGTCTCGAGCGCATATACCGCCATGCCGCCAAGCAGCACCGGCAGCTGGCGGACAAGATCTGCGGGCGCATAGCTCTCGCAGACGGTCTTCATATACGGCACAATGTGGTCGAGCGTCTCAAGCAGCACGATGGCGAAGAACAGCACGACGCTCGACACGACGAAGGGCTTGCCGAGATCATACCCGTTTTTATAATGCATGGGCAGAAATACGAGGTTGAACAGCCCCATCAGCACGAAGCCGAAGCCGAGGAACGCCAGATTGGCTTCGATACCGACCGGGTTATTGATCTCCGCATAGCTCCTGCGGATGAGCATGAACGGGATGCACACCGCGATTTGCAGCAGCTGGAGCGTAATAATCGTGGAGAAGCGCGCCTTAACAAGATCGCGCTTCGTGACCGGCAGCAGCGCCATATAATATACGTCGCGGTTTTCCCGTGCGGCCTGCAGCATGAGGAAAATACCGAGGGCGTTATAGAAAAACGTCACGTAATACGGATAGCTCGGCACGAGCACGAGCCCGCTCAGCAGCAGAAACAGCAGCGGCACCGGCGTGACGGTCAGCTTCCATTCCTTTTTCATTAACAGCTTCATACTTCCGCCTCCCGTTCCAGATGCACCATGATCTGCTCCAGATTTGCCGGCGCAAGCGCAAAGCCATCGGCCAGCGCAGCGTCCTCCTTGCGCAGGAGCGCTTCCAGCTCGCCCTTGTGGCTGCGCGCGCCGATGAGTCTGGCGCGCAGCGCCGCGCTGCACGCGGCATCCTCGCCCTGTAGGGACAGATACGCGTCCGTGAGCGTCTTTTTGTCCGCGCTGACGGCGACGCGGCCATTCTGGATGTATGTGATCGTATCCGCGCAGGCGTCAAGATCGGAGGTGATATGCGTGGAGAAGAGGATCGACACGCCATCCTGCTCGCAGAGCGTCAGGAAGGTTTGCAGCAGCTCGTCGCGCGAGACCGGGTCAAGCCCGGACGTCGGCTCGTCGAGGATCAGCAGTTCTGCCCGGTGCGACATGGCGACGGCCAGCTGATACTTGACCTTCATGCCCTCGGACAGCTCGCAGACGCGCTTGCTCTCGTCCAGAGAGAACCGGCTTACGAGCCGCGCATACCGCGCGTCGTCCCAGCCGGGATAGAACAACTTCGTGACCGCGGTCAGCTCGCGCAGGCGCTTGCGCTGGTAATAGGACGCACCGCCGGAGACGAAGCCAATGCGCGAGCGGATCTCGCGTTCGTCTTTGTCCATGTCCAGCCCGCAGATCGTGATGCGGCCCTCGTCCGGGTGGACGAGATGGAGCATGGATTTGAGCGTGGTCGTTTTGCCCGCGCCGTTGCGGCCGATCAGGCCCATGATCGTCCCGGCTTCCATTGCAAACGAGACATGATCCAGCCGGAAGGCCGGATACTGCTTGCAAAGACCGTCAAGTCTCAGAATTTCCATCGTCCTCTGCCTCCCTTGCCAGCCGGAACAGCGAATCCGGAACGTTCAGATCGTCCATGCCGACGAGCGCAATGCCGCGCTTTTTGTCGGCCATCAGCAGCAGCTGGTCGCCTGGCTGAATGTCAAACAGCTCGCGCGCGCCCTTGGGAATGACGATCTGCCCCTTTTCGCCGACCTTGACCAGACTGATGAATTTCCCCTTCGGGAACTGCATCGCCATAAAAACTTCCTCCCGATACGAGTTATACTTGGTATGACTTTTCATACACAGTATAACACGGGGAAAGAAAAATGCAAGCACTTTTTCCTGGCTGCCGGATGCTTTTCCCGCAATGGGAACTTGCGGGAAAATTCTGCGTCTGATATACTGTAGATACAAACAGAAAGAGAGGGCCAGCTATGTTCGGCTTCGGATTTTTTGACTCGGTGTTTCCTGTGATCTTTACGGTCATGTTCGTTCTGATTCTCGGCGTGTTCATTGTGACCCTCGTCCGCGGCGTCGGCCAGTGGCACAAGAACAACAACTCCCCGCGCCTGACCGTCCCGGCGACCATCGTCTCCAAGCGGATGGAGGTGTCGCACCACCACAATACCGACACGCACATGACCAGCTCCTCCACGTGGTACTATGCGACGTTTCAGGTCGAAAGCGGCGACCGCATGGAGCTGACCGTCTCCGGCAGCGACTACGGCTATCTCGTCGAGGGCGACCACGGCAAATTGACGTTCCAGGGCACAAGGTTCCTTGGCTTTGAATGCGCGTGATTTCATTTATACCGGGAACTCCCGCCTTTTCCGGAAGGAAAGGGCGGGAGTTTTTCTGTGGTGTCGGAGGGAAAACGGCATAAGGCTGAAGCCCTCCTGCAAATTTGCGACTGTGAGACTCCCTTGAACCGACCAAGAAAACTGGCAGATTTGCACCCGAAAACGCCTTCCCCTGGGGGCCGATTCCCCCTGTCAGGGGGAAATGTCCCGAAGGGACAAAAGGGGTAGGGACAGGTGGCCCGAAGGGCCGGATGAGGGACTGTAGCACCATCGACACTGCAAAGCAAATAATCGGTGCATTCAGTCCCTCATCAGTCTGCGCTTTCGCGCAGCCAGCTTCCCCCAGGGAAAGCCAATTTGGCCGGTGCGAATACGTACCATCAGCAAGTTTCGATGGCACCTTCTATTGACTGCACTGGTTCAAAGGCAACAACTAGTAAATCTGATACCTACACCAACGGGCGGCGCGTATCAAAGTGTCCGTATTGTGACCCAATGCGAATGTAAAGGCTCTCCCAAATCGACGCTTACCTAAACTGCACTGCGGTGGGCATCCAGCGTCTCCAGCACTCTTTTCTCCCCAATCTTTTCTCTTGCGAGAGAAAAGACAGGGCCTCTGGAGGCACACGATGGTATCGTTTCTTAAGAATTATTTATTGTTTTTCAATAAATTTTAATTGACAAACGATCTGTGGTGTGGTAGCCTGTATCCACAGAAAGGATGTGCTGAAATATGAACTGGTCTAAAAACAGCTCGATTGCGCTTTCAAGAGCCTGTGTGGTTTTATTTATGATTCTGCTGGCTGCCCTCGATATCGGGTGCTATTGGGCGGTCGGGTGGTTTGTCCGGCTGCGGCTGATGAACCGGGACTTTATTTTCCTGATGATGGCGACGATCTATCTTTGCAGCGGCTTCGGCTGGGTGCTGCTCGTGCGGCTGTGGCAGCTGCTGCAAAATATCCGCGCGCAGCTTGTCTTTGACGCGCGCAATGTGCGCCTGCTGCGGCAGGTCAGCTGGTGCTGCGTCGGCGCGGGCGCGGTATGTCTGGTCAGCTGTCTGTATTATCTGCCGTTCATCGCGGTCGCCATCGCGGCGGGCTTTATGGCGCTGATTGTGCGCATTGTCAAGAATATTTTCCAGCAGGCCATCGATATGAAGTCTGAGCTGGACCTTACGATCTAGGAGGTGCGGCATGGAAATTCTCGTGAATCTGGACGTCATGATGGCAAAGCGCAAAATTTCCGCCGGCGATCTGGCCGAGCGTATCGGCATCACACCCGCGAACCTCTCCATTCTCAAAAACAACAAAGCCAAGGCCATCCGCTTTTCCACGCTCATGGCCCTGTGCCATGAGCTCCGCTGCCAGCCGGGTGACCTGCTGGAGTTTGTCGACGACTGAAAGGAGGTTTTCCGATGGAGGAGCATAAGAACAACGAAGCTTCCCGCCCGCAGGAAGCGCCCGACTGGGCAAAGCAGACGCTCGCACCGATCCGGCCGCCGTTTGCGGCCAGTCGGAAGGAGTGCATTCTTGCGTTTTTGCTGTATCTGCTGGCGTATGTGTATCTGGGCTCGCAGTGGTGGGTGCTGCCTCTGTTTGCCGCTGGATTCCTCGCGGCGGCGGAATACCGGTTCCGGGACGTAAAGCGCCCGCGCGAGAGCTGGATCTGGCTTCTTTGCGTGGTGATGATCGTGGGTTGCCTTACATGGCGGGAGCTGCATCCGGATCGGTTCGATTCGAAGGTGTCCGGGCAGCTTGTGATGGAGTACGCCATCCCCACGGGGCTTGCATGGCTGGCGCTGCATCTTCTCGCTGTCTACTGGCTTTTGTGCCGCGCCGGGCGGCTGACCGGCGGCGGGAGCGGGCATCTGCTGCCGCTCGACGCGCTGTTCGCGTTTATCATCGTTCCGTTCAAAAATTTCTTCCTGCGTATCCGCTGCGTTGTTTTTGCGCTGAAGCCGAAAAAGGAGCGCACCGCCAACGCGGGCACGATCGCGGGCGCGGTGCTCGCGGCGTTTGCCGCGCTGGTGCTGCTCGCACTGGCGATGACGCAGCTGTCCGCCGCAGACGATACGTTCAGCGAGCTGCTCAGCGGTCTGCGGCAGGCGCTGACGCCTGATCTTGACCAGCCATGGTTCTACCGGCTTCTCCTCTCGCTGCCGGTCGGCGCGTATCTGTTCGGCATGCTGGCAGGGCTCGGCCGTGAGACGCCGGAGGACATGCGCAGGCGCGGCATGTCCGCAGAAGCTGCGCTGCCGAAGCTGCGGGTCGTCCCGCAGGGCGCATGGCTCGCGGCACTGGGGGTGTTCAGCGCGGTCTATCTCGTGTTCTTTTTCGTGCAGGGCCGGTATCTGTTCGGCGCGTTCACGCGGACGCTGCCGGAGAGCTTCACCGTCGCCCAATACGCACGGCAGGGCTTCTTTGAGCTGTGCCGCGTCATGGCGATCAACCTGACGCTTTTCTGGCTTGTCACGCGCACCGCGCGGCAGGAAAGCAGGCCCGTCCGCTGGATGGCGGCGGCGCTTTTGATCGAGAGCATGCTGTTTGCCGTTATTGCGATCTCCAAGCTGGCTCTGTACATCGACTGCTTTGGCCTGACGCCGCTGCGCGTGCAGAGCACATGGCTCGTGTGCGTGCTGCTCTTTGGCTGCGGCTGCGCGCTCCATACCCATCTGACGGGCAGAAAATCCATGCGCGCATGGATGATCTTCGGCGCACTTACGCTATCAGCCCTGTGCGCGGTGCAGCTCCCCATGCTTGTCCCGGCACAGGAATATCTGGGGTAAAAAAGAATCAGCGTATCCAACGCCCGGGCAGGCAGCACCTGTCCGGGCGTTGGATACAATATACCGAAAAACTCCCGGACAAGCAGAAGCTGTCCGGGAGTTGTAAGCAGTAAAAATCTGAAGGAGACTCAGCGCTTGGAGAACTGCGGCGCGCGGCGAGCTGCCTTCAAGCCGTACTGCGCGAGTTTTTGAGCTGTTTTTCCTTGATATTCCGGGCTTTTCCGGCTTTCTGCTTCTCGGTTATCCG
>CAKUHB010000031.1 GCA_934655875.1 uncultured Oscillospiraceae bacterium
TCCGGCATCAAGAACGGCACGGTCTGCATCGCGTCGCACCACACCACCTGCTCCGTCATGATCCAGGAGTGCTCCCATGATATCGACTCGTTCGATCTGGAATACCTGCAGCATGATCTGCTCGACATCATGCGCAAGATGATCCCCGACTTTGCCGAGGAGCATCAGTACCGCCACCCCGGCCCCATCCACGCGCAGTTCGGCCGCTACGTCAATGAGCCGGGCGATTACACCAGCATGAACACCGATGGCCATCTGCGCTCTGTCTTCTTCGGCCGCAGCGAAACCATGACCATCAAGGACGGCGTTCTGGACGGCGGCGAGTTCGCACACATCTACTTCATTGACTGGGACCACGTCCGCGCCCGTCACCGTCAGCTGAATGTCACCGTCATGGGCACGACCGAGGATGTGAACGACCGCAAATTCCACGACGGCAAGACCATCAACACGCTCCACAAGTTCACCGACGAAGAAAAGGCCTACGACCCGCATTACACCCTCCAGCTCGACGCGAGAGAGTTTTGATTTTTGAGAAACAGCAGCCCGGCTCGAATCCGACGAGCCGGGCTGCTTTCGGTTGTATTTTTTGAAAAAGGCTGGTATACTAAAAGCAGAAATAAACAGGAGGTGCGAAGTATGGGTATCCCGGAGATTCAGTCTGTCGTTTCCAGACTTGGACGGGAATATGGTGCGCAGCGGATCTGGCTGTTTGGCTCTTACGCCCGCGGGGATATGACACCAACGAGCGACATTGATCTTCGCATCGACAAAGGCCGTATCCGCGGCATTGAGATGGGTGGCCTGCTTCTTGATCTGGAGGACGCGCTGGGCGTGCCGGTTGATCTGATCCCGACTGGCAGCCTGAGTGAACAGTTCCTGATCAGTATTCAGAAAGATGAGGTACTGCTGTATGAGGCTTGACCGCGACGCCGGTATTCTGGAACACATCGTTTCCTACTGTGAGCAGATTGAGTTGACCGTCGAGCGATTTGGCGACAGCTACGACACCTTCCAAACCGATGCAATTTACCGTAATGCGGCTGCGCTCTGTATTCTTCAGATCGGTGAACTGGTCGGCAAGCTGACAGAAGACTTCCGCAACAGCCACGATGCGATTCCGTGGCGAAAAATCAAGGCGATGCGCAATATCGTCGCGCACAGCTATGGCACGGTTGATTCTGAGATCACTTGGGAGATTATCAAGGATGATATTCCTGAGTTAAGAGCCTACTGCATGCAAGTCCTTTCCGATGCATGAATCCGCTTGACCTTTCGGTCAAGCGGATTCATTTTTCATAGCTCACCGGCTCTTTTTCCGCTGGAGCACGAGAAAGCCGAGCTCGACCAGCAGGATTGTCAGGAGCCAGGAGAGGGGAAACGCGCGGTAGAGCGTCGGGAGCGTGGGAGCGGCGCGGAAGACCGTGCAGATCCAGAACATGCGGAACGCGCATGTACCGAGCATGGTGCAGACCGCAGGATACAGCGCACGCCCGCTGCCGCGCAGAACGCCGGCCGGGATCTCATACAGATTGCAGAGCGGCTCGAAGAGCAAAATGCATAAAATCCGGACACCGGCGGCTTCGATCACCGCCGCATCCGGCGTAAAAAAACCGGAGAAAACGTCCCGGCACAGGACGATTGTAAAAATTGAAACCGAACTGCACACGATGGAGAAGCACAGACACAGCCATAAAACCTGCCTGCACCGTCCCTTCTGTCCGGCTGCGTGATTCTGGCTGGTAAATGTGGTCGCGGTCTGGCCGAAGGCTGTGATGATATAATAGGTGAAGTATTCAAAGCTCATGGCGATGGTGCTGCCTGCGATGGCCGTCTCTCCGAAGCGGTTGACCGACGCCTGCACGAAAAGATTTGCAAAGCAGAAGACCGCGCCCTGCACGGCGGACGGGACGCCGGTTTTCAGGAGCTTTCCCGCGAGCTGCGGCGAGAGCTTTGGCCTGCGAAAGGTCAGACGAAACAGCGTGTCCTTCGATAATCTGCGCAGCACGAGCAGCGCAGAAAGCGCCGTGGAAACCCCGGTCGCAATGGCGACGCCGGCGACACCCAAGTGAGGCGCGATCACAAAAAGAAAATTCAGCCCCACGTTTACGATACCGGACAGCACCAGTGCCCAGAAGGGATAGCGGCTGTCGCCCCGCGCCCGCAGAATGGCGGAGCCGAAGTCGTAAAGCAGCAGAAAAGGATATCCCAGCAGGTAGAGCCGCAGATAAAGCACGGCGGAGGAAAAGATCCCCTCCGGTGTCCAGATGAGCCGCAGCAGCGGCGCAGGCGCTGGATTATGCGCAGTCCTCCGTCAGCAAGATGGTCGCCGATCTGGAACAGGACTGGGGCATGACGCTTCTGGAGCGCTGCCATGCACGGCCGGAGATCCGCTTTATCACGTGGGAGGATTTTGCCATCATGGCAATGGTCGAGCGGGGTCTGGGCGTCAGCATCCTGCCGGACATGATCCTGCGGCGCATCCCGTACCGGCTTGAAATCCGCCCGCTGCGGAAGCCGTATTACCGACCGATCGGGCTGGCCATGAAGCACGCGGCGCACCTGACGCCCGCAGCACAGAAATTTGTGGAATACCTGCCGTTTCGGGAGAAATAAAAAGGCCGGAACCATGAAACCATGGTTCCGGCCTTTTGCGTCGGTCAGATCATCTGCGGATGAGAAGCACGGACAGGTCGTTGACGTTCGTGCCGGTGGGGCCGGTCAGGATCAATCCGCCGCAGGCCTGCAAGGCGTGGTAGGAGTCATTCTGCTGCAAAACGTCCGGGATCGAGATGCCCTTCGCAGCCAGCGCGGCGCGGGTCTCGCCGTCACAGTAGCCGCCGGCGGCGTCTGTCGGGCCGTCTGTGCCGTCGGAGCCGAAGGAGAAGACGGCGGTGTCTTTGCACCCGGCGATCTCCTGCGCAGCAGCGAGCGCAAGCTCCTGATTGCGGCCGCCAAGACCAGTGCCGGTCAGCTGTACGACGGTCTCGCCGCCGGCGATGAAGGCCAGCGAGGACGTGCTTTCCTGATGAGACTGCGCGATGGAAGCGAGGAAGCTGCCCGCATCGCGCGCGGTGCAGCGCAGGCAGTTCGTCAGGACAACGGGGGTATAGCCAAGGCTGCGCGCGGTCTCCTCTGCGGAGGAGCAGAGCTGGCGCACGCTGCCGGTGATATGGGTCTCGATGTTGGAGAGCGTTTTCGGCGTCTCCTGCGCCAGAAGGGCAAGTGCGCGTGCGGAAAGGTGCAGATCATACTTTTTCACGATCGCCAGCGCCTGAGCGCAGGTGGAGCTGTCCGGATATGCAGGGCCGGAAGCGATCATATCCAGCGGGTCGCCCAGAATGTCGGACAGGACGATGGAAAAGACCTTCGCCGGCAGGCAGCGTTCGGCGAACCGGCCGCCCTTGACGGCGGACAGGCGCTTGCGCAGCGTGTTCATCTCCACGATATCCGCGCCGCAGGCCAGCAGCTGTCTGGTGATATCAGCCATCTCGTCCGCCGGGACGAGCGGGCTTTCGAACAGCGCCGAGCCGCCGCCGGAAAGGAGGAACAGCACGGTGTCCTCTGCGTGCAGGCCGCTCACCAGCTCCAGCGCGCGGGCAGTTGCGCGGTAGGAGTTGTCATCCGGGACGGGATGGCCGGCTTCGAAGATCTCAAGCGGGCCGATCGGCCCCTGGCTGTGGCCGTATTTCGTGATGACGGCGCCGCCGGATACCTGCGTGTCCAATGCGGCATAGGCTGCATGCGCCATCTGCCATGCAGCCTTGCCGGCGGCAATCAGGATCAACCGCCCGGCCGGCGCCTGGAACTGTTCCAGCGCGCGGCGCACCGCGGAATCCGGCAGCGCATCGGCAAGCGCCCGGTCAAGGATGGCCTGCGCGTCCTGTCTGAGAGTTTGCATAGTAAGTCCTCCTTTTAAGCCCCGTGAGACTGTCAAAAAACTATGGAAAGCAGTTGGATGACAGAGCAGCAGGGGAAGCGTGAAGGGGGCAAAAGCCCCCTTCGCGTTCAATCAACTGTCTCAGCGTGTCGAAAAACTTTTTCGGCACGCTGACGGGTAAACCCGTCCCCGTGCGGAAATGTATCGTTAGTGCAGGAAC
Organism: uncultured Oscillospiraceae bacterium; assembly: GCA_934655875.1. GTDB lineage: Bacteria > Bacillota > Clostridia > Oscillospirales > Oscillospiraceae > CAG-170. Next base: position 4,101 of record CAKUHB010000031.1, read on the forward strand.
AGGGAAACAATAAACACACCGATGATGGACACAACGCCGATCACAAGCGTGCCGAGCGTCTGCGTCTTGTAGCCGTCCTGCGGGGTCATTTCGCCAAAGTTGGTGACGACCCAGAAGTAGGAGTCGTTCGCGTGCGATACCGTCATAGCGCCTGCGCCGATGGCGATGACCGTCAGGCAGGACAGCGCCGGGGAATCCAGACCCAGAACCGGCAGCAGGGGAGCCACGATACCGGCCGTCGTGGTGATGGCGACGGTGGAAGAACCCTGTGCGGACTTCAGGATCGCGGCCAGCAGGAACGGGAAGAAGATGCCGACGTTTTCAAAGACCTCTGCATTGGCCTTGATGAAGTTGACCATGTCGGACGAAGCGATGACCTTGCCCAGAACGCCGCCGGCAGCGGTGACGAACAGGATGGGGCCGACGGTCTTGAGCGTGTCGTCGGTCAGCTTATAGAAGTCCTTTCCCTTGTTCGCGGCAAACAGGCTGATGATGGCGATGATGCAGCCGACAGCCAGTGCGATGATCGGGGTGCCGAGGAAGCTGATGAAGTCAGCCTTGACGTTCGCCATGGAGAATGCGGAAGCAAGACCCATCAGGATGATGGGAACGATGATCGGCGCAAACGCAATCCATGCGTTTGGCAGCTTGCCGAACTCAGCGACGAGCTGCTCATAGGTCTTGACGTCGCCGTCAGCGACGACATCGTCAGCGGCCTTGACCTTCTTGCCGATGTACTTTGCGAAGAAATAGCCTGCGACCAGCGGCGGGATGGAGCAAAGCGCGCCAAGACCCATGACCAGAAGCAGATTATCGCCGCAGCCAAGCGTACCGGCTGCTGCGATGGGGCCGGGTGTAGGCGGAATGAAGCAGTGGCTGACATAAAGACCGACGGACAGCGCAACCGACATCGCGACGCTGGACGCGCCGGTGCGGCGGGCCATGGCCTTCCGGATGGGGTTCAGAATGACGAAGCCGCTGTCGCAGAACACGGGGATGGAGACGATCCAGCCCATGAGCTCAATGGCAAGCTCCGGATGCTTTTTGCCGACGAGCTTGACCACGCAGTCTGCCATTTTCAGAGCCGCGCCGGTGCTCTCAAGGAGCGTGCCGACCAGTGCGCCGAAGATGATGACGATGCCGATGCTCGAGAACGTGCTCGAAAAGCCGGCGCCGATGACGTTGGCAATGCCGTTAATGGTGTTGCCGTCAGCGTCCGTGGTATTGACCAGCGGAATGCCGGCGATCAGGCCAAAAATCAGGGAAATGGCCATGATCGAAAGGAACGGATGGATCTTCAGCTTGCTGATGCAGAAGATCATCAGTGCGATGGCGAGAACAAATACAAGGATCAGTCCAATGCCAGTCATAAAAAATGTACCTCCCTATTTCTTCCTTTTAATGGGGCTTTATGGCGTTTAACCATATCCCAAGTATAGACATAGGTTTTCCAAAAATCCAGAGTCGAATATAACAAAAAATGCTCTGGAAATTTGTCGAAAATTACGAAAGAAAATAAGGAAAATAAAACAATAACGAGTTGCATTATTAGAATAAATATGATAGAATCGACGCAAGGAAACAAGATTACGATAAAGGAGCATGGACAATGAACAACAAATACGCAGGCACGAAAACGGAAAACAATCTGCGCGCGGCCTTTGCCGGAGAATCACAGGCGAGGAACCAGTATACCTTCTTTGCATCCGTCGCAAAGAAAGAGGGCTATGAGCAGATGGCGGCGCTGTTTCAGAAGACGGCGGAGAACGAGAAGGAGCACGCGAAGCTCTGGCTCAAGGAGCTGGCCGGGATCGGCAACACAAAGGCCAATCTGGCCGCGGCCGCCGCAGGCGAGAACTACGAGTGGACGGACATGTATCAGGACTTTGCCAGGACCGCCGAGGAAGAGAGGTTCCCGGAGCTGGCGCAGCGCTTCCGTCTGGTCGCGGAGATCGAAAAGCACCACGAAGAGCGCTACCGCGCGCTGCTGCACAATCTGGAGACGGCGCAGGTCTTTGAAAAGAGCGAGGTTAAGGTCTGGGAATGCCGCAACTGCGGCCACATCGTCGTCGGCACAAAGGCGCCGGAGGTTTGTCCGGTCTGCAATCATCCGCAGAGCTATTTCGAGCTGCGGGAAGAGAATTACTGAGCTGCGAACAGAAGAACTGTAGGGGCGGACAGAGTCGTCCGCCCCTACAAAGCTTAAAAGGCATAAAAAAGCGGCTGCCGGAGCAGCCGCTTTTTTATGGGATTGGTTAAGTCTTAGTTCAGCTCGGTGATGCCGTCGATTCTCAGCTGGAAGGACGGAGCGGACTGGAAGTAGGACTCGTGGTAGTAGCCGTCGAAGATTGCTTCGTCAGCATCGGGAACGAAGTCGCCGTCCGTATCGGTCGCGAACGCAGCGGTAACAGCCTCGCCGCCGACAGTGAACTTGCTGGTGTCGAAGACGTGCAGGCTGCCGTCCTTGATAGCAGCGATGGTTTCGTCAACTTTCTCCTGCGTGCCGGGGGCGCAGGAGGTGCCGAGCGGAGTGATCTTGACAGCGTCAGCTTCATAGCCCTGGGACCAGTTGGTGTCGAAGGACTCGCCGTTCATGACGGCCTTAAATGCGTACTCATAGAAGACTTCCCAAACGTTGGTCGGAGAGGTCAGAGCGGAGTTCGGAGCAACTGCGAGCATGTCGACGTTGTAGCCGACGCAGTAGACGGTGGTGCCGGCGGCCAGAGCTTCTTCGCAGGCGGAAGGAGCACCGGTGGAGTCAGCGTGCTGGCTGATGATGATGCAGCCGTCAGCGATCAGAGCCTTGGCAGCTTCGTTCTCAGCGGTGATGTTGAACCAGGAGTTGGTGTACTGGACTTCCATGGAGACATCGGGAACGATGCTCTGCACGCCAAGGAAGAATGCAGTGTAGCCGGAAACGACCTCTGCGTACGGATAAGCACCGACGTAGCCGATCTTGATCTTGCCGTCAGCATCCTTGTTCTTGTCTTCGACCTTGCCTTCGTCGATGAGCTCCTGCAGCTTCAGGCCAGCGACGACGCCGCCGACGTAGCGGGCTTCATAGATGCCGGTGAAAGCGTTGTGGAAGTTGGCCAGACCGTCAGCTCTGGCGGTGTCGCCGGTCATAGCGACGAACTGCACGTCGGGATATTCCTCAGCGGCCTGACGGCAGAAGGACTGATGGCCATAGGAGTTGGTGATAACGAGCTGGCAGCCCTGATCGACACAGTCAACAACTGCGTCATAGCAGGCTTCGTCTTCGCCGATGGAGTATTTCCAGACGATGTTGCTCTCGCTGATGCCCAGAGCCTTGGCAGCTTCCTGGATGCCGAGGATGTGGGAGTAGGTGTAGCCTTCGTTTTCGTCGCCGACAAGAACAGCGCCGATCTTGATGTCGGTACCGACAGCGTCGCCGGCAGGCTCAGCGGTCTCGTCCGCCGGAGTCTCGTCAGCGGGAGCTTCTGCGGTGTCCTCGGTGGCTGCGGGCGTCTGGGTCTCGTCAGTTGCGGGGGTCTCGTCCTTCGTGCTGGAAGCGCAGGCGACCAGAGCGAAGACCATGACGAGCGCAAGAAGCAGAGCGATGATCTTTTTCATGTGTTCGTTCCTCCTAAAAAAATTTGTGACAAAAGTCACGGCAATGCTGCGCAAAACGCTTGCACAACAAAACGGATGCCTGTATTTTACTCGATTCTGCCGCAAAATGCAATCCGTTTTTTAGATATTTCTGTACAAGATTGTGAAAAAACGGAACGAATACCTGAAAAATTTTTAGGTTTTTGGGGCCTTTGTTATATTTGTAGAAATGAAGCCGGAGGATTTCGTGAAGAACGACCAAGAACATAAGTGGAAATTCTGCGGGCCATTATGATATGATATTTCTGAACGGGCCATGAGAGCGCCCGCCGAAAAGGAGCACACAGAACGTGAACAATTATATTGTAAAGGGAAATTTCTGCTTCAGCCGCAGTATGGACGAGCTGGTCTGCGACGAGAACGCCTTCGCCGTCATCGAGAGCGGCCGCGTCGCGGGCCTGTTCCGCACGCTGCCGGAGCGGTATGCCGCGCTGCCGGTTCTGGATTACGGTGACCGGCTGATCCTGCCCGGCATGACCGACCTGCACGTACACGCGCCGCAGTTTTCCTTCCGCGGTCTCGGCATGGATATGGAGCTGCTGGAGTGGCTGAACACATATACCTTCCCTGAGGAATCCAAATATAAAGAGCTGGACTACGCCGAACGCGCCTACGGCAGCTTTGTGGAGCACCTGCTGCACAGCACGACCACGCGCGCGGCCATCTTCGCCACCATCCACGTCCCGGCCACGGAGCTTCTCATGCAGAAGCTGGAGGACGCGGGGCTGGGCTGCTATGTCGGCAAGGTCAATATGAACCGCAATTCGCCGGTGTACCTGCGCGAGATCTCGACCAATCAGGCCCTGCGCGACACCGAGCGGTGGATCTGCGAGACGAAGGAGCGCTATCCGCACGTAAAGCCCATCCTGACGCCGCGCTTCATCCCGTCGTGCACGGATGACCTCATGTACGGCCTTGCGCGGCTGCGCGAAAAATATAATCTGCCGGTGCAGAGCCATCTGTCGGAGAATTACTCCGAGATCGCATGGATCCGCGAGCTGTGTCCGCGGTCAAAAAACTACGGCGACGCCTATGCCCAGTTTGACATGTTCGGCGGCCGGTATCCGTGCATCATGGCGCACTGCGTCCACTCGAATGAGGACGAGCAGGCGCTGATGAAGGAAAACGGCGTGTTCATCGCGCATTCGCCGGAATCGAATATGAATCTCGCGTCCGGTGTCGCGCCGATCAATAAATTCCTCGATAACGGCCTGCGCGTCGGCCTTGCGACGGATGTCGCGGGCGGCAGCCACGAGAGCATGCTCCGCGCCATGACCCACGCCATTCAGGCGTCCAAGCTCCGCTGGCGGCTGTACGATCAGGATGTGAAGCCGCTGTCCTTTGAGCGTGCGTTCTGTCTTGCCACCATGGGCGGCGGCGCGTTCTTCGGCAAGGTCGGTTCGTTCCTTGAGGGGTATGAATTTGACGCTGTCGTGCTGGATGACGCGTCGCTCGACCACCCGCAGGAGCTGTCCGTCCGCGCCCGGCTCGAGCGTGCGGCCTATCTGGCTGACGATAGGAACCTCACGGCGAAGTTTGTCGCGGGCGAGAAAATTCTCGGTTGACAAACGGCCGGTTCTTTTGTAGAATACAGCCGCAATTGCATAATGCCAAACCGGCGCAGACAGTTCGTGACCATCCTGTCTTAAAATAAAACTAGGGAAAGCTGAAAAGCAAAGATGGGCGCACTGCGCCCATCTTTTTTATCCCTCCGGCAATTGCAGAAGGAGGAACAAACCATGAAAAAACTCACCACCCGCCAGATCGCGCTGAACGGCGTGATCGCCGGCCTGTACGCGGCCATCACCATCCTGACTGCGTCCTTCGCCTATGGCAACATCCAGTTCCGCATCGCGGACGCGCTGTGCGTGCTCGTCGTGCTGGAGCCGTCTTTGACGATCGGCCTGACACTGGGCTGCCTGATCGCCAATATCTTCTCGACGGTGTCGGCGCTCGATATCGTGATCGGCACAGCCGGGACGCTGCTGGGCTGCCTGCTTGCAGCCAGAGTCCGGAAGGACTGGCTCGTGCCGGTGCCGGTCATTCTGGCCAACGCAGTCCTTGTCGGCGCGATGCTGGCCTATGTGCTGACGCCGAACGCGCTGCTGCAGGGCTTTCTCATCAACGGCGGCGAGGTGCTGCTGGGCGAAGCGGTCGTCCTGTATGCCCTCGGCGTGCCGCTGCTGCTCTTCTTCCGGAAGTCCGGCCTGATGGATCGCCTGCTGAACGGGAAACGATAATAGAAACAAAATACGCTGCGGGCCTGATGGTGGGCTCGCAGCGTTTGCTTATTCTATTTCAATGTTCTTAACACCGTGCGCCAGAATCAGGTTGATGAGTTCGTTTCTGGAGCGGTTGGTTTCCGCAGAAAGACGATCCAGCTCGGTCAGCGTTTCCTCTCGAATGCGGACGGTAATGACGCGGCTGCCGTCTTCGCCGCGCTTCTGGATCTTCAAAGGCTCACTTTTCATTGCATGGCACCTCTCAATCTGTAGTTGATTATAGATTGACAAGAAGGTGCAAGATATATTACAATTGAAACATAAAAAGACTACAAAGTGAATGCAATATAGGCGTGCATCCGTTTATACTTCGTCCGGCCTGTATTCCGCGATCTCGTCCAGACCGCAGCCCAGAATCCGGCAGAGCTGGTTCAGCGTGTAGGTGTTGACATTTTCATTCTTCCGCAGCCGGTCGAGCTGACCAGTGCTGAATTTATATTCCTGGATCAGCCGGTACTGCGAGACGCCCTTCTTTTTCATGGTATCCCACAAGCGGTCAAAAACGATCATACAGAACACTCCCTAATGCGATAGCATCATCGTATTAGGATGCCCTGCAATTGACGATTGCCCGCAAACGGGCTATATTGAGATACGGGAGGTGGATGCATGCAAGGCAATGAGCTGGAAGAAGCCTTTGCGGCGTTTCTGGAGGAAACCGAGCTTCAGGAAGCCCGCGCCGCCCTGCTCGCGCTGGCGCGGGCCGCATTTGAAGCAGGCTGCGCAGCCGCCGGTGGGAAAACGGGCAGGCCCGCGGATGAGATCCCGCGGCCGGAATAGATAAAAAATGTCCTCTGCTTTGCAGCAGAGGACATTTTGTTTGAGAGCTTATGCCTTGCCGGCGCAGCCGAGGACGTCGCGCAGCTTGTGGCGGACGAGCTCCTTGATGTTGGCACGGGCGGGCTTGAGATACTCGCGCGGGTCGAACTTGTCGGGATGCTCGTTGAAGAACTGACGGATGGTGCCGGTCATGGCAAGACGCAGGTCGGAGTCAATGTTGATCTTGCAGACGGAGAGCTTTGCAGCCTGACGCAGCTGATCCTCGGGAACACCGATGGCGTTGGGCATCTTGCCGCCGTTGTCATTGATCATCTTGACATACTCCTGCGGGACGGAGGAGGAGCCGTGCAGAACGATCGGGAAGCCGGGCAGACGCTTGGAGACCTCTTCGAGAACGTCGAAGCGGAGGGGAGGCGGAACCAGAATGCCGTCGGCATTGCGGGTGCACTGCTCGGGCTTGAACTTGTATGCGCCGTGGCTGGTGCCGATGGCGATGGCCAGAGAGTCGCAGCCGGTCTTGGAGACGAACTCCTCGACCTCTTCCGGACGGGTGTAGGAAGCGGCATGATCCGCGACCTTGACTTCGTCCTCGATGCCGGCCAGCGTGCCGAGCTCAGCTTCGACGACAACACCGTGGTCGTGTGCGTACTCGACGACCTTCTTGGTGATCTCGATGTTCTCTGCGAACGGCTTGGAGGAAGCGTCGATCATAACGGAGGTGAAGCCGCCGTCGATGCAGGCCTTGCAGGTCTCAAAATCGGGGCCGTGGTCCAGATGCAGCGCGATGGGGATATCCGGGCAGCAGATCACAGCGGCCTCGACCAGCTTGACCAGATAGTTGTGGTTTGCATAGGCGCGGGCGCCCTTGGAGACCTGCAGAATGACTGGTGCGTGCTCTTCCTGGCAGGCTTCGGTGATGCCCTGAACGATTTCCATGTTGTTGACGTTGAAAGCGCCGATGGCGTAGCCGCCGTCGTAAGCCTTCTTGAACATTTCAGTTGTAGTAACCAGAGGCATAATGACATCTCCTTGTTTTTATTCAAATTCCATAAAAGATTCTAGCAAATTTCAGTAATATTTGCAATAGACGAATTTACAATTTCAAAAAAATGTGGTATATTCTCTTTGTTCATTATGATCACGCAAGTGAGAAACTGTTTATGTGGAGGTAATTACTATGTCTGCTCCCCTGAAGGGCGCGCTGATCATCGGTCAGTCCGGCGGCCCGTCTTCCGTCATCAACTCCAGCGCCTACGGCGCGATCCGCACCGCGCTTGACGCGGACTGCATCACCAAGGTCTATGGCGCGTACCATGGCATCAAGGGCGTTCTGAACGACGAACTGCTGTGCATGGACGAAGAGGATCGTGCAGAGCTGGATCGGCTGCCCTATACGCCGTCTTCCGCCCTCGGCTCCTGCCGCTACAAGATCAAGGATCCCGACGAGGACGACAGCGATTACAAGCGCATCCTTGAGATCTTCAAGAAGTACGATGTCCGCTATTTCTGCTACAACGGCGGCAACGACTCCATGGACACCTGCAACAAGATCTCCAAATATATGAAGAAGGTCGGCTATGAGTGCCGCGTCATGGGTATCCCCAAGACCATCGACAACGACCTCTTCGGCACCGATCATTGCCCGGGCTACGCGTCCGCTGCCAAGTATATCGCGACGTCCATCATGGAGGTCTCCCGCGACGCGCACGTCTATGACACCGGCATGATCACCATTATCGAGTGCATGGGCCGCCATGCCGGCTGGCTGACCGCTGCTGCCGCGCTGGCAAATGAAGTCGAGCCGTGCTGCGACTTCGTGTATCTGCCCGAGGTCGATTTCGACATGGACAAGTTTGTTGCCGACGTCTCCAAGTGCTATGAGGAGAAGAAGAACTGCATCGTCGCCGTCTCCGAGGGCGTGCACTACGCGGACGGCCGCTTCGTTTCTGAAGCGAAGACCGCGGCGACCGACGGCTTCGGCCATGCCCAGCTGGGCGGCCTGGCGGCTCTGCTCGCCAGCGTCATGAAAGAGCGTACCGGCGCCAAGGTTCGCGGCATCGAGCTGTCGCTGCTGCAGCGCTGCGCCGCGCACTGCGCATCCGGCACCGATATCGAAGAAGCCTACATGTCCGGCAAGACCGCTGTTGACGAGATGATCGCCGGCGTGACCGACAAGATGGTCGGCTTCGAGTGTGACCGCACGAACGGCTACACCTGCAAGGCCAAGCTCTTCAACCTTTCCGACGTTGCCAACTTCGAAAAGAAGTTCCCGCGTGAGTGGATCAACGCCGAGGGCAACAACGTCACCGAGGAGTTCACCAAGTACGCCATGCCCCTCATTCAGGGCGAGACGAAGCTCGAGAAGGTCAACGGCCTGCCCCGCTTCGCACAGCTGAAGAAAGTATTTGCAAAGTAATTGGATTTCATGCAAAAGCCCTCTGCCGCAGCTGCGGCAGAGGGCTTTTCAGCGTGTCGAAAAAGTCTTTTCGCCCCGCTGAGACAGTTTTTCGAACTTTGAAAAAGTTCGAAAAACTGGTTGATTGAACGCGAAGGGGGCTCTTTGCCCCCCTCACTCTTTCCCTGCTGTTCTGTCATCCAGCTCCTTTTCGTGGCTTTTTTGACAGTCTCGGCTTTTTTCAGACTCTTCGTTTGACGCTTGGGTAGAGCGATGCGTCAGTGTGCGGCAGGAAGCGGGCGGCCTGCATGTTTTCAACGAATTTCTCCATCTCGCCGAACTGTACATAGCTCGCCATTTCGCGGATCCTGTCCAGCCGCGCGCGGCAGGAACGATCCAGCAGCAGGCGCTTTGCCCCGGCCAGCGAGGAATTGCCGAGAATTTTGAATTTTTCGCGCGGCAGATCGGGGTACAGCCCGACCGTGATCGCGGATTCCAGATTATAATGTGTACCGAAGCCGCCGGCGAGATAAAACGCGCCGATCTCCGCCGGACTGACGTTGACGCTCTCCAGAAGCGTCGCGACCATGGTATGCGCAGCGGCCTTGCAGGTGAGAAACTCGCCGATATCGTCCTGTGTGAAGTAGAGCGGCGTTTTCCCGTCGTAGGCGTAGATGATCGCGGGCAGATTGCGCTGGCGCGTGTCGTCCCACATCTCGCGAATGCAGGGCGAAGCGTCCTTCTGCAAGCGTCCCGCGCTGTCGATCCAGCCGGAAAGGAAGCCCTCAGCGATCAGATCCAGAATGCCGGAGCCGCAGATCCCCTTCGGCGGCAGACCGCCGATTGTCTCATAGCGCAGGCGGTTATCCGTCCCGATCTTCACACGACAGATCGCGCCCGGCTCTGCGCGCATGCCGGACTTGCTGACCGCGCCCTCCAGCGCGGGGCCGGCTGCGCCTGCGCCCATGAGCAGAAACTCCCGGCAGCCGAGCACCAGCTCGCCGTTCGTGCCGATGTCAAGAAACAGCGCCAAATCCTCCCGCGTGTCGAGATCCGTCATCAGAAGTCCGCTCGTAATGTCGCCACCCAGATAGTTGGCGACGGCGGGCATGCAGAGGATATTCCCGGCAATGGGCAGCCCCAGCTCGGACGCGCGGATGACGCCCGGGTCAAAGAACACCGGCGCATACGGATTCTGAAATACCAGCCACGGGTCGCAGCCGAGGAAAAAGTGCATCATCGTCGTGTTGCCGCCGACCGTCATGGCCGAGATATCCTCCGGCGAGAGCCCCGCTTTTTGACAGCAGGTATCCAGCATTGCGCGGATATCCGCGAGCGTCAGCGCCTGCAATGCAGAAAGATGCTCCCGGTTCTCCTTGACGGCCAGAATGCGATCCAGAATATTCGTGCCGAACTGCGTCTGGCTGTTGGTGCAGGCCGCTTCGGCAAGCGTCCGGCCGGAGACAAGGTCGACCAGCTCCAGCTGCATGGTCGTGCTGCCGATATCCAGACACGCGCCGGCCAGCTGCCCGGTCGTATCCCCCGGCTCCACGCGCACCACATCCGTGCCGCGCGGCCCCGGGCAGAGCGTCACCGTCACGCGGTAGTCCGCTGCATGCAGAACGGGATACAGGCTCTGCATGGCCGGAAGCGTCAGCTGGCAGTCCTCCGGCAGAGCGGCGAGCAGCCGCTCGCGTGCGGCGAGAAAATCGCCCTCGGACGGCGCCTTCAGGGCAAGATATTGCTTTTTCGTCAATGTCTGCATGCGTATCTCCTCACGCTCTGCTGCCAAGCAGCAGGCAGAGCAGTCCATAGCCGTGGGAAAGAAGGTCAAAGACCCAGCGGTTCGTATCCACGCTGCGCTCGCCCATGTCGATGACGGCGGTCGCGGTTTTGAGCCGCCGCGCCGTTTTGCAGAACCGGCTGTTCTCCCGCAAATGCTTCTCGCCGAGGCGCACCCAGCCGGCAAAGACACCGTCGAGATACGCGTGGATGAGCAGCTCCGTCGCCATGGAGCGCTCGGTGATTTTCAGGGGCGCGCCGCGCTCAATCTGGTATTCGGCCAGGATCGTGCGCGTGAGCGGCATGGAGCCGTTGCCCTTTTGCCGAAGATAGTGCATCAGCGCGTCATTCGTCGTGACGTGCGCCGCCTTATCCGTATAAGAAAGCTCCACGCCCTCCGGCAATTGCAGCTTGTCCATTGTGACCCTCTCTCTTTCTGCCAAAAACGCTCCGCTGCGCAAAGCAGCGGAGCGTCCCGCGATCATGTTTATTCCATCTCGGCGATGTCGCAGACGATCTCCACGCATTTGTCCACGCCAAGCGTGCCGCTGTCGAGGCAGATATCGTAGTTTTCCGCTTCGCCCCAGTTGCGGTTGGTGTAGTGCTTGTAATAGACCTTACGCTTGCTGTCCTTTTCCTGCAAACGCTTTTCCATGGGCTTGCTGGTCTCGCCGTAGCGCTCGCGCACACGGGCGGCGCGGTGGGCCATGTCGGAATGGATAAAGATGTGCAGGCAGTCGGGCCGATCCTTCAGGATGAAGTCCGCGCAGCGGCCGACGATCACGCACGGGCCCTTGTCCGCAAGATCGCGGATGACGTTCGTCTGGCAGACATACAGCTTGTCGGAGACCGACATCGTATCAACCAGCCCCATCGGGTGCGCGGAGACCGCGATGTTGAACAGGAAGCTGCTGGTCACGGAAGCATATTCGCCGATCTCCTCGATGAACTCATGCGAAAAGCCGCTTTCCTTTGCGACCTTGTCGACCAGCTCTTTATCGTAGTAGGGGACGCCGAGTTTCTCGGCCACCGCCTTACCGATGCTTCTGCCGCCGCTGCCAAACTGACGGCTGATGGTGATGACCTTATTTGTCATAAGAACTCCCCCTTGATTTTGATGGCCCTATTATACACCAAAATACTCGGGATGACAAATAAAAATTTTTCGGATCCGCTCAGAGATACGCCCGCATCTGCACGACGAGCCGGTCCTCCAGCCGGATGAGCGACTGCGCGAGCGCCTTCGCCGCAGGGTCAGCCGTGGGATACTGGTTGCAGTAGCGCGCGAGCGATTTGATGCCTGTGGAGCAGCCGGTGGAAACAAGATCTGCCGTCGTGGCGTCGCCGGGCTTCATGGAGAGCATCGCTTCCGTCTTCATCCACGACATGGCCCGCGCAGCCGGATTGGCCTGCTTCGGCTCCTTGCCCTGCGCGCGCAGAAGCGCCTGCGCCTGCGCGGCGAGCTTCTCGTGCTGGTGCTTGCTTTCGCGCAGGAACTGCTGCAAGGGGCCGTGCCCGCTGTCCTTCAGGATATCCTCGAGCGAGCGGATCGCCATGTCGGTGCCTGCCGCGCACTCGCCCAGCAGATGCAGTGTGTCCTCGTTCATAATACATCGCCTCCTTCTGCGATTATTGTGTTCCAAAGCGGTGGGAAGTATGATACAATACAGAAAAAGGAGGGGACGCACATGCGTATGGAGCGCACCGTAATAGAAATTTCCGGCGATTACGCTGTTTTAAAAAATGAGCAGAGCGGCACCTGCACAAACGTCGCGCTGGCGCTGCTGCCGGACGGCATCCGCGAGGGCACGGTGCTGATCTTTGAAAATTTCGAATACCGAATCAAAGAATAAAAGGAGACAGGACTATGATCCGACATATCGTGATGTGGAAATTCCGCGAGGGCGAAGAGGAAAACCGGGAGAAATTCCTGTCCGGCCTGCAGGCGCTGGACGGCGTGATCCCCGAGATCCGCCATATGGAGATCCACCGCAGCTGCAAGCCCGGCAACCCCTATGACGCCTGCCTGATCGCCGATTTTGACGATCTGGATGCACTTGTCCGCTATAAAAACGACCCGCGGCACGTGGCCGTTTCCACGCTCTGCAAATCCATCCGCGAATCGCGCGGCGCGATCGACTACGAACTGTAAGCGCCCGTCCGTGAACGCTTGCACCGGGCCTGCGCCATGCGGGAAAAATCGGCGCTCCCGTTGCGGATCGGGGCCGGTTGTGCTATGATAAGGCCGTCGATAACACCCCTGAAAAAGGAACTGCTTTCAGATGGGCGCCGTCTTCCTGCCGGATCCGGCGCAGATATGCAGCTGTCGGTATGCAGGCATCCAGCGGCTCGATCCCGCTCTTTGCCATGTAAGTGAAGCTGGAAATCGGATGATTTCCAGCTTTGTTCTTCTATTATCCCGCTGTGCCGAAATGCTGGCTCTTTTGCCAGCAAGCTGGTATTCACCAAAAGCATCCACCTTTTTATCCTTTTAACAAGGAGGTGCTTCGTCTATGAAGATAGAGAAGAATATTGCAGCCACATTACAGCGCAAGATGGACGCGGCGGGAAAAACGAAGTTGGAATTTTCGAAAGAGCTCGGGATCCCTCGATCGACTTTTCAGGGATATCTGAAGGGCGATAAGGCTCTACGCTCGGATTCTATCGAGGAGATCGCAAAAAGCCTTGATATCTCACCGGCCCAACTGATCTCCGGGCCGGAATACGCGGAAGAATATAAGCTGTTCCCTACGGATTCCCTTCTCGCAGAGACACTGACGCTGCATCCGCAGGCGCAGGGACTTGCAAAGGAAGCAGTTTCGCTTCTGGAATCCGCCTTTCGGATCTCGTCGGAGCTGAAGCGTCTCGACCCGCGCGATACAGGCGCGGCGGAGCAGGCTCCGGACGATGCCTACCGGTATGTGCTCTATGAGACGCGCGGAGCCGCACGGCTCTTTTATACATATGGGATCCTCGGCCAGAAGCGCGTGGACAACGACTGGGTCACGGTCACGATCGCCGCACCCTTTTCCAGCAGCCGCCAGAGCGTCGTGCAGCTGGCAAAGCTCTGTACCGAGCAGCAGCTGGATCCCATTCATATTCTCGATGTGATCCATGACTTTATGAACACGGATGCAAGAGCCGCCGACTGCCTGCCCGCAGAACAGCAGGACGATCCGCAGGCGGATCATCATACATAAACAGGCCGAAGCCGGCCGCAGAAAAGGGGAACCACAATGAAGTATGCATTAACAGGCGGAAAGCTTCTGGACGGCACACGCGATATGCAGGTGCAGACCGGAAAAACAGTATTGATCGACGGAGAAACGATCACGGCGATCGTCCCGGACGGCGGCGATTTTTCGGGCCGCACGGTCATTGACCTTGGCGGCCGGTATCTGATGCCGGGCCTGATCAACATGCATGTCCATCTGGCCGGCAACGGGAAACCCCAGAAGAAGCAGCGCGACAACGAAGCGCTTGTCAAAAAGATCATGGCGACCGGCCTGACGCGGGCAGTCGCGTACCGGATGGTAAAGGGCTATGCAAAGCTCGAGCTCCTGAGCGGCGTCACGACGATCCGCACCGTGGGCGGTCTCGGCGATTTTGACACCCGTCTGCGCGACGAGATCGCGGCCGGACGCGCAAGCGGCCCGCGGATCCTTGCAGCCAATCAGGGCATTTCCGTGCCCGGCGGCCATATGGCCGGTTCTGTCGCTGCCGCGGCGCACTCGACGCAGCAGGCGCTGGACGTTCTTGCCCGCGCGGAACGCGAGGGCGTTGATCTTGTGAAGCTGATGATCACCGGCGGCGTGCTCGATGCGAAGGAAAAGGGCGTGCCGGGCGAGGTGAAAATGCCGGCGGAGATGATAAAGGCCGTCTGCGAACAGGCACACCGGGACGGCTATACGGTCGCTGCTCATGTCGAATCCCCGGAGGGCGTAAAGCTCGCGCTCCGAAACGGCGTAGATTCGATCGAGCACGGCGCGAAGCCGGACGCGGAGATGATCGAGCTCTTCCGGCAGCACGGAGCTTTCCTCTGCACGACAATCTCTCCCGCGCTTCCCTATGCGCTGTTCGACCGCAGCGTGACGCACGCGTCCGAGATCGAGCAGTATAACGGAAACGTTGTCTTTGAGGGCATCATCGCCTGCGCAAAGGCGGCGCTGGAGCACGGGATCCCCGTTGTGCTCGGCAACGACGTGGGCTGTCCGTGGATCACGCAGTATGATTTCTGGCGTGAGCTGTTTTATTTCCACAAATACGTGGGCGCGTCCAACGCGTTCGCTTTACATACGGCGACCGGCCGCGCCGCAGAGCTGGCCGGGCTTGGCGCCGTGACCGGAACGGTCGCGCCGGGCAAGTGCGCCGATCTGATCGTCACCAGGGAAAATCCGCTGGACGATCTGCGCGCGCTGCGCAATGTCGATATGGTCATGGCCCGCGGCCGTCTGACCCGGGATCCGAAATTCAAAATCAACCAGACCGTCGCCGCGGAACTCGACCGCTGGCTGAAGGACTGAAAAACCGCCCGCCGGAGTGATCCGGCGGGCGGTCTGCATTTATGCGGCTTTTTTCTTTTTGGACAGATGGATCGCAAGGCCGATGGCGAAGCCAATCAGCGCGGGCAGGAGCCAGCCGAGGTTCTTTTCAAACAGCGGCAGATACCGGTCGGCAAAGGCGACGAGCGTATCGAGATGCAGCGAAGCCTGCACGGCTGCGGGCAGCGTCTTCATGAAATCAAAGATGGCCGCGGCCCACGTGCCGATCATGACGGCGATATACACCGCGCGGTCATGCTGGAAGTGTTTTCCGATGAATGCGAGCGCAATGAGGGCGATCGCGGGCGGATAAATGAGCATCAGGACGGGGATGGAGTATTCGATGATCGCGCTCAGACCGACGTTGGAGACCGCGAAGGAGAAGAGCGTGAACAGAACAGCCCAGACCGGATAGGAGATCTTGCCGTGGGTCATCTTGACGAACGTCTCCGAGCAGGAGGTCACAAGACCGATGGAGGTCTTCAGACAGGCAAAGGTGATCGTGATGGCGAGGATGATCTGGCCGACGCTGCCGAAATAGTGGCCGGCGATCTGCGTCAGGGCGATGCCGCCGTTGTCCGAGGTCTCGAACAGGCCGCGGGACTGCGTGCCCATCAGGATCGTGACAACGTAGATGACCGCCATCAGGATACCGGTCAGCACGCCGGAGCCGAGCACGTCATACGCGACCGCGTTATCATCGCTGACGCCCATGCGGCGGATGACGTCGATGACGACGATGCCGAACGCAAGACCTGCGATGGCGTCCATGGTGCCGTAGCCCTCAATGAATGAGGAGAAGAATGCGCCGGTTTTGTAGGCTTCCGCCGGTTCGACCGCGGAAACAGAGGTGCTCGGGTGCGTCAGCGCGGCAATGACGAGCACGGCGAGGAACAGCAGGAAAATGGGGTTGATGATCTTGCCGATCCAGAGCGTGATCTTGCCCGGACGCAGCGAGAAAAACAGCACAAACGCAAAGAAAATGGCCGAGAAGATCAGAAGCGCCAGCCATTCCTTCGAGCCGTCTGCCAGCATGGGCGTCACGCCCGTGGTGAACGACACGGTCGCGCAGCGCGGGATGGCGAACAGCGGGCCGATCGTCAGATACAGAAGGCACGTGAAGAAAATGCCGTAGCCCTTGCCGACCTTGCTGGAGAGCGCCTGCAAACCGTCGGAGTGCGTAATGCCGATGGCGGCGACGCCGAAGATGGGGATGCCGACGGCGGTGATGATAAAGCCGATGATCGCGGGCCAGACATTGCTGCCGGCCAGCTGGCCGAGGTGGACCGGGAAGATCAGGTTGCCGGCGCCGAAGAACATGCCGAACAGCGTGCCGGCGACAAGTGTTTTCTGCTTGAAGGTCAATTTCTTTATGGTCATCGATACTCTCTCCTTCCGGAACCGCCGGAGCAGCGCTTGGCGTTCCGTCTTTTCTTTCTCTCATGGCATCAATTGTAAACGCAGGTCTTGCAAAAGTGAAACGCGCGATTATAATAGTTATATGACGGTTTGTCATACCCAATGTCATACCCACGGAAGGAGATTGCGGCATGGACAGTAAAAAGCTTGAGATCTTAATGACGGCAGTCGACCTCGGCAGCTTTTCCAAGGCGGCGGAGGTCGTCGGCTATACGCAGTCCGGGCTGACACATCTGGTGGACAGTCTGGAGCGGGAGATCGGTCTGACGCTCGTGCAGCGCGACCACAGCGGCATCTCGCTCACCAAGGATGGCGAAGCGCTGATGCCGGTTATCCGGGAGTTTCTGCGCGCAAACGCAAAGCTGGAGAACCAGATTGCCGCGATCACGGAAAAGCAGACCCAGACCATCCGCATTGCAGCCTACGCAAGCATCGCAATGCACTGGATGCCGGAGATCCTGTACCGCTTCCGCCGCGTGTGCCCGGACGTGACCGTCGATCTGCGCATGGTCGACCACGCGCTGGAGCCGTTTGAGCTGCTGGAGAAGTGGCAGACGGACGTCATTTTCGCAGCAAAGCAGCGCGGCTTCGCCTGCGACTGGACGCCGCTATATAGTGACCGCATGTACGCGATCCTCCCCGCGGATTACCCGACGGACGGCCGCGGCGAGTTCCCGATCGAAGCCTACGGCGGAAAGGAGTTCCTGATGCCGTATGGCCGGTTTGACATTGACGTCCGCGCCGCGTTCGACAAATACGGCGTGAAGCCGGTCATCCGACCGTGCCACGTCGACGACGAGACAGTCATCCGCATGGTCGGCAAGGGGCTTGGACTTTCCATGATGGCGGAGCTGATGCTCCGCGGGCAGACGCCCGGCGTGCAGATCCTGCCCGTCAGTCCATACACGAGCCGCGAGATCGGCATGGGCCTGCACGCGCGCGAGCAGATGCCGCCCGGCATTCTCCGCCTGCGCGAATGCGTGCTGGAGTTTATCCGTGAGCGCAAGCCCGGCCTGCCGTGGGAACGGTAACGCGCGGGAAAAACTCGGAATTTCGATTGACGCTGCGCGCGGTTTGCACTATACTGTTGCTGGCGGGATGCTGCGGCAGGCCCGTTATATGGATGATTTTGAATGATGGAGTGGATCACGATGGAAGTATATGAAGAACTGGATCTGCAGGACTGCCCGATCTGCCGCGGAACCGGCGTTCTGGAGGAGGAAGGCGGCTGGTGCTGCTATATCGCCTGCATGGACTGCGGCGCGCACACGGTTCACGTGGAATTTAAAACCCCTGCCGACAGGCTCGACGCCGCCCAGCGTGCGGCACGGCTCTGGAACATCGGCAAGGTATTGACCGATACGCCGAACGACTGACAGCCGCTGCGGCCACAAAGCCATGACCGGCGGCGAAACCAGCGGCCATGACTCCGAACGCGCTCGTGATTATATAGGAACGCCCCCTGATGCAGTTATGATCCTGCATCAGGGGGGCGTTTTGCTGTTTGCATATGCACGCTGCCGGGGCGGCGCAATTATTTTGCGGTGATGGTCAGTTCGCCGTTCTGCACGTCGCAGACGAGCGTCTGGCCGGGCAGCACGTCGCCGCGCAGGATGCGCTGGGCGAGCAGCGTCTCGACCGTGTGCTGCAAATACCGGCGCAGCGGTCTTGCGCCGAACTGCGGGTCATAGGCTGCGTCGATGACGAAGCTCTTGGCCGCCGGGGTCAGCTCGCATGTGAGCTGCTTGTCAGCCAGCCGTTTGTTGAGCGCCACGATCTGCAAATCAATAATACCGGTGATATTCTCCTTCGACAGGGGCTTGTAGAACACGATCTCGTCGAGCCGATTGAGGAACTCCGGGCGGAAGCTGCGGCGCAGAAGCGTCTGCACCTCGTTCTTCGCTTCCTCCGAGATCTCGCCCTCCGGCGTGATGCCGTCCAGAATAGCCTGCGAGCCGAGGTTCGAGGTCAGGATGATGATGGTGTTCTTGAAGTCCACGGTGCGGCCCTGCGAATCGGTGATCCGGCCGTCGTCGAGCACTTGCAGGAGGATGTTGAACACATCCGGGTGCGCCTTTTCGATCTCATCAAACAGAATGACGGAATACGGTCTGCGGCGGACGGCTTCGGTCAGCTGGCCGCCCTCTTCATAGCCCACGTATCCGGGAGGCGCACCGATCAGGCGCGACACGGAGAATTTCTCCATGTACTCCGACATATCGATACGCACCAGATTCTTTTCATCGTCAAACAGCGCTTCGGCCAGTGTCTTGGCCAGCTCTGTCTTGCCGACGCCCGTGGGGCCGAGGAACAGGAACGAGCCGAGCGGCCGGTTCGGATCCTGAATGCCGGCGCGGCTGCGCTGGATAGCTTCGGAGACGACGCGCACAGCTTCATCCTGCCCGACGACACGCTTGTGAAGCGTATCCTCCAGATGCAGCAGCTT
This sequence comes from uncultured Oscillospiraceae bacterium, assembly GCA_934655875.1. Classification (GTDB taxonomy): domain Bacteria; phylum Bacillota; class Clostridia; order Oscillospirales; family Oscillospiraceae; genus CAG-170. The sequence goes on from CAKUHB010000031.1 coordinate 23,379, forward strand.
GTCGCGCTCGCCCTCCATCAGCCGCGCGGTCGGGATGCCCGTCCAGCGCTCGATGATCCTGGCGATCTCTTCCTCTGTGACCTTGTTGCGCAGGAGGCTCGTTTCCTTGCCGTTCTGCGCCAGCTTTTCCTCCTGCTCGAGCTGCTTTTTCGCTTCAGGCAGGTCGCCGTATTTGAGCTTCGCGGCCTTTTCCAGATCGTAGCTCTGTTCGGCGGCTTCAATGTCGCGATTGATCTGCTCGATGCGTTCGCGCAGCTGCTGGACGCGGCCGATGGCGTTCTTTTCGTTTTCCCATTTGGCCTTCATGGAGTTGAAGGTCTCGCGCTGCTCAGCCAGCTCCTTCTGAAGCTCGGCCAGTCTCGCCTTCGACAGCTCGTCGTCCTCGTTCTTGAGGGCGGCTTCCTCAATCTGCATCTGAATGATCTTGCGGTTGATGACGTCCAGCTCTGTCGGCATGGAGTCCATCTCCGTGCGGATCATGGCGCAGGCTTCGTCGATGAGGTCGATGGCCTTGTCAGGGAGGAAGCGGTCGGTAATGTAGCGGTTACTGAGCGTGGCCGCGGCGATGATCGCGTTGTCGGTGATCTTGACGCCGTGGAAGACCTCATAGCGGGACTCCAGACCACGCAGGATGGCGATGGTATCCTCGACGGTCGGCTCCTGCACGAGGACGGTCTGGAACCGGCGCTCGAGTGCGGGATCCTTTTCAATATACTGCCGGTATTCGTCCAGCGTGGTCGCACCGATGCAGTGCAGCTCGCCGCGGGCAAGCATCGGCTTTAAGAGGTTGCCCGCGTCCATCGAGCCTTCGGTCTTGCCTGCGCCTACGATGGTGTGCAGCTCGTCGATGAACAGGATGATGCGGCCTTCGGACTTTTTGACCTCGGCCAGCACGGCCTTCAGACGCTCTTCAAACTCGCCGCGGTACTTTGCACCGGCAATCAGCGCGCCCATATCGAGCGAGAAGATCGTCTTGTCCTGCAAGGACTTCGGGACTTCATTGGAGACGATCCGCTGCGCAAGTCCCTCGACGATGGCCGTCTTGCCGACACCCGGTTCGCCGATGAGGACGGGGTTATTCTTCGTTTTCCGGGACAGGATGCGGATGACGTTCCGGATCTCATCATCACGGCCGATGACCGGGTCCATCTTCTGCTCCCGCGCACGCTTGACAAGATCGGTGCCGTATTTGGCGAGGGCTTCATACGTATCCTCCGGCGTGTCGGAGGTCACGCGCTGGTTGCCGCGCACCGACTGCAGCGCCTGCAAGCAGGCTTCCTTCGTGATCCCATACGGGCGGAACAGGTTTTTGAGCGTCGGGTCGGCATTTTCGATCAAAGACAGGAACAGATGCTCCACGGACACATACTCGTCCTTCATCTGTTTTGCGATCTCTTCCGCCTGATTGAGGGCGGTGTCCACCGCGCGGGCAACGTAATATTTATCCGCTTCCCGGCCGGAGCCGGTCACGCGCGGCAGTTTTTGCAGCTCTGCGTCGACAGCGGCTTCAAAGCTCTCGAGCGTGACGCCCATCTTTTTGAGCAGCTGCGGCACAAGGCCGTTTTCCTGCTTTAGCAGTGCGGCGAGCAGGTGGATCTGCTCGATCTGCTGGTTGGCATGGTCAATGGTCAGCTTCTGTGCATTCTGGATGGCTTCCAGGGATTTCTGCGTATAGTTCTGTGCATTCATATCTAACACCTCTGATTCGGGAATTAGCACTCTCAATGCGTGAGTGCTAACTTATTTTGGCTTCATCATAGACCTGTCTGCGGAATTTGTCAAGAGGGGAAGGACAGGGAAATTGTGATATTTTTGTAAACGTTTGATCGAGAAAATGACACCCATTTCATACTTATTTAATAACTGTCCCCTAAGTTATTTAATAAAGCCCTGCTATGATAATCATGCAAGAAGCGATATGCACTTTTTCATTTTCCCCTCATATTGATAAAGAATACCCCGCAGACAAGCCGGTCACTTGTTTGCGGGGTTTCTTTATTTGCAAAAAAGCTGCGGCCCTGACGCGATGCGTCAGGGCCGCAATGGTTACAGCTGGGCGAGACCGGCTTCGATCTCGCCGATCATGTAGAGAGAGCCGTAGCACAGGACGACGCCGTCCTTGCCTGCGTGCTCCACGGCCAGCTTTACGCCGTCCGCGACCTTATCGCAGGCGGTCGTGGGCTTGCCGAACCGGGCGAGATACGCGGCCAGATCGTGTGCGTTCAGCGCACGCGGGTTGCCCGGCGTGATGGTGATGAACTCCTTTGCATACGGGGCAACGTCCCGGTACATGCAGTTATAGTCCTTATCGGCCAGCACGCCGGTCAGGATGGTCAGCGGACGGTCTGCCAGATAATCCTGAATGTTCTTGACGAGCGCCTGAATGCACTGCGGGTTGTGGCCGCCGTCGATGATGAACAGCGGATCGGAGCGCCGCACGTCGAACCGGCCGGGCCAGCGGACGGTGGCCAGGCCCTCGCGGATCTGCTCGTCGGTCAGCTTCCAGCCGCGCTGCTGCATGACGGTCGCCGCGGTCAGGGCGACAGCCGCGTTGTGCAGCTGATGGTCGCCCAGCAGCGGCAGCTTCAGACGCTTGAAGCGCTCCCAGTCGAAGACCTGACCGGTCAGATCGTGGGAAAGAAGGTGGATGTCGGCAAAGTCCGCCTTGTGGAGCCTTGCGCCGACTTCTTTGCAGCGGCTCTCGATGACGGCTTCGACGGACGGCTTTTCGCGGTAGATGACAGCGTCGCAGCCGGATTTGATGATGCCGGACTTCGTCGCGGCGATCTTTTCCAGCGTATCGCCGAGCACCTCGGTATGGTCGAGACCAATGTTGCAGATGACGGCGACCTCCGGCGGCAGAATGACGTTCGTCGCGTCAAACTCGCCGCCCATGCCGACCTCGCACACAACAAGGTCGCAGCCCTGCTGGGCAAAGTATTCAAAGCCCAGCGCCGTGACCATTTCAAACTCGGTCGGCTGCTCGAAGACGGAGTCGGCCAGCGGTTTAATGTACTCGGTGATCCGGCAGACCTCCTCATCCGGGATCTGGACACCGTCGATCTGGATACGCTCGTTGAAGCGGATGAGATAGGGGCTGGTATAAAGCCCGGTCTTATAGCCGGCCTTTGTGAACATGTTCGCCAGCATGGCGCAGGTCGAGCCCTTTCCGTTCGTGCCGGTCACGTGGATGAACTTCAGCTTGCGCTCCGGGTGTCCCATTTTGTCCAGAAGCGCGCTGATGCGCTCGAGACCCGGGACGCTGCCCTTCCAGCAGACGGAGTGGATATAATACAGTGCTTCATCAAGCGTCATGATTTCGGACTTCCTTTTTTATCGATTTATGCAGTGGCTCAGGATATGGCGGCGGGCTTCTGCCCGGCGTCGGTCAGATGGAATTTACGCAGCGCCAGCACGACCGGCAGTGCGATGGTCGCGGTGATGAACGAGGTGAGAAGGCCGTTGGCAAGGCGGACCCAGAACACGCCGAAGATCAGTGCGTAGGAATAGTAGTGGAACAGCAGGGAATCCACGTAGTAGACGAGCGTATTGGCACAGGAGGTCAGAAGCCCCGCGACAAGACACACGGCGTAATAGACGAACGGCTTCTTGCTTGCGGCGATGGCCTCCAGCGACATCTGCTTCCGGAACAGCACCACGCCAAGCCCGATGACAAGCCCGCGGATCGCCGCCGGCAGGAGCCACAGGACTGTGGTGGCGGTAAAGCCGTATTTCATCATCTGCTCCAGAAATGCACCGAGGAATCCGACGATGCACGCGTCGACCGGCCCATACAGCATGGCGCACACGACGGTCGGCAGGGAGACAAACGTGATCTTCACGCCGCCGATCTCCACAGAGAACAGCGAGAGCACGAAAAACAGCGAAATGAGAAGCGCGTCAGTGACAATGCGCCGGGTAGAAAATTTTGTATGCTTCGACATGATAAAGCCCCCCGGATCGATCAGTCACAGTCGGACAGTGCCGGACGATCGGCGCTGCCGTCAGATTTTTTTGCAAGCTTTACCGGCGGCCAGAGCTTTGCGGCGGTGAATACCTTCGATTTATAAAGCAGCCACACCAGCAGCACGTCGATAACGAACGTGACGCCGAACTGTACCGAGCGCGCGGCGAGCTTCGTGAGGAAGAACGCCGTCTTTGCGTCTCCGCCGTAGACAAAGGCGAGCGAGAAGCTCTGCCAGAGGATGGAGCCGAGCGTGATGGCCGGTAGGAATGCGAGGGCGATCGTCCAGACATTCGTCTTTCTGACCAGCAGCGGCTGGAACAGACCCGCGGCAAGACCGTAGAGAATGGGCGGCACGCAGAACATCGGGTTATAGCCATACCCGGAGAACAGACAGCCGACAAAATCGGCAACAAAGCCGACCAGCGCGCCGGGCAGCGGCCCGAAGAGCATACCGGCAATGAAGATGGGTACGGCTTCAATGGAGAAGCGGGTCGTCTCGTTCGGCATCGGAATGATAAACCGGGCCAGAACGACGGATACGGCGGCCAGCAGCGCGCAGGATACGAGCGTGCGGACATTTTGCAGGCCGCGGCGCGGCGCGGCCTGGACAGCGGCAGTGGTGTTTTTGGACATAAAAAAGCCTCCTATTTTGTCAATGGGAGGAGGTTCGTACAATATGGACTTTCAAACAAGAAAGAAACTGCAGTACAATTTCAGTTTGCTATAGCGGATGCGAAATGGCACCGCGGAAAACCTTCCTTCGCCCGGCGGCAACCTCCCATCCGACCGGTACTTGACGCGCCATTTCTACTCATGCAACGTTCGGGTACGCATGCTTATGCTGTTAAATTGACAGGCTCACATCTTCCTGCCCTTACCTTCGCTCCTTTGTGTTCATTGTAGAAGCTTCCAGTGAAAAAAGCAAGAGGAAATCAATAAAAAATGATCGATTTTGGGGAAATATTTACACGCCTGCGCCGCGGCCCGCCCTCCGTGACGGAGGACGGGCCGGATCGGTCATTTCACGAACTTGTCGATTGCCTGACACAGCGCATCGAGTGCCTGCTCGTCGTCATGCTCGACAGCGTCGACGATGCAGTGCTGGATATGATCCTGCAGGATGACCTTGCCGATGTTGTTGATGGCGGAGCGGACGGCGGCGATCTGGATGAGAACCTCGCTGCAATCACGGCCGCTCTCGACCATCCGGCGCACGGATTCCAGATGCCCGATGGCGCGGGACAGGCGGTTCAGGACGGCCTGCGTGTTCTCATGGACGTGGCCGTGTTCGCCGCCCGGATGGTCGTGGTTGTGGCCCTCGTCGTGCGCGTCGCCGCTATGGTGCAGGTGGGGAATATTGTGTTCATGCAGGTATGCATGGTCGTGCGTATGCTCGTGATCCATCGTGGAGACTCCTTATATCAGAAAGTGACTATAATGTATCATATCCGGTATGGAAATTCCACTTGAAAAGCCGTCAAAGCAGAAAAAGTTTTTGGAAAAACAGACAGGAACGTGCCGCTCCGCTTTACAAAAGCACACATTCCAGATATAATGCAGATAAAGAACTCAAAGAAAATTGGAGGATTGACCATGCATCTCGACCATGATCACGACGAAACTGTCCATACCCATACGCACACCCACGCCGACGGCGTGACACATACGCATACCCACACCCACGAACACGACCACGAGGGTGAGCATACCCATTCCCACGAGGCCTGCGCAGAGCATACACACTGCGGCAGCTGCGAGGGCTGCGGCCAGCACAGCCCGAAGGAAGAACTGATGGCGTTGATGAAATACATGGTCGGCCACAACACGTCCCACGCCAACGAGCTGGCGAATCTCGCCAGGCAGCTGCAGGATCTGGGCGAGACGGCTGCCTATGACCAGATCATGCTGGCCGTCAGCGACTTTGAAAAGGGCAACCTGCGCCTGTCCACGGTGCTCGCGTCCCTTCAGGCATAAAAAGGAGCGAAAACCATGTGCCTTTCCAATGTTTATGAAAACAGCGTAGAGCAGAAAAATCTGATCCTTTCGAACGTGCAGCGCATCGACTGCAAGGACGGCTTCGTCGTGCTGGTCGATCTGTTTGAGCGCGAGACGCGCGTCGAGGGGCGGCTTCTGACCATCGATCTTGTCGGCAACACGGCAATCATCGTCAAGGACTGACGCAGATGCAGGAATACGAGGTCGTCCGCGAGGTGCAGAACCTCTGCGGCAACAATCAGATGCGCGACGTCTTTTTTGAGGAGATCGAGACGGACGATCCGGTTGGCTGGGTCCGGAGTCTCATCAAGGGCAAGACGGTCAATCTGACCGTGGACGAGAAGGGAAACGGCGATCTGACCGTGTACGTGGAGTCAGGCGGCGTCGGCCAGAAGATCCTGATGACGAAGATCTGAGGGCTTCCGCCGCCGCATGGCCGCGTTTTTTTGGACGCCTCCGGCAGCCATGCCTAAAATGGAGAAAGAAATGCTTTTTTTCATATAAACGTATGCGAAAGTACTTGTAATTGCGCGGGAAGTGTGTTACGATAATTTTGTATCGAATCCATGCCCGCACGCTGCGGGCACGCAGCCACTCAGGCAATTCATTTATCACTATTTATGGATATGGAGGCAATTATGAGCGTAGCAGAAATTTATGAAAAAAGAGCGACTTTCTCCTTTGAGGTTTTCCCGCCCAAGACTGACGTAGGCATGGAAAAGCTCTGCGGCAAGGACGGCGTGCTGGAAAAGCTCTACACGCTGCAGCCCGACTACATCTCCTGTACCTATGGCGCCGGCGGCACCAACGTCGGCAAGAACCTTGAGGTTCTCGACAAGATCAAGAAGGACGGCAAGTGCGCGCCTGTCACCCACTTCACCTGCATCGGCAACACCAAGGAAGACATCAAGGAAAAGCTGCAGAACTACCTGGATCACGGCATCGACCATATGCTCGCCCTGCGCGGCGACCTGCCCTTCGGCTGGACCGGCACGAACGGCGATCTGCATTATGCCACCGAGCTTGTCAAGTTCGTCCGCAAGGAGTTCGGCGACAAGTTCACCATCGCAGTCGCAGGCTCTCCCGAGGGCCACATTCAGTGCCGCTCGATCGAAGCTGACATCGCGTTCCTGAAGCAGAAGCAGGACAACGGCGCCGACTTCATCATCTCGCAGCTGTGCTGGGACATGGATCAGTTCAAGTGGTGGCTCGACGCCATCCGCGCCGCCGGCATCTGGATGCCCGTCGACGTGGGCATCATGCCGATCCTCGATCAGGCTGCCACCATCAACATGGCCCTCAGCCGCAACGGCTGCGTCATGGACCGCAAGCTCTGCGAGATCATCTCGAAGAACTGGATCTTCCCGAACCCGTTCGACAAGGAGCCGTTCGACGCCGACGTCGCCGGCAAGAAGGAGAGCTTCAAGAAGGCCGGTATCGAATACACCATCAACCAGATCGACGAATACCGCGCCTGCGGTGTTGACGGCATCCATCTGTACGCGCTCAACAAGTACGATGACGTCGCCTACATCGCCAAGGAATCCGGCCTGATCGATCTGATCTGACATCATAATCCCACAGCAGGCGGGCTTTGCCCGCCTGCCTGTCGGACTTTCCCGAGGAGCGTTTTTTATGGCGAATACCCACATTATTGCAGTTGCCGGTAAGGGCGGCGTCGGCAAGACGACGACCTGCGGCATGATCATCGATTATCTGTGCAAGCAGAAAAAGGGCCCTATCCTTGTGGTGGACGCCGACGCCAACTCCAACCTCAACGAGGTTCTCGGCGTCGAGGTCGAAACGACGCTGGGCGATATCCGCGAGGAGATGGCGCACGCAGAGCTGACCGGCTCCGTGCCTGCCAACATGACCAAGGCGGACTATGCCGAGATGAAGTTCAACTCTGCGCTCATCGAAGAGGATGACTACGACATGCTCGTCATGGGCCGCACGCAGGGCAAGGGCTGCTACTGCTACGTCAACGGCGTACTCAAGACCCAGATCGACAAATACGTCGGCAATTACCGCTACATGGTGGTGGACAACGAGGCTGGTCTGGAGCATATCAGCCGCGGGCTTCTTCCGCATGT
>CAKUHB010000032.1 GCA_934655875.1 uncultured Oscillospiraceae bacterium
CAGCCAAAATACACAGCCCCATTGGCAGAGAATACGGCAAAGGTGCAGGCGCTGGGGAAAAAGTATCAGCAGAACGCTGCGCTTTTGAAGCGGTTTCAGCCGGGTACAAGCTGCCCGGTCTGCCGCCGTGTGCTTTCCCAGCAGGAATATCCGGCGTTCCGTCAGGCTTTACAGGCGGAAACGGAGAGAATCGCCGCCGACGGCACACAGCTGAAAGGTCAGATCGTGGAGCTTCAGGAGATGGAGCAGAAAAGCCAAAGCACGTTCGAGCAGTTCAAGGCGGATGATCTGGTCAGATACCAGTCCGAGATCGACGCGCTGAATCAGAAACGGGAGCAGCTTCAGGCCGCTGCCGCGCAGCAGAATACGCAGCGTCAGCAGACCCTGGAGCAGCTTCGCGCACGCATCCAGAACCTGACGGCCAGCATCGAATGCGGCACGCTGAGTCCTGCGGACAGTGAACGCCTTGCGGAATGCAAAGCGTCGCTGGAGGACTGCCGGGTACAGCTTGCTGCCGCGCAGCAGGTTCTGAGCGCTGCACCGGAGGACTTTGATACGCGCATCAAGGCCATTGAGGAGGAGATCACGGAAAAGAAAATCGTTATGAAAGACGTGATCCTCTACATGAGCAAGCGCGCGGAGATGACATTCTCCAAACTCGCGCTGAACCGCGTGAAGATCTCGCTCTACGATGTGGTCAAGACGACCGGAGAATTAAAGGACGTGTTCCGCTTTACCTACAATGGCCGCCGCTACGACCGGCTCTCGCTCTCTGAGAAGATCCGGGCTGGCGCGGAGGTGTCTGAACTGGTGAAGCGGCTTACCGGCCGCAATTATCCGGTGTTCTTCGACAACATGGAATCCGTGGACGATCTCAGCAACATCCGTCCGACCAGTCAGATGATCCTCGCCAAATGCGTCCGTAACGCGGAGCTTTCCGTGCGGGCTGGCAGCACTGCAATGCCGAAGGCAGCGTAACCCTACTTTCGCAGAAAGGGGGCGCACCGTCTGGCATATCAGAAGCTGCCGATCCTGGAAGCCGCCAGACGGTGCGGGCTTGTCCTCAACGACCGAACGCTTCACAGCGAGGAGGTTGAGGCAAGCTGCCCCTTCTGCGGCGACCACGGGAATGGCAAATATCATCTGAGTCTGAACACGCGGACCGATCAATACCGCTGCAACCTCTGCGGCGCGAGCGGCAACAGCGTGACGCTGTATGCGCGGCTGAACGGTCTATCCAACAAAGAAGCCTATCTGGAGCTGGCGGCAAAGAGCAACGTGTATAAGCTGCCCTTACAGCCCAGCTCCCAAAACACAACGAGCCGGGAACCGTATGCGCTCGCGCAGCGCCATGCGGCGTATTCGGAGATGTTGTCGCTTTTGACGCTCTCCGACCGGCACAGAGAAAATCTCCATGAACGAGGACTCCCAGATGCAAGCATCGAGCGGAACGGCTATAAATCCATGCCGGAAACGGAATCCGAACGGCGGCTGTTGGCATCGCTTCTTCGATGCAATCACGAATTGCACGGACTGCCCGGCTTTTACACGAAAGACGGGGCATGGACGCTGACAGGCGCGAACGGGTTCCTCATTCCGGTGCGGAACAAGGACGGATTGATTCAGGGCATGAAGATCCGGCTGGACGACGATGCGGCGCGAAAATACCGCTGGCTCTCCAGCCGGCCGAGCCGCATGGAAAAGGGGACCCGCAGCTATTCGTGGATCCACGTCACCGGCGACACCACACAGAAGCGTGCCTATCTCACCGAGGGGCCGCTCAAGGGCGACATTGCGAGCTATTTTGCAAATAATGCACTCTTTGTGTGTCTCGGCGGCGTGAACGCCTACAAGGGGCTGCGGGAAACGCTTCTTTCGCTCGGCGTCACAGAGGTCATGGAGGCGATGGACATGGATCAGCTTACAAATCCACAGGTTCGGCAGGCAATTCTCACCCTGCGCCGCGAGGTACAGTTGATTCCGGGTATCCGATACTATCAATGTACATGGAACCCGCGATTCAAGGGTGTGGACGATTATCTGCTGGACTGGACGAAACGAAAGACGGCTTAAAGAAAGGAATTGCGTATGACAAATATTACAAGTTTTCAGGACATCCTTGGCGCAGCCAACGGCGATAAGACCTCTGTGCTGGGCAAGTTTCTCTATTTCTCACTTGCCAACATTCTGGTGGAGAAAGAGGCGCTGGCGCAGCTCTGCGAGGATCTGAACATCCCGTACTCCGGCAGCAAGCGAATTTCCGTGTCGGATGCGTTCCGCTCCGCGACGGGCGATATCAAGGATCGGATCACGGTAAAGAGTCCCGGTGAGCATCATATCTACGCGGTCTACTGCCGCGACAATGCGCACACCGAGGACGTCTATTCCCGTGAGCTGGTCAAGGAAACGCTCAACCAGCGGACGAACCAGTATGAAAAACTGGCAAACATCTTCTATGACCGGCGCGACAATCAGTTTGGATATGACAATATTGGCTTCGACGCCGATATTGACCCTCTGAACTACTGCCGCCGGGCGGAGGAGCTGTTTGAGCTTTATCAGGTCTGCGCGAACCGTAGACAGATCGAGACGATCTGCCTGAGCTATCTGCGGATGCTGGAGGCCACCAAGGTCAGCACGACGGGGCATTTGTACTTTATTCCGCGGCAGCACATGGACAAAGTGGATACGTTTGAAACGTTCATTGAGCAGCTCAGCGATATGAACCAGAATGACAATGCGCTCAGCGTTAACAGCTTTTATATCATTGACGACGCGAAGCAGCGCGACAAAATGACAGAGGAATTTTATTCCGCGGTCAAAAAAGAGATCGCGCTGTACCAGGAGAAAGCCGACTATCTCATCCAGAGCGGCAGCCGCAGCCCCAGCGTCATGGAGCGGTGGGTGGGCAAAATTGCCACGCTGGAGCAGAAAAAGCAGCACTATGAAGAAATTCTCCGCCGGGAGCTTGACGGCCTCGACGATGAATTTGAAACGCTGCGGCTTTTGTCGCAGGAACTGTCCGTGAGGGCAAACGGCCTGCGATTTCGGAAAGCGGCTTGACATGGACTTTTGATGGACAACAACAGGCACCAGGCCCGGCTCGGAATACTCCGAGCCGGGCCTGTTTGCGTTTATATTTAAAACTAAGAACGATACCATACGCTTTTTATGTAGCTCAATATTAAATAATAGCAAAAAGCTCAATTCTTCCAACTCGGCCCAACTGTGTACTCTTACATATGCTGTTTAATTCACACTGTAAAAGGCGATGCGCAAAATATTTTTGCACGAACTTAACTATGAGCTAGAATAAGAATCAGAAAATGCTTGAGAGGTGGCGCCAACAGTATATGCCGAACGGTTTCAGATTATATTGCAGAGAAATTGCAGCTTTTTTGCACAATTTTACCGAATCATTTCCGAACACCTGTACTTGTTTCTGCGCACCATCCTATGCTATTCTTAGGATGAAAAAACAGATGCACCGCACAACCAATGTGCCATGCATCTGTTTTTGCTTTCTTGCATTCCAAATACTGATTGAATATGGAGGAGTGCTGTTGATGGTGAAAGATATGAAACAATATGTTCTGTCACTTTTGGAAAACTATCCGCAGATGATTCGGAAGATCGAGCTCATGCGTTACGAGCTTCGTTTCGCCAAGGCAGTTACTCCGCAGGAAATGATAGAGGTCATGACATATGCAAAGAAAGGAACACAAGTCGCCGCAGAAACGCCCCGCGACGTACCCGGAATTGCGCTGAGTTACAGAGACATCACAGAACAACTGAATCAGGAAATGATCAGTGAGGCTTTCGAGACGTATATGAGCTTGCTTCGGGAGCAGGATCGTTTGCAGTATTATGTAAACTTACTGAGTGCACGTGAACGCGAGATCATAACTGCGTATTATTTCGACCAGCGCAGCTGGAGCGAAATATCAAAGAGCCTTGGCATCTCGCCGCGAACGGCGTATGCGATTCGCAGTCAGGCAATTGACGAGCTTGTAACCATGTATTCCTACGCAAATCAGATTTTTGCGGTTGAATAGGCAGGTCATTTATCATTCTGAAAAGCCAGAGGTAATCACTATGAGCAAAAACAGAGCAGAAGACTATCGTACATCAACGGGAATGCTTCCCATAACTCTCTGCGTGGAAGATTTAATGCCCATTCTCAATGTTGGCCGAAATACGGCTTACCGGTTAGTCCGCTCCGGTGAAATTAGGAGCATCAAAGTTGGACGGCAGATCAGGATTCCGCGTCAAGTCCTGTTGGACTATCTGGATCAGAAATAGATACCTTTGCCCATAAAACTCGACCTTCCCGCAGCATTGCATCCACCTCCTGCTCATGCTATACTGGCAGTACGAACGGATACTGTACTCTCAGGTTTGCAGACACGGGAAGGAGGCAGTCGCTCCAATCATTCAAAGGAGTGAGAGTATGGTACCAAGGAAAAAAGGTCAAAAATATGAGATCAGCTATCGCTGCCCGAAATATGAAAAGCCATTCTCAGAACGGTTTGATTCCTATGAGGCGGCGAAGCTGCGCATTGCACAAATTGAATATGAAAAAAGCCTCGGCGTATTCGAGCCGCCAAAGCAGCCAATCCTCGCGCCGAAGAACAATCACTATGTCACGGTAGGAGAGCTGCTGGACGAATATGTGCAGCTCTACGGTCTAAAGCACTGGGGGGATTCCTACTTATCCAGCAGTCAGCACTATATCGCGCACTATGTCAAACCGACCATTGGTGACGTTCCGGTCAAGGACATCACGACGCACGATCTGGACGTCTTTTACGATAAGCTGCTGGATCAGCCGGCCGTCGTGCTCAAGGGCCATAAGAAGAAGGATGAAAAAATCTCACCGTCGGTCGTTGTCAAAATTCACGCGCTGATGAGCGGCGCTTTCAAAAAGGCGGTTGGATGGAAGTACATTTCCAGCAATCCAGCAGAAAACGCGACGCTCCCGCAACGTGTGAAAAAGGAGCGAGATTCATGGTCTGTCAGTGAGGTCAAATACGCGCTGGCGATCTGCGAAAACCCCGTTCTGAAGCTGGCGATGCTTCTGGCGCTCGGCTGCTCCATGCGGATTGGAGAAATTCTTGGTCTGACATGGGACTGCGTAGACTTGTCAGAGGAAGCCCTTGCTTCTGGAAACGCCTCGCTGTTTATTAACAAGGAACTCAAACGCTGTGAAAAGAGCAGCGTGGAGGCACTGGAAAAGCGCGGTCGGAGCAAAGTCCTTTTTACATTCCCGGCATGGAAGCAGACGAACTGTTCGACAGTGCTTGTGTTGAAGACGCCAAAAACAGAAAGCAGCGTTCGCGTTGTATTCCTTCCAAGAACTGTCGCAGCGGCGCTGATAGAGGCAAAGAAGCAGCAGGACGAGGAGAAGATGCTGCTCGGCTCTGATTACAAGGATTTTAATTTAGTCCTTGCACAGCCGGGCGGACGCCCCTACGAGCGGCGGCAGATTGACCGAATGCTGGACGTGTTCATTCAGGAAAATGAGCTGCGGAAAGTCGTGTTTCACAGCTTGCGGCACAGTAGCACCTCCATCAAGCTCCAAATCAGCCGAGGCAATATCAAGGCAGTCCAGGGCGACACCGGTCACGCACAGGCACGCATGGTGACAGAGGTATATGCGCATACGAACAATGAAGAACGGCTGCTTCTGGCGCAAAAGGTGGATGAAAATTTCTTTCAGACACCGATTCCGGAGGCACTCGCGCCAACAGGAGAGATGCAAAAAGTCCTCCAAATTCTCGCTGAAAAGCCGGAGTTGGTCAAGCTGCTTGCCGCCATGTAGCCGCTGCGCAGGCAATTCTGTTGGAAGATTTGTTGGAAGCATCAGAAAATTCATTTTACAGAAAAAAGAAAAAATCCTCAAAACCGTTGCGGTTTCAAGGATTTTCTGGAGCTGCTGGGCAGATTCGAACTGCCGACCTCGTCATTACCAATGACGCGCTCTACCGACTGAGCTACAGCAGCAAGTGTCTTTCTCAAGAGCGCTCCGTTATTATAGCACAAAGTCGGGATTTGTCAAGTCCTGATTGCCTTTTTATTTTATTTTTTCGACCGGCGCGTTGACGACGTTGACCGGGCTGCCTGCGAGGAAGGCACGGATATTCCGCACCGTCTCGTCCATGATGCGTTGGCGGCTCTCCTTCGGCGCCCAGGCAATATGCGGCGTAATGATGCAGTTTTTGGCGTGCAGGAGCGGATTGTCGGCCTTCATCGGCTCGTAGGAGACAACGTCGACAGCCGCCATATACAGCTTTCCGCTGTTCAGCGCGTCGCACAGATCCTGCTCGTTGACGAGTCCGCCGCGGGCGGTATTGAGCAGGATCGCGCCGTCCTTCATTTTCTCAATTGTTGTTCGATTGATCAGCTGCGCCGTCTGCGGCGTCATGGGGCAGTGCAGCGAGACAACGTCCGATTCCGCCAGCAGCGTATCCAGCGGAACATACTCCGCGATCGCGCGCCCCTCTTCCCGTTCCGACCGGCTGAAGGCCAGAACCCGCATGCCGAACGCCTTTGCGATCCGGCCGACAGCCTGTCCGATCCGGCCAAAGCCGATAATGCCCATGGTCTTGCCCGCCAGCTCAATGAGCTTCGTATCCCAGAAGCAGTAATCCTCGCTGCTGCACCACCGACCGGCGTGCACCGCTTCGGAATGATGGCCGACCGCGTGGCAGACCTCGAGCAGGAGCGCAAACGTAAACTGCGCCACGGCGTCGGTGCCGTAGCTCGGGATATTGCAGACAGGGACGCCGTGCGCAGCAGCTGCCGCGCAGTCGACGACATTATAGCCCGTGGCCAGTACGCCGACGAACCGCAGCTGCTTGCAGGCCGCAAACACCTCCGCCCGCAGCGGCGTTTTATTGATAAAAACCGCGTCCGCGTCGCCGATCCGGCGAATGATCTCCTGCGTATCCTCGATCGGCGTCCGGTCGTAGACCGTCAGCTCACCGAACGCCGCAACGGGCGACCAATCCAGATCGCCGGGATTTTCGCAATAGCCGTCCAGAATCACAAGTTTCATGGTTTCCTCCGTCATTTACAATTTCATATTGTATCATAGCAAGCCGCCGGACGTTCGTCAACTTTTGTCCATGGAAAATTCACAATTCCTTTGATTTCCGTTCATAGTTCTGACATGATTGTCCCGTATACTCAGAATCAAGGATTCACCCAATCCTCTCTTTCTTCTCTTTTTCTTTTCTTTCTTCAAACAAAAGCCCGCGGTCATATGGCCGCGGGCTTTTGTTTGCTTATTTCGTGTAATCAAATTCAAAATCGTAGATACTGACGGTATCGCCGTCCTCGATACCCTGCTCCTCCAGCCGGTCGAACAGGCCGCTCTTGCGCAGCTGCCGGTCAAAGTACATGCGGGATTCGTAGTCGTCAAAGTTGATATCGTTCAGGAGCTTTTGCAGCCACGATCCGGACACGACCCACAGATCGTCGTAGTGCTCGATCTTCAGCTCGTTCGCGTCACCGGCTTCCGCCAGCGGCTTGACGTACTCCGGCTCATAGACCGTGACCGGCGGCAGCGTCGAGAGCTTGCCCGCGATGGTCTTCATCAGCTCGCGCGTGCCCTGCGTCGTGGCGGCGGAGATCACATAAAATTCGTAGCCCTGCGCCTCCACGTGTGCCTTCAGCCGCTCAAGATTGTCGCTGTCCGGCGGGAGAAGATCCGCCTTATTGGCTGCAACGATCATGGGACGCGCGGCAAGGTCCGGGGAATACTGCCGCAGCTCTTCGTTGATCTTTTCAAAATCATCGACCGGGTCACGGTCCTCACTGCCGGACACGTCGACAATGTGGACGAGCAGCCGGCATCGGTCGATGTGCCGCAGGAAATCGTGTCCAAGGCCGACGCCGTCGGCCGCGCCCTCGATGATGCCCGGGATATCCGCCATGACGAACGAGACGCCGTCAGCAACATAGATGACGCCGAGGTTCGGATAGAGCGTCGTGAAGTGATAATTTGCGATCTTCGGGTGCGCGTTGGACGTGACGGACAGCAGCGTCGACTTGCCGACGTTCGGGAAGCCGACCAGACCGACGTCCGCCAGAAGCTTCAGCTCGAGGATCACATCATGCTCCTCGCCCGGAAGCCCCGCCTTGGCAAAGCGCGGCACCTGCCGGGTCGGCGTTGCGAAGTGCTGGTTGCCCCAGCCGCCGCGACCGCCCTTGCAGAGGACGAAATCGGCAGAGTCGGACATGTCCTTGATGATCTCATTCGTGGCCTGATCGCGCACGACCGTGCCTCTGGGGACTTTGATCACAAGATTCTCGCCGTTTTTGCCGCGGCAGCGCTTGCCCTGTCCGTTTTCGCCGTTCGGCGCGGTATATTTCCGCTTATAGCGGAAGTCCATCAGCGTGGACATGTTATCGTCCACGCGCAGGACGATGGAGCCGCCGTTGCCGCCGTCGCCGCCGTCCGGGCCGCCCGCAGCCACATATTTTTCCCGGTGGAAGGCCACCGCGCCGTTGCCGCCCGCGCCTGCCTTGACCGAGATTCTGACTTTATCAATAAACATATGCTTCGTCTCCTTTCAGATGAAGCTCGTAAAACGCTGCGTCGAACGTCTCGCTGCCGTCAAAACGGCTGTACTGGCCGTAATGCGTCAGTTGAAAGCCGCACTTGCGCGCAACGTTTCCGGATGCCGTATTCAAAACTGCATGATCCAGCACGAAATCCCGCACGCCGAGGCTGTGATACGCCCACGCAAGCATCGCCTGCGCCGCTTCTGTCGCATAGCCATGCCCCCAAGCGTCGTGCTGGAGGTTGTAGCCCAGTGTATGCACGCCTTCTTCATTTTTGCCCACGCCGCCTGTGCCGATCAGCTGACCGCTGTCCTTACGGTAAAACCCGAACTCCAGCATATCCGGCGTGATCGATGCGATCCACGCGCGTGTATCCTCGATGCTTTTATGCAGCGGATAGGGCATATACCGGTTCACTTCCGGGTCGCTGGCCCATGCAAAAACCGCTGGTGCATCTTCCTGCGTGATTGGCCTGAGCATCAGCCGCTGCGTTTCAATTCTCCGATTTTCCATGAAAAATCGCCTTCTCCCGTATCTGCTCCAGCGTATGCGCCCAGATTTCCGGGTAGTTTTCGCGATAGTAGCGTGCACGACCGGAATCAGGCGCTTCCCAGATTTTATTTTGCAGAATTTCTTCCGAAATTTCTTTTTCTATCCAGGCCAGCTTCTCTGCAAATCGCTTCGGATCAGACGCAAACTGCGCATACGCGAACAGCTCAATATTCCCCGCCTGCTGCTCCTTCCGGAATGCTTCGTAGGCGTCCGGGATATACTCCGCGCCGGTGATGCGGACAGGCTGCGCGGATACGAACTCGTTCGGGATCTCCGTCTTTTCGTAGTCTCCGTCCTCGCAGGTATAAAGCCAGCCGGATTTTCCGGCATAGAGCTTTTTCAGCGCGTCCGGAAACGGATCGTCGAAATACAGCTTTCCCTGCCGGGTATAGCCGTATGCGTATTCATAATTCCGGATCAGATAAAACAGCGCCATGGCGCGCAGGGACGTCAGGCAGGCCTGTGTGGGCTTGTCAAAATACGGGGATTTCCTCGGTTCGAGGATCTGCAGTCCGCCGGTCGGAGAAGCGTGATAGTACGTCATGCCGTCACACCTTTCAAGAAAAAACCCCGAACGGGATTCGTTCGGGGTTTTCACAACAAATTACTGTTCTGCGTAGACAGAGCACATCTTGCGATCCTTGCCCATACGCTCGAACTTGACCTTGCCGTCGATCAGAGCGAACAGCGTATCGTCCTTGCCGATACCGACGTTGTTGCCCGGATGAATGTGCGTGCCTCTCTGACGAACGAGGATGTTGCCAGCCAGAACGAACTGACCGTCAGCGCGCTTCGCGCCGAGTCTCTTCGATTCAGAATCACGGCCGTTCTTGGTGGAGCCGCCGCCTTTCTTGTGAGCGAAGAACTGGAAACTCATATTAAGCATCGTTTTGCACCTCCAAAACTTCGATATAATCAGGATAGTCATCCCGCAGAGAACACAATGTGAGCATCATGCCGGAGAGAACCGCCTGTACGGCCTCTTCGTTTTCACACGCTGCGGGAAGGGTCAGGGTGATCCGGGCCTCGTCTTCGTTGACCTTGCATTTGACACGCTCGCCGAGCACATCGTTGATCGTGCACTCCGCAAGCTTAACGGCTGTGGAGACGGCTGCGCAGATAATGTCACTGCCTGCTTCCGCATAGCTGCTGTGGCCCGAACAGCAGAATCCGGTGATCCTGCCCTCGTGATCGAAAAATTCGACGCGCGTCATAACTTACAGCGCGATCTTTTCGATCTGCACCTTGGTGTACGGCTGTCTGTGGCCCTGGAGGGACTTGGAGTCCTTCTTCGGACGGTACTTGAAGACGCGGATCTTCTTGCCCTTGCCATTCTTCAGAACCTTAGCCTCAACCTTAGCACCTGCAACTGTGGGCGTGCCGAACTTGGAGTCAGCGCCGTCAACAACTGCCAGAACCTGATCGAAGGTAACGGTTTCTTCAGCCTCCGCCGCGAGCTTCTCGATGTAGATCACATCGCCCTCCTTGACGTTGTACTGCTTACCGCCGGTAACGATAATAGCCTGCATATTCGTTTGCACCTACCTTTTCTTCGTAGACTCGCTCTTGAGGTGTGCCGGAGCAGCTTGAACCTCTTCAATGCGGCTTTTCGATTATATCAGAGCAAATCCCGTATGTCAAATGGTTTTTTGCAGAAAATCACACTTTTTTCGCCCGTTCAGTCCAGCCGGACCAGAGGGCTGCAAATGGAGCCCATACACTGCGCCGTTTCCATACTGTACTCGCCGCGGCGTGCAAGATCCGCCATGGAGAGCATCCCCGTCAGTCTCCCGTTCTGCGTCACGGGCAGCCGCCGCAGCTGCGCGCGGGACATCATCTGTGCGGCGTGTGAAATATCCTCTGACGCTTCCACGGCCAGAATCCCGGTCGACATCATTTCACCGACGCGCATATGCTCCGCGTCCCGCCGGGCTGCGACGCAGCGCAGCACCACGTCCCGATCCGTCACCATGCCGCACAGGCGGCCATCTGCGTTCTGCACCGGAAGCGCGCCGAGATTATACCGGCTCATGAGCCGCGCAGCCACGGCGACCGGCTCGGACGCGCCGACGCTGATGACGTTTTTTGTCATGCAGTCTTTGATCTTCATAGTCTCCTCCATCATTCAGAAGGCCCCGGCAGCAAACGCTGCCGGGGCCTTGCGTTTATGGAGATTGTACCCGGTTTTTTACGGGTTAAACAGGATCACTTGCCCTGCAGCTTGCGGTCGATGGCTTCGGCAGCCTTCTTGCCTGCGCCCATGGCCAGAATGACGGTAGCCGCGCCCGTGACGGCGTCGCCGCCGGCAAAGACGTTCTCGCGGGTGGACATTTCGTTTTCGTCAACGATGATGCCGCCCTTCTTGTTCGTCTCAAGACCCGGCGTCGTGGAGCGGATCAGCGGGTTCGGGGACGTGCCGAGAGACATGATGACCATGTCGACGTCCAGCACAAATTCGCTGCCCTCGACGGGGATCGGGCGGCGGCGGCCGGACGCGTCAGGCTCGCCAAGCTCCATCTTGATGCACTTCATGCCGCACACACGGCCATCCTCGCCGCCGAGGATCTCGGTCGGGTTGGTGAGCGTCAGGAACTCGATGCCCTCTTCCTTGGCGTGGTGCTGCTCTTCCAGTCTTGCCGGCATTTCGGCTTCGCCGCGGCGGTAGACGATGTACACCTTATCGGTACCCATACGCTTCGCGCAGCGAGCGGCATCCATAGCGACGTTGCCGCCGCCGACGATGGCTGCTGCCTTGGAGTGCAGGATCGGAGTATCGTATTCTTCTTTATATGCCTTCATCAGATTGATTCTGGTGAGGTATTCGTTCGCAGAGCAGACGCCCTTGAGCGCTTCGCCCGGAATGTGCATGAACATCGGCAGGCCAGCGCCGGAGCCGACAAACACAGCCTTGAAGCCCATCTCAAACAGCTCGTCGATGGACAGGACCTTGCCGATGACCATGTCGGTCATGACCTCGACGCCCTGCGCCTTCAGCTTTTCGACCTCGTTGGCGACAATAGCCTTCGGCAGACGGAACTCCGGAATACCGTAGACCAGAACGCCGCCGGCGGTGTGCAGTGCTTCAAAGAGAGAAACCTGATAGCCCTTCTTGGCCAGCAGAGACGCGCAGGTCAGGCCGGACGGGCCGGAGCCGACAACTGCGACCTTGATGCCGTTGGACTCGGCCTTTTTCGGCATGGCGTTGATGTTCTCGCGGTACCAGTCGGCGACAAAACGCTCCAGACGGCCGATGGCAACCGGCTCGCCCTTGTTGCCGCGGACACATTTGGACTCGCACTGCGTCTCCTGCGGACATACACGGCCGGACAGGGCGGGCAGCGAATTGGTATCGGTGATGATCTCGTATGCTTTTTCGAAGTTGCCTTCGGCGACCTCGTGGATGAACTCGGGAATATGAATGTTGACCGGGCAGCCCTCGACACAGTGCGGCTTCTTGCACTGCAAGCAGCGCTTCGCCTCGTTGATGGCCATTTCAGCGGTATAGCCCAGCGTAACTTCCTTGAAATTCTTATTGCGGACGTTCGGTTCCTGCTCCGGCATCGGAGTCTTGGTAGCCTGCATGTTAGCCATGATCGTTCCCTCCCCTTACTTGATCAGCTCTTCGCCCATCTTCTGCATGCGGCAGATATGGGTCTTGCGCTCTTCTGCTTCACGCTCACGATAGACGCTGTTGCGGCTCATGAGTTCATCATAATCGACCTGATGGCCGTCAAAGTCCGGGCCGTCAACGCAGGCGAACTTCACCTCGCCGCCGACGGTGACACGACAGCCGCCGCACATACCGGTGCCGTCAACCATGATCGGGTTCAGGGAGACGACGGTCTTGACGCCGAACGGCTCCGTGGTCTTCGAGACGAACTTCATCATCGGGATCGGGCCGATGGCAAGCACTTCGTCATACTGCACGCCGGACTCCAGCAGTTCCTTGAGCTTGACGGTGACAAAGCCATGCTCGCCATAGGAGCCGTCGTCGGTCATGAGATACAGATGGTCGCAGGCCTGCTTGAACTCGTCCTCCAGAATGACGATATCCTTATTGCGGAAGCCAACGATAACGTCGGTCTCGACGCCTGCTTCCTTGAATGCCTTTGCAGACGGATATGCGATGGCGCAGCCAACGCCGCCGCCAACCACGCAGACGCGCTTTTTGCCTTCGACGTCCGTCGGCTTGCCAAGCGGGCCGACGAAGTCCTGAATATAATCGCCCTCGTTCAGGCTGCCCAGCATCTCGGTCGACAGGCCGACCTTCTGGAAGATGATCGCAACGGTTCCCTTCTCGCGGTCATAGCCGGCGATCGTCAGCGGCACGCGCTCGGACTTGTCATCGACACGGAAAATGATAAACTGGCCGGCCTTTGCCTTATGGGCAACGAACGGAGCTTCGATTTCCATATACGTGACTGCGGCGTTCAGTTCTTTTTTGCGCACGATTTTGTACATAGCTTGTTCATCCCTTCAAATCATCAGTAATATTCTTCGTTTTTGCTCTGACAATCCAACTGTCTCAGTATAGCATACACCATTCCTGTTTGTAAACAGCAATTTCGATAAAAAAATATCGAATATGTCACGTTCTGAATTAACTTATACGGTTTTTGATATGCCTTATCCAAATTCTGAATGAATTTCGATATTGCCGCAAGGAACCTGTTCCCAGGAGAACCAGGAAGCCAGCTCCCACGCGCGCACCGGCGCGGCTTCCGGCTGCAAGTCTGCAAGTGCGGCCAGCTTGCCGATCAGCTGCTCCGGCGTATAGAGCTGCCGCAGCGCGCCGAGATCCAGATCCCGTTCACGCTTGCTGAGCCTGCGTCCGTCGGGCGCGACAAGCAGCGGAACATGGCAGTATTCCACTGCCGGAAGCCCCAGCATCCGCTGCAGCCAGATCTGCCGCGGCGAAGAGGACAGCAGATCCCGGCCGCGGACGACCTCCGTGACGCCGCCTTCTGCGTCATCCGTCACCACGGCCAGCTGATAGGCGTAGACGCCGTCAGAGCGGCGGACGATAAAATCGCCGCAGTCCCGTGCCAGGTTTTCTGTATACGCCCCCTGCAAGCGGTCATGGAATGTGATCTGTTCCTCCGGAACCCGAACGCGCCACGCAGGGCGTCTCGTCTTCTGCGCGCGCTCCTCCGGCTTCAGATCCCGGCAGGTTCCGGCATAGATCGCAGTTCCATCCGACGCATGCGGCGCCGATGCCGCATGCAGCTCCGCGCGGGAGCAGTAGCATGGATAAACAAGACCAAGCTGCGAAAGCTTTTCAAATTCCGCGCGATATGCGTCCGTCCGGCGTGACTGCGGCGTCTGCTCCTCGTCCCAGTCCAGTCCGAGCCAGTCAAGATCGTCCCGGAGCGTTTCCATATACTCCGGCCGGCAGCGATCCGGGTCAAGATCCTCCATCCGCAGGAGCATCCGCCCGCCCTGGCTGCGCATGGACAGCCACGCCAGCAGCGCGGAAAAAACGTTTCCCAGATGCATTCTGCCGCTGGGACTCGGTGCAAAGCGTCCTGTCAGCATTTCCTTCTCCCTTCTTCACAAACAGAAGCAGCAGGGTCTC
Organism: uncultured Oscillospiraceae bacterium; assembly: GCA_934655875.1. Taxonomy (GTDB): domain Bacteria; phylum Bacillota; class Clostridia; order Oscillospirales; family Oscillospiraceae; genus CAG-170. The sequence goes on from CAKUHB010000032.1 coordinate 14,696, forward strand.
CCCTGCTGCTTGCCGGCCTGGTTACAGCTGGTAGATCCGGCTGTATTCTTCGTAATACCGTTCAAACATCTCGGATTTCATTTCCTTGATGCTGCTCAGGTATTCATGCGTATCAAACGAATCCGATTCCAGCTCGATCATGGCGACCGCGATGTTGGAGCAGTGATCCGCCACGCGCTCGTAGTTCGTCAGCAGGTCGTTGAACACAAAGCCCTGCACCAGCGTGCATAAACCCTTTTGCAGGCGGTCGACGTGGTGGAGCTTCATCTCGTCGCAGAGATTGTCGATCAGCTCCTCCAGCGGCTCCACGCGAGCTGCCAGCTGCAAGTCATTATTGACGAACGAGCGGATCGCGACGGACAGGATCTCTGTCAGCGCAGCTTCCATCACCTCAAGCTCATGCGCCGCGGCATCAGAGAACGAAAGGTTCTTCTCGTTCAGCTCCTTCGCGCCCTCGGCGATGTTCAGCGCATGGTCGGAGATTCTCTCAAAATCAGAAATTGTATGCAGATACTTGGACACGTCCTCGTTCTGCTTGGCTGTCAGCTCGCGTTCCGTGACCTTGACAAGATAGCTGCCCAGCTTATCCTCGTACCGGTCGACGGATTTTTCCAGATCCTCGACCAGATGGTAGCGCTCCTCCGAATAGCCGTGCAGCAGTGCGACTGCTTCCATAAAGTTGCGCTTGGCTTCTTCGGCCATGGCATTGATGGTCAGGCGGCTCTGCTCGATGGCAAGGGCAGGATGCTGGATGAAGCGCTCCTCCAGCCGCATGGTCTCCGGCTCTGCCGGCTGCTGCTGCGGCTTGTCCGGCACAAGGAGGTTGACGACCTTCTCGATCTGCTTTGTAAACGGCAGCAGGCCGACGACCTTGATAAACCGGAAGACCGTATTGACAAACGCGATGGAGACGCTGCTCATGATCAGATCCGCAAACGGGAACCGGATGATCGCGTCCAGCGTATAGTAAATTGCTGCAAACAGGATAACGCCCGTGACCTCCGCCACAAGATAGACCATGGCCGTCCGCTTGCCGTCGACCGTGGCGCCGATAGCGGAGAGCAGCACCGGCATGGCCGCGCCGATGGCGATGCCCATGACGATCGGCAGGGCGATGGAAAAGTCGATGATGCCGGTCGAAGCGAGCGCCTGCAAAATACCGACGGCCGCCGATGCGGACTGGAGCACGCACGTAAAGAGCGTACCGAACAGGATGCCGAGGAACGGATTGGAGAAGGTGGTAAGAATACGGATGAATGTCGGGTCGTCGCGCAGCGGAGAGACCGCCGCGGACATCGTCGACATGCCATACATCAAAATGGCAAAGCCCATCAGGATATCTGCAATGTGCTTTTTGGCCTGATCCTTGCTCGCCATGCGGAGCACGATGCCGATCACCGAGATAACACCTGTCAGGGTCGCCGTGGAAAACAGGTCGAGCCAGCCGCCCGTCGAGCCGATATCGGACAGACAGATGATCCAGCCCGTGATGGACGTGCCGAGAATGGCGCCCAGAACGATGGAGATCGCCTGCCGGACCTTCATCATACCGGAGTTGACGAAGCCGACGACCATGACGGACGTTGCCGACGACGACTGGATCACAGCCGTCACACCGGCGCCGAGCAGGAAGCCCTTGAGCGGATTTCCTGTCAGACGGTATAAAATCAGTTCCAGCTTATTGCCGGCCACGCGCTTCAGCCCGTCGCCCATCAGCGCCATACCGAACAGGAACAGCGCGATGCCGCTGAGCAGCGCGATCACATTTGAGATCCCCACTATTCTACATCCTCTCCTTGTGTTAACCCTATGTTAAGTGTCGAATCTTAAATGTATTGTATGTTTTATCTTAAATTCATGTTAAATCTTGCTTTTCTTTTACATTTCACGTAAACTTAACAAAAAGCGGGACGATGATTTTACATAGCCGTTTTATGATATGCGTAAAAGGAGTGAAGAAGATGATCTATTTACTGGAGGATGACGACTCCATCCGCAAGCTGGTGCTCTACGGACTGGACAGCCAGGGATTCCAGGCCAGAGGCTTCGCGCTGCCGTCCGAGTTCTGGCGGGCGATGGACGCGCAGATGCCGGAGCTTGTGCTGCTCGATATCATGCTGCCCGAAGAGGACGGCCTTTCCATTCTCAAGCGGCTGCGTGCGCAGAGCTCCACGCGCCGTCTGCCCATTATCATGCTGACCGCGAAAAACTCCGAATACGACCGTGTCATCGGTCTGGATCACGGTGCAGACGATTTTGTCTCCAAACCGTTTTCCATGCTGGAGCTGATCGCACGCATCCGCGCGGTCCTGCGCCGGGCGGAACCGGCCCAGACCTCCGGAGATTACACGCTCGGGATCCTCTCCGTCTCGCCGGATCGCCACGAGGTCAAGGTCGCAGGCAAGGATGTCACCCTGACGAACAAGGAATTTGAACTTCTGTGCCTGCTGCTGCGGAACAAAGGCATCGTCCTGACCCGTGCGACGCTGATGGACCGTGTGTGGGGCTTTGAATCCGAGCGCGAAAACCGCACGCTCGACGTTCACATCCGCACGCTTCGCGTCAAGCTCGGCGAGGCCGGCAGCTATATTGAAACAGTCCGCGGTATCGGCTATAAGATCGGAGGCGAGGACGCATGACGGCAAAAATCTTTCGCAACGCATTTCTGATTGGCTTTACCGTTCTGCTCGCGTGCATGCTGCTGTTCTTCTTTATCATGTACTCCAACTATCAGGCGCAGGCCTTTGACATTCTGCAGATGGAGGCTTCGCAGATCTCGGAGGGCATGGACATCTGCGGCGGCGAAACGTATCTGTCGTCCATCGATTCTCCGGAGCGCGTGACGTGGATCGCCGCGGACGGCTCGGTCCTGTATGACAATATGGCCGATCCCGCGACCATGGAAAACCACTTACAGCGGCCCGAGGTAGCCGAAGCCTTTGAGACCGGCTCCGGCCGTTCCGACCGCTACTCCTCCACCATTCTGGAAAAGAACAACTATTACGCCCTGCTCCTGAAGGACAATACCGTTCTGCGTGTGGCGGGCAAGCAGACCAGCATGGCCGCCATGGCGCTGATGCTGGTGCAGCCGTCCTTATGGATCGTCGTTCTGGTGCTCGTGCTGTGCGGACTGCTCGCCATGCGCCTTGCAAAGCAGATCGTCCGGCCGATCAATGCGATCAACCCCGACAATCCCAACGCAACGCCGACCTATCCGGAGCTGCAGCCGCTCATCTCCCGCTTACAGGAGCAGAACCGCACCATCCGCACACAGCTGAGTGAGCTCTCCGTCCGGCAGCGCGAATTTGACGCTATTACGGAAAATATGCGCGAGGGCTTCCTGATCGTCGACGACAAGTGCAACATTCTTTCCAGCAACCGCAGCGCCTTGCATCTTCTTGGCATCGACGGCAAGCAGAAGCCGGAAAACCTGCACCAGGCGACGTGCTCCGGCGCGTTTCTGGAGCTGGTCGACGAAGCACTCGGCGGAACACGCTGCGACGCGTCCTTGCCGCTGGACGGCGGCACATGGCAGCTGTACGCCAACCCTGTTATCACCGGCAGCAAGGTCACAGGTGCTATTGTGATCTTTATGGACGTCACTGAGCGCGAGCAGCGCGAAGCGCTGCGCCGGGAATTTTCCGCCAACGTCTCGCACGAGCTCAAAACTCCGCTGACCTCCATCACAGGCTTTGCCGAGCTGATGAAGGAGGGCATGGTTCCGAAGGAAAAAATGAAGGAGTTCTCCGGCGATATCTACCGGGAATCCCGCCGGCTCATCGATCTGGTCGACGATATCATCCAGCTTTCCCGGCTGGACGAGGGCACGACGACCTTCACAAAAGCTCCGGTCGATCTGTACGTGCTGGCCGGAAGCGTCATTGAAAGTCTTCGCCCGGTCGCGGAGAAGCAGAACGTCACCCTGCACCTGTCCGGCCAGCATGCAGTGATCTCCGGCGTGGAGCAGCTGCTGCGGGAAATGGTCTACAATCTCTGTGACAACGCCGTCAAGTATAACACGACCGGCGGCAGCGTCACCGTCTCTGTCTGGCAGAACGGGCAGACCGTTACGCTCTCGGTCGTTGATACCGGCATCGGCATTCCGTATGCCGACCAGAGCCGCGTCTTTGAGCGCTTCTATCGCGTTGACAAGAGCCACTCCAAGGAGGTCGGCGGCACCGGTCTGGGTCTGTCCATCGTCAAGCACGCCGCGCAGTACCACGGCGCGAAGCTCGAGCTCAAGAGCGAGCCGGGCAAAGGCACGGCAATCGCCGTAAATTTCAATGTTGGTTGACATAATTTTAATTCCCTGCAACGGAGCTGCTTAGGCAGCTCCGTTTTTCGGCATTGAGGAACAAAATTCGCCTTTTTCGGCGATTGCAATAAAAAACAGACAAATTATTTGTTTGCCACACAAAAATTTTGTCATTGCTTAACAGAATCGAAACGAGTATACTGATTCTGAAGTCAGAATAACGCCGGTTGGCAATGCCTTGTCAACTGACGCTACGGCCGGCGCTGGTCACTTTTCCCTTTTCGGGCCTGCCGCCTGCCACCGGCTCTGCCGGCTCCGGCTATCATACAAAAGGAGATCTTACCATCCATGAAAAACCAGAAGACCCGCGAACCAAGCTCCATCGATAATATCTACCGGCTCGATGGACGCGTCCCGGTCGCAAAAGCCATTCCGTTTGGCCTGCAGCACGTGCTGGCCATGTTCGTGGCAAATGTGACCCCCGTCATGCTCATTGCCAGTGTCGCCGTCTATAATGGACAGGCCTTCACCGCCGTTGACACTGCGCTCCTCATTCAGGCAGCCATGCTCATTGCCGGTATCGGCACGCTGATCCAGCTCTATCCTGTCTGGCGCATCGGCTCACGACTGCCGGTCGTCATGGGCCTGAGCTTCACGTTCCTGTCCGCCATGATGACGCTCGCTGCCAAGGACTACGGCCTGATGATCGGCGCAGTCATTGTGGGCGGCTGCATAGAGGGTCTTCTCGGTCTGACGGCAAAATACTGGCGGCGCTTCGTCAGCCCCATCGTCTCGGCCTGCGTCGTGACGACCATCGGCTTCAGCCTGCTGTCTACGGGCATCTCTTCGTTCGCAAGCTCCTCGGTCTATCCGACCGGATCGTGGCAGAACCTGCTCGTCGCGGTCATTACGCTGGCGGCCTGCCTGATCTTCAATTCGCTCGCCAAGGGCTTCTGGAAGCAGCTTTACGTCCTGTTCGGCCTGATCGTGGGCTATGTCGTCTCCCTGTTCTTCGGCATGGTCGATTTTGCGTCCATGAAGAGCACCGTGCAGGAGCTTGGCATCATTGCCCTGCCGAAGCTGTTTGCGTATACGCCGAAATTTGAGATCGGCGCGATCATTTCCGTCACGCTCGTCTTCCTCGTCTCCGCTGCGGAGACGATCGGCGACACCTCCGCCGTCTGCACCGGCGGTCTTGGCCGCGAAATTACGGAAAAAGAGGTCTCCGGCTCTCTCGGCTGCGACGGCTTCATTTCCGCCGTCTCCGGCGGTGTATTCGGCTGCCCGCCGATCACGTCCTTCAGTCAGAACGTCGGTCTTGTCGCCATGACGAAGGTCGTCAACCGCTTTACGATCATGTTCGGCGCGCTGACGCTCATCCTTGCCGGGCTGTTCCCGCCCGTGGGCGCGTTCTTCTCCACGCTTCCCGACTGCGTGCTGGGCGGCTGCACGGTCATCATGTTCGGCGCGATCATTGTCTCCGGCGTCACGATGCTCGGCGAGTGCGGCTTTGACCAGCGCAACACCATCATCGCCGCCACCTCCTTTGCCATCGGCATCGGCGTGACGCAGGTTCCGGAATTTTTCTCCGGCATGCCGCAGCTCGTGAGCGATATCTTCGCCAACAACCCCGTTGCGGGCGTGTTTGTCGTGGCGATGGTCCTGTCCCTGACGCTTCCGAAGAAGGTCAAGGCGCAGGATGTCGGCGCTCTGACAGAGGAAACGCTGGATCCCTCTGAGAACGATTCCTCCAGATCCTGATATTGACGCAAAAATCCGGAAGCTGCTGCGGCAGCTTCCGGATTTTGTTTCTTATTTCAGAAGTCCCTTGTCGGTCTTCTTCACATGGCGGAAGACCTCCTCGAAGCGGCCAAGCGCTTCGTCGATGATCTCCGGCGTATCGGCCATAGAGGTATACAGACGGCTGCCGGCCAGCGTGACAAGGCCGTTTGCCATATAGGCCGCGCCCATGCGCTCCATGGAATCCTTGCGCACGTACATCATGTCCTTGTGCTTCAGAAGTCCTGCCGCCGATTTCAGGAACGCCATGGAGGAGAAATCAAAGCTCATCGCGCCCGTGCACTCCAGATGCACAATAGAGCCCTGATTATAGGCCACGAACGGCAGACCGTAGGTCTTGAGCAGGGACTTGAGACCGTCGCACAGGCGATCGCCCATCCGGCCTGCGATCTCGCAGGCGTTCGTCCGTTCGATCTCCTTGATGGCCGTATAGCCCGCCAGGCAGGACAGCGGGTTCGCCGCCAGCGTGCCGCCGACATAGGCCCGGTGCTTCCCGGTGGCAAGACCGGCCGCCATGAGCTGCGCGTATTCCTTCTTGCCGCCGACGCCGCCGGCCGCGGGATAGCCGCCGCCGACGATCTTGCCGAAGATCGTCAGATCCGGCACAACGTCAAAATAGCCCTGCGCGCCCGACAGCGCCACACGGAAGCCGGTGACGACCTCGTCAAAGATCATCAGCGCGCCGTATTTGTCGCAGAGTGCGCGCACGCCCTTGTTGTATTCGTGACCGATGGGCCGCGTGCCGCTCTCCGGGCCGACCGGCTCGACGATCACCGCCGCCGTACCGCCGCGCAGACGGTTGCGGCGGAGCATGGACTCGAGCATGTCGAGATCGTTCGGCCGAACCTCATCGGTCGTGCCGTAGCAGCCGGACGGGATGCCGTGCGACTCGAGAAGCGCGCGGCTGCCGGGGATCTTCAGGCCGTAGACCATCTGGTCAGACCAGCCGTGATAGGCGCCGCCGATCTTGATGATGCGCTTTTTCCCGGTTGCGATGCGCGCGATGCGCAGCGCCGCCATCACAGACTCCGTGCCGCTGCCGAGCATGCGGAACATCTCCACGTTCGGCATACAGGTGTGGATCTCGCGCGCGATCATCAGCTCCGCTTCGTGCAGAAGGCCAGTCACCGGACCGCAGGTGTTGAGCAGCTCTATAACCTTCTCGCGGATGGGCGGATAGTTGCTGCCGAGGATCGTCGGGCCGCCGGCCTGCAGGAAGTCAATATACCGGTTGCCGTCCTTATCATACAGGTACGCGCCCTCCGCGCGCGCCATGCACATGGGGAACGGCTTGTTGAACGCCAGATTGTGCTGCACGCCGCCGGGGATATATTCCTTCGATTCCTCATAGACGGCACGGGACGCCCTGCACTTTTCGTCGTAATAGCGCAGGATGACGTCCTGATAATAGTCGTCCGAGACCTCCCAGATCGGCTGGCTGGTGAGCGCTTTGAGCTGCGCATTGATCTCGTTGGGATCATCCCAACGGCTGATACCGCAATTGTTCATTTCTGTTCCTCCTTTTTCGCAAGGTCGTTTGTATCCATACTGCCGCGGAAGACCACAAACGTGTCAAACAGGTATTCCGTGACAAAATTGAGCAGCATGTTAAGGATCGTCACCAGATATTCATTCCAGCCGCAGCTCTCCGCCAGCCAATTGCCGAGGATGGTCGACAGCGGCGTGAACACGGCGTAGTAGCCCAGCACCATCGCCATGGCCTTCGGCACGTTGTTGGCGCTTTTGAACGTGAATTTCCGGTTCAGCGTAAAATTCCAGATGACCGACGCGATCAGCGCCAGCAGGTAGCACGGCCAGTAGCTCCACCGGCACAGCTCGTTGAACAGCGTAAACAGGCCGATCTGAATGATGCCGGCTGAGGTGGAAAACAGCACGAACTTGACCGCCCGCAGCAGCTGTTTCTTTTTTTCCTTCTCCATCGCTTTATCCTTTCTGTCTGGCATATTTTTTGGTGTATACGAAGTGCATCAGCAGATCGTCAAGCCCGCTGAGCTCCGCGCGGATGTCCAGCGCCTGCGCATGCAGCGCCGCGACGGCTGCCTTCTGCACCAGAATGGCCAGCGCTTCCGTGTCGTCCTTGTCTTTTCCGCAGACGATCGCGCCGACACCGGGAATGAGCGCCGCGCCCGTCTTCCGGACGGCTTCCGCCGCGGCGTCAGCCCGGCACGGCACAGCCGGGAGCTGTCTGCCGAGCATCTGCGCCATATCGTCCAGCTGCGCCGAAAGCGGTGCTCCGGTCGCAGCAAGCGTCAGAAGCTCCTTCGTCGTGACGGTCTGCGCAAGCGGGCAGGTCAGCCGAACCTTCTGTAGAAGCGATTGACGCTTTTCCTCTTCGAGTGCCGGTTCCTCTTTGCACACGCCGCGCCAGCACCGGCGGCACACGCGTTCGAGGAGCCTTGCCCGCTCGAGCGCCTGCTGCTGCGACGCGCCGCAGATCAGCGCGCCGTGGTGCGCCATCAGGATGGTCTGTGCGCCGGTCTGCATGGCACGGCGGATGGCGTTGTGGAGCGTCTTTGTCCCTGGCAGGCCATAGGCCGCGACAGCGACGCCGCCAAGCTTCGCCCGCTCCTCGCTCGTGAGCTCCAGCTCGCGTCCGCCGGCAAGGCCGAGCGCCGACGCATAGGTCTGGTGCGTATGCAGGACGACCTGCACGTCCGTGAAGCAGGCATAGGCCGCGGCATGCGCCCCGCACTCGCCGGAGGGCTTGTGCGGCCCCTCCCATTTGCCGGTCTGCAAATTACAGCAGGCAATATCCTGCGGCGTGAGCCGTTTATAGTCCATGCCGCTCGGCGTGATGAGATAGCTGTCTTCTCCCAACCGGCAGCTGACGTTGCCCCACGTCCTTGCAACGAGACCTTCCTCCAGCAAAATCCGTCCGGTCTCGACGACAAGCGCCTGCAATATGCTCTGTTCCATGGTATCCCCTCCTACTGCCGGTTCAGCAGTGCAAAATTCTTCTGGTTTGCCGCATACAGCCGCTTGAATACCGCGTAATTGCGTTCATATACCGCGCGGTTGGCCGCGTCCGGTGTATAGCGGCCGCTGACGCGCACAAGCTGGCCGGCCTGCGTAAGATCCGCGATCTGGCCGCTGCCGACGGCTGCGAGCATAGCCGCGCCGATGGCGCCAACGTCCTTGGTATGCTCCACAGTCTCCACTGTGCGGCCCGTGATGTCGCTGAGCATCTGACACGTCACCGCAGACAGCGCGCCGCCGCCGACAAAGCGGATGGTCTGTGGGAGTTTGACCTTCTTCTGCTGGCATTCGAGCATCCAGCGAAGATGGTAGCAGATCCCCTCCAGCACGGCACGGAGCATCTGCGCCTTTCCGGTCTCCAGCCGGAGGTTAAAGAACATCCCGGCTGCCGCCGCATCCTCAAACGGACAGCGGTTGCCGTGCAGCCACGGCGTGAAGATCACACCGCCCGCGCCGGGCGCGACCTTTGCAACGGTGTCGGACATGTAATCATACAGGCTTTCATAGACCGTCTCCGCGCTTTCGGCCACGTCGATCTTGGACAGGTAGACATTGACCTCGTCCAGCACCAGATGATCCTTGACCCACTCGAAGCATTTTCCAGCGGTCTCCATCTCCGCAAAGTAGTTGTATTTCCCCGCTTCTGCACTGACGATCCCGGCGATCATCGCAGCAATATCGACCGCCTGATGATCCATCAGCGTGCTGACCCAGCCGGACGTGCCGGAATAGACATGCGTGCTTCCGATCTGCGTGCAGCCGGCGCCAAGGCCGATGAGCGTTGCGTCACCGCCGCCGCCATAGACCTTCGTCCCCGGCGCAAGCCCAAGCTCGTGCGCAGCCGCCTGTGTCAGCGTACCAGCCACGTCGGTACAGGCGATCAGGCGCGGCAGATGACGCGGCTCCACGCCGTACATGCGGCAAAGGCGCTCATTCCAGCCGGTATGGCCGGGACGGGTATCATAGAGGAAGGTGGAATACGCGCTGTCATAGGTCATGACAAATTCGCCCGTGCAGCGGGCGATCAGATATTCCTTGACGTCGAGCCATTTATGAACCTTTGCAAAGATCTCCGGCTCGTGCGCCTGCACCCATTTGTATTTCCAGAGCGGATCCTTGACGCTGGTAGAAGTCGCATGCGTCGCCGCAAGGCTTTGCAGAAGCATCCGGATATTGACGCCGGAGATCGTCAGGCCGTGGGTCTGACAGGCACGGAACTCCGCGCCCGCGCGCTGATCCATATAGCTCATCGGGCGGCGCAGCGCACGGCCCGTCTCGTCGACGAGCACAAGCCCCTGCATCTGCGAGCAGAAGGAAATCCCGTTCACCTGCTCCGGCCGGACAGCCGTCTTCCGGAAGACGGCCTGCGTCGTCCGGCACATAGCATCCCACCATGCATCGGCATCCTGTTCCGCGCCGCCGTTTTCCAGAATATACAGCTCATAGCCCGCGTAGGCGCTCGCTTCCATGCGGATCTCCGCATCCACGCAGAACAGGCAGGTCTTGACGCCGGTCGTCCCAAAATCATACGCGATAATATACTGCATCCGTTATCCGTCCCCTTTCATTGCGCCAAGCAGAAAGCGCGTCAGCCCATCGGCAAGCTTCCGGTCATCCTGCGCGGTGTCTTTGCCGCAGAAGATCTCCATTCGCTCCCGATAATATTCACAGCTGCATGAAAATTGCAGCATCATCAAGAGGTTATCAAAGAAAAACGCAAACAGCTCCGGCGCAACTGCGTCCGTGACCTCGCCCTGCTGCTGCGCGTCGGAGAACAGCGCAGTATAGAGGGCAGCCGTCTTCTGTTCGATCTCGCGCGCCAGCACCGGTGCAAACTTCCGGCAGCTGCCGGCTGTGATCTCATTATACATGGCGTTATAGCTGGCATGCTGGCGTGACTGCGTGATCAGCGCCGTAATGAGCCGATGGATGCGCTCCTCCATGCTGCCGCCCGCAGCGACAACCTCGTGCAGCGTCCGATCGAGCAGATCGAGGGAGTGCCGCACACAGGCAAGGAAAAACGTCTCTTTATCCTCATAATACTTATAGATCACGCCTACGCTGACGCCGGCCTTTTTGGCCACCCCCGCAATGGACGCAGGCTGAAAGCCGCAGCGGGCAAATTCCTCGATCCCGGCTTCCAGGATCGCATCCAGCGCCGTCTCATCCAGTTTCTTGTACATACGTTCTCCCATCTGACGTGAATATCTGTTCACGTCATTTTCAATATAGTCCCGCCTGACCTTGAAGTCAACCAGAATCGGTTTTTTTGGTGAAAGTGCCCAAATCAGCCCGCAGGCATACAAAAACCGCGCCGCGGTGAAAGCCGCGGCGCGGAGAGATTCTGTTTTTATTTGATCGTTTCGCTGCTGTTCAGGACGGATGCGCTGTAAAGGAACAGCACGTCCTGATCCGCAAAGCTGAGCCAGCTTCCGAGACGCTCCGGGATCAGATAGCGGATATCGACCAGTGTGATCTTCGCATAGCCCTCTATGAGAAGCGGCGCAATGCTGCTGCCGAAGGAATCCCGGAAGATGACAAGCTCACGGCCATCTTCGGCAGACGGATTGCTGATCGTCAGGAGCGCCTTGGAGCCGGACAAAAACACCGCGTAGGGATCCTCCCCGTTCAGCTCCTCCAGGGCATATACCGCGCCTTCGCCGCCCGTCTCATAGTCATAGACAGTGCACTTCCGCAGGGTCTCGTTTGTCAGATATCGAAGCGTATCCGGCTGCATCGGCAGAGCGGACTGGCCGTAATAGACGCCGTAAAACGGCGCGTCGGACGTTACGGTCTCATAGGTCTTACGGAGCGTGACGCCCATGCCGTCCGCCAGCAGCCTGGCCGCAGGCAAAAGCGACTCCTGCCGCCAGTGCAGATCGGTCTTATAAAAGCAGTCCAGCCCAAGCGCAGATGTCAGATCGATATAAGCGGCATACGGCATGCCCTGCTGCACAGCAGCCTGTAAAGCAGCAAAATCCATCGCCGGATATCCGTGCGCCTGCGCCAGATACTGTCCTTTGTCCGGAATGACAGCGGAATAGACCTTCACATTTGTCCCGGCAAGATACTGCTTATAGATCCGCTGGAAGCTGGCAAGCGCGTGCTGGACAGAATCGTTGTCCAGCGGATAGTCGAGCTTGGCCGCATAGCCGTCCGCAAGATAGATCCCGTGGCTGTCCTTCTGCCCGAGAAGGCCGGTCGCGGTCAGGGCGCGCAGCTGCCGGAAGCGCTCGCGCAGCGGGAACTGGTCGAGCGTATAGGATTCAAATTCCGACATGAAGCTCCCGCTCCACACCGACGCGGCCGTCAGCTCCGGCTTCTGCGCCAGCTTCCGCCGTTCGCTTTCCGAGATATCCGCGTCAGGCTTTACGATCCCCCAGAGAAGGAACACGAGCAGGAACGCAGCTGGGAGGAATACAACAAGGACATTCTTTCGTTTTTCCATTGCAGCCTCCTAAAATCGGAAATACAAAAACGGATTGAACGAGCCGTCCACCAGAAAGGCCGTGCAGATTGCGAGCAGCGCCAGCAGGCATACCGGCTCCAGCACCGCAAGAGCCTTCGCGCCGTGCCGCTTTGCGGCAAGCCAGGCAGCCAGCCGCTGCGGCAGCGGTGTTGCTCCGACCGCAGCCAGAAGCAGGAGCCACGCGTTGCTGCGCAGCTGATAGACACTCTCCGCGCTGGCAGCCGGGAGTCCCCCGGCAAAGAACATCGCACGGATGGATGCCGCGGCAGCCTTCAGGCTCTCCGCGTCAAACAGCACGAACCCGAGCAGCACAAAAAACAGCACATAGACATGCCCCAGCACACGACGCTTTTCAAGCCGCGGCAGCAGCCACAGCTTCTCGATCGTCAGAAGAACTGCGAACAGCAGGCCCCACAAGACGAAGTTCCACGCCGCCCCGTGCCACAGGCCCGTAGCGAGCCAGACAAGCAAAATATTCAGCAGTTGCCGCGCCTTTCCCTTCCGGTTTCCGCCCAGCGGGATATAGAGGTAATCCCGGAACCACGAGCCAAGCGAAATATGCCAGCGCCGCCAGAACTCCGTGATGCTCCCGGCGCAATATGGATGGTCGAAGTTTTCCGGGAACCGGAAGCCGAAGATCCGCCCAAGGCCAATGGCCATATCGCTGTAGCCAGAGAAATCATAATAAATTTGCAGCATAAACGCCGCAGCGCCCAGCCAGTAATAGAGCACGGACAGGTCTGTCGACCCGTGAAAGGCCGAGACAAGCTCGCCGAGCAGGTTCGCAAGCAGGATCTTCTTTGACAGCCCCAGCACGAACCGGCGCACGCCGTATGCTGCGTCCGGCAGGTTGTGGCTGCGCACATGCAGCTGCCCGGCCACGTCCGCATAGCGGACGATCGGGCCGGCGATCAGCTGCGGGAACATGGCGATGTAGGCCGCCAGATCGATCAGGTTCCGCTGCGCCGGGACGGTCCCGCGGTAGACGTCGACGGCGTAGCTGAGGATCTGGAAGGTATAAAAGCTGATGCCGATCGGAAGCGTGATCCGCAGAAGCGGAACGGAAAGGCCCGTCAGCGCGTTCAGATTGGCGATCATAAAATCCGCGTATTTGAAATACGCCAGCATCCCGAGGCTCAGCAGCACGGAGACTGTCAAAAACACGCGGGCAAGCGGCCGGCCGCGGAAACGCTCGATCAGAAGGCCAAACACATAGCCCTGCAAAATCGACGCCGCCATGACCGGCAGATACCGCGGCTCGCCCCAGCCGTAGAAGATGAGACTTGCCAGAAGCAGCACGCTGTTTTTCAGTTTTCCGGGAACTGCAAAATAGACGAGCAGGACACCGGGCAGGAAATAGAATAAAAATGGAACGCTGGAAAACAGCATGACAGTCTCACCGTTTCTTGCTTATTTTACGCGATCGGATCATCGCTGAGGATCGTAGTCTGCGGATAGGCCGCCTGAAGCTTGTCGCGGAAGGTGTTGACCAGATCCTCCGCGCCATAAACCTCGATCAGATAGCTGCCAACGCTGGCAACAACCAGCTTGTCTGGGAAGCCGCACATCCACTGCTTCGCCATGATGTAATCCTTGATATCCTTCGCCGCGGCTTCCAGCTCGCCGGCGTCCTTCAGGTGCAGCGCGCCGCAGGTGAAGGTATTGCCGTTCATCATGTGCGTCAAAGATGCCGCATCGTCCGCCTTTTCCACGTCTGCGGCAGGAATGCTCAGCAGATATTCCACACTGGAAGGATCGTCAAGCCCGACCTTGCCGGGCGCGCCGTCCGTCATGTTTTCCTCGGAATAATCGCCGCCGGCCGCGGGGAATTTCTCATCCTCGGAATAGCTGGCCCAGACGCTGTTCAGGAGCGTCAGCGCGTCGGCGATGGTATCCTCCTCCGATGCGGGCGGGTTTGTGTCCTCCGTCTTCGCGGCGCAGGCCGCGAGCGAAAGGAGCATCACGCCGGCCAGAAGAAATGCGATCAGTTTTTTCATTTGTTTGTCCTCCAAACAGGTATTTTGCGCAGGCACTTCCCTGCGCTGTCTTCAAAGACGCAGCAGGCTGCCTTCGGGTTGCGCTTATTCTAATAAAAACATGTAAACAGTTTATGAACGATGCCGTTTTTTGCGTCTGTTTTTTCCATACCGCGACCCGGAAAAGAAATCCTTGACAAACCGCCGAATCATGGTATAATACATGTGTTTCGGGCCTGTAGCTCAGCTGGGAGAGCGTTCGGTTCGCATCCGAGAGGTCGAGAGTTCGAGTCTCTTCAGGTCCACCACGTCGTCGCGGACTGCGCTAGTTCGCGACGACTTTTTTATGCTTTGCATCAAAAAGTCATCTCTCACCCGCTTCGTCGCTCCTCCTCTCAAAATCACAACCGCTGACGCTGGGTTGTGATTTTGTCCTTTCTTTTCGAACTTTTTATGCGGTATGCGAACGCGGCGGTTGCAAAATGACCGGTTCCCCATTTTTGGCGGAAAAGTTCTGAAATTCCTCAAAAGATACGTTGAAGTCAATCTCAATATTGTAGTCGCGGCTGACGCGAACGGCTTTGACGAATTGCGCAACGATCATTTTCTTTGCCTCAAAGGAGCAGGTGTCGAACAGATCTGCCCATGTGAGCAGCCGGTCGTATTCCTGCCGCAGATTCTCCGCCGAAGCCAACAGCGACTCATATTCTGCCTGTGCCGCGTCTATGTGGGTCTGTGCCAGAGCAACCATCGTTTCTGTTTCTTTCACCAGTGCGTTCAGAAGCTCCACGCTGAGACTGCTCTGACCGCGAATGACTTTCAGCGTTTCCGCCTTATAATCGGAGAGGTCTTTCTGCTTCTCTGCCAGATGCGCATTGGCCTGATCGAGCTTGATTCTTGCAAGCTCGATTTCTTTTTTATGCTGGTGATTCAGAATCTCGGATTCCGGCGCGGCAGCGATCTCTGCAAACTTCATGCGGATCACTTTCTCCACAATACCGTCGAGCTTTGTGACGCCATAGCCGGATTGTCCGTCGCATTCGCCGGGATGTCGGACGTTGTAATGGCACTGGTATCGCATCCGCGGTTCGTATTTCACTGTGCCATCTGCGCGATACACGCGCCTGCCGCTGGTCGTCAGCGTCAGCCGGTTTCCGCAGTGGGCACAGAAAATATTTCCGACCAAGAGGGATTTTCCCTTGCAGTTCAGCGGCACGTTGCCATGCGGGAGCGTCCGCTGGCGCATGATCTCCTGTGCCTTGGAAAAGGTGGAAACGTCGATGATGCGCAGCTCGTCAATGTAGCCGGACTGTGACTCGCCGTTTTTGATGATACCGGTATAGGCAATGTTCTTGATAATCCGGTTGACGGTTGTGTTCGGAAAGCCTTTTCCGTCGCGGCTTTTGATGCCCTGTTCATGCAGATAGTGAGAAAGGCGCTGTGCGCCGTATCCCTCATCGACGTATTTGTGGAAGATCAGGCGAATCACTTCCGCCTCATCCTCGTCGATCTCCAAGTCCAGCACTGTGCGGTTGCGTTTATTGACGCGACCTTTATCTACCGCGCGATAGCCATACGGAACTGTTCCGCCGGTGTAATGCCCCTCCTCTGTGAGCTGCCCCAAGCGGGTTTTCGTGCGGATCGAGGTTTTCAGACTCTCGCCGGAGGCCTGCCAGTAGCGGATGTAGTTCATCAGCTTGTCAACGTGATTGTCGAACCGCTGCTGCCCCTCCGTCGCACTCCAGACCTCCACGCCGTTCTTGACGAACCACTCTACAATGAATGGTGTTTCATCATCCCGGCGCCCGAGCCGGTCAAACATGAACACGAGCAGAATATCGAATTTACCAAGCGCAGCATCATGCTGAATCTCCTGAATGGCGTCGCGGTCTTTGGCGGAAACCTTGTAGCCGGAAATGCCTTTTTCCGAAAACTCCTTGACAATGACCCAGCCTTGCTTTTTTGCGAAGTCACGGCAAACCTGTTTTTGCATCGGAATATCATCTTTTTCAACCTGACCGAT
>CAKUHB010000033.1 GCA_934655875.1 uncultured Oscillospiraceae bacterium
TTGTCAAGAACTTTTTTCGACTTTTTTCAGCCGGCTTTCTTGACGCCCCTCCAAAGTACCGCGCTCTTCAGAACGCTCGCATATGATATCAAAGCAAAACCGGTTTGTCAACCCTTTTTTTCATAATTTTTTAATCTTTTTTATATCCACTATAACTAGTGTTAATACCGGCAGAATACCCCAAAATGTAGCCGCTCCGCCTGCCCAGGCCACAGCCGGTACACGGTCTGCGCCCAGACTGCCTGCAAACGCCAGCAGGCAGAAGGCTGCCGTGCCGTAATCCGCCTGCTTTGCTCCTCCAATCAGCGCCGTCAGATTCCCGGCAGCGCATACGATCCCCGTCAGCAGCAAAAACAGACCCAGCATCAGGCTGACGGACAGCAGCGGTTCGAACCGCTCCATGACAGACAGCACAGACAGGCTCTTGGTCAGTGTATACAGGGGCAGCCTGCTCGCACCGGCCAGCTCCGGCGACAGGCATCCCGCCGTGATCAGCGCCAGAGCCGCCGGTGCGATCGCCGCCAGTGCGACGCAGCCCCAGCCAGCCCGGCGGCTGCCCCGCTCCGGCTGCGCCGCAAACAGGATGCACGCCGGGCTCAGGCAGACGCAGGCACTGAGACCGGCGTCCGCAGCGCTTCCCCACGGCTTGCACCAGTCCGGCTGCAAATGCCGCAGGGACGTCAGCACAATGATACTATATAATATGGCCAGAACCAACGACAGAATGCCGCCCACGGCAGCCGCGCGGCGGCTGCCCTTTCCGCAGGCCAGCGCAGCCAGCAGAAGAAGGACAGCCGGTGCCGCAGGCCCCGGATCCGTTTCAAACGCGGTGCGGACTGCCGACGCCGTTCCCGATGCCGCGGCCAGCAGCCACAAAAGCTCCAGGATCGCGGCAATCGTGCCGCCGGTATGCCCGAACGCCAGCGAAAATGTCTCTGGAATCCCGCAGGCCGTGCGGCGCGAGAGGCGTGCCATCGCGGTCAGGAGCAGCGCCGCCAGCGCGCCGCCCAACAGCACCCATGTCCAGCCCAGCCCTGCAAGCGCCATGGCCGCGGGCGCGCTCAGTGCGCCAAGCGACCACGCCCGTGCCTGCCGCGCCGTGATCCTATTCTCCAAGCGTCACGCCTCCTTCTTCTGTCGTCTTCAGTACCGCAGGCCGGAGCGGTTCCCCGCGCAAACGCGCCGCGTGTGCCTGCGACAGGGTCAGCTTCCCCGGATGCGCGCGCAGGAACTCCACCAGTGCGGATGCATCCAATTTCTCTGCGCGCGAGACATACAGCTTCGCCGCCGGGCGGAATGAGGGCTGTGTGGCCGCCTGCTCCAGAAGTGCCTGCGACGGGCGCAGGAGCACGATATGCTCCGCCGTGTCGAGAAACAGCGCGCCCTCCGCCGACTGTTCCATCTGCTTCAGCGCTGCGGCGAGCGTTTCGCCGCATCCGGCCGCGCCATTGTCGCTGGACACGCAGACCGCACCGTCCTGCTCTTCGATCACCAGTACGCGCGCCGGAAGCAGCTTTGCCGCGTCCGTCCCGGTCTTCGCCAGCATCCAGAAGCAGACGGCCGAAGCCGCCGCCAGAAATCCGATCCAGAGTCTATGCATGTGTGTCCCCCTGATTTTTCAGATCCTGCGGCCGGAGCGCCGCGTCGCGCCGGTTCTGCCGCGCAAGCCGCGGACGCAGGATCGTCCTGGCTCCATGCACATTCGAAAACGGCTCCAGATACGAAACGCCGAGACTTTCCAGCCCCGCCAGATGGATCAGCAGAACAATTCCGCCGGCCGTCAGCCCGAACAGCCCGCCGACTCCCGCCAGCGCAGTCAGCGCAAAGCGCCAGACGCGTATCGCGTCCGACAGATCGCGGCTCGGCAGCGTAAAGCCGCAGATGCCGCTCGACGCCGCAACGATCAGCGCCGCAGGCGACACCAGCCGTGCATCCACCGCCGTCGTCCCGACGACAAGTCCACCGATGATCGAAACCGCCGTGCCGATCGCCTGCGGCAGGTGCAGCCCGGCTTCCTGTAACAGCTCAAAGGAAGCAAGCAGGCCGATCACCTCAAATACCGTGTCAAACGGCACCTCGCGCTTGCTGTCGATGATGGCGAGCAGCAGCTTCGTCGGGATCATCTGCTGGTGATAGGACGCCATCGCGACATAGAGCCCCGGCAGCAGCAGCGCAATGAGAAGCGCCGCATACCGCAGCGCCCGCAGGCAGGACGCGGAAATATAATCGACCGCCCGATCCTCCGTGGACTTCATCAGGATCCCGAGATCCACCGGCGCCAGATACCCCAGCGGCAGCCCGTCGACGAGCAGACCGACCTGCCCGTTCAGAAGCCCCTGGCAGAACGTATCCGGCCGTTCGGTATATTGCAGCAGCGGGAACGCCGTCCGGCGTGAGCCGGTCACGTATTCCTCCACGGCGGCGGGCGTCAGCAGGCCGTCAATGTCGATCTCCGAAAGCCGCTTTTCCATCCGCTCCACCACATCCTTCGACGTCAGCCCCGCCAGATAGCAGACTGTGACGCCTGTCCCGCTCCTCTGGCCGACTGTCTTCTGGGAAAAGCGCAGCTGCGGCGTGCGCAGATGGCGGCGCACCAGACTGGTGTTGATGCGCATGGTCTCGGTAAAGGCGTCCTTTGCGCCCTTGACCGTGTTCTCTGACTCCGGTGCGGACGGCCCGCGGCTGACCGAGGTCTTCGTCTCAAAGCAGAGGGCCGTCCCCGTCCCCGGAAACAGCACCGCGCAGTAGCCATGCACGAGCTTGTCCGCCGCGTCCTGTACGCTCGTCACCCGCTCGGCCACGGCGCAGTAGACCCGGCTTTTTTCTGCCTGCTGCAAAACCTCCTGCATGCTGCCGGGGCGCACCGCTTCCATGAGGGGCTTCAGGACCTGCTCGGCAATGTCGCCGCCGGAGGTCAGCCCATCCAGAAACATGACATCCAGCCGCTGCCCGCCTGCCGTGATCTGCCGCTCGGCCACATCCGCGCTCGCGCCAAAGCACGCGCGCAGCTCCGCAATCCCCCAGTTTTCCATCCGGATCCCTCCCATGTGCAGAAATTCTTCCATCAGTTTTTCCACCGCCGCGGAAAAGTATACGTCTTTCTGCCGCGCAGGTTTGCATATCCCGGCAGTTTGTGGTAGACTATAGCGAAAGCAATTTGCATGCACTCATATATTATATATGTATCTGGAGATGTACCGTCATGTATGAACTGATCACTGAGAAGACGCTTCCGGAGTATGAGGCGTTTATCCAGCGCCACCCGAAGGGAAACTTCGCGCAGAGCAGCCTTTGGGCCAAGCAGAAGCCCATGTGGCTTTGGGACGCCATCGCCGTGCGCGGCGAGGACGGGCAGATCAAGGGCACGCTTGCGCTTATGACGCGGAAGGTGCCCGGCATCGGCCGGACGCTCATGTACGGCTGCCGCGGGCCGGTCTGCGATCTTGACGACCGCGAGACGTTCGCGGCGCTGCTCGAGGGCGCGAAGGCGCTGGCAAAAAACTATAAGGCATATGTCATCAAGCTCGACCCGGACGTTCCCTCGTCCAACACTGCGTTTTCCGACATGATGCGCTCGTTCGGCTTCCGCTTCAAGGAGGGCGGCAAGAATTTTGAAGCCATCCAGCCCCGCTATGTCTTCCGCCTGAACGTCGAGGGCAAGACCGAGGAGGAGCTGATGGCCGCCTTCCACCAGAAATGGCGCTATAACATCCGTCTGGCCGAGCGCAAGGGCGTGACCGTGAAGATCTGCGGCAAGGAGATGGTCCCGGCGTTCGCCGATCTCATGCTCACGACCGGCGTGCGCGACGGCTTCGTCACGCGCAAGCCCGAATACTTTGCGAACATGCTCGACAATCTGGGCGAGCACGCGCGGCTCTATATGGCCTTTGACCCAGAGGGCACGCCGATCGCGGGCACGCTCGCCATCCACTACGGCGACAAGGTCTGGTATCTCTACGGCGCATCGTCAAACGAGCACCGCAATCTGATGCCCAACTATTTATTGCAGTGGCGCATGATCCAGTGGGCGGTCGAGACCGGCTGCCGCGTGTACGATTTCCGCGGCGTGTCCGGCAACGTCTCCGAGGATAACCCGCTCTACGGTCTGTTCCGCTTCAAGCAGGGCTTCGGCGGCGAGTTCACCGAGTTTGTCGGCGAAGCCGATCTTGTGCTCTCTCCGGTGATCTACTGGGCCGTGGAGCACGGCACGTCCGTCTTCAAAGACGTACGCAAGGCCGTCTATCTGATCCGCAACCGCGATAAAAAGTAAGCGGAGGAAGCGTTATGAAAGCGTATGTCGTTGATTCCGCCGCCGTCCGCGGCAATTTGCAGGCTTTGCAGGCGCGCGCAGGCAGCGCCGTCCTCTGGGCCGTTCTGAAGGGCGACGGCTATGGGCTGGGGCTTTTGCCGATGGCCGCCATCTGCCGCGAAGCGGGCGTCGACCATTTTGCCGTCACCGAGGTGCAGGAGGTGCGCGCGCTGCGCGAGAACGGTTTTTCCGACACGCAGATCCTGATGCTCCGCCCGACGGCGGAGCAGGACGAGCTGACGCAGCTTTTGCAGCTGGGCGCGATCCTGACCGTTTCGAGCCAGAACGACGCGACCGTCCTGAACGGCCTTGCCGAAAAGCTCGGCGTGCAGGCGCAGATCCATGTCAAAATCGACACCGGCATGGGCCGGTACGGCTTTCTGCCGGACGAGATGGATCAGCTGATCCCTATTTTCAAATATATGGATCACCTGCACGTCACCGGCATCTACACGCACCTGCACTCCGCGTTCTGTAATAAAAAAGCGACGCTTGCGCAGGCCGAAGCCTTCCAGTCCGTTCTGGACAGGCTGCACGCCGAGGGCTGCGAGACCGGCATGGCGCACATGCTGAACTCCGCCGGGCTTCTCAAATACCCGCAGTACGCCATGGACGGCGTGCGCGTCGGCTCGGCCATTCTGGGCCGCGTCTCCGTGCGCGGGAATTTTGGGCTCACGCGCGTCGGCGAGTGTCAGGCGACCGTCGAGGAGCTGCGCTGGCTCCCCAAGGGCCACAGCTGCAGCTACGGCGCGGGCTGGATTGCGAAAAAGCCGACCCGCGTGGCCGTCTTCTCCGTGGGCTGGTACCACGGGTTCGGGACGGAAATGGGCAATGACCTGTTCCGCTTCTGCGACTGCCTGCGCGGCGTTTTGCGCAATCTCAGGCAGATGCTCTTCAAAAAGCATATCTATGTGACCGTAAACGGGAAAAAGTGCCGCGTGATCGGCCATATCGGCATGCTCCACACCTGCGTGGACGTGACGAACATCCCCTGCGCCGTCGGCGACCCGGCCATCTTTGACCTCAAGCCGCTCCTGCGCAAGGGCATCCCGGTCGTCTACCGGTAAGGAGGAAGCCATGGCTGATAAAATTGCCGCCGTTGCCACCGGCCATGCCCGGACGGGCATCGGCATTCTGCGCCTGTCCGGCGACGGGTGCATCGAAGCGGCCGGGACGGTCTTCCGTCCGCGTTCCGGCCGTCCGCTCGCTTCCCTGCCCGACCGCAAGCTCGCGCTCGGCACGCTCTATGACGTGCAGGGACGGGAGCTGGATCACTGCATGGCGTTCATCTCCCGCGCGCCGCACTCCTACACCGGCGAGGATACCGCGGAGATCCAGTGCCACGGCTCTCCGGCGGCGCTGGCCGCGGGACTGGAAGCGCTGTTTGCGGCGGGCTTCCGGCAGGCAAGGCCGGGCGAGTTCACGCGCCGCGCGTTTCTGAACGGCCGGATGGATCTGACGCAGGCGGAAGCCGTCATCGATCTCATCGATGCCGAGACCGCCGACGCCGCGGCGAACGCCGCCGGTCAGATTGCCGGTGCGATCCGCCGGAAAATTGACCCCATCTATGACAGCTGGGTCGATATTTGCGCACATTTCCACGCCGTTCTGGACTATCCGGACGAGGATATTGACCCGTTCGAGCTTTCCCGGTTTGAAGACGCGCTCACCGAAAGCAGCCGCACGCTCACGGCGCTCCTCTCCTCCTGCCACCGGGGTCGGATGGTGCAGTCCGGCATCCGGGCCGCCATCCTCGGCAGCCCGAACGCGGGAAAATCCAGTCTTCTCAACCGTCTGGCGGGCTTTGACCGCGTCATTGTCACCGACATTCCCGGCACGACGCGCGACACCGTCGAGCAGACCGCCACGCTGGGCCGCCATCTGGTTCGGCTGGTCGATACGGCCGGCATCCGCGACACCGAGGACGTCATCGAGCGCATCGGCGTCGACCGGTCGGTCGAAGCGGCAAAGGACTGCGACGCGGCGCTGTTCGTCGTCGACGGCTCCAGACCGCTGACCGAGGAGGATCGCCGCGCCATGGACGCGGCGCTCGGCGCGCCGGACGCGATCGCCATTCTCAACAAGCAGGATCTTCCCTGCGTGATCGAGCCGTCCGACCTGCCGTTTTCGTATATCGTCCCCGTCTCATGCAAGGATGGAACCGGCTTTGATCTTCTCGAGCAGGCATTCGACATGCTCTTCCCGGACGATATCCCGTGCGACGGCTCGCTCCTTACAAACGCGCGGCAGGCCGACGCTATTCTGCGCGCGAAGCGCGCCGTGGATGCGGCCATCCGTTCGCTGCGCGCCGGATTTACGCCGGACGCCGTGCTGGTCGATCTGGAGAGCGCCATGTCCGCCCTCGGTGAGGTCACGGGCCGCACCATGCGCGAGGATATCACGAACCGCATTTTTGAGCGGTTCTGCGTTGGAAAATAAGCTGTAAAGGGCTGATTTTTATGATTTATCTTGATAATTCCGCCACCACGCAGCCGTGTGCCGCCTGCGTGCAGGCGATGACCGGCATGCTGACAGACTGCTGGGGCAATCCCTCGTCCGTGCACGAGCTTGGCATCGCGGCAAACCGCCGCCTGCGGCAGGCGCGGCAGCAGGTCGCGGACGCGCTCGGCGCGGAGACAGACCGCGTGTTCTTCACCTCCGGCGGCACCGAAGCGGACAACTGGGCGATCTTCTCTGCCATCGACCGTCTCGGCAAGCGCGGCCGCCACATCGTCACGACTGCCATCGAACATCACGCAGTGCTGCATCCCATGCAGAAGCTCGAAGCAAAGGGCTTCGAGGTCACATACCTGCAGCCCGACCACGAGGGCAACATCACGGTCGACGCCCTCAAAAAGGCGCTGCGCCCGGACACGATCCTCGTTTCCGTCATGATAGTCAACAACGAGACTGGCGCCGTCCTGCCGATCGCCGACATGGTCAGAGCCACGCGCCGCCTGTCGCCGCTCGCGCTGTTCCACACCGACGCCGTGCAGGGCTTTCTGAAGGTTCCGTTCAGAGCCAAGACGCTCGGCGCGGACATGATCTCCGTCTCCGCGCACAAGATCCACGCGGCCAAGGGGACGGGCGCACTCTACATCCGTCCGGGTCTTCCGCTGCCCGCGTTCATCCACGGCGGCGGGCAGGAAAGCAATTTCCGCTCTGGCACGGAGAATCTGCCCGGCATCTGCGGCTTCGGCGCGGCCTGCGCCGACACGGACGCAAAGGCGGAGATCGCGCACATGGCGCACCTGCGGGATCTGGCCCGGGAAAAGCTTGCCGCCATTGACGGTCTTGTCCTCATCGGCAGCCAGCAGGCGCCGCACATTGTCAATCTCTCCCTGCCGGGCCTTCGCTCGCAGGGGATCATCAACTGCCTGCAATCGGATGGGATCTATGTCTCGGCAGGCTCCGCCTGCTCCAAGGGGCACCGCAGCCATGTGCTGGACGCCATGCGCCTGTCCCCCGCCATCATCGACGGCTCCATCCGCGTCTCCTTCTCGCGCGACAACACCGAGGCCGACGTGGACGCCCTCTGCGCCGCATTGCTGCGGGCGAAGCAGACCTTGAAGGGGTAACGTCCTCCGGAGGCTCATTCTTTTCTCTCGCAAGAGAAAAGAATGGGGAGAAAAGAGTGCCTGGGGATGCTGGGTTCATACCGCAGTACGGTTTAGGCAAGAGCCTGATTTGAAAGCGCTTGCATTCGCGCCAAGTCACCTGACGTGTGCTTTGGTACGCGCCGCCCGTTGGCGTGGGAATCAGGTTTGCTTGCATTGTGTCTTTGAATGGGTGCGGTCAATAGAAACTGCTATCGAAATCAGCAGAATTGTACGTATTCGCACTGACCAAACGGCTTCCCCTGGGGGAAGCTGGCTGCGCGAAGCGCAGACTGATGAGGGATTGTCGGCACTGAATATCTGCTTCGCAGTATCGATAGTGCTTACAGTCCCTCATCCGGCCCTTCGGGCCACCTGTCCCTACCCCTTTTGTCCCTTCGGGACATTTCCCCCTGACAGGGGGAATCGGCCCCGGAGGGGAAGGCTTTTTGGAGGCCGCATGTATCCACACCCACTTTTTTCGTCCACTTTTGCACACTTTCCACACACTTATCCACATCTTGTGTTTCCCCGCAATTTCCCGCCACAATTTATTGTGGCGGGCGGTCTGTTTTCGCGGGTTTTTGCGCCCGGCTTGTCCTACTATAGTTCTGTCAGAAGTCCTTGCAGAGGAGAGACGCTATGCCAAAGACAAAAAGCCCGTCGGTACTGGAATCTGGCCGGGTCCTGTATTTGCCGACTGCGCGCATCCGGCCAAATCCCTTACAGCCGCGCAGGCATTTTGACGCCGGCGGGCTGCAGGAGCTGGCGGAGAGCATCCGGCAGTACGGCGTGCTCCAGCCGCTGACGGTGCGGCGGCTTGCCGGTGCGTATGAGCTGGTGGCGGGAGAGCGCCGGCTGCGCGCGGCAAGACTTGCCGGTCTGAGCGAGGTTCCGTGCCTGCTCGCCAACGTGGACGAGGAAGCATCGGGCATGCTCGCGCTGGTGGAGAATCTCCAGCGCCGCGATCTGGACTACATCGAGGAAGCCGAGGGCCTGCAAAAGCTCATGCAGCAGTATCACCTGAGTCAGGAGCAGGCCGCCCGCCGCATCGGCAAGAGCCAGTCCGCCGTCGCCAACAAGCTGCGCATCCTGCGCCATCCGCCATCCGTTTTGCAGGCTCTGCGCGAGCATCAGCTGACCGAGCGCCACGCCCGCGCGCTTCTGAAGCTGCCGGACGAAGCCGAGCGCCTGCGCGTCATCGCGCTTATCGTGCAGAACGAGTGGACAGTCGCAAAAACAGAGCAATACATCGACGCGCTGCTCACGCCGAAGCCGCCGGTGCGGCGCGAGCTTGGCGGGTTCGTCCTGCGCGATGTGCGCGTGCTGCTCAACTCCATCGACCATCAGCTCGACCTGTGCCGCGCAGCCGGCGTCCCCGCAGACCGCGACCGGCGCGAGACCGACCGCGAGATCATCCTGACCATCCGCATCCCAAAGATCAAGCCGCAGTCCCCATCGCAGAAATAGCGCTCCGCAGCCGGTTTTCCAGCTGCGGATTTTTCATGCCCGAAAAAAATTTTTCCGCACTGCCATGCGCCTGTCCGGCCTCCAGCCGCTCTTTTTTCCACTTTTTGAACGATATCATTTGTGATATTGCCGTATTCCCAGCCCATATGGCACTTTTGACGGAATCGCCCCGCCGCAGCGCCCGAAAATCTAACACTTTTTTAGCAAAATGCAAAACTTTTTAGTTTGCAAACCGGGGCAAATATGCTATAGTATGTATTTGTCTGAATGATCTGAAGAATAAAAAAGGACACGGCAACAGGACGAAGGATGTCTTGTTCCACACAGGAAAGGGGTTTACCAAATGTCTCACAAGTACGTCTATCTGTTCTCCGAGGGCAACGGCAAAATGCGCGAGCTGCTCGGCGGCAAGGGTGCGAACCTTGCTGAAATGACCAACCTCGGCATGCCCGTTCCGCAGGGCTTCACCATCACCACCGAGGCCTGCACGCAGTACTACAAGGACGATCACCAGATCAACGCTGAGATCGAAGCAGAGATCATGGAGTACGTCGAAAAGCTCGAGGAGATGACCGGCAAGAAGTTCGGCGATCTCTACAACCCGCTGCTCGTCTCCGTCCGTTCCGGCGCACGCGCTTCCATGCCCGGTATGATGGACACCATCCTGAACCTTGGCCTGAACGACGAGGTCGTCGTCGCCTTCGCCAAGAAGACCAACAATCCCCGCTTCGCTTACGACTCCTACCGCCGCTTTATCCAGATGTACTCCGACGTCGTCATGGAGGTCGGCAAGAAGTACTTCGAGCAGCTCATCGACGAGATGAAGGAAAAGAAGAACGTCAAGCTCGACACCGAGCTGGACGCCGATGATCTCAAGGAGCTGGCTGAGAAGTTCAAGGCCGAATACAAGGAAAAGCTCGGCGAAGACTTCCCGCAGGATCCGAAGATGCAGCTGATGGGCGCCATCAAGGCCGTCTTCCGCTCCTGGGACAACCCCCGCGCAATCTACTACCGCCGCATGAACGACATTCCCTCCGACTGGGGCACCGCTGTCAACGTCCAGTCCATGGTCTTCGGCAACACCGGCGATACCTCCGGCACGGGCGTTGCGTTCACGCGTAACCCGGCGACCGGTGAAAAGAAGCTGTTCGGCGAGTTCCTTATGAACGCACAGGGCGAAGACGTCGTCGCCGGCGTCCGCACCCCGCAGACCATCGACCAGCTGGCCGAGGTCATGCCCGAAGCTTACAAGCAGTTCACCGACATCTGCGCCAAGCTCGAGTATCACTACCGCGACATGCAGGACATGGAGTTCACCATTGAGGACAAGAAGCTCTACATGCTCCAGACCCGTAACGGCAAGCGCACCGCTGCCGCCGCTATGAAGATCGCCTGCGACCTCGTCGACGAAGGCATGATCACCGAAAAAGAAGCCGTCGCCATGATCGACCCGAAGAGCCTGGATTCCCTGCTGCACCCGACGTTCGATCCCGCCGCTCTCAAGAAGGCCAAGGTCGTCGGCACCGGCCTCGCCGCTTCCCCGGGCGCTGCCTGCGGCAAGATCGTCTTCTCCGCAGAGACTGCGACCGACTGGGCCAAGAACGGTCAGAAGGTCGTCCTTGTCCGTCTCGAGACCTCTCCCGAGGATATCGAGGGCATGCACTACGCGCAGGGCGTTCTGACCGTCCGCGGCGGCATGACCTCCCACGCAGCCGTCGTCGCCCGCGGCATGGGCACCTGCTGCGTCTCCGGCTGCGGCGCCATCAAGATGAATGAAGAAGCCAAGACCTTCGAGCTGGCCGGCAAGACCTACAAGGAAGGCGACTGGATCTCCATTGACGGCTCCACCGGCAACATCTACGGCGAGAAGATCAAGACCGCCGCTGCTTCCATCTCCGGTGACTTTGACCGCCTGATGGGCTGGGCCGACAAGTTCCGCAAGCTGCAGGTCCGCACCAACGCCGACACCCCGCACGACGCGCAGCAGGCTGCCGCGTTCGGCGCCGAGGGCATCGGCCTGTGCCGTACCGAGCATATGTTCTTCGAAGCTGACCGCATCAAGGCCATGCGCGAGATGATCGTCTCCGAGACCTCTGAGCAGCGCGAAAAGGCGCTGGCCAAGCTCGAGCCGATCCAGCAGGCTGACTTTGAAGCCATTTACGAGGCCATGAAGGGCCGCCCGGTCACCATCCGTCTGCTCGATCCGCCCCTCCACGAGTTCGTTCC
Source organism: uncultured Oscillospiraceae bacterium (assembly GCA_934655875.1). GTDB lineage: Bacteria > Bacillota > Clostridia > Oscillospirales > Oscillospiraceae > CAG-170. Next base: position 11,602 of record CAKUHB010000033.1, read on the forward strand.
GACCGACCCGAAGGATATCGCAGATCTGGCCAAGGAAATGGGCCTGACCGTCGAGCATCTGAACCATGTTATTTCCGGCCTGCATGAGTTCAACCCAATGATGGGCCACCGCGGCTGCCGTCTGGACGTCACCTTCCCGGAGATCGCCAAGATGCAGACCGCCGCCATCATCAAGGCCGCGCTGGCTGTCCGCAGCCGCCGCCCGGCATGGAGGATCACGCCGGAGATCATGGTTCCGCTGGTCGGTGAAGAGAAGGAACTGGCCTTCGTCAAGTCCGTCATCGACAAGACCGCAAAGAAGATCATCAAGGAAGCCGGCAGCGACATGACCTACAAGGTCGGCACCATGATCGAGATTCCGCGCGCCGCGCTGACCGCTGACGCCATCGCAAGAGAAGCAGAGTTCTTCTCCTTCGGCACCAACGACCTGACGCAGATGACCTTCGGCTTCTCCCGTGACGACGCCGGCAAGTTCCTCGCGTCCTACTATGACCGCAAGATCTACGAGTCCGATCCGTTCTCCAAGCTCGACCAGGCAGGCGTCGGCCGTCTCGTCAAGATGGCAGCAGAGCTGGGCCGTCAGACCCGCCCGGACATCAAGCTTGGCATCTGCGGCGAACAGGGCGGCGATCCGTCGACCGTCGAGTTCTGCCACAAGATCGGTCTGACCTACGTCTCCTGCAGCCCGTTCCGTGTTCCCATCGCCCGTCTCGCCGCCGCGCAGGCTGCGATCAAGGCAGAGCAGGAATAATCGCAATTCCATAGAAAACCCGCGAACCCCCAACCGGCAAAGCCGGTTGGGGGTTCTTTTTTGGGTTTCAGCACCCAAACGATATTATGTCAGAAAGCCATGGCATACAGCCGCTGCCGGGGCTCACTTGTAAAAACCGGGGTTCTGGTAGCCGCTTCCGCGGGGCTCGCTCTCCATCATGGTCAGGATGGCATCGCGGCAGCCGCGCACCATCACGTCCTGCTCCTCCGGGGCGCGGTTGACCATCTGGTTGGTGGCGCTTGTATAGAACCACAGTCCCTCGTCCTCTGCCAGACCCACGCCGTCCTTATCGGTGATCGCGTCCGGATCCAGCCCGAGTGTCTCCCGGATCTGCTCGCGGAAATAGAAGACCCACGTTGCTTCCGGCATCGTGTTTTCCCATTTGCAGCTGCTGATGTCGCCGTCCTCCGACTTGCCGGGGCTGTATACCTCGATCGTATAGGCGTGGATGTTGTACCTGCCATACGCATAGTCAATCAGCTCCGCGGCGGTGGGATAGTCCTCATTGGAGCTCATGGAATAGAAGCCGCGGCCGGTATACTCCTGAAAAGCCTGCGCCATTTCGGCGGCGGTATCCTTCATGAACGGGATCTCCGCGTCATCCGGATTGTTTTCGTCATAGGCGCGGTAGCACCACGGGTAAAGGACGCTTTGGATCCCGGTGTGCAGCGAGACCAGCGCAGCCATGTTGTGCGTGTACATAAACTGCTGAAGCGCCTTGATCTCCGGTTCCGTGGCGGGCGCGGAGCCGGCGGTCGTCCAGTTCACATTGCCGACCTGCTGCCCGTCCTTCGTCTCGATATCATAGCGGTTCCACTGATAGTCAAAGGTGCGGTTCATATCGATCCCGCTCGTGCGGGGGTCATCGCCAAGAACGCCGTTTCCATCCCAGTCCGGGCTTTCCATGCCGAACACGGGAAGCTCCCGCGAGGGCGTATCGTCGGCCTTGCCGCGATAGAGCGTGGCAATAAAGCCATCGCCGTCGATATCCGTGTAGGGATCGCTGAACGGCACGTTGTCACCGTTTGCATCTCTCGGGCGCAGATTCGGGCGGTTGTTGATGACGAACGACTGCTCATAGCCGTCCGGATTGATGACCGGGATGACGTAGACGATATAGCTGTCAAGCAGCCCCTTTACATATGCATCGTCCGAGCAGAGCGTCAGCCACCACGCGGTATACATGGCCGAGGACGCGCTTTCGCGCTCACCGCCGTGGATATTGGCAAAGACACCGATGCCCGTTTTCTCCTCAGCGGGGATCGCCTTGTTGGTGATCTCCATGCACCAGAGATCCCGCTCCTGCCAGGACGTGCCGATAGAATACAGCTCCGTAATATCCGGATACTGCCCGGCCAGCTTGGAAAGCTGCGATTCCAGCTCGGCAAAGGTATATCGCTTGTTCCAGTCAATGTCGAGTCCGTCCGGGATCTCGCCGGGCGAATCCGGCCGTGCGGACAGCGCCAGCCGCTCCGCTTTTTTGCTGCCTGCCGTGCCGCTGCAAGCAGCAAGCCCGAGTATCAGGATCAGCGAAAGGCAAAGGCACAGAAGCTGTTTCAGGATGGTTTTCATATTGAGGTCTCCTTTCAGGTCCGGCACGAAAGCGGGCAGCAGCGGCATGCGGCGCGCGATCTCGCTTTGAATTTAATTCGCTACCGTGTTATCATGCTAATATGCTACACTATCGTCGTCTTTTTTGCAATTGCAAATCTGTCCAAGATTTCGCGTGCTTTTTCGCGTCCCTTTGTACAGGGTGATGGCGGCAAGCGATATCTTGCGGCAAAGGGCTGTCTCACCGTGATCTGGAACATCACCTGAGACAGCCCTTTGTTAGGAGCACTATATGCAAGAAAAGAAGCGGATCATTGCGTCAGAAATGCGGTCAGCTCCGGGCTGACGTTGTTCTGGTGGTAGAAAAACAGGATCAGATCCACGTCGTTCTCCGCCAGAAAGCCGGACAGGCCGGGCGTTTCGCGGTATGCGCGCGGGTCGACGACATGGAGCTCGCGGAAGATCGCCGAGAAATAGTCGGTCGCCGCATTCTGGAAGGAATCCTTGAGGAGCAGGACGGACTTGCTTTCCGGTGCGTTGGGATTCTCCACGCGGTAATAACCGAGATTGTAGGTAAAAACGTCATTATAGGAGACCGGGTTTTTGTCCAGCCCGCTGCCGAGGATCGTCTCACGCGGAACAGGCGCCGTGCTGCCGGGACTGTCATAGTAGGAAAGGGCCGCAGCGTCCATCGCGACGAAGCGCGGAATGGACTCCTGCATGGGCAGAAGATCGGAGAACCAGACGTTGAGATCGCCCTGATACTGTTTTTCCGTACCAAGCTCCGTCCAGACGAACGCATCCGCCTGCGGCACAGATGCGGCACCGATCAGCCCGGCGGCAGCCAGCTGCCGCGCGATCTCCTGCGATGCAGCGAAAGCCCCGCGTGCGTTCCAGTGGAAATCCGTCTTATAGAACAGCTGCTCGCGCTCTGCGAGCGAACCGGCCAGCAGCGGAGCCGACGCATCAATGGCAGTCAGATGATCGACGCCGCCCAGCATGGCCAGGAGCGCCTGTTTGTTTTCCGCTCCGGTCTCGTCGGAGAAATAGGCCGGGTCAATATCATGCAGAACCTCGTTTTTGAGCGGCACGATACAGTAGACCAGCGGGATATCGGTCTCCGCAGCGGTATTCAGCGCCGTTTGCAGCGCGTCCAGCTGTTCCGGATTGGTGCAGCCAAGCCTGGTAAACAGCCAGCCGTCCAGGCAATAGGCTTTCCGGGCGATTTTTTTGCCCTGCGCCAGCTCCAGAACCGTATAGTCCCGGATGCGTTGCTCGCGGTTCGGGAACTGGTCGGCGGCGTAGGCGTCAAAATCGCGGGCGAAGCCGGAAAAATCCGTGACGATCCGGCGCATGGCCGGCCGCTGAGCAAGCGGACGGTTCTCCGTCTCGCTTTTTGCCCGGTCAGGCTGCAAAAGCCCCCAGACAAGGCAGGCAAGGAAAAACCCGAAGAAGCAGACGATCACCGGAAGCTGCGTGAGCTTCTGTTTTGTTTTCATAGCTCTGCCCCCCCTTAAAACTGAAAATAGACAAAGCTCTGGAAGCTGCCGTTCAGCAGCCAGAGCGTGCTGCACGCAAGAAGCGCCAGCAGAATCACCGTTCGGGTCACCGTCTGTGCAGCAGGGCGCAGCCGGGCGTTCAGCCCTCCGGCCAGCCGTGCAGGCAGCGGCGTCGCACCGATGCACCCGAGGAGCAGCGCCGGGAAATAATCATGCAGATACAGCCGTGCCTGCGCACTGACGGCGGCTGCACCGCCGAAGAGCGTGGAAAGATATTGCCCGGCGGCCGGCAGATCCGGCGCGCGGAACAGCACCCACCCAAGAAGCGCCAGCAGAAGACTGATGGGCCGGTACAGCCCCGCCAGAAGCGTTTTCTGCGCGCAGCCGCGGAAAACAGGCGCAAGCAGCTTCTCCGCGCAGATCAAAACGCCGAAATACAGACCCCACAGCACATAGTTCCAGCTTGCACCGTGCCACAGGCCGGTCGCCAGCCAGACGATCAGCAGATTCCGCAGCGTCCGCCGCGTGCCCCTCCGGCTGCCGCCGAGCGGGAAATAGAGATACTCACGGAACCACGCGCCAAGACTCACGTGCCAGCGCCGCCAGAAATCAGAGACACTGCTGCACAGATACGGATACCGGAAATTTTCCGGCAGGCGGAAGCCCAGCAACCGCCCAAGGCCGATGGCCATGTCGGAATAGCCGCTGAAATCAAAATACAGCTGCAAGGCATAGCCCACCAGCCCCAGCCACGCGCCAAGGACAGTCAGCTCCGAAAGATCACCCCAGATCCCGGCGACAAGTCCGGCCAGCGTGTCTGCCAGCAGCGCCTTTTTCCCAAGACCGACCGCAAACCGAAAGCAGCCCGCGGCGGTATCCTCCACGGTCAGCTCCCGCCGGTACAAAGACGCAGTCAGCTCGTGATACGGGGCGATCGGCCCCATGACGAGCTTGGGGAACATGGCAAGATAGACGGACAGCTGCAAAAGACTTTTCTGCGGCGAAGCCGCGCCGCGGTAGACATCGATGAGATAGCTTATGGCGTGGAAGGTATAGAAGGAAATGCCCAGCGGGAGCGCCAGCTCCGGCAGCGGCAGGAACGAGCCGAAAAAGAACGCCGCATATTTGAAAATGACCAGCAAAGCCAGATGAAACGCAAGGCCGAGAATCAGAAAAAGCCTGCGGCGGCCGGCAGGCGCATCGGGCCGCATGACGCGGCCCAGCGCATACGTCACCAGAACGGAGACAACCAGCAGCGGCACGCCGCACAGATCGCCCCATGCATAGAAAAACAGGCTCCCGGCCACCAGAATCACATTCTTCCACCGCGCGGGAACAAGCCAGTAGACAAGAAAGAACAGGGGCAGAAAATAAAACAAAAAGCTGATGCTGCTGAATGCCATGCGGCGTCCTCCCTCCGAACCCGACAGGATCCGGCAATATTCTAACAACTGCCTGCCCCCCTGTCAACAAAAGGCTCCGGCACTCCTGCGAAAGAACCCCGCTTCTGTTTCCCGGCCATCCCTGCCGCGCATGGATGGCCGGACGAGAGCACGGGTATTTTTTGTGAAAATATTGCGCCAGAGACCGGCTAACACCGTGCTTGCCGCAGTGTTTCTTGCTTTTTTCGGCAGGATTCGTTATAATTGGAAGTAGGGAAAATTTAGAATTTTATCTTTTTACAGGCTGCATATGCTATAGCTGACGTAGCGGTGCAAAGGAGTGACGCCATGTTTCTTTCGCCTGAGTTTTTTCATACGCTATATAGCGGAGTCGCCCAGCCGGTTTTACTGGTTCGGGACGGGACGATTGCTGCCTGCAACGCTGCTGCAACTCCGTATTTCCAGCCCGGCGAGCCGCTTTCCGCCTATCTTCCGGGTGAGGATCCGCTCCCGCCGGAGATCTCGGAGCGCCCGGCGGCACTGCTGCTGCATGCCGGCGCGGCGCATTTCCGCGCCGTCTCGCAGCCGGCTGACGGGGCGCTGCTGCTGTTCGTCTCCTCGTCCGATGCAGACGAGAGCACGCTTGCCGTCCTCAGCCATGCGGTGCAGGCCATTTCTACCCCGCTGACCAGTCTTCTGTCTGTCTCCTCCTCCGTTCTGCCGATGCTCGCGGACGCGGAGGATCCGTTCCTCCAGCAGAATCTGTCTGTTCTCAGCCGCGCCAGCTACCAGCTGCTGCGGATCTCCAACCACCTCACCGCACTCAGCGCGCAGCCTGTCCTGCACCGCGAGAAGACCGACCTGACCGATTTTCTGGACGATCTCTGCCTGTCCGCCGGTGAGCTGTTTGAGCAGACCGGGCGCACGCTTGACGCGCAGCTGCCGCAGGCGCCCGTCTATGCGCTGATTGACCGGCAGCAGCTGCGGCGCGCCATTCTTGCGCTTTTGTCCAACGCCATCAAATTTACCGTGCCCGGCAGCGTCGTCCGTCTGTCCATGACGCGCAATGGCCGCCGCGCCGCGCTCCGCATCAGCGACTGCGGCGAGGGCATGGACGCCGGCCGTCTGACCGCCGCCTTTTCCCGCTTTGCCGCGCCGCCTGAGCCGGACGATCCGCGCATCGGCGCGGGCTTCAGTCTGCCGCTCGTGCAGGCCGTCATTCAGGCGCACGGCGGAACTGTCCTTTTGCAGTCGCAGCCCGGCAAGGGCACCGACGTGCTCCTCAGTCTTCCTGTCGGCACGCCGGAGGATCCGTCGCTTCTGAAATCTCCGTCCGTCCACGTCGACCAAAGCGGGGGCTTTTCCCCGGAGCTGGTCGAGCTGTCCGACGTCCTGCCGCCAGAGCTTTTCGACATCCGGAACTTTCTCTGACCCATATGCATGCAAATCCCCGCTGCGGCAGCTGCCGCAGCGGGGGCATTTCTTATTTCCTGGCAAGCCGGTATGTACTTTGCAAAACGGCCAGTGAAAAGGCAAGCAGGCCCGCGAACAGGCCGTAGGCCGGGGCATAGCTGCCCGTCAGATCGGCGATCGCGCCGGGCAGGAAGGAGATCAGCACGCAGCCCGCGCCATACGCGCTCTGAAACAGACGGATGGTCCTGCCGTAGCGCTCCGGCGTGGACAGGTCGGAGGCCCAGATGGTAACGCCGACGGTATTGAGCGAGGAGCCGAACCCGAACAGCGCCGCAGAAAGATACATGCACCACACCAGCTGCTGCGGCGCGAGCAGACAAAGCCCACAGCCAAGGATCAAAATTCCGAACATCAGATAGTTGGCCCGGTAGCTTCCCAGTGCGTCGCACAGCTCGCCGCAGGCGCACTTGCCGGCCATCAGCGCCAGCCCGCACACGGAAAGCGCCGACGCCGCCCGGATGGTTCCCATGCCCTGCGTCGTGTACAGGATCATAATATGCGCAAAACCGGTAGAGACGATCCCGCTCACAAACATGACCGCGAGCATCAGCAGCACCCAGCGCAGGCGGCTCGGATGGATGCCATGCAGCGCCTTTTCCCGCTCTGTCTGCACATGCGCCTGACCGAACGGCTCCAGACCATACCTTGCCGGATCCGGCCGGATGAAGAGGAACGCCGCCAGCGCGCACAGCGCGCAGAAGCCCGCCGCCCACAGGAAGGCCGCGGCCAGCCCCATCCGCTCGATCAGCCATGTCAGGATCGGAGAAAAGACGACCGTCGCCAGTCCGGAGCCTGCCGCACACACGCCGAGCGCCAGCCCGCGGTGTGCGCGGAACCAGCGGCCGATCAGAATGGACGCCGGCACCATCGATCCCAGCCCGCAGCTGAAGCCCGCGACGGCTCCCGCCAGATAATAGACCGCCAGCTGCTTCGCCGCGGCAAACAGCACAAAGCTTGCCGCCGCCAGCACGCACGACAGCGCGCAGCCCGCCCGGTAGCCCAGCCGGTCATAATACCGCTCGATCACCAGCATGCTGAGCAGATAACAGCCTGACCGCGCCGTCGTGATGAGCGACGTCTGCGTGTTGCTGAAGCCGTTCTGCGCCAGAATATACGGCTGCGCCGCCGAAAAGACGTTCATGATGATCCCGCTCGTCACGAGCAGCATCAGCGTGCAGCCCGCGCAGACGGCGATCGCCATTCGAAGATTTTTCTGCATCTCTCTTTTCTCCCGTAAAAATAAGCGCGCCGGAATGGCGCGCTTATTTTGGTTTTCAGTCTTCTTCCTTCGCCGTGCAGCGGATATGCAGCTCGTCGAGCTGCTTCTGGGTGACCTCGCTGGGCGCGCCCATGAGGATATCCTGTGCGTTCTTGTTCATCGGGAACGGAATGATCTCGCGGATGCAGTCCTCACCGGCCAGCAGCATGACCATGCGGTCGACGCCCGGAGCGATACCGGCATGGGGAGGTGCACCGTAGCAGAAGGCGTTGTACATGGCGGGGAACTTCTTCTTCACGTCGTCCTCGCCGAGACGCACCAGCTGGAACGCCTTGATCATGATTTCCGGGTCGTGGTTCCGGACTGCGCCGGAGGACAGCTCGATGCCGTTGCAGACGAGGTCATACTGCTGCGCCGTGATGGTCAGGGGGTCGATCTCGCCCCGGATGGCCTTGTCCAGCGTGGCAGCACCGCCGCCCGGCATGGAGAACGGGTTGTGGCAGAACTCCAGCTCGCCCGACTCGTCGCCGATCTCGTACATCGGGAAATCGACGATCCAGCAGAACTCGTAGCGCTCCTTGTCCATGTGTCCCTCGACGTTCGCGCCGAAGGTCTTGATGAGAACGCCGGTCAGCTTCGTCGCCGAAGCGCCCGCCGCGATCACGACCAGCGTGTTGGGCTTGAGACCGAGCCGTGCGATCAGCTCATCCTTGCAGCCCTGCACAAACTTGGCAACGCCGCCGGCCAGCTCGCCGGTCTCGTCCATCTTGAACCAGTAACCCTTCGTGCCGGCCTGCACCTCGCAGTCGGTCAGGAGCTTTTCGACCTGCTTGCGCGTCAGCTTGCAGTCGGAAATGGGCACGGCCTTGACCGTCTGGCCCTTGAACGGCTCAAACTCGGACTCGGCAAAGAGATCGGAGATATTTTTGCAGGTGAGGTCGATGCGCAGATCCGGCTTGTCGGAGCCGTAGGTCTCCAGCGCGTCCTTATATGCAATGCGGCGGAACGGGGCGCTCGACGCGATGTTGTACTTGCCGTACTTGGCAAAGATCGGCGGCAGCACGTCCTCGATGACGGCGAACACGTCGTCCTGCGCGGCAAAGGCCATTTCCATATCGAGCTGATAGAACTCGCCGGGGCTGCGGTCGCCGCGGGCGTCCTCGTCGCGGAAGCAGGGCGCGATCTGGAAATAGCGGTCAAAGCCGGAGGTCATGAGCAGCTGCTTGAACTGCTGCGGCGCCTGCGGCAGGGCGTAGAACTTGCCGGGATGCTTTCTGGCGGGGACGAGATAGTCGCGCGCGCCCTCGGGGCTGGAGGCCGTGAGGATCGGGGTCGTGATCTCGAGGAAATCATGCGCCATCATGGACTGCCGCAGAGCGGCGATGACGTTGCAGCGCAGGATGATATTCTTCTTGACTGCCGGGTTGCGCAGGTCGAGATAGCGGTACTTCAGGCGCTGGGTCTCGTCGGCGTCGCGGCTGCGGTTGATCTCAAACGGCAGCTCGTTATACTGGCAGCGGCCGAGCAGCTCGATCTTCTCCGGCACGACCTCAATGTCGCCGGTGGGCTGCTTGGGGTTTTTGCTGGCGCGCTCGCGCACGGTGCCGGTGACGGAGATGGTCGACTCCTTGTTGATGCCTTTGATCTGGTTCATGATCTCCTCGGTCTCGACGACGATCTGCGTCGTGCCGTAGAAATCACGCAGGACAATAAAAGCAAAGTTATTGCCGACCACGCGGACATTTTCCATCCAGCCGACCAGCGTGACCTGCTCGCCGACGTTTTCCATGCGGAGCTGGCCGCAGGTATGGGTTCTTGACTGCATCATCTTAATATCCTTCTTTCTGTTGCACAAATTTATTATTTCAGAATGGTTCCCTGATTGCGGATCTCTATATCAGCCAGAATACGGCCTGCGGCGTCCTCCGCCGGAGCCGTGATCTGCTCGCCGGAGCGCAGATCCTTGAGCGAGACCGTCCCGGCGTTCACCTCATCCTCACCGAGGAAGATGACATACGGGATATGCAGCTTGTCTGCATACTGGATCTTGGCCTTGAACTTCTTCTGCTCGGTATACAGCTGCACGCGGATGCCCTGTCCGCGCAGGCTGGTCGCCAGCCGGACTGACGGCTCCAGATCCTCCGTCATCGGCACGATCATCACGTCGGCGGGCGCGTCGGCACGGGCCTCGTTCAGCATCCCCTGCTCGCTCAGCACATAGAACAGGCGGGTCAGACCGATGGAAATGCCCACGCCGGGCAGCGGCCGGTCGGTATAGTATTCGGCCAGATTGTCATACCGGCCGCCGGAGCAGACGGAGCCGATCTCCGGATGGTCGAGCAGCGTCGTCTCATAGACGGTGCCGGTGTAATAGTCAAGTCCGCGGGCGATCGTCAGGTCGACGGCGAAATTCTCCTCCGGCACGCCGAACGCACCGAGGAGCTTCGTGACGGCAGACAGCTCGTCCAGGCCGGCGTCGAAGGTCTCGTTTTTGCCGCGATACTGCGCGAGCGCGGTCAGAACCTCTTCGTTCGTGCCGCGGATGGCGATGAATTTCAGAATTTCATCCGCCTTGCCTTCGTCCACGCCGCACTCATCGGCCAGCAGCGTGCGGACCTTGTCCGCGCCGATCTTGTCGAGCTTATCGACGGTACGCATAATTTCGCCGGACTTTTCGCTCAGACCCAGCATGGCATAGAAGCCGTTGAGGATCTTGCGGTTATTCACGCGGATCTGGAACCGGCGCAGGCCGAGCGTGGAGAACGTCTTATAGATGATGGACGGGATCTCGGCTTCATTCGTGATGGAGAGCTTGCCGTCGCCGATGATGTCGATATCGGCCTGATAGAACTCGCGGAAACGGCCGCGCTGGGCGCGCTCGCCGCGGTAGACCTTGCCGATCTGATAGCGGCGGAATGGGAACGACAGCTCGCCGTAGTGCAGAGCGACGTATTTTGCCAGCGGGACGGTCAGATCGAAGCGCAGGGCAAGATCGCTGTCGCCCTTCTGGAAGCGGTAGATCTGCTTTTCGGTCTCGCCGCCGCCCTTGGCCAGCAGCACGTCGGCAGCTTCAATGGCCGGGGTATCGAGCGGCGTGAAGCCATAGAGACTGTAGGTTCTGCGCAGAACCTCCATGATGGCTTCCATTTGCAGCTGCGGCTGCGGCAGCAGCTCCATAAACCCGGAGAGCGTGTGCGGTTTGATTTGTGCCATGGTGTTTTCCTCTCTGTTTTGTTTCTTAAATTATATAGCAATTGCTGATTTGTAAGCTGGTCGTGCCTCCGGCGGCCCTATCTTTTCTCTCGCAAGAGAAAAGACATGGGAGAAAAGAGTGCTGGGGGAAGCCCTTGGCTCTCCCTCTGGGAGAGCTGTCGCCGCAGGCGACTGAGAGGGTTTTGCAGTCACGATTTACCCTCTCCGTCCTCGCTTCGCTCAGACACCTCTCCCAACGGGAGAGGCAAGGGGTAGGCTTTTAGCGAGCGCTCTACGTATAAAAAGATACTCCCGTCCCGTGTTTTGGGACGAGAGCAGTTTCTTGCTTCGTGGTGCCACCCAAATTCGGAAATTCCCTTGGAATCTCCCTCACTTGCGCAGAAAAGCGGGCTGCGCGGCCCGGCGATTTCGGTGCGGTGCACCTTATACGCCTGCTCGGCGGACGTCCTTCCCGGGGCGGCTGCAAAAGCCTTTCAGCAAAGCGGCTTTCTCTCTGGGCAGCTCAGGATCCCGGTACTGCTTCCGCGTCGTCGCAGATCATCGGATCGATCTTTTGTTTTTCATCATGATACGCCAATCCAGATCGCCGCGCTGCAATCCGAGGATCAGCATTTCTGCCGTGGCCAGATTGGTCGCGCAGGGGACGTTGTACGTATCGCACAGGCGGAGCGTGCGCATGATGCGCTGATCCTCCCACGGGTCGGTGTCATTCGGGTCTGAGAACATCAGGACGAGGTCAATTTCGTTATACGCGATACGCGCGTCGATCTGCTGGTGGCCGCCCTGACTTTTCGACAGGAACAGCGCGACCGGCAGCCCCGTCGCTTCCGAGACCAGACGGCCCGTCGCCGCCGTGGCAGACAGGGAATGCTTGGCCAGAATGCTCTTATACGCGGTACAGAACTGCACCATCAGCTCTTTCTTTTTATCGTGTGCCATAAGGGTGATATTCATTGTCTCAGCTCCTTTATGTACCTAGCGTCGCTTAACAAGGGTACGCATGGTTTTCCCGGGTCTAAACAACAGCTGGCTTCGTTATCCTCCGGGAAAACTCGGAGACCCGCCGGGCGTTCCGGCGCGGTTTTCGCAAGGCAGAGGACGCAGGCATACCGGCGTATGTCAAGGACGATAACGCAGCGAAAAGCGTGCCGGAGCGTCCTGCGGGCATGCGTGCTCTTGTTAAGCGACGCTATCTTCCAAGTTTCATCAGCGGCACGCGCTGTCCGCACAGCCGCCGCGCGATATTCAGGCACGCCAGTGCCGCGCCGTGGTAGGTGTACTGCACAAGCGGCTTGCCCTCCGCCGCGGCCAGCGTCACCGACGCGTCGTCCGGCACCACGCCGACAAGCGGCAGGCCAACGCCGTCCATCACATCGTCGATCGTCGCATGCATCCGCGCAAACAGGCGCGGAATGGTGCGGTTGACGATCAGCCGCGCCGGGATCTCGCGCTCCTGCAATAAAAGCTCCGCCGCCCGCGCCGCGTCCCGCTGCGAAGCAGGATCTGCCAGCGCAACGAGCGCCGCTTCATCCGCAAACTGCACCGCCATCCGGAACAGCGTCCCGACGCCGGCAGGCGCGTCCAGCAGGATCCAGTCATAGCGCTCACGCGCAGCCTGCAAAAGGTCTCCAAAGGCCGCCGTGTCGATCGACTCCGGATCCTCGGTCACCGGCGCCGTCAGCATCCAGAGATCCCGGATCGTCGGGTGCGCCGTGGCCTGCTGGAGGGAGTATTCCCCGCGCATCACAGCCGTAAACGGCAGAACCGCCGTGTCGGACATGCCGAGCGCGATATCCAGATTCCGCAGACCGACGTCCAGATCGATGCAGAGCACCTTCTGCCCATCCATCGCCAGACAGGATGCGATACCGGCGCACAGCGAGGTTTTGCCCGTGCCGCCCTTGCCGGAGATGACCGCCAGAACCTGTGCCATTTGCCGTCCCTCCCGCATGCTGATATCGTTTGATATTATAAACGACTTTTCCATGAAATTCAATGGGTAAGTCGCCATTTGACGCAGTTTCTTTCCGTTTCCGTCCAAAAAACAGGTTCTGCCAGCCCTCGCCCGCGCATACGATATACGGGGGCGAATCACATGAGAAATGATAGCTTTGAGAGCCGGTTCTGCATCGGCCTGATCGTTTTTGCCGCGGCCATGCGGCTGGTTCTGGCCGTCGGCGCGGCGGACGCCGCACCGTCCGGCACAGTTGCCGCGCCGGAGCCGGACGTTTTCCTTCTGGAGATTCTGGCCGCCGCGCCGGAGGACACGCCGGAAGAAACATTGCCAGCCGTCACACAACAGGAACCCGACGAGATCCCGGAAGAACCGGAGCCGGAACCCGAGCCGGAAGCACCGGCCTGTTCCCCGCCGGTCTTCACCGCCGAAGAAGCCGACGCCATCGAGCTTGCCGGCGCGTGCAGCTATACGCCGGACAAGCAGGCGCTTCTGCTGCGGCCATCGGCGCTGGATTTCGACCAGGACGGGCCGACCGTTCTGATCGTCCATACGCATTCCAGCGAAGCCTATACCATGGAGACCGGGTTCGAGTACCCGGAATCGGACGAGCTGCGCACGCAGGACAGCCGCTATTCCGTCATCCGCGTCGGCGAGGAGCTGGCGTCCATCCTGACGGACGCCGGTATCTCCGTCCTGCACGACACGGCGCCGAACGACTATCCCAATTATAACGGCGCCTATGAGCGCATGCGGCAGACCATCGAGGGCTATCTTGCCGAATATCCCACCATCCAGATGGTGCTGGACATTCACCGCGACGCCGCCGAGGACGCGGACGGCAATCCCGTCGCCCTGACCGCCGAAGTCGGCGGCGAGGACTGCGCCGAGCTGATGCTCGTCGTCGGCACGGACGAGGGCGGACTCTCTCACCCGGACTGGCAGGAAAATCTCGCGAACGCGCTGAAGCTGCAAGCGCTTCTGAACCGCGCCGCGCCCGGATTGTGCCGCAGTCTCGATCTGCGCACGGAGCGGTTCAACCAGCACGAGACGCCCGGTTCCCTGCTCATCGAGATCGGCTCGACCGGCAACACGCTGGCCGAAGCGCTGCGCTCCGCCCGGATCCTTGCCGACGCGCTGATCGTGCAGATCCGCGGCGAAGCAGCGGAATAAAAATATTGAGAATTATTTTCAAAAAGAGCTTGACAAACGCAGGCGGACGCGCTATACTATGCTTGTAAATGATAATTATTATTGATATTGATTTTACAGGAGGTTCCCAATGCCCGCAGTCAGAAAGCACAGCCGAAAACGTGACGCGATCCTCGAGTGTCTGCGCTGCACGACCAGCCACCCGACCGCGGAATGGATCTACACCCAGCTGAAGCCCACCATTCCGGATCTGTCGCTGGCCACGGTCTATCGCAATCTCGCCATGTTCAAGGCCGAGGGCACGATCGATTCCGTCGGCGTTTTCGAGGGGCTTGAGCATTTCGACTTCCGCACCGACCCGCACGCCCACTTCGTCTGCAAGCAGTGCGGCGCAGTCAGCGATCTCGACTGGCTCCACCTGCCGGAATCCTCACTCGATGATCTGGAAGCCCTGACCGGCGCCCACGCAGACAGCTACCATCTGGTTGTCTCCGGCGAGTGCGCGGCCTGCCGCGGAAAACACGCATAACGCGTTTTCAATATTTCAACAAAAAAAACTTACAATACTACAAATTACGGAGGAAATTTACTATGAAGAAGTTCGTTTGCAAGGTTTGCGGTTACATCTACGAAGGCGACGCTGCTCCGGCAGAATGCCCCGTCTGTCATGCCAAGAGCAACATGTTCGAGGAAGTCAAGGGCGAGCTGACCCTGGCTGCCGAGCATGAGTACGGCATCTACGCCAAGACCGTCAAGAACAACCCCGACATCTCCGACGAGGACAAGAAGTACATCTTCGATCAGCTGAAGGCCAACTTCAACGGCGAATGCTCCGAGGTCGGCATGTACCTGTGCATGGCCCGCATCGCCCACCGCGAGGGCTATCCCGAGGTCGGTCTGTACTGGGAAAAGGCCGCTTACGAAGAAGCTGAGCATGCCGCCAAGTTCGCCGAGATGCTGGGCGAAGACCTCGAGCCGAACATGAAGGCCACCACGAAGGACAACCTCAAGTGGCGCGTTGACTGCGAGTTCGGCGCAACGCAGGGCAAGTTCGATCTGGCCAAGTGCGCCAAGAAGAACAACCTCGACGCCATCCACGACACCGTGCATGAAATGGCGAAGGACGAAGCCAGACACGGCCGCGCGCTCAAGGGCCTGCTGGACCGCTACTTCGGCAAATAATCTCAACCGGAGGAATCAACTATGAAATACGTCTGCGATATCTGCGGCTATGTCTACGACCCCGCAGTCGGCGATCCCGACAACGGTGTAGCCCCCGGCACGCCTTGGGAAGAAGTCCTCGAGGATTGGGTCTGCCCGCTCTGCGGCGTTGGTAAGGATCAGTTCAGCGAGGAAGAAGCATAACTGGAAGAGGAGACCGGTACTCCGGTCTCCTCTTTTTGCAAAATTGTACAGTCTGCCTATTTGCATGCATTCGCGCAGGCGTGGTAAACTGTAAACAGGAAAGGAGCGATTTTCATGCACGAATACGAAGTTCTCATCGAAGCCATCAACCCCTGCGGGGGCGAAGCGCACGCGAACAAGGAATTTAAGGAGATCGAAGCCGAAAGCCCCGAAGCGTATGTCCGCGCGCAGGGTCATTACCCCATTCTGGATTCCGGCAAAAACGCTTCCGGCGACACGGTCATCACGACCGGCGACGGCAAGGGCCGCATGATCCGCTATACGTTCACCGCGTAAAAAAGTTCTCCGGACTTGGATGGGGCGGTCGTAAAACAGTTATGGAGCGTATCGATACCGATACGCTCCATTTCTCATGCCCTTGGCTCTCCCTCCGGGAGAGCTGTCACCGCAGGTGACTGAGAGGGCCTTGACAGTCACGATTAGCGTGTTCCCTCTCCGTCTTCGCTTCGCTCAGACACCTCTCCCAAAGGGAGAGGCAAGGGCGTTTTTCTTTATCGGAAGATCACCTGCGCCAGAACGGCGGGCTTGCCGTCCGCGTGCTTGACGGCCATGCGGCAGAGCTCACCCTCGCGGCAGCAATAAACACCAAGCGTCTCGCCCTCCAGACAGGGACTTGCATAATGCGCTTCGATCGACCGGATCGAGCCGTCCGCGAGCGCCTGTGCCGGGAAGCAGTCGAGCAGCAGCCGGATATAGACGACATTATTGACATGCCGCCCCATATCGATATCCGTCGCGCGCACCGGATGCGTCCAGCACAGATCCGTTTCCGTAAACTCGTCATGGAACCGCGTCGGCTCGTCCGTCAGGCCGGGATGGTCGGCAAAAGGATAATTTTCCGGGAAACCGGACTGCTCAAAGCGGAGGATCTTCTGTTCCGGCCCCAGAATGGCCCACTGCGTCCGGCCAAGCGCGACCATCTTCTCCCCGCGCATCAGGCTGTAGCCGCGGAAGCAGCGGATATCCCGCCCTGCGCACCGCTCCGGCCATGTGGCCGCCGTCAGCTCCTGCATAAGATACGCAGGCTCGTAAAAATCCACCCGCGAATGCACCGTCAGCCAGAACTCGCCCCGCTTTGCCATCGCCGCGCCGCCGACGCCGATTTCCTCGGCATGCTCCGACGCGATCGCCTGAAAGATTGTAAATGCCGCCAGCGGCGACATGGCCGCCGACCGGCTGCAATAATCCGGCGTCAGCAGCACCTGCTTTTCAAAAACACCTGTTTCCACAGTGGTCTGCACCTCCCTTGCTTTTTCATTATATCACGCCGCCGCTCCGCGCGCCAGTTTGGTTTGTTTCACAATCATGCGTCAGTCTTATAAATTTTTCGTTGTTTGCATTGGATTTGTGTTGATTTCTTCACGCCGATGCAGTATGATACAGAGGAGAAAAGCCCATTCCGCGCCGCGCTCCCATGCTGCACGGTCTGGCCGCAGGCGCGCGCCTGCATTTCATACGCAAGGAGACGTTAGTATGATCATTACGCAAAAGAAACCGCTGGAAGAGCTAATGTCGATGATCGGCGATGCGAAGACCGTTGCCATTGTCGGCTGCAACAGTTGCGCAACGGCCTGCCACACCGGCGGCGAGCCGGAGGTTGCCGCGCTGGCCAAGGCGCTGGAAGAAGCCGGCAAGAAGGTCGTCGGCACGACGATTGCCGATTACTGCTGCATGAATCTCGGCGTCAAGGGCAAGATGAAGCCGCTTGTCGCGGCCAAGCCGGACTGCGTCGTCTGCATGTCCTGCGGCGACGGTGTGCAGTGCGTGGCCAAGAATGCCCCCGGCATCCCCACCTATCCGTCCAACAACACCATGTACCTCGGCGAAGCCGTCCGCTTCGGCGTGTGGGAAGAAGCATGTCACTTCTGCGGCGACTGCGTGCTCGGCCAGACCGGCGGCATCTGTCCCATCACCCAGTGCGCCAAGAGCCTTGTCAACGGCCCCTGCGGCGGCCAGAAAAACGGCAAATGCGAGGTAAACCCGGAAAACGACTGCGCGTGGATCAAGATTTACAAGCGGCTCGAGGAGATCGGCCAGCTTGACAAGCTCGGCCATACCCGCGAGGACAAGGGCTACGCAAAGTTCAGCTATCCGAGAACGATCAGCTTAAAGGGGAAGAAATAATATGAGCAAGTTGAAAGAGGCTTTCGAAGCCGGTAAATTCGGCGTGACCGCCGAAATGGCGCCCCCGAAGGGCTATGA
>CAKUHB010000034.1 GCA_934655875.1 uncultured Oscillospiraceae bacterium
TTCTTTCGGAGGTATCATGACAAATTTCTTTCTGGAAGAACTGAGAAAGATCTATGGAGATGGGCGCGTGATCCATGCCCCACAATTCGTTGGCGAATGCTGCTACGGCAGTCTTGGCGATCTGCGGATCAAAGCGCGATTTACAAAAGACATCGTTGCAAATCAGTATCCATACCTGACGGTTTCTGTCCTGAATCCCTCAAAAGGCGAAATTGACTGCGTTCGGATGAAAATTGGGGACATCGTCAGCAGAAGCTGCCGCAGCACGAATCCGAATCTTCGCAATACGGAACCGCATATCTGGGTCGACGGGAAGACACCACAGTGGTATGCTTGCTGCCCCGGCAAGCGTGATTACACCTTGATGGCAGAAGCAACGGCAGAGTATCTCAGTGTATTTGAACTGACGCACGAACGGGTACAGAATCGACAACATACTCAAAAAATGAAGGGAGCGGATGCCCATGCGCGATAAGCCCAGATGGGAGATCATCCACGGAGACAGCCTTACGGTGCTGGAGAGTTTTCCTCCCAGCACGTTCGACGCTGTCATCACCGACCCGCCGTATGCGTCCGGTGGCCGCACGCAGGCGGAAAAATCCAAAGCCACCGCAAAGAAATATTCCAGCATGGGCGGCAACGCACCGCCCGATTTTGACGGCGACGCCAAGGATCAGCGCTCATGGACCCGCTGGGCGGCAGAGTGGCTGTACCTTGCCAGACGCGCAGCCAAGCCCGGCGCACCGGTCTGTATGTTTATTGACTGGCGGCAGCTTCCCTGTGCCAGCGATGCGCTCCAGTGGGCAGGCTGGATCTGGCGCGGGATTGCCGTGTGGGACAAGGGAAACTCCCGTCCGCAAAAGGGGCGTTTCCGGCAGCAGGCAGAATACATTGTTTGGGGCTCGAACGGCGATATGCCGGTCAGCCGCCCTGTGCCGTGTCTGCCCGGTGTGTTCAAATACGGCAACCCGCAGAACCGCATCCACCTGACCGAGAAGCCGTTGCAGCTCATGCAGGATCTTGTCCGGATCACGGAACCGGGCGGTCATATCTTGGACCCCTTTGCAGGCTCTGGTACAACGGTTCTGGCTGCGGTCAAAGAGGGTTACGATGCAACCGGCATCGAGGTCACGGATGTGTATGCAGACCTCGCCAGAAAGCGGCTGGAATCGGAATTGAACGCCGCATAGCGACTATAGTAGCGACTGTGAACGGGAAAAATCAGTGGTTTTGAATTTCATAGCGACTATTGTAGCGACTACGCTATTCCAAAACCGATTTGAATGGCCGAAGCAGCGCGAAGGCATCTATAAGGAAAAGAAAATTGAAATCTCTCTCCTCTCTCGCCCCGCTGAAAGGCGGGGCGTCAGGCTCTCGCCGCCTCGCGGCAAGAGCGCGCAAGCATAGCGTTTTGGTACCAAAACGCAGCTTGCAGGGAGGACCCTGACCCCAATATGCCGCCTGCGGGCGGAGAAAGGAGCGCCGTGCGGAAGAATCAATATAACCTGCACATCCGATTGGACGAGGACGAACGCGCCGCTTTGGAAAAGGGCTTGCAGGCCAGTGGTCTGCCGCTGTCTGCTTACCTGCGCAAGCTGATCCTCGGAGAAAGCATCCAGGCTGCACCCTCGGAGGAACTTCGCAGGCTGCGCACGGAGATCCACCAGATTGGCAACAACATCAACCAGCTTGCGCGGAAAGCGAACGCTGGATTTGCCCGCCGAGATGAGGTTACCCGTGCGCTGCGGATGCTGGATCGTGTTTACGAACTCATGTACCAGCTCAGCCAGCAGTCGTGGCAGTAACCAAGATCCTCGCCCGGCATGCCAGACTGGATCTGGCAATCAACTATGCGGTGAATCCGGACAAGACGGATGAGGAAGTTTTGACGGCTTATCTGAACTGCGACAAGGGGCATGCCTGTCGGCAGATGCTCGCAACCAAGGAAGCAAAGAACAACCGCGACGGCGTTCAGTATTATCACATCATCCAGTCATTCAAGCCCGGCGAGATCACACCAGAGCTGGCATTGGAGATCGCGCAGGCGTTTGCAAAAGAACACCTCGCGGACTACGAGGTCGTCATTGGCGTTCATGTGGATAAAGAGCATATTCACGCGCACATGATTTTCAATTCTGTAAATCAGGTGACTGGGCGAAAATACCACAGCAACGCCAAAAGCTACTATCAGCAGATCCGCACGATTTCAGATAAGCTCTGCCGGGAGCATGGGCTGTCTGTCATTATGGAGGGCAAGCCCTCCAAAGCGGTCAGTTACATTGAATGGCTGCGGCAGTCAAAAGATCAGCCGACGTTCCGCTCCATGCTGGAAGCGGACCTGCGCGACGCCATTGCGGATGCCAACGATCTCGGTCACTTTTTCCTGCTCATGGAGCATAAGGGCTACGAGATCCACCACGGCAATCGTCTCGGTTTCCAATTGCGCGGGCAGGAGCGTTTCATGTATCCGGAGCGCAAAAACGCAGCATATTCGGAAGAAAACATCGAACGTGCCATTGCGGGCAATTTGGCAGAGATCGAGGCCGGTACCAGACCGGCGTTCATCCCGCGTCCGAAGCCTCAGTCATACTGCCCGCATCCAAAATACAAGGGATTCCTTGCGTTGTACTATCATTACTGCTATTTGCTCGGCCGCATTGAGAAGCGGCAATACCCGCCGCGCATGACGCCGCATCTTCGGCAGGAGATCATGAAAGCCGAAACATACAAAGCGCGGCTGAAATTTTTGCAGGAAAACAACATCACCACGGCAGATGATCTGAAAGCCTGTATGCAGGCGGCAGAAAATGAAGCTGCAAAACTTGCCAAGCAGCGCACGATCCTGAACGTCCGCAAGAAAAAGCACAAGAAGCTCTTTAATGCGCTGGCTGCGGAGGAAGCCCTTGCCATGAGTAAGGCTCTCTATGAAGAAGGGCTATCCGGCATGGAATCTGAGTACGCGCAGTACGCAGAAGCGAAAGCCACGCTGGATGCCTGCGGTATTTCGCGGCAGGCTCTCACCGAAGAAAAGGCGGACATCTACGAGCAGCTCCGCGCCGAGCGGCAAAAGATCAAGCTGTGCCGCGAGATCGCGGATTTCGCAGCGGTCATGCGGCGGGATGTCGCTGCACAGGAAAAATCCCAACAAGAGAAAAAATCGTCGCAAACACGCGATCATGAATAGGAGGTGATTTTTTATCAACGTAGGAAACAGCGAAGCCGCCGAGCAGGTCGTTCATATGATGCTCTCCGGCGGCGAGGTTGCAGTCAAGCTGGCAGGCTCTGCAGCAAAAAATGCTGCGGCGATGCTGCTGGCGTTGGCGCGTAATCATAAAAAGGTCTATGGCAAGACCAGCCTCAAGAAAATTCTCCAGCAGACGCGCGACATCCGCACGTTTTCCCTGACATCGGAGCAGTACCGGGAATTCAGCCGTCAGGCGAAGGACAAAGTGCTGTTTGCGGGCATTCAGGACAAGGAGCAGCCGGACGCACCCATCGACCTTGTCATTCCGACAACCGATCTGGAATTGGCAAACGTCATTTTCGAGCGTCTCTTTGGTTCGCTGGAAAAGGCACAGGAGGAACGCTCGTCAAAAAAAGAGTCTCGGTCGGAACGCTTCTCGGACGATACCGTCAGCAGCTCGCCTACGAGCAAGAAGAACTCGAAGAATGACCGCCCGCCCATCGGCGAGCAGCTTCAGTCCTTCCGCGAAAAGCTGTCCGGCGTGGAACCGCACGTCCCGACCAGAGAAAAAACGCACAGTGAGATCACAAAATAAGCGCAGTTTGGATGGATTTACACGCCAAACTGTGATATACTCAAACCAACGAAAAGCTGGGAGGTGGCGCGTATGGCAGAACAAAGCTATGAGCTGATGCACAAGGATGACGTTGTTGCCTCCTTGCAGCTCGACGACCTGTCCGGTGCCATCCTCAAGGTCACGCCCGGCACGAATCCGGAGCTGCTGCCGCTCGGCGGCAGTCAGGGCGCAGACAGTCTGCGCAAATGGTGGTTGCGCCGTGCCGTCCCTATCAGTCAGGGCAACATTGCCGCGCTTTTGCAGCAGGAGGGCATTCCATCCACACAGAGCCTGCTCGTGCGGAACCTCGGTCTCAGTCTGTCCGACCATTATTGGATCAAGCCGAACGGCAGCGAACTGACGTGGAAAGACGTCAGCCTGTTCTCCAACAGCTTCCGCGATCCACTGGAATCCATGCAGATCCAACATCCTCACGGTGCAGCTTCGACAAGCACCCAGACACCAGCGTATTCGCCCAGCGCATCGCTGCAAGGTGACCTGATCAAAAAGTGGTTGATCGTCGACGACACGCGCTGCCTGCTCAAAGGCAACCGCGGCGCAAATTCCCAGCAAAGTCTCAATGAAGTGCTGGCATCCATGCTGCATGGGACGCAGGGTTTTGCAAACCATGTGCAGTACCGCCCGGTCAAGTTCACCGGCAGCGCGAGCGAGCAGTACGGCTGCATCTGCGAGGATTTCGCGTCGGAGGCGCTGGAGTTTATTCCAGCGATTGACGTTGTGGATTCCGAGAAAAAGGACAATGCCGTCTCGACCTATGAGCATTTCATTCATGTCTGTACCGAGCACGGTCTGCCTGAACAGGAAATGCGCGGATTCCTCGAATACCAGATCCTCACGGATTTTGTGCTGACAAATACAGATCGGCACCTCAATAACTTTGGTATCCTCCGCGACAGCCAGACATTGAAATTTGTGCGGATGGCTCCGATCTTCGATTCCGGCAATTCGATGTTCTGGGATGCCCCACGCCTGCCGGAGCGCAGCGACTGCACAGAGATCACGGTCAACAGCTTCCGTAAGACCGAAGCAGAGCTGCTCAAGCTCGTCACCGACCGCAGCCGCGTCCACATGGATCTGCTGCCCAGCCGGGAAGAAATTGCAGAGCTGTACGCCAAGGACGACAGCATCGCGTTCGTGGATTCCATTCTCACCGGCTACGAGAAGAAGAAGGTGCTATTGGAGCAGTTCATGGAGAAAGGCATTCTAGCACAGACCCACCGCAAACGTAATACCGAACCTGAACGATAATTTCCAACAGCCCTGCAAGGCGCATGCTTTGCAGGGCTGTTTTT
The DNA here is from genome assembly GCA_934655875.1 of uncultured Oscillospiraceae bacterium. GTDB lineage: Bacteria > Bacillota > Clostridia > Oscillospirales > Oscillospiraceae > CAG-170. Next base: position 5,114 of record CAKUHB010000034.1, read on the forward strand.
CTGAGGTGATGCCTATCCGAAAATCAAACGACACCCTGTTTTATCTCATTGGCATAATCCCCGTCGTCTGGCTTGCCCTCCTGTTGGCGCAGTCCTTGGGCGGCGGACTGCCAGAGCTGCTGCGGAATCTGACAGTAGCATTAGAGCAGCCAACAAATATCATAGCATCGTGCGCCAGATGATCGAGTGCATCAAGGTACATAGCGATGGAAAGCTGACAATCATCTGCGGCGGTGGGTACGAAATCGAGGAGAAGTTGTAAATACGAAGCACGCCTCTGTGAGGGCGTTCACTCGGTGATTGGTATCACAATGTGACGTTGAGGTCAAAAGGTCTGGTTTATGAGCGCTCCATCTTACCAAAAAGGCGGTGAAATAGGAGCGCTGGTGTGGTATAATTTAAGAAAACACAGATGAGGTGTTTTCATGTCATACCGCCCCAATCAAAGCCAGCAGCTTTCCATATTTGACCGAAGCCTACGCTTAACGGAGCGTGAAAGAAAATGTTTGGAGGAATCGTGGGCAAAAGTATTTTCTGATGAGATCTTTCCTGCAATTGATGAAGACCGTTTCCGCGTTCTTTACTCGGAAACAGCGTCCCGGCCAAACACTCCGGTCAATGTCATTGTCGGAGCCTTGATCATAAAAGAACTTTTCGACCTCTCGGATGATGAAGTGGTTGAAAATCTGATGCTGGATGTGCATTACCAATATGCTCTGCACACGACCAGTTATGAAGAACAGCCACTGAGTGATAAAACATTGTCCCGTTTCCGTCGTCGCTGCTATGAATATGAGTATGCCCACGGCGTGGATCTGTTTCATGACAGCGTCAAGGATCTGAGTGAAAAAATCGCGAAGATGATGGGGATCAGTTCTCGTATCAAGCGAATGGATTCTCTGATGATAGAAGCCAATATCCGAAATCTGAGCCGCATTGAACTGCTGTATTCCTGTGTAGCCAGAGCGGTTAAGTACCACCATAAAAACCATACCGGCATGGATCTGTCCGGTCTCGAGCACTACACCGATCCGGACGACCGCAATCTTGTCATTTACCACAGCAGAAATATTGATATTGATGCCAGGACAGCAGCGATCATCAAAGATGCAGATATATTGTTGGATCGCTGTCGAGACGACTGCAACCATGTAAAAGAGCACCAGTTGTTGCTGCGGTGTCTGGAAGAACAGACCGTTATTGATAATGGAGGGCGCAGGCTGCGCATCAAGGGGGGAAGAATCACCGAAACTGACATCTCTTCAAAACCCGACAGACCCAGAGGCTACTTTCAGCGCCAAGGCTGGAAAGAAGCACATTGGCTATGTGGCGAATATCGTAGAAATTGTCAGTAATGGCGATTCTGTCATCGTGGATTACCAATATGAGCAAAATATCTATTCCGATTCCCGTTTTCTTGGCGATTACCTTGACCAGCTTCCATCTCAAGAAACGCCTGCAATTATTGTGATGGATGGAGCATATTCTGGGCAAATGCACCGGGATGCCGCAGCAGAAAAGAATGTGAAACTGATCAACACAAGTCTGAAAGGCACGCCAGTGCCAGACATCTATGCAGATTTTGAGATCAGCGAGGATGGCGAACAGATTTTGCAGTGCCCTACCGGCAACAAGCCGATCCGTTGCAAATATATTTCTACAAGCAATCAAGTGAAAGCATATTTCCCAAATGAATCTTGTTCTCAATGTCCACATCTTGAACACTGCCATCCAAAACTCAGAAAATGTTCCAGCTTGATTGTGCTATCCCGCTCTGCTATAGGGCGTGCGAACCAGCAGAGACTCCTAGCAGCAGAGGATTTTCGTAATTGGAAAAGGATACGAAACGGAGTTGAAACGATCCCAGCTATTCTGCGCAACTGTTATCATGTTGATGAGATGCCGGTGCGTGGCAAGATTCCCGGCAAGTTTTTCTTCGGCGCTAAAATTTCAGCAGTAAACTTTAAAAAGCTGCTTCGGCAACGAAGGGGCTTGCATTGTCGTCCCCATAATCCATTGTTGGCCTGACATGGTCATTGAAAAGCGCCATAAGGCGCGCTCTTATTCGACTACTTTCCATTGTTGATGGAGATGGTCGCTTTTTTATTTTTTTGGCATACAGATGAAAAGGGCCTTTTGACCTCAACGTCACAATGTGATACCAATCACCAAGTGAAAATAGATGGAGGCAACATTTTCACAATGATTCCTCCAAAAAACTCGTGAAAAATCGAATTTTTCCTTGTAAAACAGGACGATATATGTTATGATTAAACCAACAAATGAGAGTATCTATTTTGGTTTAGCTCAAAATTTTGAAATTGATTTGTTATGGCTTGCAGGAAACGCGAAACCCTTGAGATTTCAAGAGATTTTAGGTCGGGGGATCTAAAAGGGTGCTGCTTGCCACTCAGGAATGACCTTTGGATGTCAGGTGACCGCGCAGGGCGCGTCCACCTCGACAGCAAAGGTCTTTCTTCGTTCAAAATCGTAACCGCTCCGCTGGGTCACAATTTTGTTTTTTGGCAGTTGATCCATAGTGTTCTGACAACACAAAAAGAAGTGCCATCCAAATGGATGGCTCTTCTTTTTGGTGCACGGTTCCCGCAGCGAACCCGTGGGTTCGATCACAAGCATTTTGCCGTCACCAGACGGCTGCGATGCACAGCATCGCAGCTTTTGGCGCAGCCAAAAGAAAATGCGTAGGGACACGCAGGCAGCACAGCTGCCGAAGTATTCCCGTATCCCATCCCTATGCCGTACGGTTCCCCGTCTCTTCTTGCAATCCCCCTCGCTGTATGGTACTGTAGTACTATCACAGGCCCCTTAATCCACATCATGACCTGCTCGCGGTCATGAGAACATGCAAGGAGGAAACAGGATGCTGAACAAGTTTTGCAAAAAGCCGCTGTATGAGGTGACGCGCACGCTCGCGCGCGTGGCCATGGGCGTACAGAAGGCAGAGACTGTCATCAAAAATGCCCGTCTGGTCAACGTCTGCACGGCAGAGATTCAGGAGCGCATCGACGTTGCGATCGCCGAAGGCCGCATCGCGCTCGTGGGCGACGCGGCGCACTGCATCGGGCCGGAGACGAAGGTCATCGACGCGGCCGGACAGTATATCGCGCCCGGCTTTATGGACGGACATATCCACGTGGAGTCGTCCATGATCTCCGTGGGCGAATATGCAAAGGCGGTCGTTCCCTGCGGCACGACCGGCATTTTCATGGATCCGCACGAGATCTGCAACGTCTGCGGCAAGGAGGGCGTCCGGATCATGATTGAGGACGCAAAGCGCGCCCCGCTCAAGGCCATGTCCAACGCACCGTCCTGCGTACCGGCAGTGGCCGGCTTTGAGGATACCGGCGCGGCGATCCGCGCGGACGATATCCGCGAGATGATGGGTTGGGACGGCATTATGGGTCTTGGCGAGATGATGAGCTTCCCGAACGTCATCGGAGCCGAGGAAAACATCCACGCAGAGCTCGCCGAGACGCTGAAATCCGACAACATCATCACCGGCCATTTCTCCATCCCCGACACCGGCGCGGCGCTGAACGCCTATATTGCCTCCGGCATCCGCTGCTGTCATGAATCCACGCGGGCGGAAGACGTGCTGGAAAAGATGCGGCACGGCATGTACGCCCTCATGCGCTACGGCAGCGCCTGGCACGATATGCCGGTCATCATCAAGGCCGTGCTGGACAATAAGATCGACGACCGCTTCGCCTGCCTGATCTCCGATGATACCCACCCGGACACGCTCATCAACGAGGGCCATCTGGATCATATCGTCCGCTGCGCCATCAAAGAGGGACTGGATCCCATCAAGGCAATCCAGTACGTGACGATCAACGTCGCGACCTGCTTCCGCATGGATCACGAAATGGGCAGCATCACGCCGGGCAAGTGCGCGGATATTGTATTCTTTGACGATCTGCACGACATCCGCATCACGCGGGCAATGATCGACGGTGACGTCGTCGCCGAAAACGGAAAGATGTGCGTGGAGATCCAACCTGCCAATTTCCCGGAGCATGTCTTCCACACAATGCACGTCGGACACCCGATCACCGAGGAGAGCTTTAAGATCGCCGCCCCTGCCGGGGCCGGGAAAACAGTCAAAACTCGCGTAATCGAGATCATCCCGAACCGTGTCGGCAACTATGAGCGGCTGCTCGAGCTGCCGGTGAAGGACGGCTTCGTCGAGCCGGACGCCGCGCAGGACGTCATGAAGATGGTCGTCTTTGAGCGCCACCATGAGACCGGCACAAAGGGCACCGGCTTCCTCAAGGGCTTCGGCTTCAAAAAGGGCGCGATGGCACAGACGGTCTCCCATGACGCGCACAATCTGCTCGTCGCAGGCACGAACGACGCGGATATGGCGCTGGCGGCCAATACGCTCGTCGAATGCGGCGGCGGCATGTGCGCCGTCGCGGACGGCAAGGTGCTTGCCGTGGTGCCGCTGCCCATTGCGGGTCTCATGAACGATCTTCCCGTGCGCGAGATGGCCAAGCTTGTCTCGAAGCTCGACGCCGCATGGAAGCAGATGGGCTGCGTGATCAACTCGCCGTATATGACGATGGCGCTCGTCCCGCTGGCCTGCCTGCCGGAGCTCCGCCTGACCAACCGCGGCCTGGTCGACTGCCGAACCTTCAGCTTCGTCCCACTGTTTGCGGAGGAATAAGCGAATCCCCACCGGCATGCCGGTGGGGATATTTTTTACGCCGCGCGGGCGGGTTTTTTGTCGAAGCCGTGGACCCAGTCGGAGCAGTGGTAATAGATAAAGTAGACGATCGAGCTGAGGGACCAGGTCAGCGGGTAGGCCATGTAGATATACTGGATCTCATGGACAATGCGCATGACGATCGTGATATAGGTAATGCGGATCACGCACCAGAACAGCAGCATAATGATCATCGGTACGAATGCCTTGCCTGCGCCGCGGCAGACGGCCGCGATGGCGTGTGAGAAGGCCAGCAGGCAGAAGAACAGGCAGATCGTCCGCATCTCCCGTGTGCCGAGCGCAATGACCTCCGGCGTGGAAGTGAAGCAGGCGAAGAGCGTCGGCGCGAGCAGATAGGACGTCACGCCGATCAGCTCCGCGATCACCGCCGCGGCGGCAATGCCGAAGCGGGAGCCCTTTTTCGCGCGGTCGTGCAGACCGGCGCCGAGGTTCTGGCTGACGAACGTCGTCAGCGCCATGGTGAAGCTCGTGACCGGCAGGAAGGCAAAGCCCTCCAGCTTGGAATACGCGCCGTAGGCCGCCATGGCGATCTTACCGAAGGAGTTGATATTCGACTGCACGATGACATTGGCAAAGCCGATGACCGAGTTCTGCACGCCGGCCGGCAGGCCGTAGCGGACGATCAGGCCAAGCATCTCGCGGTCAAGCCCCAGCTTTTTGGGCTGGAGCTGGTAGAACGTACCCTTTTTCATCAGATGGATGATGCACAGGACCATGCTGGCCGCCTGCGAGATCGTCGTGGCGACCGCCGCCGACCAGACGCCCCAGTGGAACACTGCAATAAACAGCAGATCCAGCACGATATTGGTCAGCGAGGACAAAATCAGATAATAAAGCGGCCTGCGGCTGTCGCCGAGGGCGTTCATGATGCTCTTGCAGGTATTGTACATCACGACGGCCAGAACGCCGGTGAAATAATACCGGAAATAGGAGATCGCCTCCGGCAGAACCTCCGGGTCGGTGCCCATCCAGCGCAGGAACGTCGGTGTCAGCCAGACGCCGATGACCGTCAGGAACACACCCGCGAGCAGGCTGAAGGTCACATTCGTATGCACGGCGCGCGAGACCTTCTCGTGGTCACCGGCCCCAAAGAAGCGGGAGATGGTCACGCCCGCGCCCATGGTCATGCCTTCAAAGAAGCTGATCAGCAAAAAGATCAGCGGCCCGGACGAGCTGACCGCCGCGAGCGCTTCATCTCCAAGGAACCGGCCGACGATCAGCGTGTCCGCCGTATTATATAGCTGCTGGAAGACCTGGCTCAGAAAAACCGGGATCGCAAACTTGATGATCAGTCTCCATGGGCTGCCCTTCGTCATATCCAGTGTATTTCCGCCCACAGCGCATCCTTCCCTTCTGCGTAAAAAATACCGCGTTCAAAGAGCGGTATAACTCAGCATACCAGAACGGCCGGCAAAATGCAAGTCATTGTCTTCCAGAGAAAACAAAATGACGTATTTCGTCAGGCCGCCGCAGATTCATACGGTTGAAAATCCCCCGGCGCGGCGGTATGACCGTTCCCGGGGGATTCACTTGCTTCTTTTTCCGCTCATTTGCGCCCGGCAGGGCGGGGACGCATCAGCTCGGCACTCAAAAGCGCGACGAGCGGAACTGTCAGGATAATGCCGATCGTGCCCGCAACGCCGCGGATGATCTCGATGGTGATGGAATCGGCGTTGAAAATCTGGATCATGGGATAATCAAAGATCTGGAACAGCAGGAGCGTGTTGAGACTCGAACCGGCAAAGGCGAGGATGAGCGTGTTCGCCATGGTGCCCATGGCGTCCTGCCCGATGTTCATGCCGGAGCGGAACAGCTCCTTGCGCGGCAGATCGGGATTCAGCTCGCGCAGCTCCCAGCAGGCGGAGGAAATAGACATGGCTACGTCCATGACCGCGCCGAGCGAAGCGATGAGGATGCCGCTGACAAACAGGCCGCTGATTTTGATGCCGCGGTCGGATGCGCGCAGCACCAGCTCCTCCGCTTCCGGCAGATTGAAGCCGTTGAGCGGCGAGATCGTTCCGCACAGGGCGGCAAAAATGCCGGCCACCGCCACGCCGCCGATGCAGCCGAGCGTGGCGCAGAGCGTCTTGCGGCTGAAGCCGTTCAGGAACAGGAGCGACGCCGTCGTTGTCAGCGCGACGAGCACGATCGTGACCAGCACCGAATCCGCGCCGCGCAGGATCATCGGCACCTGAATGAACCAGACGCACGCAAGCGTATATAAAAGCCCCAGCAGGGCCGTCAGTCCCTTCTTCCGTCCGATCAGCAGAAGCAGCGCCGCAAACACGCCGAGCAGACCGATCAGGACGGGCGCGCGGTTATAGTTCGGAACGGAAATGATATACGGGTCGCCTGCATCGTCCAGATCCAGCCGGACGATGATCTTCGTGCCGATCTTCGCGTCGACGTTGGTGTAGATGGTCAGATAGTTGATCGTTTCGAGCGTCTCGCCCTTCCACGGGCCGTTCAGGATCTCGACCTCAAGATACTGCTGGCCGATGCGGCGGCCTTCGGTCCAGTCCTGCGTCTCCGCATTGTCGTCCAGAATGTCCGTGACGCGCGCAACGGCAAAAAAGCGCTTGCGCGCAGCGGTCGCTTCGCGGTCCGGCTCTGTATATTCCAGCACCAGCGCCCACGCGATGATCAGCAAGAACAGCAAAACGCTCACGCCGATCTCCAGCCAGCGTTTCTGCGTCAGCTTGCATTGTAAGTTCTTCATGGGTTCTCCTTCAGGCAGCGCATGTTATGAATGATGGGGGACTGCCCCGCCGGGAGACCCGGCGGGGCAGCGTTGTAACCAACAGGGGAAGTGCTCAGAAGTGCTCAGCGTTCGAGATAGCGGTGGATGATCGCCGCGACCTGCGCGCGCGTAGCGTTGGCCTTCGGATCCAGCTTGCCGTTTGCACCCTTCAGCAGGCTGTTGCCAACAGCCCAGTTCATGGACTCAAGCGCATAGCCGGAGACGGTGTTCAGATCGGTGAAGCTTGCCAGATTGTCGCCGTTGACCGTGGTGGAAGCCTTGCGGTAAGCCGTGTAGCGATAGAGGATCGCTGCAAGCTGCTCACGAGTCACGGGATCGCTCGGCCCGAACAGGCCGGAGCCATAGCCGTTGACGATGCCGTTCGCCGCCGCCCATGCGACCGGCTTGGCATACCACTTACCGGCGGCCACATCCGTGAAGCTGGACGTGCCGGATACGGCGGGGCTCTTCTCCATGCGGTAGAGGATGGTAACGATCATGGCGCGGGTCAGCGGCGCGTTGGGCGCGAAGCTGTTGGCGCTCGTGCCGTCCATGATGCCGTTTTCGTAGACGTAGCGCACGTCGTTATAGAACCAGTCGCTGACAGACACATCGTTGAACGGGAGCTTGACCGTGCTGCCGCCGGTGATGGCGCCAATCACGCCCGGCGTGATCGGTGCGGGCAGGCTGTTCTTCTGCCAATGTGCGTAGAAGACCTTATCGCCGGTATCCGTAGCTTCGATGCGCGCGACCTTGCTGCCGCCTTCCGCTGCGGTGAACCAGCCGAGGAAGGTGTAGCCGGTCTTGGTCACATCGGTCGGCAGAACGGTAACGGTGCCCTCGGTGTAGGAGGTCACGTTGCCGGAGTTGATCTTGCCGCCGTCGGTGTGCAGCGTAACGCTCCACGTCTTGGCCGGGGTCTCGTTCTTCTGCCAGTGTGCATAGAACGTCTTGTCTCCGGTCTCCGTTGCTTCGATCTGCGTGACCTTGTCGCCGCCTTCCGCTGCGGTGAACCAGCCGAGGAAGGTGCAGCCGTCCTTGGTCACGTTGGTCGGGAGGACAGTCACGGTGCCCTCGGTATAGGTCGTCGGGTAATCGCCGTTGATCGTGCCGCCGTCGGTGACGTAGGTGATGTTATACGTCTTGACCGGGGTCTCGCCTGCGGTGCAGACGACGTCAGCGCGGTCGCGGATACGGATACGCTGTGCGACAGCCGTACCGTCTTCAAGGACGAAGGTGTTATCGTAGGACGCAAGGCCCGTGGCGACCACATGGCAGCCGACCGCTGCATTTTCAATGGTCTTGCTCGTCGTGATATAGCCGTCGATGAAGATGCGGGCTTCCTTGCCGGATGCGTCCTTGACCATGATGGTCTGGATAAGGCCGTTGGCGTACTCGATCTTCGTCGCAGTGCCTTCCACGGTGACGAGACTGCCAAGCTCGCCCTTGTTTTCGAGCTGCGCAGCCGTGACCTTCTTCGGCGTGACCGGCGTTTCCTCGCCGCGCTTGGTGATGCTGTCCACTGCGATCTGGCGCTCGCCCTGATAGGAGGACGTCGTGCCGGTAATGCGGACCTTGTCGCCGATCTTGAAGTCGCCTGCGACCGGGAATGCGTTGATGCCTGCGGTCTCGTCCTGCACGTAGATGCAGTCGAAGAACGCGGTATCCTTGTCATAGCCGGACGCATTGGAGGTCACAATGCCCTCAATGGTGTACTTGATGCCCTCTTCCGGCTGTGCCTGCACAGTCGCGATCGGGGTGATCTCGGTGGGGTTGATCAGCTTCAGGAGGTTCTCGCAGATTCTGTAGTTGGAGTAGTTCTTTTCTGCGCCGTTGTCCAGCTGTGCCTGCACCTCGAAGTTCGACATGAAGGCTGCGCCGGAGACGACGACCATGCCCTTGCTGCCGCTCCGCTCGGTCGCCATGACCAGCAGGCGGTCATCATTTTCTGCGAACGCATACTTCGGGATATCTGTGCCGCCAAGGCCGTCGCCGTCAACGTCCACAGAATAGGTCGTTGCGTGGCCATAGACCGCCGGGCTGACCGTCGCGGGCAGCGTGGAGGTCGGGGTGCCGCTCTCGTCGACTGCGTAGATGGACGCGCCGCCGTAGTGGCTGAAGCGCTCGGTGTAGAGCTTGTCATACGGATGCTCCGCGTCGACGATCACGCCGTCGAGAAGCGGGTTGTCCATATTGTAGGTCGAGAAGTAGAGTCTCCACTTGTCGACGCCGTCGGCTGCGGAGCGCACGTCGTCATACGTTGCGTCGTCGGAGATCCGGAGACTGGAGCCGAGCGCGGCCAGAACCTCGTTCTGCGTCGCGGCCATATGCTTGATGGCCGGGTTGCTCTGGATGACGTCGTAGTTCTCGTAGTTGTCGGACCAGCCGGCGAGGATCACCATGCCGCCGTTGTCATTGAACGCCGCGAGGGCGGTCAGCTCATCCGCGGAATAGGTCTTCGGATCCTTCTGGGCTGCTTCCAGACGGCGGGACGGAGCCGTCAGGATGATGGCCTTGTACTTATCACTGCCGCAGGCCGCGATGAGTTCCTCGCTGGTCTTCAGCTCTACCGTGCGCACGGAGTACTGCGCGGCGAGGGTGCCGAAGTTGCCCATGGAGTCCTTATAGTTGCCTGCAACATATTCGTTGTAGTGCGAAGCATCGATGCCGATGTAGACGAGTTTGCTTGCGTCGAGCACATCGAGCGTGATGTCCTTGGTGAACGTGTAGTCCTCACCGTTCAGCGTCAGGACGACCGTGACTGTGACCGTCATGACACGGGCCGTCGTCGGCGTGTAGGCGAAGGTGACAGCTGCGGTGCCGGAAGCCGGAACGGCTTTCACGTTCAGCTCGTCCCCGCTCTGGCTGTCGATCACTGTATCGCCCACGGTGTAGGTAACGGACTTAATCGTGGCCTCCGTCTTTTCGCTGTTGAACAGCGTGGTCGTGATGGTCAGCGCTTCATTCGTCACGGGCGTCGACGTGCCGCATTCCACGGAGGAGATGCCGAGCTTGAGCGATTCACCGACCCAGACAGGAGCGGTCACGGCGATGTCGCCGTCGCCCTGGGTGATACGGACAAAGTAGTAGCTGTAGGTCGGATCCAGCGTGACCTTGACGCTGCCGCTCTTCAGCGCAGCCGCGTCATCCCACGTATAGGCAACCTTGCCGGAGTTGGCAACCAGCTCGACCTTTGCGATGGAGTCGCTTGCGTCCGGATCATAGAAGGAAATGTCGAAGTCCAGCTTTTCGGGGACATCCGAGATGATGGAACCGAGCTCCATACCGTTGACGGTGTAGCGGATCTCGAGGTTCTTGTCCTCGGTCGCGTACATGCGCAAGTCGCGGATCGCTGCGTAGATGCCCTTTTCGCTGAAATCATCGGTCAGGATGACGTCGCGGGCGTCGTTGGCGTTGCCCCACTTGCCCTTGTGGTTATCCTGGTTGTTGGTCGGGGCAAGATGCCAGCCCTTATCCAGCGCCTTGATGTATTCGCTGTAGCTCGGGTAGTAGCCGCCCGCGCCGATCTGGCCTTCGCCGTTGCCGACTTCGACCATGTACATACGGCTGTCAATGACGGGATCCCAGTAGGAGAAGTCCTTGAACGTGCCGAACGTGGTGCCGGGGTGGTTGAACTGGCTGATGGAGTCGGCGCCCTCCGGCTGCGACAGCAGCGCATAGTAGGCCTTCATGCCGGCGTCATCCGTCTTGTTGTTGAGCGTCGTGTTGTTGCGGGAGACGATGCCGGGGGTATTGAAGGTGTTGATGTGGCCGGGGCCGCCGGACCACGTCATTTCAAAGCCTGCCAGCGCGATCAGACCGCTGTTATTGGCGTTGAAGTCCGCGACGGTCTTCTTGTAGGTCTCCCAGCTGTGGCTGGCGTCGGAATCCTTGACAAGAGACGTGTCATACAGCGCGGCTTCAACATTGGGGTTATTCTTGCTGTCAAAATAATTGGAGTGGTCGGTAAACGCGACAAAGTCGATGTTCGCGCTCTCAGGCAGATCGCCGATATAGCTCAGAGCGCTGTCCAGCGTGCCGGAGCCGTCGGAATACTGCGTGTGGGAGTGCAGCTGACCGAAGTACAGCTGATACTTCGCCGTGCCGACGGTGAAGGACCAGGTCACAGTGGTCTCCGCGCCGTCCGCGCGCTTGACTCTCACGGTCACAGTGACCTTGCTGCCGTCCGCAAAATCAGCAGCCGGCGTATAGCTGACCTTGCCGTTTGCGTAGGTCGCATCGACTGCTTCACTGTTGACAGTCATCGTTACGCTGGCGTTCTCGCCAGCGTTCGCGATATCCGCGGATATCGTCGGCCGCTTGTTTTCCTCGGTCTGCGTATTCTGCGCCGGGGTCAGGTTGGAGATCACGGGGACATCGAGGATCTTGACGGTGTAGGATGCTGTGGCCACATTGCCCTTGACATCCTTGAACGAGAAGGTCAGGGTCATCGTATCGCCGGCTTTGGCGGCTTCGGCAATATCCGAATCAAAGACCGTGATGTGTACACGGCCCTTGCCGGTGGTGAAGCCGTCCAGAACCTCCACGTCCGTGTTGCCCTGGAGCTCGCTGAGATAGCCGGGGATGTACGTTCCGTCAGCCTTCTTGACGCTGTATTCGAGCCACGGATCGTCGATCGCATAGATCGTGTCGATCGCGAGCTCAAATTCATAATCGCTGCCGACATAGGCCGGGAGCATGGTCTCGGGGAACGTGATGGTGGGCTTCACGACAAGACCGCCGTCCACCTTCACGTCATCCGCCACGGGATAGAAGTAGAAGGAGTAGATGGTGTAATCCGTGACGTTGTACATGCTGTAGGTCTTGAAGGAGTCGTTGTAATACTCCAGCCACTGGCTGTAGCCGCTGTACTTTGCCGTGCGGTGTTCCATCTCGTAGCCGCCGACGCCGCCGGTGCATTTACGAAGCGTCCAGTCCGCGTCCTCGGAGGCAGTGGCGCTGTAGAACGCGTTGTTGCCGGTGCCGTTGGAGCAGAGGTAGCCGTAGGTCTCGTTGTGGAAGCGGTAGTAGTCGCCGTCCTTCTCGACGGTGAACACGACTGCGCCGTTCTCCGGCACGGCCTTGCCGTCCGCGACCTCGGCCAGAGCCTTCTCGATCGACGGGCTGTCCGTATTGTCGTCCTGCCCTGCCAGAACCGCCTGTGCGTTCTGGTTGTAGATCACAACCTTGTCGCCAACCGCAGGCAGATCGCCGGAGGGCACGTCAGAGCCGCCGTCGTCCACGACCAGATAGAACTGCTGGGCAAACAGCGCTTCGTCGCCGATCTTGCTGTAGCTGCTCCAGTTGCCCTTATCGGCGTACCACTCCAGATAGTTGCCGCGCACGGCGTTCTGGATATAGAAGCAGTTCTCCGTCGCCGCAGGTGTAACCTTCCATGCAGTGTTCGCCTTGTCAAGCGGCGTGCTGGTGTAGCCGGTGTCCATGGAGAGCATCTTGCCCTCGCTGGTCGAGAACGTGTAGGTGCCGTCCGCATTGACGCCGACGGTCCAGATGTCGGCTGCGGTGTAGCCGGTCAGCTTGCCGTCCGCCAGCGCCACATCCGTGCCCTTGTTATAGTAGCCGGAGTATTCGGTGGACAGGGCCTTCAGGTTGGCCGGGTTGAAAACCACGACCGTGTCGCCGTCAGACAGGCTGGTCACGATGCCGCTCTCGCGGACACGGTAGAATGCCTGCGCAAACAGCGTTTCGTTGCTGCCGATGCTGCCGAAGCTGCTCCAGTTGCCCTTGTCGGCGTACCATTCCAGATAGTTGCCGCGCACGGCGTTCTGGATGTAGTAGCAGCCAGTCGTTGCAGCAGCCGTGACGTTCCATGCAGTATTCGCCTTGTCAAGCGGCGTGCTGGTGTAGCTGGTATCCATGGAGAGCTTCTTGCCCTCGCTGGTCGAGAACGTGTAGGTGCCGTCTGCATTGACGCCGACCGTCCAGACGTCAGCGTCGGTATAGCCGGTCAGCTTGCCGCTCGTCAGCGTCACATCCGTGCCCTTGTTATAGTAGCCGGAGTATTCGGTGGACAGGGCTTTCATGTTGGCCGGGTTGTAAATGACAACCTTCTCGCCGTCCTTGAACAGGGCACCGGGCGTGGGCTCGGGCTCCGGATCAGGGTCAGGGTCAGGGGTTTCGCCAGAATCTACGACAAGGTAGAACTGCTGCTCGAAGGCATCCCCTGTGCCGGTATACGCACTCCAGTTGTTGTTCTTGGTATACCATTGCAGACGGTATTTGTCGGTACGACCGGTATTGTCGATATAATAGGTCGCATCCTTGCCATCGACAGCCGTAACCTTCCATGTGTCGTTTGCCTTACCAAGCGGTGTGCTGGTATAGTCTGTATCCATGGAGAGTTTCTGGCCGTCCTTGGTTGCAAAGGTAAACGTGCCGTCTTCGTTGACACCAACCGTCCAGAGGTCAGTCTCTGTCCAGCCAGTGAGTTCGCCCTCTGTCAGCGTCACATCCGTGCCCTTGTTATAGTAGCTGGAATATTCGGTAGACAGCGTCTTGCCGTTTGCCGGGTTGAAGATCACGACGGTATCGCCGTCCTGAATGTTCTCAATCGCAACGACGCCATTCTTACGGGCAGGTGCAGTTTCAAGCTTGTAGAGCGTAAACTTGCTGGGATAACCACTCTGATTTCCCGAAACCGTGCTGTTTTTATAGCCCCTGAACTTATTGGCGCTGCCCTTGTTGCTGGCAAGCGTTACAGTATCATCGCCGGTTCCGGCAAAGGTGAATTTGCCGTCGGCAAAGCTGACAGCCCACGTATAGCTGCTAGACTTGATACCGTTATTGTTGCCGCCGGACGGCGCGATCGAAACGCCGTTCGCATCTGTCATGACGACGCCGTCCTTACTGACGGTCAGCGTCCAGACGCCCTCGGTCGGGTTTTCGATCTTGCCTTCAACGACACTGGGGGTAATCGCTGTAACCCACGTGCCGTTGAGAGCCCCCGGTGCATAGCCTGTATCCGTCACAAGCACATACTGACCGGTCGTCAGCTCTGCTTCGCTTGTAACCTTGGCATAGGTCTTTACAGCGCTGTCGCCTGCAAATACGGCGGCGGGCAGCAATGATACTACCATCACCAGCGCGAGCAGCAGAGAACACCAGCGCTTGAGGTGTTTCCTCATTCTTTTCATCCTCCTGTAGTCAGTTTGAGATCCTGTCCTGCATGGTTTATCCAGACCTTCGTCCCATCCCCCCGTTTCTTCATGCTTACGACCAGTATACCATGCACCGTGGACAAATGCCATAGCCTTTTTTGTTTTTTTGCCCGCTTTTTTGCAGGTTCTTCGCACTTTTCTTGAGCAATACAGTAAAAAAGAACAGCCCCCGCAGCCCCATCCCAGCCACTCCGCCATGCCCCCGCGGCGATCAATGATAAAAATGCACCTGCTGCTTCGTCAATATGACAAAAGCCTTGAACCCATGCGGATTCAAGGCTTTTCAATATGCGTTTTCGCAACACTATACAGTCATTCATTGGATGAAAAAGCTGAACATATAACAAATGATCTGCGTGAACATATTCTTCTTTGCATTTCGCCATCTGTTACCATTGGTTTGTCATATTTCCTCCCTTTTGTAAACATCGGCAGTGACGTATTTATACGTCAAAATCCCCGTATTCTATTCCGTAATACGGAGTTTATGGCAGTGACCATCACCCAGAACCGCTTCGATTCCAACTTTGAAGCCGTCGAACTTGTCGTTCGGTACGAAAGCGAGGGCTGTTCCCGCGAAGCCGCCGCCGTGGACGCGGACGGCTCCTTCGCCCGCCAGCAGCTGCTGGCACAGTGCAAGGGTAAATGCCATGTCCTGCTTTTCAATGTAGCCCGCCGGGGTCACGTTCTGCAGCAGCGTCCAAGACGCCATGCCGGATTCGTTGACGTAGTGCAGGAACGCCCCGAAGTTGTCGTTCTTCAGCGCCCGGACTTGCATCTGGACGCGTTTGTTCTCGTTGAAGAAGTGAATCGCGCGCAGCACCGCGCGGTCGCCGGTTTCTTTCCGAACGTCGGCAATTTTTGTGTAAAATTCCGCCTCGTTGACCTCGCGCAGGACTTCCTTGCCGAAGAACGCCGCAACTTTCTTCATTTCAATGGGCATGGCCGCGTACTCGTCCGTCAGGTCGGCATGGTCTGCGCCGGAATCGATCGTGCAGAGCGTATAGCCGCTGTGCGCAAAGTCGTAGTCGACTTTTTCCACGACCGGATTCTGGGGGTCGGCAAAGTCGATGAACACGAGGCCGCCGACGCTGGATGCCATCTGGTCCATCAATCCGGACGGCTTCCCATAGTACACATTCTCAGCATACTGCCCAATCTGCGCAATCTCAATCGCGGAAACTGCATTATCTGCAAACAGGCCGTTGAGGATGCGGCCAATCAGCACCTCAAACGCCGCCGAGCTGGAAAGACCCGAGCCGGGCAGGACTGTGGACTTCACCTTTGCGTCAAAGCCCGCCAGCTTGTAGCCGCGCTCGGCAAATGCCGCTGCCACGCCGCGAATCAGTGCCGCGGTGGTGTTCTTTTCTTCCTCCCGGATTTTCAGGTCACTGAGATCGATTTCGACCTGCTTGTAGCCCTCGGAAACGACGTGGATGGTATTCGTGCCGTTGAGCGTCACCTCCGCCGTCGTGGTCATATCGACCGCCGCAGCCAGCACACAGCCATGCTGGTGGTCAGTGTGGTTGCCGCCGATCTCGGTACGGCCCGGCGCAGAAAAATGATGGGCTTTATCCATTCTGTATCTCCATTAAAAACTTTTTGAGATGCGCTCGCCCCGCTGCTGTGCATTTGTAAACACCTGCGCATTCGAGGACTTTGGCAAACACCTGCCCGATCTCATCCTTAATGATATCTTCCGCATTCTCTGCTTTGAATTCCGGATGACGCTTCATAAACTCGTCCGCCCAATCCGCGTGTTTCGCCAATCCGTCGTTCTCACGCAGATTTTCGCCGTTCAGAAGCGCTGCCCGCAGATTGGCCATTTCTTTTTTCAGTCTGCCGGGCAGGATCGCCAGCCCCATGACCTCGATCAGACCGATGTTCTCTTTCTTGATATGGTGCAGTTCTTCGTGCGGATGATAGAGACCCATCGGATGCTCCGGCGTCGTCAAATTGTTGCGCAGCACCAGATCCAATTCGTACTTGCCGTTTCTCATACGTGCAATCGGCGTGATCGTATTGTGCGGTTCGCCGTCCGTTTCCGCAAAGATCATGGCTTCTGGGTCAGAGTATTTGCGCCACTTGGCAAGAATCCTGCCCGCCAGCTCACAGAGCTGGTTTTTGTGTTCGGAGTTCAACCGCAAAACGGTCATCGGGTACTTCACAACACAGCAGTCCACATCCTCAAATTCCGGAACGTCAAAGCTGAACTCTTTTTCGGCTTTCTCCATCGGGAACGTGTGGTGGCCGCCCTGGAAGTGCTCGTGCGCCAGAATACTGCCGCCCACGATGGGCAGGTCGGCGTTGCTGCCGAGGAAATAGTGAGGGAACTGCTCGACAAAGCTAAAGAGCTTGTCAAACGCCGAGCGATCAATGACCATCGGCGTGTGCTGGGTGTTCATGACGATGGCGTGTTCGTTGTAGTACACATACGGCGAATACTGGAATCCCCACGGCTGACCGTTGACCGTCACCGGCATAACACGAAGATTCTGTCTGGCCGGGTGCGAGATGGTTCCCGCATAGCCGACATTCTCCACGCAAAGCAGGCATTTCGGATATCCAGACGCTTTTTTCAGCTTCGCCATTGCAATGTCGCGCGGGTCTTTTTCGGGTTTCGAGAGGTTGATGGAGATTTCCAGCTCTCCGTACTTCGTCTGCGCCGTCCAATGCTCGTCCTTCGCGATGCGGTCGCAGCGGATGTAGTTGCAGTCCTGGCTGAGCTTGTAGAAATAGTCCGTCGCTGCTTTCGGGGACTCTGCGTAGAGCGACCAGAACTTCCGGACAACCTCCGACGGGCGCGGCGTGACGCAGCCCATGAGCTTCGTATCAAACAGATCCCGCTCCGCGATCGTGTCGTTGATCTGCCCGTTCTCGACTGCATAGTCGCACAGAAGATTCAGACATTCCGGAAACTCATAGTGTTCCTTCTGCTTTTCGTAGCTTTCCAGTTTCAGTTCCGTAAGCAGGCTGTTCCGTGCGAACGTCTCATCCAGTGGATGCAGCAGCTCACAGCCCTTCGCATAATCCAGCAGCGAATCCAGCGCCGCCCAAACTTTTTCAGTCGTCATAGCCATACGGATGCTCCTTGTGCCAGTTCCACGCGGAACCGATGATCGTCTCAATATCGTCATACTTCGGCTTCCAGCCGAGAACCGTCTTTGCTTTCTCAGAGGACGCGACGAGCTACGCCGGGTCGCCGGCGCGGCGCTCTGCCATTTCACACTTGATGGGCTTGCCGACGACCTTTTCCGCGGTGTCAATGATCTCCTTGACGGTGAAGCCGACGCCGTTACCGAGATTGAAGACGTTGTTCTCGCCGCCGTTCATCAGGTATTCCGCCGCGAGGATGTGCGCAGAGGCCAGATCGGTGACGTGGATATAATCGCGGACACACGTGCCGTCTCGCGTGGGATAATCGTCGCCAAAGATGGAGACATGGTCGCGCTGGCCGTTCGGGACTTGCAGGACAATCGGGATGAGGTGCGTTTCGGGATTGTGCGCCTCGCCGATTTTGCCAGACATATGTGCGCCGCAGGCGTTGAAGTAACGTAGGGCGACGAAGTGAATTCCGTGCGCAACGGATGCCCAATAGAACATCCGCTCCATCGAGAGTTTCGTCTCACCGTAGCAGTTGGTCGGGTGCGTCGGGTCGGTCTCCAGAATCGGCACGCGCTCCGGCTCGCCGTAGGTCGCGGCGGTCGACGAGAAGACGATGTATTTGACGCCATGCTCGATCATGCTTTGCAGCATTGTCCGCGTGCCGCCGAGGTTGTTGTCGTAGTATTTCAGCGGATTGACCATGCTCTCGCCGACCTGCGAGTTCGCGGCAAAGTGAATCACTGCGTCGATTTTTTCGCTGGAAAACACGTGATCGCAGAACTCCTTGCTGCGGATGTCGCCCTGATAGAACCGCGCCTTCGGATGCACGGCCTTGCGGAAGCCGGTTTCCAGATTGTCCGCCACGACCACATCGTAGCCATTGTCAATGAGTTCATATACCGTGTGGCTGCCGATGTATCCGGCACCGCCCAAAACTAAGATTGTTTTCATAAAATCGCTCCTTTGAAAGAGGCGGGAGATGCGAACATCTCCCGCCTTTTGCTTACCCGGCATGAAGCAGACGGCGGTGCTGGTGTTCATTTTGGGCCTGATCGGCAACTTGCAGCATTTCGACCTGCCGTGGACGATGGCGCAAGGCGGCCCCGCACGGGCGACGACTACGCTCTCCATCGAGGTCTACACGACAGCATTCAAAAACTGGAACATGGGCAAGGCCGCCACGGTCGGCACGATCTGGGCAATTCTGCTTGCCATTTTCAGTATTATCTATCTGCGCCAGCAGAACAAGGAAGAACGCTAAGGAGGAAAAGAAATGTCACAAATGTTTCAAAAGACAGCTGCATTTCGACTCTTCTTCTGGCTGAGTCTGATTTTGATCGGCTTTTTCATCTTCTTCCCGCTGCTCTGGCTCATCAACACAGCGCTCAAGCCGACGAGCGAGACGTTCAGCACCTATTTCTTTGTGGGACCTTTGACGCTGGACAATATCATCCCCATCGTGACGGACCCGAAGATCATGGGCTACCTGAAAAACAGCCTGATCGTGTCCTTCTGCTCAAGCCTGATGGCAACGATTGTCTGCGCGTTCGCTGGCTAATCTGCATAGCGAATCCCCTCCTTCAGCACGTTTTGATAGAACGGCAGGAAGTTTGCATACCGCCGGAACTGTGCCAGCGGCACGACATGAACAGAAACAGTCACATCGTGGTCAAGGCTGAGTGTGCTTGCTACTCCGGAAACCGCACGCCGCTGCGACGCGATCTGTTCCTGCGTCAAATCTGCGGTCAGGAGAATGTCAATATCCGACTCCGCGGTAAAATCGCCGCGGGCATAGGATCCGTACAAAATTGCATCGTGGATGCTGTGCCCTAGAATTGGATCACAGGCGTGATAGACGATCTTCAAAATCTCAAACGCTTGATTGCGCGTACACATATTGACACCTCCCCTTTTGCTCTTTCTATTTGTAGTATACCCCAAAGTGGGATGGAATGCAAGCCGGCGTGAAACCGCTAAATTCCGAAGTATTTTTCAAAGAACTGTGCAAGCCGTTGGATGATCGTTTTCTTCTTTTCCGTGCGGTTGCCGCCGCCGAAGCGGGAGACGGGCGGCAGGATCTGGTCAACATCCGTGCCGGTCGTTTTGAGCGCACCGTCGCGGAACGCATTGGCGACGAAGCGCTGCGCTTCTGCGGGCTTCAGCTTTTCTTCTGCGATGATTTGTTCCAGCTCCGCCTGCTTTTGCTGCTGCACATAGCTCTGCCAGTCGCGGTCAACATCCGTTGCGGCGTTGACCGTACTAATAAAGCCGTGAATCAGGTCCTTTTTGCTGCGCAGTTGGATGCTGGAATCAATCGCCCGGTCGATGGTTCCGAGGATGCTTTTATCCTTGCAGTTCGACTCGTGGTACTTCATGACCAGCATCAGGATATAATCAATGTTGATCTCCACCTGCCGGATGAGTTCAATTTCGAACGTAATATCATCGTTGATATTCTCTTTGTCCCCGTCTGTTTTCGGGCGATACGCCTGATAAAGATCGAGATACACGCTCTGGTAATCCTGAAAATCCCGCTCCGGCAGGATTTCATTGCCTGCAAACTGGTCAAACGCGCTTAAGATATTTTTGAGCCGCAGGATATTGCCATAGAGCTTGATGAAATCCTTCTGCTTCTGCTCACCGGGGATTGGCTGGCCGGGCGGAAACTCGCTTGATAGCTCATCAATCAAATCGCGGTAACCGGGAACGGCTTTCCCGTTTTCCTCATAGCCGTCATAGTACGCATCATAGCCCTTGAGCAGCACAACGCCGCTGGCTTCGCGGTCGCCAAAGAGCGCGATCGCGTCGTCGGTGGCTTTTTGCAGGTTGCGGAAGCAGACGATATTGCCGTAGGTCTTGACGGAGTTCAAAATCCGGTTCGTCCGGGAAAACGCCTGAATGAGGCCGTGCATTTTAAGATTCTTGTCCACCCAGAGCGTGTTGAGCGTCGTTGCGTCAAAGCCCGTCAGGAACATATTGACCACAATGAGCAGATCGACCTCCCGCGCCTTGACGCGCTGGGAGAGGTCTTTGTAATAATTCTGGAACTTGTCTGCCGATGTGTCAAAATTGACGTGGAAGGTCTGGTTGTAATCCTGAATCGCAGCATCCAGAAAATCTCGCGCGGTCTTGTCCAGCGCGTCCGTCTCAAAGCCTTCCTCCGGCAGCGCGTCTTCGGGATCGTCCTCATTCGCGGCGAAGCTGAAGATCGTCGCAATGGTCAGATCGCGGTGCTGCTCGGTAAGCTGGCGTTTGAACTCCGTGTAGTATTTCATCGCCATCGGGATGGAGCTGACGGCAAAGATGGAGTTGAAGCCCGCCATGCGCTGGCCCTTGAGGGTGTAGAAGCTATTGCGTTTCGTTTTCTGGTCAAAATGTTCCAGCGTGTAGCGGACGATCTCACGGATGCGCTCCGGCGCGCCCATCGCCTTTTCAATGTCGATGGCACGAACCTGCGAGTCCTTCACATCGTCCTTTTCTTTGACGGTGTTCACATAGTCGATGCGAAACGGCAGGACGTTCCCATCATTGATCGCGTCCACGATCGTGTAGGTGTGGAGCTTGTCGCCAAACGCCTGCTGCGTGGTGCGAAGATCCGGATTTTTGCCCGTCCCGGCGTTGACGGAGAAGATCGGTGTCCCGGTGAAGCCGAACAGATGATAGTTCTTGAAGGCCTTCGTGATGGCTTGGTGCATGTCGCCGAACTGGCTGCGGTGGCATTCGTCAAAAATGATGACAAAATGCTGCCGGAACGCCGCGTGGCCTTTGTTTTTGCGCACGAAAATATCGAGCTTCTGGATCGTCGTGATGATGATCCGCGCGTCGGGGTCTTCCATCTGCCGCTGCAAAACGGCGGTGCTGGTGTTGCTGTTCGCCGCGCCCTTTTCAAAGCGGTCGTATTCCTTCATCGTCTGGTAATCCAAGTCTTTGCGGTCTACGACGAACAGCACCTTGTCGATATACGGCAGCTTCGACGCGAGCTGTGCGGTCTTGAACGATGTGAGCGTCTTGCCGCTTCCCGTCGTGTGCCAGATGTAGCCGCCCGCTTCCATGCCGCCATACTGCTTGTAGGTCGTGGATACCTCGATGCGGTTCAAAATCCGCTCCGTCGCCGCGATCTGATACGGGCGCATGACGAGCAGCAGGTTTTCCGACGTGAACACGCAGTAGCGCGTCAGGATGCTTAAAAGCGTATGCTTGGCGAAAAATGTCTTAGTAAAATCCACCAGATCAGCAATGACTTTGTTGTTCCCATCCGCCCAGAAGGAGGTGAACTCAAAGCTGTTGCTGGTCTTTTTGGTTTTATTTCGTCCCTCGCCCTGCTCTTTGATGTGGCTGCTGCGGGTGGTGTTGGAATAATACTTCGTGTGGGTGCCGTTGGAGATGACGAAAATCTGGACGTATTCAAACAGGCCGCTAGAAGCCCAGAAGCTGTCGCGCTGGTAGCGCTTGATCTGGTTGAACGCCTCGCGAATGGCCACGCCGCGCCGCTTGAGTTCGATATGTACCAGCGGCAGGCCGTTGACGAGGACGGTCACGTCGTAGCGCGTGTCGTGGTTGCCCGCAGTCTCCTCGTACTGGTGGAGCACCTGCAAGCGGTTGTTGTGGATGTGCTTTTTGTCCAGCAGGTAGATGTTTTTGGACGCGCCGCTGTCCTGCCGCAGCACCTGCACATGATCGAGCTGAATCCGGCGCGTCTTTTCCAAGATACCGTCGTTCGTGCCCGCGATGCAGTCCCTAAAGAAGCGTGTCCACTCGCTGTCCGAGAAAGCGTAGTCGTTCAGCCCCTCCAGCTGGCGGCGGAGGTTGGCGATGAGCGCGGCTTCGTCGTGGATCTCCAGATATTCATACCCCTGCGCGCACAAAAGCCGCAGAAATTCCTGCTCCAGCGCCGCCTCACTCTGATACACACAGGCTGCTTAATCAAATTTATTATAATTGATGAAAAATCGGTTGCATTTTGTCAAAAGTACAAAACTTTTTGAAGCCAAGTGCTTTTAATTCCTGTTATGATACTGAGGATATCCCAGCAATACTTGCTATCCCTGATACCTTATTCTTTCAACCAGCGTTTCCTTTTTCAGATTACTGCTTAAAACACAGGAAAGCACAATTTGTAGAATACCAACCAGAAGAATCAT
>CAKUHB010000035.1 GCA_934655875.1 uncultured Oscillospiraceae bacterium
AACCTTGCCAGATAACCGAAAACCCTTGATATACGGGGCTTTTCCGGTTTGTCGTAATTATACCGTAAGGGCACACGTTCGCAACGTTAGCATTGCAGAATGGCGTGGACGTAAAAACCGTATCGAGTATGCTCGGACACTTTGACGCGGGATTCACGCTGAGAACCTACACCCACGTCACGCGGCAGATGCAGGAAAGTGCCGCCGAAAAGATGGGCAATTTCATGGCACAAGTGATGTGAGCAAGCAGTCAAAAAACACAGAGCGTCGGAGAGAATGACACAATCATCCTCTCCGACGCTCTTTGGACATTTCGCCGTGTGGGTCGCGGTGTGGGTCAGGCAAATTCGCCGCCTGAAAATCCGAACAAATAAAATAGAAAACCGGTGAAAATCTCTCGATTTTCACCGGTTTCTGGAGCTAGTGGCCGGACTTGAACCGGCGACCTGCTGATTACGAATCAGCTGCTCTACCGACTGAGCCACACTAGCATCTTGCATGTTCTTAAAATACCAATCTCCTGATTGCCTGAATACTATACCATGCTTTTGTGGAAACGTCAATCCTTATTTTTAAAAAATCGAATTTTATGGAAATGTCGCCACAGTATGCACAAATGTCTGCATGAAATTTCTACATGCAGGACGAAAAAAACGGTTTGCCTGAAAATACATTTAATGGTATAATCAAAATGGAAGGAAAGTTTTGGAGAAAAGCGGAGGCAGCTGAGACGGCTGCCGGGAAGGAGAGATCAATGCACGCAATCATTGAGTTTTTCACGGGTACCCTGAACACGGTAGCGTGGCTCTACATTTTTCTGCCATGTACCATCATTGGCGGTCTGTATCTGACCATCCGCAACCGCGGGATCCAGTTTACGCGGTTCGGCTATGCGATGAAGAACACGGTCGGCAAAATGTTCCAGAAGCAGGAGGCTGGCGAGGGCGCGGTAACGCCATTACAGGCGGTGACCACGGCGCTGGCCGCGACGGTCGGCACCGGTAATATCGTCGGCACTTCGCAGGCGATTGCACTCGGCGGCTATGGCGCGGTGTTCTGGCTGTGGCTGGCTGCGCTGCTCGGCATGATCATTAAATATTCCGAGGTCACGCTTTCCATCCGGTTCCGTGAGCGTGACGCCAAGGGCGACTGGGTCGGCGGCCCGATGTACTATGTCAAGAACGGTCTCGGCAAGAACTGGCAATGGGTCGGCATTCTGTTCTGCGTATTTGCAGGCATTGCTTCGTTCGGCATCGGCAACATGTCGCAGGTCAACTCCATCGTCGGCTCTCTGAACGACGCCATCGACGCGTTCATCCCGGCAGCCGAGGGTGAGCGGACGCTGCTGAACTTCATCTTCGGCGTCGCCATCGCGGCGCTCATCGGCGTCATCCTCTTCGGCGGCATCAAGCGCATCGGCGCTGTCGCGGAAAAGCTGATCCCGGTTATGAGCATTTTCTACATCATTTTTGCGTTCGTCGTGATCTTCGGCCACGCCGGCAACATCGGCCCCGCGTTCGGCAAGATCTTCAGCTCGGCCTTCAACCCGAAGGCGATCGGCGGCGCAGCCAGCGGTATCGTTCTGAAAGAGACGATCGTCTGGGGCCTGCGCAGAAGTGCGTTCTCCAATGAAGCCGGTCTCGGCTCGGCTGCTATCGCACATGCCGCGGCGGACACGCCGGGCCCGGTGCAGCAGGGCCTGTACGGCATCTTCGAGGTCTTTGCGGATACCATCGTGATCTGCACGCTGACGGCGCTGACCATCATCTGCAGCGGTGTGGATATCACCTTCGGCCACAAGGTCGGCTCGGAGCTGATCACCAGCGCGTTTGCGACGATCTTCGGCATGAAGTTCGCATCGGTCTTCGTTGCGCTGGCGCTGACGCTCTTCGCGTTCACGACGGTGCTCGGCTGGTCGCTCTACGGCAGCCGCTGCGTGCAGTATCTGTTCGGCCTGAAGGTTTCGAAGATCTATCAGGTGCTGTTCATCATCATCGTCGTGGTCGGCGCAGTCGCTTCGCTCGACGTGGTCTGGGACATTGCCGATACGTTCAACGGCCTTATGGCGATCCCGAACTTCATCGCGCTGTTCGCGCTCTCGCCCGTGGTGGCAAAGCTGACGAAGGATTACTTCTTCAAGGACAAGACGAAGCTCGGAAAATAAGAAATCAAAACAAACTGCCGGACACAGCCCGTGTCCGGCAGTTTTCTGTATTGATTCAATTTGCACCCGGATACAGGCAGGTGATGCTGCGGTCTGCGAAATATTGCAGCCATTCGCGGCTGGGTGCGGTGTTGGTGACGACGGTGTCATAGGTCTCGATGGGCGCGATGTCGATAAAGGAGACCTTGTCAAATTTGCTGCTGTCGACGATCAGAATGCGCTTTCTTGCGCAGCTGATCATGGACTGCTTGGTCTGCGAGTGGAACTCGGACGAGTCTGTCACGCCGGAGGTCATGTCGATGCCCTTGCAGGACATGATGGCCGTATCCACGTGGAAGCGGCGCAGCATCTGCTGTGTCTGGTCGCCGATGAGCGCCAGCGACTCGGACTTCAGCCGCCCGCCGGTCAGCATGATCGTCCAGCCCTCAACGCCGCTCAGCTCGACGACGAGCTCGACGGAGTTGGTGATGATGGTCAGATTTTTCTTGTCCTTGAGCTTTTTGGCGAGGTAGAGCGAGGTGGAACTGTCGTCCAGCATCAGGTGGTCGCCGTCCTCGACCAGCGCGGCGGCGAGGAGCGCGATCTGTGTTTTTGCGTCGACGTTCGTCTTGTTCCGGATGGTATAGGACAGATCCGTCTTTGTGCTGTTGCCGAGAATGGCGCCGCCGTAGGTCTTTGTGGCGTAGCCCTCTTTTTCCAGCTTGTCCAGATCGCGGCGGATGGTCTCCTCCGTGACGTTATAGTGCGCGGCAAGATCGCTGACGAGCACGCGCTGCTCTGTGCGCAGCTTGTCCAGAATTTCGTTTTTCCGCTCGATGGCCAGCATGATGCATTCCCTCAACTTTCCCTTATTCCGATCTGTGTGGGCGTGCGAATAAATCCCACATAAAACAACAACACTATAGCACGACCGGGCGCGGAAAGCAAGCGGGCGCTTGGGAAAAACAGTGAAAAACTTGCGAAAGAAGGGCAGATCTGCTTGCAAAATGGGAGAAAATCTGATACAGTAAAAAAACATTATGTAAATCAGAACTTCTGCCTGCTGGAGCGAATCTGCCATGGTCTTTTCCAACCTGATCTTTTTATATCTGTTTCTGCCGCTCTGTCTTGCGGCGTATTTCCTGTGCCGCGGCATCCGGGCGAAAAATGCGGTGCTGCTGGTGTTCAGCCTTGTGTTTTACGCGTGGGGCGAGCCGGTATATCTGCTGCTGCTGATTGCCGCCGCGGCCATCAACTGGGGCTTTGGGCTGCTGCTGCAAAAGAAGCGGAAAAAGCTCTGGCTGGTTCTGGCGCTGGTGCTGGATCTCGGCGGGCTGGCTGTGTTCAAATACGCGGGCTTCTTCGTTGAGAACGTCAATGCTCTGTTCCACACGGCGCTGGCCGTGCCGCAGATCCCGCTTCCCATCGGCATTTCGTTTTATACGTTTCAGGCGCTGTCCTACACGGTCGACGTCTGGCGCGGGGATGTGCAGGCGCAGCGCTCGTTCGGCAAGTTCCTGCTGTATCTCTCCTTGTTCCCGCAGCTGATCGCCGGGCCGATCGTGCGCTATGCGGACGTGGAAAAGCAGATTGACAACCGCAGCTTCAGCCCGACGGACGCGTTTTACGGCGCGACGCGCTTCTGCATCGGCCTTGCCAAAAAAGTCCTGCTGGCCGATGCGGCGGGCAAGGTCGCGACGCAGATTCTGGACGGTGCGGCGGCTTCGACGACGACCGCGGCGGCGTGGCTCGGGATTTTGCTTTATACCTTTGAAATTTACTTTGATTTCTCTGGCTATTCCGATATGGCGATCGGCATGGGGCGGATCTTCGGCTTTAAATATATGGAGAACTTCCGCCTGCCGTATACCTCGCGCTCCATCACCGAGTTCTGGCGCAGATGGCACATTTCCCTCGGCTCCTTCTTCCGCGATTACGTCTATATTCCGCTCGGCGGCAAGAAAAAGCATCAGATCCTCAATATGGCGATCGTCTGGGCGATGACCGGCCTGTGGCACGGAGCCAGCTGGAACTTTGCCCTCTGGGGCCTGTATTTCTTCGTGATCCTGACGATCGAAAAGGCGCTCGGCAGCCGCCAGAAAAAGATCCCGAGCGTCCTGCGGCACGTGATCACGATGCTTCTCGTGATCTTCGGCTGGAATATCTTCTATTATACCGACCTCACGCGGATGCTCCAGTCGTTCGGCACGCTCTTCGGCGCGTATGGAAGCGGGCTTTTTGACGCGCAGACCGGCATTCTGCTGACGAATAACCTGCCGCTGCTGCTCGTCTGCGCCATCGGCGTGACGTCTGTGCCGCAGAACATCGGCAATCTGTTCGGCGGCATGTGCGCGCAGAAGCAGACGACGGCCGGGCAGGTGGTCTACGCGGCTGTGACCTACGCGTTCGATCTTGCGCTGCTGGCGCTGTCGACGGTCGCGCTGGTCGGCTCGACCTATAACGCATTTTTGTATTTCCGGTTCTAAGGAGGCGGGCAGATGAAAAAACTCTATACCATTCTGCTGGCAGTCCTGCTGGCCGCAATGCTTGGCGTCGGGATCTGGTCGCTGGCCGATACCGACCCGACCGGCTCCGTGAGCGAAAAGCGGACGTTCCGGAAGCCGCAGTTTTCCGTGCAGGCGCTTCTGGACGGCACGTATATCCCCGCGCTGGAGACCTATTATTCCGATACCTTTCCGGGCCGCGAGACGCTTCTGAGCCTCAACCGGACGCTGAACCGGTTTTACTACTATTCCGGCTCCGGCGAAAGCGGCGTGCTGATCGTGAACCAGACCGACAGCGCCGCACAGGGCGGCGAACGACTGGATGCCGTCCAGCCGCAGGAGCAGCCGGATCCGCAGCAGCCTGAACAAACGCCGGAGCAGAACACACCTGCGCCGGACGAGACGCCGGAGCAGCAGACGCCGGAGGAAAGCCCGGACGAGATCACCACAGAGCAGCCGGAGCCGACGGAGGATACACCCGCGCCGGAGACCGACCCGGCGCTGGATGAACCGGACGAATCGGAAGCCAGCTACGCCGGCTCCATCGTCGTGGTCGGCGACCGGGCGATGGAGATCCCGACACGGCTGGATGATATCATCCAGAGCTACGCGGGTGCGGTCGACAACCTTTCCAAGGCCATGGGGCCGGACGTGCGGACGATCTCGCTTATCACGCCGAACGGCGGCGCGTTTTATTCCCCCGAGAGCCTGCACACCGGTGAGCATGACCAGCAGGCGATGATCGACTTCTGCTACAGCCAGATGGGCGAGAGCATCGTGACTGTGGATGCCTATTCCAAACTCCGCAGCCACACGGACGAATATATCTATTTCCGCACCGACCACCACTGGACGCAGCTGGGCGCGTACTATGCCTACACCGCATTCTGCGAAGCGGCGGGCTTTGACGCCGTACCGCTCGACAGATTCCAGACTGGCAGATACGACAGCTTCCTCGGCTCCATGTATGGCTACACCAAGGGCTATCCGCAGAGCGATATTTTAAAGCAGAATCCGGACTATCTGGACTATTATCTGCCCATCGCCGAGACGCACGCGCGGTATTATCTGGACGGATCGCTGGAAAACGGAACGCCGGTCAGCGTGGTCTATACCAAGCTGGATGAGAGCGTCTCCAATAAGTACCTGTGCTTCATCGGCGGCGATACGCCGGTCTGCGTCATCGAGACCGACGTGGAAGGGCCGGCCTGCATCGTGCTGAAGGAGTCCTACGGCAACGCTTTTGTGCCGTTTCTGACGAGCCATTACAGTAAGATCATCGTCATCGATCCGCGCGAGTTCAATCAGGACGGCAAGCCGTCTCTTGACCTGGCGGACTTCGCCGCCGGACAGGGAATTGACGATCTGATCGTTATTAACTATCCATACATGATCAACAGCAAGGCATTTGTCCGCTATCTGAACGCACTGGCGGGCGTGAAATGAGCTTTATTCCCCGAACAGCGCCTTTTTGAGCGCCTGCAAAAGCTCCAGTGACCGGAATTTCAGCACATATCCCTCGTCTGCCTGCGTCATGAGACCGATCTCCGCGCGCGTGAACCCGCCGGCTTCCGCAGCCTGCACAAAGCCGTCTGCCGTGGCCGGGACGCACAGAGACGGGAAAATGACGCACCACCAGTTGTGGCCGTCTCCCGCGCCAATGGTGACGCGCAGCGACCGGTAGACGCCGGAGGGCAGGGAAAACGTGTCATACTCCCGCGTCGGGAACAGCTCCCGGCAGAAGGACACGCGGGCGGTATCGCGGCTGCCCTGCGCGGCGAGCGCCGCGTTCGCCGCGGCTTCCAGTTCCGGGAGCGCCTGCGCGATGGCCTGCTGCGGATCGTCCGCACCTTGCAGCGCCTGCTGCGCTGCGGCAAGCACAGCGTCGCGCACGTGCAGCTTGATCGCCTGATCGGCGCCGGAATCCGAGTTTGCCACGACGTGCAGACGGATGATCTTCTCGCTCATCCGCTGCTGCTGCGCCTGCAATGCCGCGCAGACGGAGACCGTCAGCGCGCTGACGATCAGAAGAACAAGCGCGGCTGCTCGCTTTCGTATGGAAATCTGCATAAAAAACACCGTCCAGACTATCGTTTACAGACAGTCTGGACGGCTTTTTTGTGCCTTATACGGTTTTTGCGAGGAAAATCTGGCTGTATTTGTCCTTGAGCATCGTGCAGGCGACGGTTGCGTATTCAAACGAATCGTAGATGCCGAAGACGGCGGAGCCGGAGCCGGTCATCTGCGCGCCATACGCGCCGTAGGTGTACATCATGGAGCGGATATAGTTGATATCGAAATGCTCCTGCATGACGATCGGCTCAAACACATTGCAGAGACTTCCGCCGACACCCAGCAGCTCGCCCTTTTGCAGGTTGGCCTGCATGGCCTTGTGGTCGGGATGCTTTTCGATGAAGCTCTCGTCGAGCTTCCGGTAAAGCTCCGGTGTGGACACGGAGAAGTCCGGCTTGCACACGACGACGAAGAACTCCGGCGCAACCGGGAGCTTCGTCAGCAGCTCGCCGCGCCCCTCGACCAGAACGGTGCCGCCCATGACGCAGAACGGAACGTCCGACCCGATGCCTGCGCCGACCTCGCACAATGCGGGGATGGAGAGCGGCGCGTCGTACAGACGGTTCAGCGCGCGCAGCACGGCGGCCGCATCCGCGCTCCCGCCGCCGAGACCGGCCTGCATCGGAATGCGCTTGTTGATGAAAATTTCAAGGCCGTCCGCTTTACGCCCGGTGCGGGCGAAAAAGGCTTCCGCCGCACGCCACGCGAGATTGTCCGCGTCCTGCGGCAGCGAGCAGGTGACAAGCTCCGGCTCGGTATCCTCCTTCGCATCCGGCGGCAGAACCTCGCGGTAGCAGTGCACCTGCCACGGTGCGCCGGTGTCGATGCAGACCGTCACGTCGTCATGCAGAGAAATGGTCTGCATGATCGAGCGCAGGTTGTGGTAGCCGTCTTCGCGCCGGTCGAGAACGTCCAGCGTCAGATTGACTTTGGCGAACGCGCCTTCGGAGATCTGCTTCATTACTTGATCTTTCTGCCTTCCAGATAATATCTCTTCTCACGGCTGTGGCCCATGGAGAAGGTTTTTCTCGGCAGCACGCCGTCGGCGATGACGCCGCGGAACAGCTGGCTCTTTTCCATCGCGGGCAGCAGGAAGCCGATGGCATTGGACTGCTTCGCGAAGCTGATGAGCGCGTCGTCGTCATGGATATAGTCGATCTCGCCTGCGTTTTCCTTGAGGTAATCATCGAGGAAGTGCTGGAGGATGCCGACGGCCAGCTCGCCCTTGTTCTTGTCGAGGACGATGGTGCCGGATTCCTCGCCGATGTACCACTTGACCGGGAAGCCTTCGGTGCCGCCGCAGGCATCTTCCAGCGCCTTGAGCAGCTTCTTCGGCTCGGTCTTGAAGATGACGCGGTGGATGGGCTCGAAGACCTGCGCGGGGTCATGGATGTTTTCAAGCTCAACGAGGGCGTATCTGGCCGGATGGTTCGAAAGATCGACGCCGGGGTTGTTCTTCTTGAGCTCTTCGTAGCAGCTCTTCGCAGTAGCCAGAGAGTGGTTGCCGTCGCCGACAGCGAAGACCATCGGCGTGCCCTTCAGGCCGGTGTACTTTTCGCCGACAGTCGCGGTGTACTCGGTCAGCGCCTTGTTGAAGTCCTCAACGTCCTTGCCCTCGACGAGCCAGCCGGTGATGTGGCCGCCGCCCTCCATGAGGTCAAAGTCGTAGAGCTTCTTGAGAGAATCCTTCTTCGCGCCGATCGGCTCGATGAGCTTCTTGTCGTGGTCGTCGCAGAGCATCAGCACGTGCGGCAGCTCGATGGGTGCGTCGCGGCGGACACGCTGACGGGGCGGGATGCGCTCCGGCACGGTGCGTTCGGTGGCGCGGATGGCGCTGGTCGCGCCGGGGGTATAGTCATACGCGTCGAGGTCGACCATGCCGACGAGGCCCTCGCGGATGGAGCCATTCTCGAGCGTGCGCTCGACATAGACGTAGCTGTTGGGATAGACCGTGAACACGCCGTCTTCCATGTACTTCTTCATGGTGGCGTTGATTTCGGCGGTGTGGGCCGCTTCCTTCTCAGTGCCGAGTTCGGCCTCGGGGAGGATGAGGTTGATGGTGGACACAGCGCCCTCGGCGTTCTTGCGCACGCGATCCCAGTAGCCCTGATCGGAGGTAAACTGGTCGCAGGCGATGACCGCCCATTTCTCCATATGGTCAGTCTTGGGCATCAGGATATCAGCGGGTAAAAATGCGTTCATCTTGAATCACCTTTCACATTGTATTTTCGTATCATCAAGCCATGGCGGCTTTGATTGCATGGAGAAGCTCGTCGTAGGTTTCAAAGGCGGGTAGCTGCGGATAGTCGGCCTTGATCTTTTCCGTCGAGCGGAACAGGAAGCCCGCCTTGCTGGCAAGGATCATATCCAGATCGTTATAGCTGTCGCCGGAAGCGATGGTCTCAAAGCCGATGGATTGCAGCGCGCGGACGGTGGTCAGCTTGGACTGCGGGCAGCGCATTTTGATGCCGCAGAGCATGCCGTCCTTATCGACCTCCAGCGAGTTGCAGAAGATCGTGGGCCAGCCGAGCTTTTTCATGAGCGGCTGGGCAAATTCTTCGAAGGTATCGCTCACGATGATGGCCTGCGTCGTGGCGCGCAGCTCGTCCAGAAATTCCTTTGCGCCGGGCAGGGGCTCGATCTGCGCAATGACGTCCTGGATCTGCCTGAGACCAAGACCATGCTCGCGCAGAATGCCCATACGCCATTTCATGAGCTTATCGTAATCCGGCTCGTCGCGCGTGGTGCGGCGCAGCTCCGGGATCCCGCTGACCTCTGAAAACGCGATCCAGATCTCCGGAACCAGAACGCCCTCCAGATCGAGACAGGTAATATACATACGGCTTCTCCTTTTTCTCTTTGCAGGCAGAGACGGCACGCATGGCACCTGTCTGCGGCTAAAAAATTTTTTTGAACGCTAAAAAAATAGCAGGTTCTGTTTCTATTATACAAAATCTTTTCGCAAAAGCAACATGAATTTCAAGATTTTTGCCGACGGCGCATGAAAGCGGAGCCGGACGTGCATACTAACCATGATTCAAATGTCAGCTGACAAGAGGAGATGAAACAATGGATACGCTTTCTTTGATTTTGGCGATCATCGGCGCGATCAACTGGGGACTGGTCGGCTTTGCGCGCTTCGATCTGGTCGCGTGGATCTTCGGCGGCCAGACCGCGGGCGTCAGCCGCGTCATCTATGCCGTTGTCGGGCTTGCCGGTCTGTGGTGCATCACCATGCTGTTCCGCAAGCGGAGCCGCCCCGAGGTTTGACACCCCATACAGGCAAAAAAATGCCGGGTCACGCGGAAGGCTCCGCATGACCCGGCATTTTTATCAGGAAAGATTGCAGCGCACGATGCACTGATAGCTGACGCCGTTGTAGGTCGTCGAGATATAGGCTGTGCCCTTGCCCTCGGCCTTGACGACGCCCGTGCCATCGACCGAGCAGACGGAAAGATCGGACGAGACCCACAGCAGGCCTGTGATCTTGTTGCCGCTCGCGTCACGCAGGGAGATCTGGAACGTCTCGCCCTTGACGCCCATGGTGACGTCGCTGTTGCTGAGTGTGTACGTGCCGTCCGACTGCGCGCCGTCTTCAAAGTTGCAGCGGACGATGCAGGTCATGGGCGCGGCGTCGTCCACGGTGACGGAGACAGTCGTCGTGCCGCTGCCCTTGGCGGTCAGCACGCCGGTGTCGGAGACGGTCACGATGGCGGTGTCACTGCTGGTGTACGTGATCTTTGCGCCGTCGGGCGCACCGCTGACGGTCAGCTGATACTGCTCGCCGACACTAAAGAACGTCAGATCGTCCCGGCTGAGTGTGAGCACGGGCGCGTCCGTCTCCTCCTCGCCGCCGACATAGGCAAAGTCACATGTCACAAGGCAGGTCGCGCTCTGGTCGCCGCAGGTGGCCGTAATGACGGCGGAGCCTGCGTTGACGGCCACGATCTTGCCCTGCTCCGTGACCGTCGCGACGGTCTCGTCGCTGGTGGTGAAGGTCACAGGCTCGGTGCACTCGGCAGGCTTGCGGGTGAAGGTGATGTTGAAGAAGCGGCCTGCGTCCTCAAAGGTGACGGTCGGCGCGGAGAGCGTAAGGCTGGTGCAGCTGACGCTCTGGTTCGTTTCCTCCTCCGGCTGCTGCTCGGCAGGCTTCTGATCCTCTTCGTTTGTATAGCGGTTTTCCGCCGGCTGCTGGGTCTCGGACGGCTGTTCGGCGGGCAGGGTCTCGGCCGGCTGCGCAGGCTCGGCGGAGACGTCCGCCGCGGGCGCGTCCAGCGTCGTCTCACGGTACAGGGGCGACCAGCCGAGACGGCTGAAGGCCAAAAGCGCGCCGCCGAGGACGGCCAGACCGAGAATGACGCAGATAACGGTCATCATCCACTTGGGGATGGCGTAGACATTGCCGCCGCGCGGCGCGGGTGCTTCCTCACCGGAGGGCTCCTCCTGCCGCGGTGCGGCGGAGCCGGTACGCAGACGCTTGCCGGTGTAGCCGCGGGCGGCACGGGCGCCGCCCGGCTCCTGCCGCAGACGGCGGCCGCCGGACTGCGGCTGCTGCGGTGTCTCCGGCTTTTCGGGCGCGGCGGGACGGGGACGGACAGGCGCGGGCTGCGGGACGGCCTTCTGGCCGCCGGCTGTCCGGCCGCAAAGCGGGCACTGGCTCAGACGCGCATCATATGCCGTGCCGCAGTATTCACAGTTTCTCAGTTCCATAAGAACCTCCGTAGATCGATTCGGGGCTGCATCAGCCTAAACTCGCAGACAGTATATCACAGATTGTTACAAAATCCAAGTGCAAGCAACAAGATATTGTATTGCATTTTTTTCAAAAATAGAATAAAATAAAACCGTGTTTGTAAAGGAGGCGAACGGTTTGCCCGAACTGAAACTGATATCGCCGCTGCTGTCCAACATGGAGCTGGTCAAATGCATCAGCGTGCGCGGCGGTACATCTGTCTATATTGTCAGAAGCACGAAGAGCAATCAGTCCTATTATCTGAAGCATATCTGCATCCCGGAGTCGCAGAAGCAGGTGGACGCGCTGATGTTCACCGGCGCGGCCGCGACGATCGAGGATGCGCAGAACTACTATAAACAGGTCGCTGCCGACTATCAGGCAGAGCTGGATACGCTGGAAAAGCTCTCGGCCAGCCCAAATATCGGCTGCTACCGCAGCTACCAGATCGAGCCGAAGGAAGACGGCGTCGGGTTTGAGATCTACCTGCTGGCGGAATACCGCAAGACCCTCTCCGAGGTTCTGAGCGAAACGCCGATGACGCAGGCGGGCGCAGTCAATCTGGGTCTTGATCTGTGCGGTGCGCTTGTCAGCCTGCGCGAAGCCGGTCTCATCCACCGCAACGTCAAGCCGACCAACGTGTACTTAAGCAGCCAGGGGCACTATCTGCTGGGCGATCTCGGCATCGCGAAGATCGACGAGCTGAAATACTGCTCCATGCCGGAGTCCATGCTCAGCTCCTATTCCGCGCCGGAGCTGTTCAGCCTGCTCGGCAGCATCGAGCCGACGACCGATATCTATTCCGTCGGCATGATCCTCTACCGCATCTATAACGGCAACCACGGCCCGTTCGAGGATGAAAAGACCTCCGCGCGCGCCGCGGACAAGCTGCGCGTGACCGGCGAAGCGCTGCCTGCGCCCATGTACGCCGACTATGAAATGGCGGAGATCATCCTCAAGGCCTGCGCGTTCAAGCCGGAGGACCGCTATCAGACGCCGCAGGAGCTTCAGCAGGCGCTGCTCGATTACGGCAAGCGCAACGAAGCGTCCGACGCGCTGATCGTCCCGCCCATTGAGGGTGAGCCGGAGCAAATCGACCCGAACGCCGAGGAGGAGATCGAGCCCGTCCAGTTTGCCGACACCGAGCAGATGGCGGACGATTTCAAGGAGAACTTCTCGCCGGATACGCAGATGCTCAACGCCATCATCGACGAGGTGCACCGCGACGAAGCGGGCAAGGACACCATCAGCCTGGACGATAATACGGAAGATGTCTCTGAATCGCAGGAAGAGGAAGCGTCCGAAGACGGCGAGGAGGACGATGAGCTGAAGATCAATCTTCCGCCGCGCGGCCAGCGCCGGAAGAAAAAGAAGCACGCGCCGAAGTGGATCCTGCCCACGGCCATCAGCGTGGCTGCGCTGGCGATCATCTGCGCGGCAGTGTGGTTCTTCGTTATCGTTCCGTCCGTCACGCATGTGAGCGGCATCTCCGTGTCCGAGGTCGGCGCGGATTTCGTGACCGTCGCCATCGACACGAACGAGCAGACCGGCGCGTTTGACGTCACCTGCTCCGACGCCTACGGCAACCAGTCGCGCCAGACCTATACGGCGGGCGAGCCGATGACCTTTGATTCCCTGGTCCCCGGCACGCAGTATACCATCGAAGCGGTCGCGCCCGAGGGCAAGAAGCTGACCGGCTCCTATTCCGCCACCGCGACGACCATGGCCGAGACGAAGATCCTCAGCTTCACGGCCACACCCATCTCCATCACGCAGGCGGAGCTGAACTTCATCATTCAGGACGGCCCGGACTATGACAACTGGACCATCTCCTATTCGGCCGAGGGCGTCGAGCCGAAGACCGTGACCTTCTCCGGCCATTCGACCGTCATCAGCGATCTTCTGTCCGACTCTGAATATACCTTTGTATTGCAGGCACCGGAGGGAACGCTCCTGACCGGTGCGGTCAGCACCGCGATCTCGACTGTCCCGACGGTAGAGCTGCTGCCCGACAGCGTGACGATCGCCCTGTCCAGCTCGACTGCG
Source organism: uncultured Oscillospiraceae bacterium (assembly GCA_934655875.1). Taxonomy (GTDB): domain Bacteria; phylum Bacillota; class Clostridia; order Oscillospirales; family Oscillospiraceae; genus CAG-170. The sequence continues at coordinate 13,499 of CAKUHB010000035.1, forward strand.
ATCCTGACGTGGCAGTATGACGGCGACGCGCCTGAAAAGTGGGTCGTCACCATCAAGGACGGCGCGGGCTTTGAAGAGACGAAGGAAGTCACCGTCCCCAACGTGACGTTTGAAAACCTCGTTTCCGGCACGGAATATGAAATCGTGATCTCCGCGCCCACGATGCTCGCGAGCTACGCCATGAGCGTCACGCCGACCGTCACGAAGGTCACGGCGCTGAAGGCCGAGGGTGAGACCGACGAGACCGGCCGCACCATCAATATGAATCTCTCCTGGACGTGCGAGACGGAGCCTGCCGACCCCAACTGGGTCGTCACCTACACCTTGCAGGGCGTCCAGAACGCGGAGCCGGCCACCATCGAGACCGATACCGAGTCCTGCGTGATCCCGGCCAATAACATGTTCCCCGGCGCAAGCTATCAGGTCACGATCGCGCTCAAGAGCGGCGATGCGCTCGAAGGCGAGACCGAGACCACCTTCACGACAGCCGCAGTCGACAACAACTACACGGCCAACGGCGTCAAGAGCACCTATACGGGCCTGTTCCTCAAGCCGAACATGGACACGTTCCGCTACCTCGATCTCGTCACGGCGCGCACGACCTTCTCCAAGGGCGAAATGATCGCGTTCGACGTCGAATCCGGCGGCACAGTGGATGCGTCCTCCGACGGCACGGTCGCCATCAACCTTGTCATCCGTGACGCAGACGGCAAGCTGGTCGACGCGCACAGCTACATCGCAGTCTGGAAGGATATGTGGGAAAAGAACATGTTCGTGGGCTACTTCCCGCGCACGCCGCAGACGGACGGCGATTATGTGCTTTCCATCTACATCGGCAACCAGCTGCTGTCCTCGGCAAAATTCAAGATCAAGAGCTGAGATCTTATCCCGGCGGTTCGAGCCGCGAGCCGCCGGGGTATATATGCCAAATATTTGAAACGTTTACATTTTGCTTGATTTTTTCTGAAATGTGCGATATACTGACAATGTAGTAACTACTTACAGCATTTGGAGGCTGCAGCATGGCGCTCAGAGAGAATTATCGGGAACAGCTGCTGGATGCGGCTGTCCTTGTCGTCGCGCGCGATGGTCTTGACCATGCCACGACAAAGGCCATCGCCGCCGAGGTCGCGTGCAACGAGGTCTATATCTACCGCAACTTCGGCAGCAAAGAAGCGCTGCTGCAGGCCGCGTTCAACCGGGCGGATATCGGATTCGTACAGAACGTCCTCAAGCATATCGACGTGATGGACGAGGCAGACCGCCCGCTGGAAGAGCGGTGCCATGCGCTGTGGGATCCGGTGTGGACGTTCAGCGTGAGCAAGCCGGATACCGTCCGGTTCTATCTGCGCTATTATTATTCCGCGCAGTATCTGACCAGCGCGCATGAGCTGCACCACCGCAATTATCAGCAGCTGCAGGCGCGGCTGAGCCGCTATTTCCGCTCCTCCCGCGACAGCTGGTTCCTGATGGCGCACGTGTTCGAGACGATCCTGAGCTTCTGCTCGCATATCCTGAGCGGCGAGCTGGAGAATACACCGGCGGTGTCCGATGAGATCTTCCAGCTGATCTTCCGTACGCTCCAGCCGTATATGCTATCATAATGTTACCCCTTGTTTCATCCCCTCAAGCTTGAAACATGCAGCCCGGGCGGACAGGTATCCTGTCCGCCCGGGGCTTTTCTATCCGAAAAACGCCCGCTGGAGTTCCGGCGGGCGTCAGCATGTCGAAAAAGTCTGTTTTTTGCGAAGCAGTACGAGATATGTACCGCCCGTGTAGGGGCCGATGCCCACATCGGCCCGAGAAAAGTTGCGAATTTGCCGTAAACTTCCGTAAGATCGGCCGGTTCTGCCGGGACGATGTAGGCATCGTCCCCTACAAACAAGCCGGAAAATCTTCATCAAAAACGAGCACGAATATTTTTCGACAGTCAAACGCCCGCCGGAGTTCCGGCGGGCATTTGACTTTGCAGCTTATGATTTTTTCTGGGAGCCTGCCTTTTCGAGGTTGATCTGGCGGCGGTTCTTGACGGCGTCCTCCATCGGATGGATCTCGCCGGCCTTTTCCAGCGACATCTTGGTGAGCAGCGGGCCGACCAGCTCATAAATGAGGATCGCAAACAGCGTGATGTTGCGGATCAGATCACCCTCCTGACCAAGACTGCGCGCGGTCACGCACATGCCGAGCGCAACGCCGGCCTGCGGCAGGAGCGTAATGCCGAGGTATTTGCAGATCTGCGGCGGGCACTTCATGAGCTTTGCGGAGTAGTGCGCGCCAAGGTATTTGCCGAGCGAGCGCGTGAGGATGTACACAATGCCGATCAGCACGATCAGTCCGTCCTTGAATACGCTCAGCTCCAGCCCTGCGCCGGAGATCACGAAGAACGCGGCAAACAGGGGACTGGTCCAGCGGTCGGACTTTTCCATGATCTCGCCGGACAGCGGGCAGAGGTTGCAGAACAGCGTGCCCAGCATCATGCACGTCAGAAGCGACGAGAAGCCGATGGTGACGGGGCCGATCTTAAACTCCGCCATGGCGAGCGCGGAGGTCAGGAAGACGAACGCGATGGTCATGTTCAGACGGTTCGTGTTGGAGTTGAACAGCTTTTCCAGCTGCGTGAGCACCCAGCCGCCCAGCGCGCCGAGCGCCAGCGACAGAACGATCTCAAGCAGGGGATTGACGACGATGGAAACAACGTCAAACGAGCCGGTATTGAGCGCCTTTGCGATGCCGAACGAGACGGCGAACACCACGAGACCCACGGCGTCGTCCAGCGCGACGATCGGCAGCAGCAGATCGACCAGCGGGCCCTTGGCCTTGTACTGGCGGACGACCATCAGCGTGGCAGCCGGGGCTGTTGCCGTGGCGATCGCGCCAAGGGTGATGGCCTGCGCGATGGAGAGCTTGCCGTGCGTGGCAAGGGAAATGGCGATCAGCGCAATATCGACCAAAAATGTGGCGGCCAGCGCCTGCATGACGCCGATGACGAACGCCTGCTTGCCGGTGTGCTTCAGCTCAGAGACGCGGAACTCGCTGCCGATGGAGAACGCGATGAAGCCAAGCGCGACTTCAGAGATGAGAGACAGACTGTCGACATCCGCCTGTGTGGGGAAGCCGATGCCCTCAATGCCGAGAAGCCCCAGACAGTACGGCCCGATCAGCACGCCCGCGACCAGATACGCCGTGACCGACGGCAGCTTCAGGGGCTTGGCAACGCGGGTCATGAGCAGACCTGCGAGAATGGCGATGGAGAGCGAAAGTAATGTACGCATATCGATTCCTTCATTTCATCTTTTCTTTTGAATATGGATTTTGCATACCTCATTATACGCAAATACAAATAAAAAGCAAGAACATCTTTTACGTTCTTTCGACAGAGCCGTCACCGCTGGGCGCGGCGCTGCATAGATTGGGTCAGGGCAAAACGGCCCGAATTTACGGAGAGGAGTCCATATTTTGTCTGATCTGAATTTGGCGGCGCAGGCCGCCGAGAGCTGTGAGGACGCGCGCGGTGCACTGCCGTCCTGCGCACCTCTGGCCAATCCCTATGTCCCGTTCCAGAACCGGAATCCCGAACGGTATACGGCCGGGCGGGCCATTATGAAGGGAACGCTGTTCCCAGGGCTTGATCTGCCGTACCGCGGCGCGCAGAGCGTGGAGCCGCGCGCAGCGCATGAGCTGTACGACTTGCAGGCGGTCAACTTTGCAATCACGGAGCTGGGACTGTATCTGGATACCCATTCCGACGACGAGGAAGCCGTGCAGCTGTTCAATCAGTATGTCGAGCAGTATGAAATGCTCCGCCAGCAGGCGGAGCAGAGCGGCATGGCACTCACGCAGATGGAGGCTGCCGCAGGCGGCAGCTACACCTGGCTGCAGGATCCATGGCCCTGGGACGCGGAAACGGAGGCATAAGCGATGTTTGTCTATGAAAAAAAGCTGCAGTACCCCGTGCGGATCGCAAACCCGAATCCGCAGCTCGCTGCGATCATCATCAGCCAGTACGGCGGGCCCGATGGCGAGCTTGGCGCGTCGCTGCGGTATCTCAGCCAGCGCTATGCCATGCCGTATCCGGAGCTGAAGGGCCTTCTGACCGATATCGGCACCGAGGAGCTGGGCCATCTGGAGATGGTCGGCGCCATCGTCCACCAGCTGACGCGCACGCTGACGCAGGAGCAGATCGAATCCGCCGGCTTTGCCAGCTATTTTGTCGACCACACGGCGGGCGTCTATCCGCAGGCGGCCTCCGGCGCGCCGTGGAGCGCGGCAACCATGGCCGTCACCGGCGACCCGATGGCGGACCTGACCGAGGATCTTGCCGCCGAGCAGAAGGCGCGCGTAACGTATGACAATATCCTGCGTATCTCCGACGACCCGGACGTCAACGACGCCATCCGCTTCCTGCGCGAGCGCGAGATCGTCCACTTCCAGCGCTTCGGCGAAGCCGTGGAGCTTCTGCGGCAGCGGCTGGACGAGAGAAACGTCTACTACATGAACCCGGCCCTAAACCTGACCGAGTAAACAAAACGCAGCCCGGATCAAATGATCCGGGCTGCTGGATTGTTATGCGGCCGTGTCCGCTTCCTTGTACGAGGGGTTGTAGTTCACGAGGATGCCGACGTCCTGAAGCTTCTTGACGTCGTCGGCGTTCACAGGATTGTCCCAGAGATCGATCTGGACGAGCATGGAGCACGATTCCAGACTGGCGATCGACGTGATCTTGTTGTAGTCGGCATAGATGAAGTTGATCGAGAGGTTCCCGTTCAGACCCGACAGGTCGGAGATCTCATTGTGGCTGATATCCACGTGCCACAGCGGCGTCTCGGCGGCGAAGACCGGAAGCGCGGCCAGCTTGTTGTTGCCGACATAAAGGTCTACCAGTGCGGGAAGATCCGCTGCGACGGAGATGTCTGTGACGGCGTTATTGCCAAGATCCAGCTTCTCCAGCGCCTTGCAGCCGGACAGCACGGACACGTCGCTGATCTGGTTGTGCGCCAGATACAGCTCGCGCAGCTTTGGGTGGTCGGCCAGACCGGCGATCTTGCTGATCGAGCACTGTTCCGCGTAGAGAACCTCCAGCTCCGTGCAGTTTTTCAGGTTGGCCAGCGAGGTGATGGGGTTATTGGTCAGATGCAGCTCCTTGAGCGCCTGCAAGGCGGACAGAGCCGTCAGATCGGAAATGGTGTTGTTGGAAAGATCAAGGAACTCCAGCTTTTGCAGGCCGATGAGTGCGTTGATATCCGCGATGGCGCAGCCGGAAAGATTCAGGCTCGTCAGCTCCGACAGCGAGACGATGGCGTCCATCGCGGCGGAGGAGAGCGTGCAGCCGGAAAGATCGAGCGTCCGCAGCGTCGGCAGGCGGGACAGAATGCTCAAATCCATCGCCGTGCCGTGGTGCAGGCTGAGGGAACGCAGCCCGGAGAAATAGCTCAGATCGTCGAGCGACTGAACCGTATCGGGAAGATCAAGCTCCTCGATCGCCCACAGCTCGTCCGACATGATCGTGGCTGCTGCGCTCTTGCCGAGCAGCTCGCGCACATAGGCGTCCATCCCGGCGTCCGCGAGCGTCACGGCTTCCACGACGCTGCCGACGGTATAGCCCGCATAGGCGGCGTCGCTCACAAGACCGTTTTCCGCCACGCTCACGGCGACGATCTTGCTCTCACCGGCTTCGAGCGAAATGGGGCCGGTGTAGAGATCCTGCTCGGAGGAGGGGAAATCACTGTTGAGAACGGCGTAGACCGTGCCGTCCGTGCCGGTGATGGTCACGTCGATGTATTCATTATAATTGCCGCTTTCCGGCTCGATGACCGGCGCAGCCGGACGCATGGCGTCGATCTGCGCTTTGACGGCGGTGTTGGTGATGCGGTCAAGCATGGTCTCCGCGTCGAGGAGCTTTTCCTGCTCCACATACGTCTTGGAGAGCGCGATATACAGCTCCGCCGAGTCGGGGATCTGCGTGATGGCGTTGACCAGCGTGTATTCGGCCTTCGTATAGTTGCCGCTCATCTTGTACGCGTTCGCCAGCCAGATGGCAAGCGTCGCATCCTGCGGAGCGAAGTGCGCGGCGAGCTTGTAGAACGTGACCGCGCGGCCATAGCGGCCCGCGTTATAGAAATGATTGCCCCAGTATGTAAAAATGGTCTCGGTCAGATCGCGGCGTGCAATCAGGAAAAAGCAGCACGCGCCGATCAGAAGCACGAGGATCAGAACAATCGGCACAATGACCTTCAGAGCATGCTTCATATGAAAACTCCAATCTGTAGCGTGTCATCAATTTGTCATATTATACGTCTTACAGGAGATTGTGTCAAGTTATGTAAAGCGGTATATTGGGTGCTTTTTGCACATAGACTTGCCCAGAAAGGGTGGTGCGGACATGTCTACGATCGGAAAAGCGGCAGTTTTATCGCTGGCGGCGGTGCTTCTGATTCCGTCTGCGGCAAAGGTGCAGCCGCAGGCGGAACCGGATCCGGTGGTGCTGCTGGTGGAGCAGCCGGAGGTGCAGGACGTGCGGACGATCACGGTTTTGCGGGATGGGCGTGCGGGAGAGATGGCGCTGGATACCTATTTGACGCAGGTCGTGCTCTCGGAGCTTCCGGCGTCCTTTGCACCGGAAGCCATGCAGGCGCAGGCCGTTGCCGCGCGGACGTTTGCCTGCCGCCAGCAGGTGCGCGGCAAGCATCCGGGCGCCGATGTCTGCACGGAAAGCGCCTGCTGTCAGGCGTGCCTGAGCGAGGAGCAGCTGCGTGCGCGCCTGGGAGACAAGTTTGAAGCCGCGTGGGACAAGGCGTCCGCCGCCGTACAGGCGACAGAGGGCGAGGTCCTGACCTATGACGGCGCGCTGATCGAAGCGACGTATTTTTCCTGCTCCGGCGGCACGACAGAAGCGGCAGCAGCCGTCTGGGGCAGCGACGTGCCCTATCTGCAATCGGTCAGCAGTCCCGGCGAGCAGGACGCGGCAAGATATCAAAGTACCGAAACCCTCTCGCCGCAGGCCTTTGCCGCGGCCATCCGCACATTGGACGAGGAGCTGCTGCTCTCGGGCGACCCGGCAGACTGGGTGCAGGCAATCACCCGGACGGACGGCGGCGGTGTGGCGGACATCGTCATTGGCGGAAAAACGTTTTCCGGCACGCAGCTGCGCCGCGCATTCGGCCTGAACTCCACAAAGTTTACCCTGCAATACCAGAACAGCACGTTCATCTTTGACGTTCTGGGCTACGGCCACCGTGTCGGCATGAGCCAATACGGCGCGGAAGCGATTGCAGAGCTCGGCTTCGATTACCGGGCGATCCTGCGCTACTATTACCGCGGCGCGGCGCTGACGCAGATGGATGATCTTCATGCATAAAAAAGCTGCCCTGCAACTTGCAGGGCAGCTGATTTCTTATGACTTAGAACAGGTTCAGAACCAGCGTCAGGACGATGAACACGCCGCCGACCCACTTGGTAGCGAGCGCGAGCTTGGCGTCAAGACCCTTGTTCTTGTTCTTGCCGAGATAGGTGTCGCCGCTGCCGCCGGCAATGGCACCGGACAGACCGGCGGACTTACCGGACTGGATGGTGACGATGACGACCAGACCGACGGCCAGAATGACCTGAATAATCGTTAAAATCGTGTGCAGAGCGTTCATGATAATTCCTCCAAACCATTTGCCGCCCTTCGCCGGCAGACGGCTCGCCGAGATACTATAAAAAGTCGGGCTGTTTCAGACAGCTAAAAAATCATACCACAATTTGACGGCAAATGCAAGTGTATTTTCGCCGATCCCGGCAAAAATCAACCCTTTGTGACCCACGTATTTGTGGCAAGGCAGGTGAGATAGGCATTGATGAAGCCGTCGAGCGCGCCATCCATGACGGCGTTCACGTTTGAGGTCTCAAAGCCCGTGCGCGTGTCCTTGACGAGCGTGTAGGGCATGAAGACGTAGTTGCGGATCTGGCTGCCCCATTCGATCTTGAGCTGCGCGCCCTTGATGTCGGAGATCTTGTCCAGATGCTCGCGCTCTTTGATCTCGATGAGCTTGGAGCGGAGCATGCGCATGCACGTCTCGCGGTTCTGGAACTGGTCGCGCTGCGTCTGGCAGGAGACGACAATGCCGGTCGGCTTGTGGATCAGGCGCACAGCCGAGGACGTCTTGTTGATGTGCTGGCCGCCCGCGCCGGAGGAGCGGTAGACCTGCATTTCGATATCCTCCGGGCGGATCTCCACGTCCTTGGAATCGTCGGTGATCTCGGGGATGACCTCGACCGCGGCAAACGAGGTCTGCCGGCGGGCGTTTGCGTCAAACGGGGACACGCGGACAAGGCGGTGCACGCCGTTTTCACTCTTGAGAAGACCGTAGGCGTTCTCGCCCTCGATGAGGATGCTGGCGGACTTGATACCGGCTTCGTCGCCGTCAAGATAGTCGAGGATCTTGTAGCTCAGGCCGTGCTGCTCGGTCCAGTGAGTGTACATGCGGTAGAGCATGGAAGCCCAGTCCTGCGCTTCGGTGCCGCCCGCGCCTGCCTGGAAGGAGACAATGGCATTATTATTATCGTATTCCCCGGACAGAAGCGTCTCCAGCCGGGCCTTTTCCATTTCCTGCTCCAGCTCGGCATAGCCTGCGACCAGCTCGTCCAGCATGGAGTCGTCGTTATCCTCGATGGCCATTTCGCAGAGGGTATAAAGATCATCCCACTGGCTGCACATCTTTTTGTAAAGACCGACCTTGGACTCCAGCAGGCGGCACTGCTTCATGACCTTCTGCGACGTCTCCTGATTGTCCCAGAAGCCGTCGGAGTCGATCTGCGCGTGCAGACGCTCGATCTCCTCCTTTGCCGCTTCGATGCCGAGAGAATCCGCCAGCGCGTCGAGCTTCGGGCGGACGTTATTGAGCTTTACCTTATATTCACCAAATTCAATCATGATTTTCCCACACTTTTCAAAATTGTCGGAACATATTATACAGGAAAAACCGGGGGATGTAAAGAGGGGAAAGCGGCACGAAGCGGCTTCTCCGGCCTCGGAGCCGCTGAGACTGCCAATAATTACGAAGAACGGTCGGATGACAGAGCAGCAGGGGAAGTGTGAAGGGGGCAAAGAGCCACCTTCACGTTCAATCAATCAGTTGTCGAACTTTGGAAAAGTTCGACAACTGTCTCAGCGCGTCGAAAAAAGACTTTTCCGACACGCTGGCCGCTTTTGCCATTATCTCCGGCTGACCTCGTAGTCCGTATCGCAGAAGATCAGATCATCCAGATCGCCGCGTTCGGCCGAACCGGCGCTTTCACAAAGCTTCATAGGCATCCTCCTTTTTCGCAATCCTGACTAGTATATGCAGAAGTGAGGAAGAATGCGCGTGAAACGTGACGAGCCTCCCTTGCCGCTCGCTTTTTGAGCACAGCTTCCTGCCTCTCCCTTTGGGAGAGGTGGCCAAGTGAAGCGAGGACGGAGAGGGTAAATGCTGCAAGGCTCTCTCAGTCACCTGCGGTGACAGCTCTCCCAGAGGGAGAGCCAAGGCTGACAGCGGCCCACAGGGTTTCCTGCGGGCCGCTGCCAACACAAATGAAAAGAGGAATCTTGAAACAGGCGTAATTGGTTGCCGGGTATCAGCGGACGCTGAACATCAGCTCTCCGTAGGACGGATACGGCCAGCAGGCACGGGAGGTGAGCGTCTCCATTTCGTCGACGGTCAGCCGCAGCCCGGTCATGTCCTTGAAGACCACGGCCTGATAGAACTTGGCCGCCAGCTCGGCATCGGCCTCTTCACCGGCCTGCAGCAGCGCCTCGTCGAGCTTCGACGCGTCCATACTGGCCGCGTCGGTCAGCTCGGCCAGCCGCGATGCGGTCTTCATTTCATAGCCGCCATAGCTCTCGCCGAGCAGGGACCGCTTTTCGGCGCCGGTCTTCATGAGCGTTGCCGTGTAGTCGGAGACGGCGGGGAGAATGTCAGTCGAGACCATATCCAGCATGGTCAGTGCCTCGATGCGCAGGACCTTGCAGTAGTTTTCCAGCATGATCTCATAGCGGGCGTGCAGCTCAGCCTCGCTGTAGATCTTATGCGAGGTGAACAGCGACACGTTCTTTTTCGCGATCAGATACGGCACGCAGTCCGGCGTGGACTTGAGGTTGAGAAGCCCGCGCTTCTTTGCCTCATCCAGCCAGCCGGTGTCATAGCCGTTGCCGTTGAAGATGATGTGCTTGTGCTTGGCGATGGTGTCGCGGATGAGATCGTGGAGCGTGGTCTCAAAGTCGGCCGCGCTCTCCAGGATGTCGGCGTACTGGCGCAGCGACTCGGCGACTGCCGTGTTGAGAACGACGTTCACATCCGAGATCGACGCGGAGGAGCCGAGCATGCGGAACTCAAATTTGTTGCCGGTGAAGGCGAACGGGGATGTGCGGTTGCGGTCGGTCGTGTCCTTCGGGAATTTCGGCAGAACGTGGACACCGATCTTCAGCAGCTCCTTCTCCTTCGCGTCATAGGCCGTGTCGGACTCGATGGCGTCGAGAATCTCCGTCAGCTCTGTGCCGAGGAACATCGACACGACGGCGGGAGGCGCTTCGTTCGCGCCGAGCCGGTGGTCGTTGCCCGCCGAGGCAACGGAGATGCGCAGCAGATCCTGATAATCGTCGACCGCCTGAATGACGGCGCAGAGGAACAGCAGAAACTGTGCATTTTCGCTCGGCGTCTCGCCCGGCTCGAGCAGGTTGACGCCGGTGTCAGTCGAGATGGACCAGTTGTTATGCTTGCCGGAGCCGTTGACGCCGGCAAAGGGCTTTTCGTGCAGCAGGCAGACCATACCGTGCTTGCGGGCGATCTTCTGCATCAGCTCCATCGTCAGCTGGTTGTGGTCGGCGGCGATATTGGTGGTGGTGAAGACCGGCGCCAGCTCGTGCTGGCCGGGCGCGACCTCGTTATGCTCCGTCTTGGCCAGAACGCCGAGCTTCCACAGCTCCTCGTCCAGATCCTGCATGAACGCGGCGACGCGCGGCTTGAGTGTGCCGAAGTAATGATCGTCCAGCTCCTGCCCCTTGGGCGGCTTGCTGCCGAAGAGGGTGCGGCCGGTGTAGATGAGATCCTTGCGCCGGTTATAGAGCGCCTCGTCAATGAGGAAGTATTCCTGCTCCGGGCCGACCGTCGTGCGCACGGCCTTGACGTCGCCGTGGCCGAACAGCTTCAGGATACGCAGGCCCTGCTTGTTGATTGCCTGCATGGAGCGCAGCAGCGGCGTCTTCTTGTCGAGCGCTTCGCCGCCGTAGGAACAGAACGCGGTCGGGATATATAATACCTTATCTTTAATGAAGGCGAAGGACGTCGGATCCCACGCGGTATAGCCGCGCGCCTCAAACGTGGCGCGCAGACCGCCGGAGGGGAAGCTGGACGCGTCCGGCTCGCCCTGGATCAGCTCCTTGCCGGAGAACTCCAT
>CAKUHB010000036.1 GCA_934655875.1 uncultured Oscillospiraceae bacterium
GACACCATCCACGAGATCTTCCCGCTGCTCGAGTGCGGCAAGCTGCCGTATGAGAAGCCCATCTGGGTCAAGAACATCTGGGACGATCCCGAGAGCGAGGATTACGAGTTCTATCTGCGCACCCGCGGCGCGCTCCTTGAGAACGAGACCGACCGCCCGGAGACCATCCCCGGCTCCTACCAGACCCTTACGAAGGCTGTCGCCGCGCTGAACGCGGGCGAAATTCAGCCCGACGAGGTCATCTACGTCTGGAACATCTGGGATTCCGAAGCGGATATCAAGGAAGAGAACCACATCTATATCCGCACCGTCGGCGCATACGCGCAGCAGGCGCACGAAGCCGGCGATGTCCGCCCGAAGGAATATTTCAAGTATTATCATGACGAAGACGAAGCCATGATGGCCTACGCCGACGGCATGATTGCCATGCACGACCCCATCAAGGTCTGGAAAGAGCTCACGATCGACGGCAAAAAGGAGCACCGCATCATCGACGCGACGGTCGGCCGCTTGATCATCAACGACGCCATCCCGCAGAACCTCGGCTTCAAAAAGCGCGAGACAGTCGACGACCAGTTCCCGCTGGAGATCGACTTCGTCGTCGGCAAGAAGCAGCTCGGCAAGATCATCGACAAGTGTATCCGTATCAACGGCTTCACGCAGTCGACCGAAATGCTCGACAAGGTCAAGGCCCTCGGCTACAAGTATTCCACCAGAGCCTCCATCACCGTCTCCATCGCCGATATGGAGATCCCGGAGAAGAAATACGAGCTGATCCACGAAGCGGAGAAGGAAGTCGTCAAGATCGACCGCCAGTACAAGCGCGGCTTCATCACCAACGACGAACGCTACCGCCTGACGGTCCAGCAGTGGGAAAAATCCATCAAGGACGTCACCGATGCGCTGCAGTCCAACCTGAAGCGGTTCAACCCGATCTTCATGATGGCTGACTCCGGCGCTCGAGGCAGCATGAACCAGATCCGTCAGCTGGCCGGTATGCGCGGCCTGATGGCAGATACGAACGGCCGCACGATCGAAATTCCGATCAAGGCAAACTTCCGTGAGGGCCTGTCCGCTCTGGAATACTTCATCTCCTCCAGAGGCGCCCGAAAGGGCATGACCGATACCGCGCTGCGTACCGCGGACTCCGGCTATCTGACTCGCCGCATGGTCGACGTCTGCCAGGACGTCATCATCCGCGAGAACGACTGCGGCTCCACGAACGGCAGCTGGAAGGGCGACTATTACGAGAAGGGCCAGCTGATCGATTCCTTCGGCAACCGTATCCGCGGCCGTTACCCCGTCTACGACATCACCGACCCGAAGACCGGCGAGCTGCTGCACTCCAAGGACGTCATGCTCCGCGAGGAGGATGCCGCCAAGTTCACGGCCCACGGCATTGACCGCGTCTATGTCCGCTCCGTCCTCGGCTGCAAGGCACGCTCCGGCGTGTGCGCGCGCTGCTACGGCATGAACCTCGCAACGAGCGAGCTCGTCAACCTCGGCGAAGCGGTCGGCATCATCGCCGCGCAGTCCATCGGCGAACCCGGCACGCAGCTGACCATGCGTACCTTCCACACCGGCGGCGTCGCAGGCGACGATATCACGCAGGGCCTTCCGCGAGTCGAAGAACTGTTCGAAGCCAGAAAGCCGAAGAAGATGGCGCAGATCTCCGAGATCGACGGCGTCGTCGACGTCGACGATTCCCACCGCACGGCGCTGCGCAACATCACCATCACCGCAGACGACGGCGAGGTCAAGCAGTATCAGGTGCCGTATTCCGTCGGCCTGAAGGTCGAGCACGGCAAGCGCGTCAAGAAGGGCGAGCCGATCACCGACGGCGCTCTGAACCCGCATGACGTGCTGCGTATCTCCGGCGTCGAAGCTGTGCAGGATTACCTGACGCAGGGCGTTCTGGCCGTGTACCGTCAGCAGGGCGTTGATATCAACGAAAAGCACATCGAGGTCATCATCCGTCAGATGATGCGCAAGGTCAAGGTCGAGGAGCCGGGCGACACGAGCCTGCTGTCCGGCACCGTGGTCGACATGTTCGAGTTCGAAGACGCCAACGCCGCCGTGCAGGCACGTATCGACGCCGGCGAGACCGACCTCAAGCTGGCCACCGACAGCCTGATCCTCATGGGCATCACCAAGGCGTCCCTCGCAACCGAGTCGTGGCTGTCCGCCGCCTCCTTCCAGGAGACGACCAAGGTTCTGACCGACGCGGCCATCAAGGGCAAGGTCGACCATCTGGTCGGTCTGAAGGAGAACGTCATCATCGGTAAGCTCATCCCCGCAGGCTCCGGCCTGAAGGCCTACCGCGATTTCGACACGCTGACCACCCCCGAGTCCATCGTGACCGAGGAAATGATCGACGACGAGAAGCTGTAAGAAAGTTCCTGTTCCCAGCAGGCGCGGCATTTGCCGCGCCTGCTTTTTATGGGTATGCAAGATGCGGACATATGTCTTTGTTCATTTCGCCAAAGTGCGGGAAACCCCTGCAATTACAGGGAAAAATGAAAAAATAATTTTCATTTTGGCCGATTTTTTGTTGACGCGGTTCGTGATTTCTGCTATAATCCATACTTGCGTGGGCTTGCCCGCGTATTTGCACGTATTCCCATGGAGGTGTCTGGATGCCCCAACGGCTGAAGACCGATCGCAAGGTCATCGGAACCAAGCAGCTGCGCAAGGCGCTCAAGGCAAACCGCATTGCCGCAGCCTATCTGGCGGAGGATGCGGATCCCATGCTCCTTCAGCCGATCCGGGAGCAATGCGAGACCGACGGCGTCGAGGTCGTTTATGTGAGGAGCATGAAAGAGCTTGGAGCCCTCTGTCAGATCCGTGTCGGCGCAGCCTGCGCCGGGCTTCTGCGCTGAAGAAGCCGCAATTCTTTTGGTCCCAACGGAATATCTTTGATATTTCGGGATAAAATACATGCTGCACAGCAGCAACAATCCGAGAAAGGAGGAACAACATGCCTACTTTTAACCAGCTGGTAAGAAAGGGAAGAGAACAGTCGACCTACAAGTCCACCGCTCCTGCTCTGCAGAAGGGCGTCAACACGCTGAAGAACCGGACCACCGATCTGTCTTCTCCTCAGAAGAGAGGTGTCTGCACCGCTGTTCGTACCACCACCCCGAAGAAGCCGAACTCCGCTCTTCGTAAGATCGCCCGTGTGCGTCTGACGAACGGTTACGAAGTTTCCGCTTACATCCCCGGTGTCGGTCACAACCTGCAGGAGCACTCTGTCGTTCTGATCCGCGGCGGCCGTGTCAAGGACCTTCCTGGTGTCCGTTACCACATCATCCGTGGTACGCTCGATACGCAGGGCGTTCAGGGCCGTATGCAGGCCCGCAGCAAGTACGGTGCGAAGCGCCCGAAGGCCGGCAAGAAGAAGTAATTCTTCACGCTTTTATCGCAATTCTGCCTTGTGCAAGGCAATGCCTTGCTGAGAGTTTTTTATATATATAAGAACCTCTTGGCAGGCACCCACGGAAGCTATGGGCTTCCGAAGTACCTATGAAATCATTTTATGAAGGAGGGAAGCACAGTGCCCAGAAGAGGTAATGTTCCCAAGAGAGAGATCCTTCCCGATCCGATCTACGGCTCCGTTCTGGTGACCAAGCTCGTCAACAGCATCATGCTCGACGGCAAGAAGGGCGTAGCCCAGAAGGTCGTCTACGGTGCGTTCCAGATCGTGGAAGAGAAGACCGGCAAGTCTGGTCTCGAGGCTTTCCAGACCGCCATGGAAAATATCATGCCGGCCGTGGAAGTCAAGACCCGCCGTGTCGGCGGTGCGAACTATCAGGTTCCTATCGAGGTTCGGCCCGAAAGACGTCAGACCCTTGGTCTGCGCTGGCTGACTAACTATAGTCGTGCAAGAAGTGAGAAGACCATGAGAGAGCGCCTCGCCGGCGAGATCATGGATGCCTGCAACAACACGGGTGCCGCCGTCAAGAAGCGCGAAGACACCCACAAGATGGCCGAGGCCAACAAGGCGTTCTCTCACTTCCGCTGGTAATTACAGAAGGAGAACAGCATGCCAAGACAATATTCACTTGAGAATACGAGAAATATTGGCATCATGGCACACATCGATGCAGGCAAGACCACGACGACCGAGCGTATCTTGTTCTACACCGGTGTCAACTACAGACTCGGCGAGACGCACGAAGGCACCGCGACCATGGACTGGATGGAGCAGGAGCAGGAGCGTGGCATCACGATCACCTCTGCCGCCACCACCTGCCATTGGAAGGGCGTGCGGATCAACATCATCGACACCCCGGGTCATGTGGACTTCACGGTCGAGGTCGAGCGCTCACTGCGCGTGCTCGACGGCGCTGTGACGGTCCTGTGCGCCAAGGGCGGCGTCGAGCCGCAGACCGAGACTGTATGGAGACAGGCCGACCAGTATCATGTCCCGCGCCTTGTTTACGTGAACAAGATGGACATGATGGGTGCCGATTTCTTCAATGTCCTGAAGATGATGGACGAGCGTCTCAAGTGTAACGCCGTTCCCATCCAGCTGCCCATCGGAAGCGAAGAAAACTTCCGCGGCGTGGTCGATCTCATCAAGATGAAGGCTTACGTCTTCTACGATGAGCTTGGCAAGGACATGCGGGAAGAAGCCATTCCCGCCGATCTGGAAGAGACCGCAAAGAAATACCGCGACCACATGCTCGAGTCGATCTCGGACGAGGACGAGGAGATCATGATGCGGTATCTCGAGGGCGAGGACATCCCCGAAAAGATGATCCGCACCGCCCTGCGCAGAGCGACGATCGCCAATAAGACGGTTCCCGTCACCTGCGGCTCTTCCTACAAGAACAAGGGCGTCCAGGAGCTTCTGGACGCAATTGTCGAGTATCTGCCGTCCCCTCTGGACAAAGAAGCGGTTACCGGCGTCAACCCGAAGACCGATGAGGACGAAACGCGCAAGCCGTCTGACGACGAGCCGTTTGCCGCACTGGCCTTCAAGATCATGACGGATCCCTACGTTGGCAAGCTGGCGTTCTTCCGCGTGTATTCCGGTACGCTGGAAGCAGGCAAGACCGTCCTCAACACCAACAAGAATCAGCGTGAGCGTATGGGCAGAATCCTGCTCATGCACGCAAACCACAGAGAAGATTTGCCTGTCGTGTATTCCGGCGATATCGCCGCGGCCGTCGGCCTGAAGAATACCACCACCGGCGATACGCTCTGCGACGAGAAGCATCCCATTGTCCTGGAAAACATGGTCTTCCCCGAGCCGGTCATCCGCGTGGCGATCGAGCCGAAGACGAAGGCCGGGCAGGAAAAAATGGGCATCGCCCTCTCCAAGCTCGCCGAAGAGGATCCCACGTTCAAAACCTACACCGATGAAGAGACCGGCCAGACGATCATCGCCGGCATGGGTGAGCTTCATCTGGAGATCATCGTAGACCGCTTGCTCCGCGAGTTCAAGGTCGAGGCAAACGTCGGCGCACCGCAGGTCGCCTATAAAGAGACCATTCGCAAGAAGGTCAATCAGGAGACCAAATATGCGCGTCAGTCCGGCGGCAAGGGCCAGTACGGCCATGTCAAGATCACCGTTGAACCCAACGAGAGCGGCAAGGGCTTCGAGTTCATCAACGCCACCGTCGGCGGCTCGATTCCGAAGGAATTTATTCCCGCGGTCGAGCAGGGCATCCGCGGCGCGATGGAAGCCGGCGTTCTGGCCGGATTCCCCGTCGTCGACGTCAAGGTCACGCTGTACGACGGCTCCTACCACGAGGTCGACTCGTCTGAGCTTGCCTTCAAGATTGCCGGTTCCATGGCGTTCAAGGAAGCATGTCAGAAGGCGGATCCCGTCATCCTCGAGCCCATCATGAAGGTCTGCATCATTGTTCCCGACGAGTACATGGGCGACGTCATCGGCGACGTCACGTCCCGCCGCGGCAACATCGCAGGTCTGACACAGCGCAACGGCGCACAGCAGATCGACTGCTTCGTCCCGCTTTCCGAGATGTTCGGTTATGCGACCAACCTTCGTTCGAGAACGCAGGGCCGCGGCCAGTTTACCATGGAGCCCAGCCACTATGTGGAGCTCTCCAAGAATCTGGCGGAAGCCGTCATTTCGAAGCGCAAGGGCTATTGATCGTCCCTTTGATCGTTTGCGTTGGAAATTCTTCTTGTCAAAACGGCAAATGTCGTGTATGATGGAGAAGATGCAAAAATAATAACTGTAAGTGAATCAACTAAGGAGGATAATCCAAATGGCAAAACAGCATTTTATTAAGGATAAGCCCCATGTCAACGTCGGTACCATCGGCCACATCGACCATGGCAAGACCACGCTGACCGCAGCCATCACCAAGTACCTGGCTTTCTTCGGCGACGCTGAGTACACCGACTATTCTTCCATCGATAAGGCTCCGGAAGAGCGCGAGCGCGGCATCACCATCAACACCGCTCACGTCGAGTACCAGACCAACGACCGTATCGGCCACAACTACAAGACCGGCGAAGACAACGTCGAGATCAAGGGCCGTCACTATGCCCACGTTGACTGCCCGGGCCACGCTGACTACATCAAGAACATGATCACCGGTGCTGCTCAGATGGACGGCGCTATCCTGGTCATCGCTGCTTCCGATGGTCCTATGGCTCAGACCAAGGAGCATCTGCTGCTGGCCCGTCAGGTTAACGTTCCTTCCGTTCTCGTTTTCCTGAACAAGTGCGATCAGGTCGACGACGAAGAGCTGCTCGAGCTCGTTGAGATGGAAGTCCGCGAGACTCTGTCCTTCTACGGCTTCCCGGGCGACGACACCCCGATCATCCGTGGCTCCGCGCTGAACGCTCTGGCTTCCGAGTCCAACGACCCGAAGGCTCCCGAGTATGCTTGCATCGAAGAGCTCATGCAGGCTGTCGACACCTGGATCCCGACCCCGGACCGCAAGGCTGATCAGCCCTTCCTGATGCCGGTCGAGGACGTCTTCACCATCTCTGGCCGTGGCACCGTTGCTACCGGTCGTGTCGAGCGTGGCGTCATCAAGAAGAACGAGCCGGTCGAGATCGTTGGCCTGTCCGACGAGAAGAAGGCGACTGTCGTCACCGATATCGAAATGTTCCACAAGCTCATGGACTACGCTGAGGCTGGCGACAACATCGGCGCTCTGCTTCGCGGCGTTGACAAGAAGTCCATCGAAAGAGGCCAGGTCCTGTCCAAGCCCGGCTCCATCCATCCGCACACCAAGTTCGTGGGTCAGGTCTACGTTCTGTCCAAGGACGAAGGCGGCCGTCACACCCCGTTCTTCAACAACTATCGTCCGCAGTTCTACTTCAGAACCACTGACGTTACCGGCATCATCTCCCTGCCCGAAGGCGTTGAGATGTGCATGCCTGGCGATAACATCGACATGAAGGTCGAGCTGATCACCCCGATCGCTATTGAAAAGGGTCTTCGCTTCGCTATCCGTGAAGGCGGCCGTACCGTTGGTTCCGGCGTCGTCATCGAGATCGACGAGTAATTTCGCCACAATCCCATAACGCGCAGAAGCGCCCGGCTCCAGCCGGGCGCTTTTTTTATGTCCGCTATGGAAACGAGCGGCGTTTTATAGTAAACTATACACAAAGTGCCCTCCACGGTCATAGGATGCAGCGGAGGGATGCGGGATGTTTTGGCTCGTTGTGTGTACATTTCTGGCGGCGGCCGGGCTGATTTTTCTCTGCTGGGCGCTGTTCGGCTGGTGCGTGCTGCCGCAGCGGCAAAGCGCGGTCACGGTCTATTATCTGCGTGAAACGGAGCCGCAGCTGGAGCAGCAGGTGCAGGCGTTCGTCTGGACGAAGCGGAGCGGCCTGCTGGCAGGAGAGCTGTATCTGGTCGGCGGGGAAGACGCGCCGCAGACGCAGCAGCTCGCCCGGCGGCTTGCCGCGCAGTATGCCTGCGTGCGCTATTGCACCCGCGAAGAATGGCAGGAGAGAGAAGCATGGAACAGGAAGCACAGATGATACAGGGGACGGTTCTTGCGGTCGTCTATCAGAACCCGGAAAACGGCTACTGCGTGCTGAAGATCCGGGCGGAGGACGGCCAGATCGTGACGGTCGTCGGCACGATCCCCATGTGTGTGGCCGGCGAGCGGCTGGCCATCGTGGGCAAGTGGTCGCGCCATCCCTCGTTCGGGCAGCAGTTCGAGGCAGAGTTCCTTGAACGCCTGATGCCCGAATCGGCCAGCGAAATCCTGGCGTTCCTCTCCTCCCGCGCCATCAAGGGCATCGGCCCCAAAACAGCGGAGAAGATCGTCAGCCAGTTCGGCGCGAAGAGCCTCGAAATTCTGGAGCAGGATCCTGCGCAGCTGACGCAGATCCCCGGGATCACAGAGAAAAGGGCGCAGGAGATGTCCGAGAGCTTCCAGAAGCAGTCCGGCATCCGCCGTCTGATCGAATTTCTGACCATGTACCACCTGCCGGCGCAGCTGGCTGTCCGACTCTACCGGGTCTACGGCGATCTGGCGCAGGAAGCGCTGCAGGACGACCCATACTTGTTGACAGACGCCTATTTCCACGCGGATTTCTCGCAGGTGGACGCCTTTGCCATCGAGCTTGGCGTCGGCGCGGACGACGAGCGGCGCGTGGAAGCCGGGACGCTGTTTGAGCTGTCCTATAACCTCGGCGCGGGCCATACCTTCATCCCGCAGGACAAGCTGCGCGCGGCGACCTGCGCGCTTCTGGGACTGGACGGCGAGACGATCGACGCCGCGATGGAGCGCCTGCGGGAGCAGGGGCGGATGGAGCTGTGCGAGCTGGCCGGGCTGACGGCCTGCTATCTGCCGGAATTATATGAAGCGGAGACCTATGTCTGCCGCCGGATCCTCGGCATGACGGACGAGAGCTATCCGGAGCCGGGACACATGGGCGCGATCCTGCGTGCCATCGGGGACAAGCAGCAGATCGAATACGCGCCGGAGCAGCTTGCGGCTATCCGCGCGGCGGCCTGCCGGCAGCTGCTGATCGTGACTGGCGGCCCCGGCACGGGCAAAACGACGGTCATGTCCGGTATTTTGCAGCTGTTTGACGAGCTGAAGCTCAAAACGCAGCTGGCCGCACCGACCGGCCGCGCTGCCAAGCGATTGTCCGAGGTGACTGGGCGGGATGCTTCGACTATCCACCGTCTGCTCGAAGCGCAGTTCGATGAAGCGACGGGCGCAATGGCCTTCTTCCATGATGAGGACGCGCCGCTTCCGTGCGACGCGATGATCGTGGACGAGACGTCCATGGTCGATTTGCAGCTGATGGCGGCGCTTCTGAAAGCTTTGAAGCCGGGCTGCCGCCTGATTCTCGTGGGCGACCCGGATCAGCTGCCGCCGGTCGGCGCGGGAAATGTGTTTTCCGATCTCATCCGCAGCGGCGTCGTGCAGACGATCCGGCTGACGCAGATCTTCCGGCAGGCACAGAGGAGTCTCATCGTCATGAATGCCCACGCCGTCAATCAGGGCGAGCTTCCCGTCCTGACGGCGACCGACCGCGACTTTTTCTTCCTCCGCCGCCGCGACCCCGCGGCTGCGGTCAAAACGATTCAGGAGCTGTGCCAGACGCGCCTGCCTAAAAATATGGGCATCGGCCCGCAGGACATTCAGGTGCTCAGCCCCAGCCGGAAGCACGAGACCGGCACGCGCGCGCTGAATCTGGCGCTGCAGGCGGTCCTCAATCCGCCAGCAGAAGGGAAAAAAGAGAAAAAGCATGGAGATTTTTCCTTCCGAATCGGCGATCGGGTAATGCAAATCCGGAACAACTATGATATAATGTGGAAACGGGCCGACGGACTTGGCTCCGGAACCGGTATTTTTAACGGCGATATCGGCTTTGTCGCGGATATCGATTTCCAGCAGGAGACGCTGACGGTGCAGTTTGACGACCGGACGGCGGAATATGCCTTTGACATGCTCTCTGAGCTGGAGCCGGCCTATGCCATGACCGTCCATAAAAGTCAGGGCAGCGAATACCGCGCGGTGATCCTGTGCCTGTGCGGCGGGCCGCAGATGCTCCTGACAAGAAGCGTTCTGTACACGGCCATCACGCGCGCGCGGGAGCTGCTGATCATCGTTGGAAACGAAGAGACCGTCGCTGCCATGACCCGCAACGACCGCCGCCAGCGGCGCTACAGCGGGCTGAAGCTCCGGCTGGAGGGAAAGGCGTAAGCGATGAAGCTGCTTGACTGGCTGCTCGATCTTCTCTATCCGCCCAAGTGCGTCATCTGCGGCGGGCTCCTGGAAAGACGCGGCCTGGTCTGCGCGCGCTGTCTGGAGCATCTGCCGGAATATGACGGCGCGGCCCCGCATGTCCGGTTCACGGAAGCGGGCGCGGTCAGCTTTTACTATGAAGGGGATCTGCGCACGTCGTTTCTGCGCTTCAAATTCGGCGGCGCGGCGCAGTATGCCGCAACCTATGGCGCATGGATGGCACATACGATCGAGGATAAGCTGGCAGGGCACTATGATCTTCTGACCTGGGCGCCGGTCAGCCGGGCGAGAAAGCGCAGCCGCGGCTATGACCAGTCCGAGCTTCTTTGCCGTGAGATCGGAAAGCGGCTCAGGATGGAGCCAGTGCGGACGCTGCGGAAAATCAAAAATCCGCCCGCGCAGTCGGCGCTGCCCGATCCTGCCCAGCGGCGCGCGAACGTGTCCGGCGCATATGCTCCGGAGTCGCCGGAGCGCTTTGCCGGGAAACGCATTCTGCTTATCGACGATATTGTGACGACCGGCGCGACGCTTTCCGAGTGCAGCCGAACGCTGCTGCTTGCGGGCGCGTCGGACGTTGTATATGCGGCGCTCGCCGCACCGAGAAAACAAGACTGAAGGATACAAAGCTATGAAACTGATTCGAGATATCGGCATTGACCTTGGCACGGCGAACGTCCTGTGCTACGAAGAAGGCAGAGGCATCGTCCTGCGTGAGCCGTCGGTCGTGGCTGTGGACAAGAACACCGGCAAGGTTTTGCAGGTCGGCGCGGCCGCGCGCAACATGCTGGGGCGGACGCCGGGCAATATCGTCGCTGTACGCCCGCTGCGCGACGGCGTGATCTCCGATTATGAGATGACAGAGAAAATGCTGGAGCAGTTCCTCAAGAAGATCAACCGCTTCACGCTCGTCAAGCCGCGCGTCATCGTGTCGGTGCCGTCTGGCATCACCGAGGTCGAGGAGCGCGCGGTCATTCAGGCGGCCATGGAGGCCGGTGCGCGCCGCGTGTATCTGATCGAAGAGCCGTTTGCGGCCGCGCTCGGCGCGAAGCTGCCGATCAGCGGGCCGGAGGGCCATATGGTCGTGGACATCGGCGGCGGCACGACGGATATTGCCGTGCTGTGCCTGAACGGCATCGCGACCTCCTCGTCCATCAAGATCGCGGGCGATACCTTTGACGAAGCGGTCGTTGCCTACATGCGCAAGCGCTATGGCATGCTCATCGGCCTCAACACGGCGGAGGAGGTCAAAATCACCATCGGCTGCGTCTACGAGCGCCCGCAGGAGGTCTCCATGCTGGTCAAGGGCCGCGACGCCAAGACGGGTCTTCCCAACGAGGTGACGGTCTCGTCCATGGAGATGCTCGAAGCGTTCAAGCGCCCGGCGCGGCAGATCGTGGAAGAGGTTCTGTCCGTGCTGGAGCATTCCTCGCCGGAGCTTGTCGCGGATATCGCGCAGAGCGGCATTATGCTGACCGGCGGCGGAAGCCTGCTCTACGGCTTTGACAAGCTCATTTCGGAGCGGACGGAGATCGCCTGCTCCATTGCCGACGACGCCGACTCCTGCGTCGCCAACGGCTGCGGCAAGAGCCTGCAATGGATCTCCACCATGCAGGAGGGCACGATCAACCTCGCCCGCCGCAAGCTGATGAAGGAACAATAAAGAAATCAGAAAAGCCCGGAAGCATCCGGGCTTTTTCAGTCGGAGGACGCCGATGAAAAAGACGCTGAACGCCAATACCATCAAGCTGATCGCCATTCTGGCCATGACGGTCGACCATGTCGCGTGGCTGCTGTTTCCGGGCTACCCAAAGGAAGCACTGCCGGTCGTCATGCATATCATCGGCCGGCTGACCTGCCCGATCATGTGCTTTTTCATCGCGGAGGGCTATCACTATACGAGGGACGTGAACAAATACACGTTCCGTCTGTTCCTGTTCGCGGTGATCTCGCATTTTGCGTATCTGTTCGCGTCCGACGCATTTGTGGACGCGCGGTCGTTCCTTCCGTTTGCGGACGGGAACCTCCTGAACCAGACGAGCGTTATGTGGTCGCTGGCGTGGGGACTTGTGATGCTGCGGACGGTGAACAGCCCGCGGTTCAGCCAGCCGGTCAAGGTGCTTTTGATCGTGCTGATCTGCCTTGTCAGCTTCCCGAGCGACTGGAGCTGCATTGCGGCTTTGTGCGTGCTGGCCTTTGGGACGAACCGCGGCAATCTGCGCGAGCAGAGCCGGTGGATGGTGTTTTATGTGGCGCTCTACGCCGTCGTCTACTGCTTCGCCATTGACGTGCTCTACGGCATCATGCAGATGGCCGTCGTGCTGTCCATCCCGCTTCTGGCGTGCTATAACGGCCAGCGCGGGAAAAATCCGCGGGTGAACCGTGTCATGAAATGGGTCTTTTATCTCTATTATCCGCTGCACCTGGCCGTCCTCGGCCTGATCCGGGTTCTGCGGTGAAGTGGCCGCGCGGACAAACTACATACGATATGCAGGAGGAACAACAATGAAACGGAGAAGATTGGGAAAAACCGGGCTTCAGGTCAGCGAGATCGGCTTCGGCGCGGAGTGGCTGGAGCGCCATCCGGAGGAGGATGGCATTGACCTGATCCGGTATGCATCTGCACAGGGGATCAATATTCTGGACTGCTGGATGCCGGATCCGAAATCCAGAGATATCATCGGCAAGGGTATCAAGGACAACCGCAGCCAGTGGTACATTCAGGGGCATCTCGGCTCCACGTGGAAGGATGAGCAGTATTTTCGGACGCGGGACATGACATACGTCCGCCCCGCGTTTGAGGATCTTCTGCGCCGCTTGCAGACGGATTATATTGACCTTGGCATGATCCATTATGTCGATTCCGAGCAGGAATGGGAACAGATCCAGCATTCTGATTATCTGGATTATGTCATGGAGCTCAAAAACAGCGGCGTCATCCGCCACATCGGCATGAGCTCGCACAATCCGAAGGTGGCCATGAAGGCGGCGCAGTCCGGCTATGTGGAGATGATCCTGTTCAGCATCAATCCGGCCTTTGACATGCTGCCCGCAAGCGAGAATATCGACACGATGTTCGCCGAGCAATATGACGCAGGACTGAAGGGGATCGACCCTGACCGTGCGAAGCTGTACCGCATCTGCGAGGAGAACGACGTTGGCATCACGGTAATGAAGGGCTTTGCCGGCGGCAGACTGTTTGATGAGAAGCGCTCGCCGTTCGGCGTGCGCCTGAGCCCGGTGCAGTGCATCCATTATGCGCTGACCCGCCCGGCGGTCTGCGCGATTATGTGCGGCTACGACAACAGGGAACAGGTCGATCAGGCGCTCGCCTATGAAACGGCTTCCGCAGACGAAAAGGACTACGCGTCCGTGATCTCGAGTGCGCCGTTCCACTCCTACCGCGGCGAATGCACCTACTGCGGGCACTGCAAGCCCTGTGTCATGGAGCTGGACATCGCCATGATCAACAAATTCTATGATCTGGCTGTCATGCAGCCGGAGGTGCCCGCCACCGTGAAGTCCCACTATGAAGCGCTGGAGCATACCGCGTCCGCATGCATCGGCTGTCAGGACTGCGAATCCCGCTGTCCGTTCGGCGTACCCATCGCGGAGCGAATGAAGAAGACCGCAGAGCTCTTTGGGTGCTGAACGGCAGCCCAAAACGGCTTCCCCTGGGGGAAGCTGGCTGTGCGAAGCGCAGACTGATGAGGGACTGGATGCACCGAAGGTTCGCTTTGCAGTATCAATGGTGCTCCCCAACCCTCATCCGGCGCTTCGCGCCACCTTCCCCAAGGGGAAGGCTATTTTAGGTGCAGATCTGCCAGTCTTTGCGGGAAAGATCCAAGAAAACCTCCGTATGGCGATGCCATACGGAGGTTCTTTGCCATATACGGTTTCACAGCGGCAAAAAGGAAAACACCCACGTCATCAAGGGGACAAAGAGCAGCGCGGGCAGGAGATTTGCCGTCCTGATCTTCGTGATGCCCAGCATGTTAAGACTGATGGCGAGGATCATCACCGAGCCGCAGCAGGAAAGATCCGCGATCGCGGCGTCGGACAGAACCGGCGCCAGCACCTGCGCCAGCAGGACGATCGCCCCCTGAAACACAAGGACGAACCCGGCGGAGCACAGGACGCCGAAGCCCAGCGTGACCGACAGCATGCATGAGGAAATGCCGTCCAGCAGCGACTTGGTGAACAGCAGCTCATAGTCCTGCCGCAGTCCCGCGTTGATGCAGCCGACGAACGTCATCGCGCCGATGCAGAAGAGAAGAGACGCTGTCACAAAGCCCTCGGCCAGACTGGCTGTGCCGTCCGCGCGGTGAAACCGCGTCTCAATGGCCCGGCCCAGCCGGTTCAGCGCGCCGTCAAGATCCAGAAGCGTCCCGGCCGCAGTGCCCAGCACCATGGAGACGATCAGCACCAGCGCGTTTTCTCCCTTCAGCATGCCGCTGATACCGACGTAGACGGTACACAGTGCGATGGCGGTCATGATCGCGGACGCGATCTTCTCCGGGATCCCTTTTCTTGCGAGCAGCCCGACGGTACTGCCGAGCAGGACCGCGAGCGTATTGATGAGCACACCAAGCATGCAGAGCAGCTCCTTTTCATACAGATCTCGGATATCATACCATAAAACTGCAAAACAGGGAAGATTTCTTTCAGAAAACAGGAAAAAATGCGAAAATTGTGGGAAGATTACCCCATGAAGAGGAATATAATTCCAAAAAAGGTAGAAATCCTGCGCAATATATAGTATAATACACCTATCTTTAATACAATTTGCGGGAATTTCCCGCAGACAGTTGGGAGATAGTATGAAACTACGCAAAAGAAAGCGGATTTCCGGCACGCCGAAGCGGAAGCAGCGCGCGCAGAGACTGGCGCTTTTGAAGCAGTTCCTCCGCGAGCATACGTGGGGCGTGATGATCGCGGGGCTGATCCTTATTGCGGTCGTGCTGTTCATCTTCGTGATCGCCGGTGCGTCGCCGAAATCGGCGGACGAGCCGCAGATCACGCAGGCGGACACGCCGCGCTATGAGTCGGGCTATATCTGCGCCATTACAACGGAAGTCCCTTATTACGATGAAGATCTCAGCCAGAGCGGCACCGTCGCGCGCGGGATGGAGGTTACCTATTCGACCGACAAGACCATCCGGCAGGACGGCGTGACCTACTACATGACGTATTTCCCCACGCTGGGCCACGGCTACGTCTCGGAGGAGAATCTGACGCAGAACGTCCATGACGTGATCGCGGAAAAGACCGTCTATGTCCGCACGCCGCAGAATCTGCGGCCGGAGAAGGACTCGTATATGCTGGGGTCGCTGGTCGAGCAGGGGACGGAGCTGCGGGTGCTGGACTATGAGGGGACGACGAACGGCGTCGTCGACCTGTATAAGGTCTCCTATCAGGGCGAGACCGGCTACATCAGCGGCCAGTACGTCGCGACCACGCTGGAAGCAGCAAACGAGGTCTATGACCGCTTCGGCGTCTACGCCATCCACGCCGGCCGCGGCGACAAGTGGGGCGGCGGCGACGCGGAAAGTCTGGACTATTATCCGCGCACAAAGGCCGATTTTGCGGATAACCCGATGCCGGATCCCTGCTACGCGATCTACCTGACCTGTGACCCGGCTGTGCTGGGCGATATTGACAAGTACATCGAATACGCAAAGTCCACGAAGATCAACGCCTTTGTCGTCAACATCATGGACGGCACGTCCATCGGCTATAACTCGCCCGTGTACGAGGAATACTCCCCGACGGCGTACCAGTATGCGAACAACACAGTCGAGGAATATCAGGCCGTCATCCAGAAGATCAAGGACGCGGGCTTCTATGTGATCGGCCGTCTGACCACGTTCAATGACTCCTTCTTCTGCCAGGATCATCCGGAATACGCCATTGCGGACGGCGCGGGCGATCCGCTGTACGTCGCGGCGAGCTACTGGCCGAGCGCGTTCTGCCGGTATGTGTGGGAGTATAAGGTCGCGCTCGCCATCGACGCGGTCGAGACCATGGGCTTCAACGAGATCCAGTTCGACTATGTCCGCTTCCCGGACGGCACGGGCGGATATGAGGAAGACGGCAATATCGACTTCCGCAACGAATATGACGAGACCAAGGCGCAGGCCATCCAGCGCTTTCTGATGTACGCGACGGACATTCTGCACGAATACAGCGTCTATGTCGGCGCAGACGTCTTCGGCGAGACGAGCGGCAATTACGTGACGGCCTACGGCCAGTACTGGCCGGCGATCAGCAACGTGGCCGACGTCATTTCCGGCATGCCGTACCCGGATCATTTTGCGCAGAACGGCACGTACCGGCCGTGGGAGCATCCGTATGAGACGATGGTCGATTGGGCGGAATCCGCGGCCAAGCGGCAGGCGGAGACACCGACACCTGCCATCGCGCGCACCTGGATCCAGGCCTATGACGCCATCCGCCCGCCGTACAACAGCTACGGCGCGCAGGAGGTCGCCGACGAGATCCGCGCGCTGTCCGAGCAGGGCCTGACCGGCGGCTTCATGGCGTGGAACGCGTCGTGCAGTCTCAAGAAGCTCGAAGAGCTCCGCCCGGCCTATGAAGCGCTGGAGTAAGCGCGGCATGAACGCTAAAAGGCATCCGCATTCACAAGCAGCAAAAAGTTTTTGCTCTGCTGTATAATGAAAGCGCGGCGCTCCCGTATGGGAGCGCCGCGCTTTCCAACATGTCGAAAGAGTTCGATTTTCGCGAAGCAGTATGAGACATGTACCGCCCATGTAGGGGCCGATGCCCACATCGGCCCGGAAAAGGGTACGAATTTGCCGTAAACTTTCGTAAAAACAGCCTGTTCTGCCGGGACGATGTAGGCATCGTCCCCTACAAGCAAACCAGAGAATCTTCGGCAAAAAATGAGCACGAATGTTTTTTGACAGTCTAGGGTTTTCCATATATCCCTGAAAGGAAACAAAGGAAAAGTTTCCGCCGGGGCTTGACAAATGGAAGGAAATACGCTATTATACACCTACCTACTAACTAGGTAAGCTTTAAGAAACCAACCACAGGGGGCCTGCCGCATGAACCGGATCTTTCTGATACTTCTGCGCGCGAATTTCAGATGCGGACGAATGTGACGCTGCACATGCGTTTCATACATCCATCCGTCAACTGTATCAACATCTGAAATTCAAGAAAGAGGTATTGTTATGAGCAAGTATAAATTTGAGACCCTTCAGCTTCATGTCGGTCAGGAGCAGGCTGACCCCGTTACGGACGCAAGAGCCGTTCCCATCTACGCCAGCACGTCCTACGTCTTCCACAATTCCCAGCACGCAGCGGATCGCTTCGCGCTGAAGGACGCGGGCAATATCTATGGCCGTCTGACGAACCCGACCGAATCGGTCTTCGAGCAGCGCATCGCCGCGCTGGAGGGCGGCGCAGCTGCGCTGGCTGTCGCGTCCGGCGCAGCTGCCATTAACTACACGCTCCTCGCGCTGGCCAAGGCCGGCGAGCACATCGTTGCATCCAAGACCATCTACGGCGGCACCTACAACCTGCTGGCGCATACGCTGCCGCTCTCGTCCGGCATTTCGGCCACGTTCGTCGACCCGGACGTCGAAGGCTCGTTTGAAGCCGCTATCCAACCCAATACCAAGGCGCTGTACGTCGAGACCCTCGGCAATCCGAACTCCAACATCATCGACATCGAGAAGCTCGCCAAAATCGCCCACAAGCATGGCCTGCCCCTCGTGGTGGACAATACGTTCGCAACGCCATATCTGGTCCGCCCGATCGAATACGGGGCTGATATCGTCGTCCATTCGGCCACGAAGTTCATCGGCGGCCACGGCACGGCCATCGGCGGCGTGATCATCGACGGCGGCACGTTCGACTGGAAGGCGTCCGGCCGCTATCCGTGGATCTCGGAGCCGAACCCCAGCTACCACGGCGTATCGTTTGCCGAAGCGGCGGGCCCCGCCGCGTTTGCAACCTATATCCGCGCGATCCTCCTGCGTGATACCGGCGCGACGCTTTCTCCGTTCCACGCGTTCATCTTCCTGCAAGGGCTGGAAACGCTGTCGCTGCGGGTCGAGCGCCATGTGTCCAACGCGCTGAAGATCGTGGAATATCTGAACAATCATCCGCAGGTCGAAGCCGTGCACCATCCGTCGCTCGCCAGCGAGCCGAGCCATGGTCTGTATCAGAAGTATTTCCCGAACGGCGGCGGCTCCATCTTCACCTTTGAGATCAAGGGCGACGCCAAAACGGCGCAGAAATTCATCGACCATCTGGAGATCTTCTCCCTGCTTGCCAATGTGGCAGACGTCAAGTCGCTCGTCATCCATCCGGCCAGCACGACGCATTCGCAGCTGAACGAGGAAGAACTGCTCGATCAGGGCATCAAGCCCAACACCATCCGCCTGTCCATCGGCATTGAGAACGTGGACGATCTGATCGCCGCGCTTGACCAGGCGTTTGCGGCAGTCAAGTAAATAAAAATCAGCCTGACGGGAAGACCGTCAGGCTGAAATCCTCTCTTTTCCGGGGCGCAGACAAGGTTCTGCGTCCCGGTTTTTATGCCGGTTTCCGGGCGGCGCGGCGGTCGAGAAGATCGCTCAGAACCGTTGCGCCGAGAACCAGAACTGCGCCGATGATGCCGAAGACGCTCAGCTTCTCATGCAGCACGAGCGCCGAAAGGAGCAGCGCCGTAATTGGATCCAGATAGCTCATCAGCGCGACTGTCTGTGCCGGGAGCCTGCCCATGGCGCCGAAATACATGGCATACGGCAGCCCCGTGTGGACGATCGAGACGACCAGCAGCAGAAGCACGGAGTGGGTCTCCAGCTGCACGGAAGCCAGCTCGCCGGTCACGAGCAGATAGGGGATCATGACCGCGCCCGCCGCACCCAGCTGGACGATCGTCGTGTCAAAGGCGTTCAGCGCACTGAGCTTTTTCGTGATGACCATGACGCTCGCGTACAAAACGGCTGCGCCCAGCCCCAGCGCGATCCCCGTGCCGGTTCCGACCGGGAGCGCGCCGCCGTCCAGCACGCCGGAGACAAGCACCATGCCAAGAACCGCCAGCGCGACGCAGAAGATTTTGCCGCCCGTCATTTTTTCTCCGAACAGAAACGGCGAAACGGCGATCAGCAGGATCGGCGCCATGTAATAGCAGAGCGTTGCGGCGGCGACGGTCGTATAGCGGTAGGCCTCAAACAGCAGCATCCAGTTGAAGCCGATCATCCCGCCGGACAGAAGCAGCAGCCAGAGCTTTGGCCGCAGCGCGGCCCAGTCCGGCTTCCGGCCGCGCAGACATTGCATCAGCAGAAGAAACACGCAGCCGAGCAGCCCGCGGCAGCAGGAGATGGCCGCGCTTGGCAGATCAATGAGCCGCCGCAGAAGACCGATGGTGCCGAAAATGACCATCGCCGCGGCCAGCGTGAGCTTGGTCTGTGCGTCAGAGGTGTGCGTTTTCATAGCGGGTTACTTCCTGATAAAAGCAAGATTCAGGTCGACGTCAGTATCAATGCCGTCGACACGGCCGTCGCAGGCATACTGCCAGAGATCGAACCGGTAGGTGAAGGTGGGGGTATCGTTGTATTCCGCCAGCCAGAAGGTGTAGCTGTCAAGACTCGGCAGATGCAGCTCCTCATAGCCCAGCTGCTGGTTAAAATAGAGCCCGGCGGAATAGCCTGCCTGCGTGATGGCCGAGCAGAACGCGTCCGTAACAGCCGTCAGCGTGGCAAGATCCATCTCGTCGCTGCGCGCGTCGGCCCCGATCTTCTCCCAGTCGAAAAAGACCGGATACGCCAGCTGATAGCCGGAGATATGATCGAGCACAAATTGTGCTTCCTCGCGCGCCTCCTGCTCGTCGACGGCCTGCGAGAAGAAGTAGACGCCGACCTCAAGCCCCGCGTCGATCGCGCCGTCGAGATTCTGCTGGAAATAGGCGTCCTCCTGAATGGAACCCTCGGTATAGCCGCGGTAGCCGACGCGCAGAATGGCAAATTCCACGCCGCTGGCCGCGACGGCCTGCCAGTCGATCTCCTGCTGGTGCGCGGAGACGTCAATGCCAAACTGGCTGGTCATGGTATCGCTCTCGTAGCGGAGGAATCCACCGTCACGGGTAAAGCAGTTGGGGTCATATGTAGGATCGGACGCCGCGGGCTCCTGTACGGGATCGGCGGACGGCTGAGGATCCTGCACCTCTTCGACCGGATCCGGATCTCTGGCGCTGACGGTCGCGTCGGCGCCGTAATGGAACAGCCGCTCGGCCAGCGCGGCCAGACCCCAGAGGATCAGCACCGCCAGCAGCACGAATAGAAAAATCATCAGCCGCCGTGAGCGTCTTGCACGTTTACTTGCCTGCCGCATGATTTGCTCCTTTGGTACAAAATAATATCAAATTATATCACAGCTCGCCGAAAAAGCCAAGAAGCTCTTTCCCGTCGGCCGGAGTCTTGTTATTTGGAAGAAACTATGATAAAATATATTGATATTCCGCCAAAGGAGGCGTATGCATGGAAAATACGGAACGCAGACAGAACGAAGAGCTGCTGGAAGCACGCCGGCTGCGCAGGCTGGAGCAGAAGCGCAAGCTCCTGATGCGCCAGCGCGTGCTGGCGGTCGTTCTGCTGGTGATTTTTATTTTATCGCTTATCCTGATCCTGCGCGGCTGCCGCAATCGCCGTGAGCATCCGGAGCTTTACGCAAAGAGCCAGGATTCCTTCCAGGTGGACACCGAGCCGGA
Organism: uncultured Oscillospiraceae bacterium; assembly: GCA_934655875.1. GTDB lineage: Bacteria > Bacillota > Clostridia > Oscillospirales > Oscillospiraceae > CAG-170. The sequence continues at coordinate 20,941 of CAKUHB010000036.1, forward strand.
TACCGTCGTCAACATTGCCGCGGTCGGCGATATCACCATCACGGACGAGCTGCTGGCCGACGCGAAAAAGCCGGACGGGAGCTATCAGTTCGCGGAGAATTTCGCCGCCGTTTCCGGCTATACGATCTCGGCGGATCTGACGATCGGCAATCTGGAATGCAATTTCTGCGGTGAGCCGTATGCCGGAAAGCCGGATTACCGCGCGCCGGATACGCTTGCGCAGACGCTCTCGACCATCGGCTTTGACCTGTTGCAGACGGCCAATACCTGCTCCATCCAGAACGGCCTGTCCGGCCTGCAAAGCACCATCGACACGCTGACGAACGCCGGGATCGACCATGCCGGCACCTACGCCAACGCGGCGGAGCGCGCCGCAAATAACGGCGTGATCCTCAAAACGGTCAGCGGGCTGAAGGTTGCGATCGTCGCCTATACCAAGGGGCTCGGCGGCCTACAGCTGCCGGAGGGCGCAGAGTATGCGGTGAACCTTCTGTATAAGGATTACAGCACAGACTATGAGCAGCTGGACACCGCTGCCATCCTCAATTCCATCGACGCGGCGAAGGAACTCAAGCCGGATATCATCCTCGTCATGCTCCACTGGGGCAGCGAAGCAACGCTGGATGTCACCAGCTCCCAGCAGACGCTGGCCAAGCGCCTGTTTGAGCGCGGCGCGGACGCGATCATCGGCTCGCACAGCCATCTGGTCGGCAAAATGGAGACGATGGATGTCAAAACAGACGACGGCAAGGATAAGACCTGCTTTGTTGCCTATAGTCTCGGAAACTTCTTCTCCAGCCTGAACAGCTCCTATGCGTCCGGCTGCGAGGAATCGGTCATTCTCAATCTGCAATTCACCAAAAACGGCGAAACCGGCGAGACCAGCCTGACCGGCGTCAGCTACACGCCGCTCTATATCATGGACAGCGGCACCGACGCCGACGGCAGCCGCTATGAGATCCTCCCGATCCGGACGGCGATCGCGTCCGGCCTTTTCCCGGGAAAAACGGAAACACTGACCAACGCCATCAGCCGTCTGCGGACGCGGACGGAGTCCGATTTTGACTCGGGTAAGTAATGCACTTGTAAAGGAGAGGCCTGCCGGTGAAACAGAAAACGATCTTTTTCGACTTGGACGATACCCTGTATGACCGTTTTATTCCGTATCAGAAAGCATTCCGGCAGTTCTTTGGAGACCGGTACGCGGAAAAACTGCCGCAGGCCTTCGACGCGGTGCTCCATCGCGGCTATGAGGTGTTTGCAGCGGCGCATACCGGGAAAATCTCCATGCGGCAGATGCATGTCTACCGCCACCAGACCGGGCTTGCAGATGTCGGCATTGCCGTCACGGAGGACGAAGCGCTCGAGATGCAGGCGCTGTACGCCGCGCAGCAGCGGCAGATCACGCTGACAGATACAATGCGGCAGGTGCTGGACTTTTGCAAAGGGCATTTCGCCGCGGTCGGTGTTATCACCAACGGCGGCGTGCGGTCGCAGCAGGACAAGCTGCAAAGCCTTGGCATTTCGCAGTGGGTCAGCCCGGAGCTGGTCTTTATTTCCGACGCCTGCGGCGTCATGAAGCCCGCACCGGACATTTTCCGGCTGGCGGAGCGGGCCGCCGGGACGGAATGCATCTACGTGGGCGATTCCTATTCGCAGGATGTTGCCGGCGCAGCCGGCTGCGGCTGGACAACGGTCTGGCTGAACCGCCGCGGCGACAGGCCGGATGGCCCCGCGCCGGACCGCACGGTTCATACTGAGCAGGAGCTGCTGGACGCTCTGCCCGCGCTGGCGGAATCAAACAGTTAAAACTTGCCGAATCGACCAATTTTGAATAATCAAAAAACCTTCTGCGGATACTATGGCCATAGCATGGAACTTCACAGGAGGAATTTGATATATGAAAGCAACAGGCATTGTCCGCCGCATCGACGACCTCGGCCGCGTCGTCATCCCCAAAGAAATCCGCCGAACCCTGCGTATCCGCGAGGGCGACCCGTTACAGATGACATTGGCACGGTGGGAAAGATTCTGCTTCGCCATGCTGGATCTGTCAAAAAGATGGGGGATGGATTGTACATAGTGACGGAGGATGAGGGCAAGACCGTGGGGATTCGCAAGGGGTGAAATGGTGGAAAATGGCTGGCGGCGCGATGAAGTTGGGACGAAAAAGCTGGGGCAGCTTAGGCCCAAGATAACAGTCCGCACTATACAAAACGAAAAGATACAGCAAAGCACGGGATGATTCTCAGATGGAAGCATCCCGTGCTTTGCTATGTAGTCTTGTTGAATTGCAAAATATGATCCGCTTTTTCCTGTATATCTCTATAGATGGCTTCAAATATTTCTTTCTTTTTTAATAGTGCCGGTCTAAATTCATCAGCATGTACTTTTGCAATAGATTGTGTTGCCGAGTCAATTTCCGCATATACAGCATCAGGCTCCAAGCCGCATGCTTGTTCAACAGCTCTCTGGCATTTTGAGCGTACATACTCTGGCAACACTCCGCAATTATCAGTTGCCCAAGCAAGTATTTTTTGAGCAGTTTCGCAGTCTTCAATTTTTCTCAGTTTTCCATATGCTTCGATTTTAGCCTGTGTGATTTCAAACAATTTATCCCGTATTTTTTCAAGCTCGCTTACTGCTTCCCGAAATTTAAGATAATCTTCCTTGCCCGTAAATATCAATATTTGGTCGAATGCACATGTCAATTCCACTTGATATCTTTGAAGTCGTATAATCGAAGAGTCGGGGTCTGCCGATGTGTGATCCATGG
>CAKUHB010000037.1 GCA_934655875.1 uncultured Oscillospiraceae bacterium
ATGAGCAAGTTGAAAGAGGCTTTCGAAGCCGGTAAATTCGGCGTGACCGCCGAAATGGCGCCCCCGAAGGGCTATGATTTTTCCGAGCAGCTGGAGGCTGCACAGCTTCTGAACGGCAAGGTTCACGGCGTCAACGTGACCGATATGCAGTCCGCCAGCCTGAAGGCATCCAGCCTTGGCCTTTGCGTCGCGCTCAAGAACGCGGGCATCGAGCCGATCCTCCAGATGACCGGCCGCGACCGCAACCGTATGGCCATCATGGGCGATATCCTGTCCGCCGCGGCCTTCGGCATTGACACGATGCTGGCCCTGACGGGCGACCATCCCGTCGTCGGCGACTGTCCCGAGTCCAAGCCGGTCTATGACCTCGACTCCGTCGGCATTCTGAAGATGCTCACGAAGATGGAGCAGACCAACTGCGACTGCGGCGGCAACGAGATCGCCGGCGGCGCGCCGAAGTTCTACAAGGGCGCATCCGTCACCCCGGTCTATGACCCCATCGAATTGCAGATCAACAAGCTGCGCCAGAAGGTCGAAAACGGCGCAGAATACATCCAGACGCAGGGCATTTTTGATCTTGAGACCTTCAAGCGCTTCCTTGACAAGGTCGACGCAGCAGGCATCAAGACGCACATCATGGCCGGTATCATCCCGCTGAAGGCCGCCGGCATGGCCAGATATATGAACGAGAACGTCCCCGGCATCGCTGTGCCGCAGGACATGATCGACAAGCTTGCCGCGGCGGCAGCCGAGGGTAAGGAAAAGGGCGTCAAGGGCCTGCCGATGCAGCTCGGTATTGAAATGGCCGCGGAGATGATCGCCAAGATCAAGGACGAGCACCTGTGCGACGGCGTGCATATCATGGCCATCGGCGCAGAAAAGAACGTCCCCGCCATCCTCGACAAGGCCGGCGTCACGATCTGAACAGACAAGAGAACAGTACTAAAAAGCACTGACCTTAAAAAGGTCAGTGCTTTTTAACACGTATTTCTTTCAAGCAAGGCGGAAGCGGAGCATGTTCCAGGAAGCAGGCGCAAGCTCCAGCGGCCCCTCGGCGGGGACAGCCAACTCACGCGGCGCGACTGGCTGCGCGTCTGCTGTGTTGACCGTATCAAAGGACGGCGCGGTCAGCGCGACATGCTGCACAGGCGTCCCGGAGAAGCCGTCCAGCGTCAGCGTCATGGACTCGCTTGGGTTCTTGTTGACTGCAAATACTGTGATCGTCCCGCCATCCTCTGACAGCACAGCCGCGCAGGACAGATAGGGCGCTTCCTTGCTGACGCCGCAGGCGTAGGCCGGTACGTCAGGCTCAACGTGCAGCGCCGTGCCGCGGCCAAAGCGCGAGCCATAATAGAACGGCCAGTAGGTCGTCTGTGCCCACGCGCGGCCATTCGGCTCGGTCATGATCGGCGCGAGCGCGTTGACCAGCTGCGCCAGGCAGGAGATCTTCACAACGTCGGCGTGGTTGAGCAGCGTATTGAGCATGCACCCGACGACCAGTGCATCGGCAAAATCATACCGTTCCTCCTCAATCGGGCGGGCGACCGTCCACTTCGGCGGGACAACGCCGTCCTTCGCGTAGTGATACCAGACGTTCCACTCGTCGAACGAGAGCCGGATATGCTTGTCGCTGCCCGTCTCAAGGCGGAGCTTTTCACAGATGTCCGCGACCTCCTGAATAAACGCGCCCATTTCTACGTCGCGCGCGAGGAAGCTCATGACATCGCCGTCGGGGTTCGTGTAATACTGATGGAGCGACAGATAGTCGATATACGGATAGCACTGCCGCAGAACCTCTTCCTCCCAGGAACCGAAGGTTGGCATGGCGCGGAAGGAGCTGCCGCAGGCCACAAGCTTGATGTCCGGGTCGAACATCTTCATCAGCTTGGCCGTCTCGCATGCGATGCGGCCATATTCATGCGCTGTTTTCGAGCAGATCTGCCAGGGGCCGTCCATTTCGTTGCCAAGGCACCAGAGCCTGACGTTGTAGGGCGCGTCGTGACCGTTTTCCCGGCGCTTGTCGGCCCAGTAGGTGTGCATGCTGCCATTGCAGTATTCCAGCAGCTCGACAGCATCCTTCGGTGTGCCGGTGCCGAGATTGACGGCCATCATCGGCTCTGCGCCGATACGTTCGCACCAGCGCAGAAATTCGTCTGTACCGACCTGATTCGGTTCAATGGCGCTCCACGCCATGTCGGGCCGGACGGGGCGCTGCTCCTTCGGGCCGATGCCGTCTTTCCAGTCGTAGCCGGAAAGGAAGTTCCCGCCCGGATAGCGGATCTGCGTGACGTGCAGCGGGCGGATGAGCGCTTCCACATCCGTGCGAAAGCCGAAGCTGTCCGCCGCGGGGTGCGTCGGCTCGTAGATGCCGGTATAGACCGCACGGCCAAGATGCTCGATGAAGGAGCCGAACACGTGCGGATCGATCGCCGCGCGCACGGCGGCGGGGTCTACTCTGAGATGTGCTTTCATATGGAACCTCCCGTGGATTCTCTTTGAATGATGGTGCATGCGAGCATGATATCCTTCTGCGCCGGATGCCTGCCTGCAAGCATGTCCAGCATGACATGGCTGGCCGTCCGGCCCATTTCAAACAGCGGCAGCGCGACCGTCGAGAGCGTGGGCCGGCAGACCGTGCTGACCTCGCGGTTATCGAAGCCGATCAGCGCAATATCGTGCCCGACCTCTACGCCGTTCTGGTTGCACCAGTCGATCACGCCGGTCGCGATCAGATCGTTCTGCGCAAAGATGGCCTTTGCGCCTGCGCGTATCAGCTCGCTGCCCAGCTGATACCCGGAATCGCGATCCCAGTTGCCCGCGCGCACCAGTGAGGTCTCATAGGCGACACCGCGATCCTGCAAGGCCTGCAAAAAGCCGTTTGCACGGCGCAGCGTATGGATGGACTGGATGGGGCCTGTGATCATGCCGAGCTTGTCGGGCGCGAAGCGAAGCAGTGCGTTTGTTGCTTCATAGGCCGCGTGCCAGTCGTCATAGCCGATGCAGGGCACATCCGGATCCTCGCAGGTGCAGTAGGCGCACACGAACGGGATGCTTGCATGCGCCCGCAGGGAAGCGACCAGATGGCTGTGGCAGCCAATATAGATGATGCCCGCGACCTGCTTCGACAGCAGATCGTCCACTGCGCCGCGCACGAGCGCGCTGCACTCCGGATGATCCCACGGGCTGCCTTCGTAGCGCTTGTTGAAGCGCAGGTTCGCCAGCAGATAATGATAGTTGTGCGCTTCGCAGACGGATGCAACGCCGTCGACGATCTCGGGCGTATTGAAAACGGTCAGATCCTCGGTGATGATGCCGACCGTTCTGGAGCTGCCGAGCTTGAGCGAGCGCGCGTTGAGGTTCGGGCGGTAGTTCAGCCGGTCTGCGATCTGGAGGATCATATCCGCCGTTTCCTGCCTGACGCCGGGCTTGTTATTTAAGACCTTGGAGACTGTCGCGATCGACACATCCGCGAGCTCCGCAATTTCTCGAATCGTTGCCATTCTCGTTCCTCTTGCTTCCTGTTTTTTTTCATGATAGCATATTATTCTCACTGCCACAAGTGCTAAACGTTTAAAAATGCAAAAAATACACAAAATACGGAGAAAAACACCGAAAACAGGATAACAAAGCGAAAGCGGTGGGGCAGTGGGGGAACGAACGGCGGAGATTGTGCATATTGGATAAAACAGACACATAAAATTTGATGGATTTCACGATTCTGCGTTTTTGACTTTACAAATCATTAAAATATGTTATAATTTAGTACGTAAATATTAAACGTTTAACAAAACCGCGCGGCCACAGCCCCGCGGCAGACCGGCTCCGACTCCTGCTGTTTGGGCGGTTCTTTTTTTCAATGAATATTAAACGTTTAACATCTGGAGGGATCTTTGGTATGGCCGGCAAAATTTCGATTCCGGATCTGAAGCGGATCACCGTTACCGATCCGCTCTTCCGCCATTATGCGGATAATGTCGCTGAAAAAATGATCCCTGTCCAGTGGGATATCCTGAACGGGAAGGGGAGCAGCCGCTGCTTCTGTATCGACAATTTCCGCGTTGCGGCAGGAGAGCTGAACGAAGCGCACCGCGGCGTCGTATTCGGCGACACCGACGCATATAAATGGCTCGAGGCCGTTGCTTTCTGCGCAAACAATGGACACACGGACTATCTGCCGATGGCAGACGAGCTGATCGAGCTGATCGGCCGCGCACAGCAGCCGGACGGCTACCTCAACACCTATTATACCGTCCGCGAGCCGGAGCAGCGCTGGCAGAATCTTGCCGAGGGGCACGAGCTTTACAGCGCGGGCCATCTGATCGAAGCGGCTGTCGCCTACTACGAAGCCACCGGCAAGCGGCGGCTTCTGGAGATCGCGGCGAAATTCGCAGATCTCATCTGCAAGGTCTTCGGCCCGAGCGAGGGCCAGAAGCATGGCTATCCCGGCCATCAGGAGATCGAGCTTGCGCTCGTGAAGCTCTGGCGCGTGACCGGCGAGCAGCGGTATCTGGCACTTGCACGTTATTTCATCGACACTCGCGGCTCCGAACCGAATGAGCTCCTGCGCGAGATGCGCGCGCCCGACCATCACCTGATCTTCCCGGAGCTTCTTGATTACGACCCTGCCTATTCTCAGTCTCATGCAAGGCCCGCGGAGCAGACGAGCGCCGAAGGCCATGCTGTGCGCGCGATGTACCAGTACAGCGCAATGGCAGATCTGGCCGAGATTCAGCAGGACGCGGCCCTCCGCGCCGCCTGTCAGACGCTCTGGCGCAGCGTGACGCTGAAGCGGATGTATATTACCGGCGGCATCGGCTCGTCCGGTCTGCTGGAGCGGTTCACGGTGGATTATGACCTGCCGAACGACCGGATGTACTGCGAAAGCTGCGCGTCGATCGGCCTGATGATGTTCGGCCAGCGTATGGCGCGGCTGACCCGCGACGCTTCGTACTATGAGACAGTAGAGCGCGCGCTCTATAATACCGTCCTCGCCGGCGTCAGTGCAGAGGGAGACCGCTACTTTTATGTCAACCCCTTGGAGGTCTGGCCGGAAAACTGTAGAGAGCATACCTCCATCGCCTACGTCAAGCCCATCCGCCAGCCCTGGTTTGAGGTCGCATGCTGCCCGGCCAATATTGCTCGCACGCTTGCTTCGCTCGGCCAGTACATCTATGCGGTGGACGAGAGGAGCCTGTATATCAATCTTCTCATCGGCTCTTCGATCGAGATCCGCCTGCGCGGCATCGACCTGCGCGTCAGCATGGAGAATGCCCTGATGCAGGGCGGCGAGCTGAAGCTCCGCGTCACATCCTCCGGTGAGCATCCCATTGTCATCCGCCTGCGCGTGCCGCGCTGGATGGAGCGTCCGGTCTTCCGCCTGGACGGCGAGCAGATCCAGCCCGCGCTGGAAAACGGCTACGCGATCCTTGCGGTCAACTGCGCCGGTGCGCATGTGTTTACCGTGCAGGCCAGCGTTCCCGTGCATACCTGCGCTGCAAACCTGCACGTCCGTGCAGATGTCGGCAAGATCGCGCTCCAGAAGGGGCCGTTCGTCTACTGTGTCGAGCAGCAGGATAACGGCGAAAATCTCGCCGCGCTTCAGGCTGCGACCCATGGCGCAGAGGAAGCGCCCGCGGACGCGGCTCTGCCCGGCAGTCTGCCGACGCTCCGCGTGCCCGGCCGCCGCATTGTCCGGACCGGCGCAGACCCGGAGGAGCTTTATGCCGACAGCGCGCTCGCCGCGGAGCCGTGCGAGCTGCGGGCCGTGCCGTATGCGCTCTGGGGCAACCGCACGCCCGGCGAAATGCGCGTCTGGCTGGACGCGATCCTTCCCTGATTATATGCAGCAGGAAGCTGCTATAATAGATTTTTCACAATATGAAAGGAAGCTGACAAAATGAAAAAGATCATCGCCCTCCTGCTGTGCATCCTGATGGTCCTTGGTATGGCCGCCTGCGCGAATACGACGACCGATACCGCGGCCAACAACGATTCCACGGCCGACACCGCCAAGACCGACACGGCTGACACGACCCCGGCCGACACCGCTGAGGACAACACCGCGTCCGACGACGTCGTAACCATTACCTACTCCTACTGGGGCACCCCGGACGAAGCCGCCAGCGTGCAGGCCGTTGCCGACAAGTTCCATGAAGAGTACCCGAACATCCTCGTCGAGGTCATGGCGATCCCGAACGAAGAGTATGTCACCAAGCTGAACACCCTCGCCACCGCCGACAGCCTGCCTGACTGCGGCATCATGAACGAGTCCGGCGTTCTGGACTTTGCTTCCGACGGCCTGCTGTACGACATCTCCGACATGTATGCCGGCGCTGAGTCCATGCCGCTCGATTCCATCACCTTCAAGGCTGACGGCGCTCCCGTCGCTTACTCCGCTGCCAACGAAGTTCTGTCCCTGTACTACAACAAGGACATGTTCGATGCAGCCGGTCTGGAATATCCCTCCGCGACCGAAGCAATGAGCTGGGACGAGTTCGTCACCCTCGCCAAGACCCTCACCCTCGACGCCAACGGCAACAATGCCCTGAGCGCTGACTTTGACAAGGACAACATCGTGCAGTACGGCTGTGTGGTCGACAACTGGACCTGGCAGCTCGAGGTCTGGGCACTGTCCAACGGCGGCCGCTGGTTTGCCGAGGATGGCTCCGCCTGCACCATCAACGACCCGAAGGTCATCGAGTCCATCCAGAAAGTCGCCGACCTGACGCTCGTCGAGAACTGCATGCCCTACAATGCAGGTCTGGAGGACAACGGTATGCAGCGCTCCCTGCTGACCGGCACCGTCGCCATGGCGACCGCTGGCGCATGGAACGTCGGCACCTGCCTGAACACCGCCCGCGAGGAGGGCCTGAACTATGGCGTTGCCCGTCTGCCGAAGATGGAGCGCGAGGTCACCATCTGCACCGGCGGCCCGCAGGTCGTCTTCTCCCAGACCAAGCATCCGGAAGAAGCCATGACCTTCATCAAGTGGTACATGCAGGAAGAAAACAGCTGGGACAGCCTGATCGCGACCGGCATCTGGATGCCCATTCTTGAGAAGTACTACACCGACGAGACTCTCACCAACAAGTGGATCGACAACCCCAACTTCCCGGATCACGACGAGTATAAGGGCGCTGTCGTCGACTATGCGATGGAATGCGCAGAGTCCACCTGCTGGTACTATATCCCGCACACCACCGAGTTCATCGAGCTGCTCCGCACCGTCCTCGGCCCCGTCTGGACCGGCGAGCAGACCGCTGAGCAGGCGATCACCGAAAACTTTGACGCGCTGAACGCTGTCTTCGAAGGCAACTGAGCCGCAGCGTCCAATCTGGGATTGGCCGGCCGCCCATTGCGGCGGCCGGCCTTCCCGCCTGTATCTGTTCTGTTTTCCCGACGCGATTCCATTACATAGAAAGGGTGAGAGCGTTGCCCAAAAAACCGAAAAGCAGACTGCTCCGAAAGGAAGCCAGAGCTGCATACATCTATCTGATCCCCGCGTTCATCGGATTGATCGTCCTGACCTACGTTCCGCTGGTCGCAGTGTTCGGCCTGAGCTTCTTCAAATGGGGCGGGACGGGCGTGCCCGAATGGGTCGGTCTCGGCAATTATATCAAGCTGTTTACCTCGGATCCGTACTTTACCGAATCTGTCAAGGTCACCATTTATTTCTCCCTGCTGGCTGTTATCGGCAGCATGATCTATTCTCTGGTGATCGCGCTGCTGCTCAATCGGAATATTCCCGCGAGAGGATTTTTCCGCGCGGTTTTTTATCTGCCCTACGTGCTGCCCGCAACGGCTGTTTACATCGGCTGGAGCTGGCTGTATAATACGGAGTGGGGCCTGTTCAACTACATTCTCAGCAAGCTCGGCATCGAGCGGCTGATGTTTGTCAGCTCCTCGTCGCAGGTCGTGCCGTCTCTGGCGCTGATCGCGGTGTGGCTGTCCGGCAACCTGATCGTCATTTTCCTTGCAGGCTTGCAGAACGTGCCGCGTGTGTACCACGAAGCTGCGCAGATCGACGGCGCGAACAGCTGGCAGCGCTTCTGGAACGTGACGATCCCGAGCATGACGCCGATCATCTTCTATAACATGCTCATGGCGCTCATCACCAACATGCAGGTCGTCACCCCGGCGCTTGCACTGACGAAGGGCGGGCCGGGCAAATCCTCGTATTTCATTTCCTATATGCTGTATAACTACGCGTTCAAGCAGCGCGGCAAGCTTGGTCTGGCGTGTGCCATCGCGTTCGTGCTGTTTTTGCTGATCGGCGCGTTCACACTGATCCTGTTTGCAACCAGCAAGAGCTGGATCTTCTATGAAGGAGGGGAGAACAAATGAGCCTGAAAAGTCAAAAGCGCCGGCAGCGGACGGCGGACGTGCTCTGCTTCCTGCTGGTGATCCTGTTCTCCTGCGCGGCCATGCTGCCGATCTGGTGGATCTTCCGCTCCAGCCTGATGTCGAACGCGGAACTGTTCAAATGGCCGCCCGCGTTCTTCCCGCCGCGCTGGCTGTTCTCCAACTACGCCAATACGCTGCAATATTTCAAGTTCTGGACGTACCTGAAGAATACGATGCTCATTATCGTGCCGTCTGTCGTCGCCGGTACGATCACCGCGACGATGTGCGGCTATGCCTTCGCGCGCCTGCGCTTCAAGCTCCGCGGCTTCCTCTTTACGCTCTGCATCGGCTCGATGCTGCTGCCGACGATGGTCACGCTCGTGCCGCTGTACGTCATGTGGACGAAGTTCCTCGGCCTGTCCGACACGTATTGGCCGCTGATCCTGCCGTATTTCTGCGGCGGCGGCGCATTCAATATTTTCCTCATCCGCCAGTTTGTCATGTCTGTCCCGCGCGAGCTGGACGAAGCCGCGACGATCGACGGTGCAGGCTATTTCCGCATCCTGACGAGCGTGATTGTTCCGGCCATCAAGCCGGCCATGATCGTCGTTGCCATGTTTTTGTTCATCCAGATCTGGAACGATCTGCTCCAGCAGATGGTCTATATCAATACGGAAGCAAAATTCACGATCTCCATGGGCCTGAGCCAGCTGAAGGGCTCGCTCAAGACAGACTGGTCTGCCATCATGTGCGGCACCTGTATGTCGTTCGTGCCCGGCGTGGTCTTCTACCTGCTCGGCCAGCGGTACTTTGTCGAAGGTATCGTCATGACCGGCATGAAAAACTGATGCCGGGCGGCCGGCAGAAGCGGCTTGACCTTCCTGCTCCGCAGGAGGGCAGCCGTCGGTTTTTCTATCTGCTCTGGACGTATATCTGGAAGCTCGTGTGGCTGAATGTGGTGTTCCTGATTTTCTGCGTTCCGGTCATTACGATCCCTGCGGCGATCAGCGCAATGGATCGTGCGCTGATCGTCCTCGTGCGTGACGGCAATGTCCTGCTCTGGGAGGAATTTCGCGACGAGTTCAGGCGTGATTTCCGCGCCAGTCTGCCGCTGGGACTGATCTTCGGTGCGCTGCTGTTTCTGAGCTACTATCTGCTCAGCCTCGCGCTCGGGAATCTGACCAATATGCTTGGGCCGGTTGCGTTTGCGCTCGGCCTGCTCGTGCTCTTCTTCTCGCTTGGCCGCGGCAGCTACGCATTTTTGCTGCGCGCCATGTTCGACCTGACGACCGGCGAGATCCTGAAAAACGCAAACGCCATGGCGGCTGTCCGCGGCGGGCGCGGCCTGGCCGCGGTGCTGCTGAACCTGTGCGGCCTGTTTCTGGTCTATGCGTTTTTTCCGTACAGCTTGGTCGCAGTTGCCTTGATCGGCGTCAGTCTGCACCATTTTTTGCTCTGCTATCTTCTGAACGCTCCGATCCAGGAACGGATCATCGGCCCCTGGGAGGAGCTGCAAGTGCAGAAGGAACAACAAAAATAGGCCGAAAAAACGGCGTACCATCCGACCAGGATGGTACGCCATTTTCTTATTCAGGGTCAGAAGCGTCGTGATAAGCGGCAAGAAAGCTGAAGCAGAACCAGAAGCCGCTTCGCGCAAGGAGCTTTTCTTGCAGCGCGGCGGCTTTTTCCGTCTTGCCGCCGGACTCCAGCAGCACGTAAAGACCGTAAGCCGTCATGGCGTATTGCAGATCGTCCGGTTCTTCGTCCAGCTCTGCAAGCACGTCTTCCACCCGTGCGCAGCCCGCCGCCGCGCGCATGGCTTTTTCGTACGCCGTGTGGTGGCCGACGTACATATCCGTGCGGTAATGCTGCTGCAAGGTTTTTTGTGCTGCATCTGTCTTTCCGGCGCGCAGCTGCGACAGAACCAGCCAGTAAACATCCGCAATATACATATCGTCGTCCTGCGGCGCGATGGCAAGAGAATCCGCGAACGCGGCGGCCGCAGCGTCATAATTCCGCATCAGATAGTGCGCCATGCCGATGCGGTAGCGCGACATCACGCTCACGCCGTCCGCCTGCTCGCAGCGTGTGTAATCCGCAAGCGCCTGTTCGGGCTGCAAGGTATCCAGATACTTGGGGCCGCGCTTTCGGTAGGCCTCCACGCGTGCCGGTTCGAGCGCGATCGCCTGCGTCAGCGCGTCGATCGCTTCCCGGAAACGCAGCTGCCAGCACAGCGCGTCCGCCAGCGCCAGCAGATTTTCATACGTCCGCGGCTTTGCATGGCAGGCGAGGACTTCGTCCGTATCGGCAAGCCCGTGCGGCAGGTTTCGGAACTGGCTTTCGTATGACGCGTGTACGTCGGCAAAATATTTTCCCATCTTACCCCTCCGAAATGGTTTCTTTTCTGGCGGCAAACCAGAGACTTACCGCGTAGAACGCCAGACACAGCAGCATGATGCACACACCGGGAGCCAGCAGATACTGATACGCGCCCCGCAAAAACGCGCCGCGCCTGTAGGCAAAATTGACCATCGTGCCCCACGTCGGGCGGTAAAGATCGCCAAGCCCCAGAAATGACAGCGTCGACTCCATCATGATGCAGCTGTTCACGCCGAGCAAAAAGCGCGACAGCAGCACATCCGACAAATTCGGCAGCATGTGCCGCAGCACGATGTGCGCGCGGCTGTAACCGGCGATCCGGCAGCTCTCCATGAACGGCTGCGTGTGCAGCTGCAAAACCTTCGCGCGCACGGCGCGCGCCGTGCCGACCCAACTGAACGCCGCGATCAGGACGATCAGGTGCGCGGAAGAGCTGCCAAAAAACGTCGCCAGAACGATGAGGGTAATGAGCTTTGGAAGCAGAACAAAAATCTGAATAAGACCATTGAAAATCTGCCCGATCCAGCCGCGGAAGCTCCCCAAAATCCCGATACCCGCCCCCAGAATCAGCGTCAGAATACTGCTTAAGACGCCGACCAGCAGCGTCTGCCGTGTGCCATAAACAAGCTCCGTAAAAATGTCATAGCCCATCGCGTTTGTGCCGAGCAGATGCCCCCGGCTTATGGGGAGCCACTTCGTGAACAGTTCTTTTTGACTATAGCTTGTAAAAAGCTCGGGTACAAATGCAGCCAACGCAAAAACGGTCAGCAGCAAGAGTCCCAAAATGAGCGGCAAAAGTCCTTTCTTTCTCATGCTCTGCCCTCCGATCTCCGCTTGGGGTCAAGGAGCAGGCAAAGAAAATCGGTAAGCAGAATCGACAGCACCATGATGCACGTCGTCACAAACAAAATGCCCTGCATGAGCGGATAATCGAGCGTATAAACGGCTTCTGTCAGCAGTGAGCCCATCCCGCCGATCGAGAAGATCTTCTCGATCACGACCGAGCCGCCCACGCAGAGCGACACGCTCATCCCCAGCATCGTGAGAAACGGCTGCGCGACCGCGCGCAGAAGATACGCCCGGCGAATGACGCCGTCCGGCAGCCCGCGCTGCTTCGCGTATAGAATATCCTTCCCATCCGACGCGCTCGCGGCTAGATTGCGCACCAGAAGATACCGGCTCGGCAGTGCCGCCAGCGTCAGCGTCATGACCGGTAGCACCAGATGCAAAGCCCTGTCCCATATGTATCCCGCCGTGCCGCGCACGGCTTCCGGGGAGTTGAGACCGGTATAGGGGAGCAGCCGGTTCTGAAAGCAAAATACGGTCATCAGCCCCAGCCCAATGAGAAATGCCGGGACAGCATTGAGGATGATCAAGGCGGCCGTGGACAACCGGTCAGCCAGACCGTCCTTTTTGTACCCGCACCGAAGCCCCCAGAAAAGTCCGATCCCGGCCGAGAGCAGAACCGCCGGAACGGTGATCTGCAGCGTATAGCCGATCTTCTCGCCGATGAGCGCCGAGACAGCGGCGTCCTTTTTATACGAATATCCCAGCGTCCCGTCCAGCAGTGAACGCAGATAATAGCCAAACTGCACCGGAAGAGATTGGTTCAGATGCAGCGCGTCCTCATAGTACGCGATCTGCGCGGGCGTCATGTCCTGCTCGGAAAAGCCCGTTAAGTACGCCACAGGATCCCCCGGCAGAAGGCGCGGCAGAAAGAAATTCAAAACCACGACCAGCAGAAAGCACACGAGCGCAAGCAGCATATTTTTTCTGTAATCCTTCACGCCTGCACCTCTTTCAGCCGGTGATCCTCGTCAAATGCATAGACCACATCACAATACCGATCCGTCAGCGCGCGGTCATGGCTGATGAAAAGCACCGCTCCGCCGCTGGGAACCATCTGCGCCTTGACGAGCGCCAGCAGATTTGCCTGCGTGGATACGTCCAGCATCGACGTCGCTTCGTCCAGAATCAGAAGTTTTGGCTCCAGAAGCAGACACCGTGCCAGCGCCACGCGCTGCGCTTCGCCGCCGGAGATCTGCCGCGGCAGATGACTGAGGAGCTTGCCCGGAAGCTGTACCTGTGCAAGAATACCGGCGATCAGCTCCTCCGCGGCCTGCCTGCTTTCGACCAGATGATGATAGGCAATCAGCTCCCGCAGCCCCGCGCCGATCCTCTGCGACGGATCGAGCGATGCATACGGCTGCTGATAGACCATCTGAATGGCAAGCCCGCGCCTGCGGTCATACGCATTCTTTTCGGATACGAGCAGCTGCCCGTCAAGGAGAACCTCTCCCGCATCCGGCGGCGCTACGCCGCAGAGGAGCTTTGCAAGCGTCGATTTTCCGATGCCGCTTGCGCCGTACACACCGACAATGCTTCCGCCGGGAATGGTCATGAAAACATCCTGCAAAACTGTCTGCTTCCCGAACGCCTTGCAGCAGCCCTTGATCTCAACCATGGCAGCACCACCATTCTGTTTTCCCGTCTGTGTGTTTTTGCATCGTGCCGTTCAGACAGGCTTCCTCCGCTTCCGGACAGCGGGCATAAAATGGGCAGCCGGAAGCGCCTGCGCGCAGAGCAGGTGAGGGCTGCATCCCGTTTGCGACCTGTGCTGCCAGAAGCGCTTTCGTGTACGGATGGCGCGGCGCGCGCAGGACAAGCTCTGCCGCACCCGCTTCCAGCATCCGCCCGCCGCACAGCACAAGGATCCGATCGCAGCGCGCCGCAACGGAAATATCATGCGTGATGATGAGCTTGGCCGCGTCCGGAAAAATGGCGTCCAGAAGCGCAAAAAACCGCGTGCGCCCGGCATCGTCCAGCCCGTTTGTCGGCTCGTCCGCAATGAGGAGCCGCGCACGCGAACAGGCCGCCAGCGCGATCGTCACGCGCTGCGCCATGCCGCCGGAGAGCTGGAACGAATATTTGTCCAGCACATCCTCTGGCGCGTCGAAGCCTGCCAGCCGCAGCTTTTCCGCGGCCAGCACGGCAAACGCGCTTCGCGGCAGACCGCATTTTTTCAGTCCGTCGTACAGCTGCTTGCGCACCGTGCGTGTGGGGCAGAGGAACTCCGCACCGTTCTGCGGAATATACACGAGCCTGTCGCCGCGCAGCGATTGCAGCTGCCTGCCGGTGGGAAGCGCTTCGCCGTCCAGCTGCACGCGCCCGCCCTGCATCCGCACGTTCGAGGGGAGAAGCCCCAGAACCGACAGTGCCAGCATGGTTTTGCCCGAGCCGGTCTCGCCGATGATCGCCAGCCGCTGCCCGGAAGCAAGGGAGAAGGAAACGTCCTGCAAAAGCACGCGCTCACCGCGCGAAAGCTTCGCGGAGATCGTCCCGCAGGCATAGGAAAACGCCGGAGCTGATTCGGCTGTGTTCATCGGCGTTCCCTCCCATCGCAATTTCAATTATTGTACCGTATCCGGGCGGCGCGCGTAACCCTCCCCGGGGGATGGAATTTGACAAAACGCGGAGATTTCCGAGGAAATCTCCGCGTTTTTGGATACTGTTTGCTTATTTCGCCGTGATCGTGAACCATGTATTCGCATTGTTCAGGCCGAACAGCGCGTCCACGGTAAAATTCTCATATGCCGCGCTGTGGACAAGGATCTGACTGTCCCAATAGAGCGCAAGCAGCGGCGCGTGCGCAGCGTACCAGTCCTGCAAATCGCCTGCCGCTTCGGTGTATTCCTCCACGGTCTTCGCTTCGCCCATCGCGGCAAGAATTGTCTGGAACGCTTCGTCAAACACCTGGCAGCCGCCCTGCACGGGGTGCGTGCCGTCCACATAGATGGATGCAAGCCCGTTCTTCATGCCCATTCCGGCGGCGGTGAAGCCATAGATCGCCGCTTCCATCGTGATGTTGTTCTCAGAGAATTTGTTGCTGGTCTTCGCGTTGTAGCTGTCCGCGTCCAGCGTTTCCAGGTTGACCTGCATGCCGAACTGCTCGAGCTGCGTCTTGACCAACTCCGCGTAGCCGACGTGGGCTTCCTTGCCTGCGTTGCAGGTGAGCGTAAAGGCGCAGACCTCGCCGGAAGCATTCACATAGAAGCCGTCCGCATTCCTTTCCGCGTAACCGGCATCTGCCATGCACTGCGCGGCTTTCGTCAGGTCCTGACCGAGCGCTTTGGTCTCCTTATAACCCACGGTCACGGGCGGCACGAAGCCGCGGTTGGGGTTGATGGCATAGGCGCTGCCGAATACGGTGCGGAAGCTGTCATAGTCCAGCGCGTAGGTGACGGCCAGCCGGAGGTTTTCATCCGCAAAGAGACCGCTTGCGTTGTTGAACGCCAGCACCGCCGGGGCATTTGCCGCTGTGACGGCTTCGAGCGTCAGCGCATCGGTCGCAGCTAGTACATCCTGATACGAACCGGAAACGCCTGTGGAGTATGCCCACGTCATATCCAGATCGCGGCTCTGGAGCGCCAGATACATCGTGTCCTCGTTGCCAAACAGCCGGTATATGATCTTGCCGACGTTCGGCGTCTGCGGATAATAGGGATTGGGGACAAAGGTGAGCGTCCCGGCTTCCTTGTTGAAGCTCTCCAGTACATACGGCCCGCAGGTCACACGGGCTTCGGCCTCCGTGACGGAGTCCTTGCTTTCGTAGACGTGCTTCGGCATAACGCGGAAGGACGTCATGTTGGAAAGCTCGCGGACGTTGGCGGAGGTCAGCGTCAGGGAGATGGACATTTCATCGTCGGAGAGTGCATAGGACGCATATTTTACTTCCGTGACTTTTCCATCCTCGTCCGTCTGGGAGACAAAGTTCGCGCTGCCGTTTGCGTCGTCATATTCGAGGGTAAAGAGAATGTCCGCCGCCGTGACCGGCTCGCCGTCCGACCACGTCATGCCCGGCTCGATGGTGTAGACCCAGGTGACGGAATCCTCCGTGTCATAGGAAGCAAGCAGCGGATGGTAATTGCCTTCTGCGTCCTGCCAGACGAGCGGAAGCTCACTGACGCCGCTGGCGAGCATATCAAAGTTGTACTCGCCAAACGTCGCCGACTCAATGACAGCCGTCGTACCGATCGTGAACTGCTCGATCGGGTATGTGGGCGCTTCCGGTTCTGACGGCTGCGCGGTCTGTTCGGCCTGTTCCGGCTGGTTTTCGGTTTGTGCCGACTGCTGCGTTGTCGGCTGTGTCTGGGGCTCCGGGCTGCTGCACGCGGCGAGCGCAAGAATCAGGCTCAGGCAGAGCAGCAGTGTAAAAAGCTTTTTCATCATTATTCCTCCTGATAGGGTGTCCTGTACAAAAGCGCGGCGTTTTCTTTGCCAGGAAACGCTGCGCTTTTGTTTCAGGATTGGATTGGGTTGTACGTATTGTATCAGACCGCGGGTCTCTGCGGAAGCTCCCCTGGGGGATGTTTTTCTGTTTGGTTGGATCAAAGAAAATCCCCTCTGCGTTCAAATGAATGCAGAGGGGGATAGAACGGAAACGATATCCGCTTGTGTGGTTATGCCTGCTGTGCCTGCGCTTCGATCTGCTTGAGAAGGATCTTCTCTGCGTACCCGCAGGCGCGCGCGACGGAACCGGCTTCAAAGGGATTTGCCAGATTTGCATAGCGCAGCGTTTCCAGATAGCTGCGGCTGCCGCCGGTCTTGCAGAGCTTTAGATAATCCTGCCATGCAGCGGCTTTATCCTCGGCGTACTTCTTCTTGAACTCCATGGCGCCCATCGTGGTGAGCGTATAGTTGATATAGTAGAAGGGATAGAGATAGATGTGCAGCTTGTGGTACCAGTAGCCGCCGCGATCCATGAAAGCGTCGTTCTCATAGCGGCGCCACGGCATATATTTTTCCTCCAGCAGATGCCACTGGTACGTCCGCTCCTTCGGCGTCAGCTCGGGATGCGCATAGCAGATGTGCTGGAACTCGTCCACGGCCACACCGAATGGCACAAAGGTAATGGCTTCCTGCAAGTGCGCAAAGCGGAACTTGTCCGCCTGATCGCCGAAGAACCACTCGGCATAGGGATAGGCGAACTGCTCCATGGACATGGAGTGGATCTCCGCAATATCGGTCGATTCGCTGTAGTAGTCCAGAATCGGCTGGCTGCGCATGGCCATGTAGCCCGCAAAGGCGTGCCCAAGCTCGTGCGTCAGAACCTGCATATCAAAGATCGTGTGGTTGAAGCAGGAGAACACGAAGGGCGCTTTCAGACTGGGCAGGCTCGTCATATAGCCCGTGGAAGCCTTGCCCGGCTTGTTTTGCAGATCCATCAGCTCATGGTCGATCATGAAGTCGATAAACTCGCCGGTCTCCGGGCTGATCTCATGGTACATCTTCTGCGCAGTTCTGACCATGAAGGCGTCGTCGCCGGCAGGCTCGGCGTTTCCGTCCGGGAAGACCATCTTCTCGTCGTGCCACATGACATGCTCGATGCCAAGCCGTTTGGCCTGCGCGTCATAAAGCTTCTGGCACAGCGGCACAAGGACGGTGCGTACCTGCTCACGGAAGGACGCAACCTCCTTTTCGACGTAGTCCGTGCGGCCCTGCTCCAGATAGCCGACCGGGATGTAATTCTCATAGCCGAGATTTTTCCCCATCTGGTTGCGAATACGGATCAGCTCGTCCCAGAGCTCCTCCAGACGCGGCTCGTTGTCCTCGTAGAATTTGGAGTAGGCCCTGACGGCAGCGGCGCGCATTGCGCGGTCGGGATGCTCGAAATATTTCTGCACGCCGTAAAGGTTCAGCGTCTTGCCGTCGAATGGGATCTCAGCCGTGGCCATGATCTTCTGATACTCGTTGGTCAGACGGCTTTCCTGCTGGCGCAGCGGAATATTGGCCTCACAGAACAGCTTTTTCTGCAAATCGATGGAGACAAAATACTGCTTGCCGAACTCCCGCTCGATGTCCGCGCGGAAGGGACTGGACGCGATCGTCTCACTGAGCGCGACCTCCTCGCCGCTGAGCGTGGGCAGCGTATCCTGTAGATACTGAATCTCTGCTTCATAAAATTCGTCGCGCGTGTCGAGCGTGTGACGGATGTGCGCAATGGAATACTGCGTAAACAGCTCACATTTCTCGCGGTCGATCTCAAGCATCAGCTTACGCAGCGCGTCATAGCTCTCCGCGTGCGCAGCTTCGGTCTTCCATTGGGCGAGCTTTTTGCGGCGCGTCTCCAGATCGGGACGCGTATACTCCAGCGTTGAAAACTTGTAATGCTCCATTCGCGTTCTCATACCTCCTCATGCGTGATACTGCCGTGCCCGGCAGGAAATGTACGGAATACTCTTATGATAGCCGCGCAGCCCGGCGCGGTCAATAGACTTCTGAGAAAAAGTGAAGAAGCCGGCGCGTTCCATTCCGGCGCAGCAGCCGTTATGCAGGAAAACCGTCTGAAGACGCAATTGCGTCTTCAGACGGTTCGTCCATATTTCATGTTGCAGCCCGCTTTTGCGAGATCGTTTTTGAAGCAGTTTGCTGCACCGTCCATTTCCGGAGCAGCTCCAGCCCAAGCAGGAGCGCAGCACCCAGCGCAAAGCCGATGAAATCAAAGCTTTGCAGGCTGACGGGCGCCTGCGGCGTGTCCAATCCGGCAGGCCCCCATGACAATGGCATAGAGCGAGCCCGCCATCAGGCCGAGAATGAACCAGACCATCCGCGGCCGGTATTTCCGGAGCGCTGCGCGGATCGCGTGGATCGAAAGTCCGATCCCTGCAAGTACGCCGAACCCCAGCGCGCACAGCCCCGGAACCACGGAGAGATCCAACCCCAGAAACGCCTTGATCGCCTGAATCGCAGGCAGATATACGCCAGCGATCAGCAAAATCGTCGAGCCGGAGATCCCCGGCAGAACCATCGCCGTGATCGCAGCCGCGCCGGAAATAAAAAGATACCCCAGCATCCACACGGGTGCGCCCGCAAAGCGGATGGCCACGCCCATCGTGTTCGCCCGCAAAAGCGTCAGCAGAACGACGAGCAGCGCACCGAACACTGCAAACGGTGCAAACCGCTCCTGCCCGCGAAGGGACTCCCATTCCGCGCGGATGACGAAGGGAAACGAGACCAGCGTCAAACCGAGAAACAGGCTGCTCATGAAATAGATGTGCGCTTCAAAGAGCTTCGAGAGCGCCAGCACGCACGCGCCCATGCCAAGGATCCATCCGGAACCAAGCTTCAGAAGATACAAAAGCGCCGCTTTCCTTGCCGCGGTATCTTTGCCGAACAGGCTGTGCAGCGCATCCAGGAACCGGTCGTAAAAACCTAAAATGAACGCGATCGTGCCGCCGGAGACGCCGGGCACGCTGTCAGCCAGCGCCATGCAAAAACCATGAAATGCAGTCAGAATCATAAATTTACTCCTTTCCGGCGTGCGCCGAAGAGCTTTTTCACTGCCAGAAGCAGTACTGTAGTCAGGACGGCCATAGAAAACGACAGTAAGGTTCGGACGCTGACGACGCGGACGAGAAACACCAGAACATAACAAAAAGCGTCTTTCCAATGGACACTGCCATTGTAGAAGACGCTTTTAACCTGCCCTGAAATCAAATTAAAACAGAATTAAAACAGAAGACAGTGGTAGCCGGACTTCTAAGTCACAGTCAGCTGTCTGCTGTGCTGGAATATTTATCTATGCCGTTGACAAGAAAAGTTGTTTGCCATATTGTAAACCACAATTTGAGAATCAAGTTTATATAGACATTAAAAATATTAAAATCAATATTGACAAGAGATAGACAACATGATATCTTAAAAGCATGAGGTGAAACAAATGAAAATTACAAAAACCAGCATATGCCCGGTGTGTGGGGACGTGCTGCATATCAGCAGAATGACCTGCCCGTCTTGCAGAGCGGAATTTCCTGTGGAAGAAAGCGCTTCGGAATATGACCGGCTTGACGCTGCGCAGTCTGCGTTTCTGCGTACATTTTTGACCTGCCGCGGAAATCTGAAGGATGTGCAGAGCAAGCTCGGGATCTCATATCCGACCGCAAAGAAACGACTGGATGAACTTCTGAAGTCCCTTGGTATTACAGAAAACAATGCAGAGAACAGAAAGGAACCGGTGAATGCAGCTATGTTAAAAAGAGCGGATGATAACAGCATCAATGCGTCTGACATCATTAAGAATAAGCTGATCGACTGCGGAGGAATCGCAGCAGTGCAATCTGTCAGCGGCAACAGCTATGTGATCCAGGCAAATGCGGACGGGAAAAGCTTCACCTGCGAGGAACTTCCCATCACGCCGCCGTATGAATACAGTGTGTTTGATGTGATCGTTCATCTCCTGTTCCGAAACGGCGGAAAGGCGAGAAAGGGCAATGGCCGAAACTATAAATTGGGCTCCGGCGACTGTACGGAGGACACCGTCGTTGGCTGTATCGCAAAGGAATATTTCGATAGAAAGGAAGGAATGTCCGTTGTTGATCCGGTGTTTGTATTGTCAGCAATCCTCGATTGGGCAGGGATCGTGCATAACGGGCGTGGTTATCTCGAATTGACCGCGGAGTACCTTGCAAAAGCAGCGGGGCGTTGAACATGTGGCGCCAAAAACAAAAAGCCGACAAAGAAAACCGGCGCGGTAGAAGGGAACAGACAGATCGGAACCCGAAGCAGGCGTTGACCGCACTAGAAAAGGCAAAGCGGGAATACGACCTCTGGGTGCTGGCAGAAGAATACGAGGAAGAGGATCGGTAAGATACTTGTTTCTATAAATCCGTGAAATCAAAGCTAATATACCGCGCCAAGCGCCAGCCATAAAACGATCAAAGAGCTAAACAGCAAACAGACAGCGGCGTGATATTCTTTTCCCAATCGCCTTGCTTCCGTTCGACATCGTGTTCACCGGATTGCAGCTTTTTCGGTCATGCGAAACATATCTCGCCGCAGATGATTTTCAGCTCGAATAGATCGGCAAGCTGCGGGTTTCGGCGGGCAGACGCCGGGGTGTTCAGCAGAATATGTGCTTCGTACCCAGTCCCGCTTTTATGGCGGTAAAGCTCTTCGTAGAGCCAGACCGCGCCGGTCGGCGGCAGCGGCTGCTTTACGCGCGCATGGCGGAAAATGACCGTACGGCTTTATCCCGCGCACCTATGCCGATGACGGTGATCCGCTGGACGTGCTGGTTTTGTGCAGCGAGCCAATTCGCCCGATGAGCTTGGTACGGGTCTATCCGGTCGGATATTTTACCATGCGCGACAACGGTGCGATGGACGACAAAATTCTCGCGATCCCGTTTGGCGATCCGATGTTCAACGGATATTCTGCCCTGTCCGATCTGCCGGCGCATGTCTCCAATGAGATCAGCCACTTTTTCAGCGTCTACAAGCACCTGGAGCCGGATACCAACGCGGAGGTCGACAGTGTCCATGGCCGTGCTGAGGCCGTCGCGGTGATCCGGGAG
The DNA here is from genome assembly GCA_934655875.1 of uncultured Oscillospiraceae bacterium. Classification (GTDB taxonomy): domain Bacteria; phylum Bacillota; class Clostridia; order Oscillospirales; family Oscillospiraceae; genus CAG-170. The sequence continues at coordinate 21,074 of CAKUHB010000037.1, forward strand.
GCCTTTGCTGCCTACCGGCGAAAATTCAATCAATAGAAAGAATCATAACCACCGGCCGTGCCGGTGGTTTGCACAGGCCCCCTTAGGGCCTATTACCAGCCGAGCCTATAGGCTCATCGAATTTTCTTTCTACTGCATGATGCGCCCTACTGCTATTGAAATAGCGGCCTGGCGCATTTTGCTTTTCACCTCTCTCGATTATCTACCTTTTTGAATCGCACCTTATCAACTGCTTTCCAGACTTGTTCCTCGCTTCGCTCGGATATTTTTTCTGGGCATAGCTAAAGCTTTTTGGAACCACCGGCATTGCCGGTGGTTTTCTTTATACAAGAAAAAGGTTCCTGAATCTTAGGATAGCAGGAACCTTTTTTCTGGATTTGTCTTGCCAGAATTGCGGTTGTATGGTAAGCTCGAACTGTAAAAGAGGTGAAACAGAAGCGCAGAAAAGGAGGCGGTATCATGTTTTGTCCAAAGTGCGGAAAAGAACTCCGGGAATATGAGCGCAGC
>CAKUHB010000038.1 GCA_934655875.1 uncultured Oscillospiraceae bacterium
CGCGACAGCAACGGCGTACTGACCGGGCGGCCGGGTACAGTTTACGACGTGAATATAAAGTACACCGCCCCGAATGGGGAAAAGAAAACCTATTCAAAAAAGGGCTTTCCAACAAAAAAGGAAGCGACACAGCATGAAGCAGAGATGAAAGCAAAGCTCCATAATCCGGGACAGATTGCGTCTATCGCTTCACAGCGGAAACAGACCGTTGCAAGCTATCTGAATGAATGGGTAGAAAGCTATGCAAGAGTGAACTTGCGCCCCTCTACTTACGACGGGTACAAAAAGACGATTGCAAACTATATCAATCCCTATATCGGCGGCGTTGCCCTTAATCAGCTTACCCCCGCTATGGTAGACAAAATGTTTCAGCAGATTATCGACAAAGGCTTGAAACCGTCCACCGCAGCCGGGGCAAAGCGAGTTTTGAGCGTGGCATTGAGCCATGCCCGGAAATACCGCTATATCGAAACCAACGCGGCAAAGGACACGCTTACGAAGTTTGGAAAGAGCGACAAGACCCCCGACCCTTACACGCCGGAACAGGTAAAAGCCCTTATGCAGCGCGTCGAGGGTACCGTTTGGGAAATGCCCGTTATCTTAGGCGGGCTTTACGGTATGCGCCGTTCTGAAATCCTGGGCTTGCGCTGGCGTAATGTGGATTTGGAAAACAACACCTTTGACGTTTCCGAGCAGCTACCCTTTAAGGTGCCGCCGAAAACAAAAGTCATTGAGGAAATGGCACCGCCGAAATCCAACGGGCGAAAGCTGCCTATCACAGAGCTTGCCCGCCCGTTCTTCCTCAAACAGTTTGCTATGCAGGAAGCGCAGCGCGAACAGGCAGAAAAAGACGGAAAGCCATACTATGACAATGACCTTGTTGTAGCGAAGCCGGACGGTTCCCCTATCTCCGCGTCGTGGGTATCTTCCCAGTTTGGAAAACTGCTTGAAGATTTGGATATGCCGCATATCCGCTTTCACGATTTACGCCATACGGCGGCTACGAATATGCACCAACTGACAGGCGACTTCTACACCGTAGGCGAAGTGTTAGGACATACGCTTGCGGGTATCGGCGTATCGCTTGGACTGTCTATGAACTTTGAAGCTGTTACCGCCCGTTATGTGGACGTGCGGCTTGAACGCAAGAAAGAAGTCTTAGACGCTTATCATGGGGCGGTCAAACAGGCTGACCCGGCAAAGGCAGAGAAAGCCGAGCCGAAGAAAGCAAAGAGCGCGGCAAAGAAAAAGAGCAGCGATTTAGAGCTTTAACCGCTGTATCTCTTTACCGCTTCTTATATCGTTTTATAGCCCCGCGTGGGATTTGGGCACCATTTGGGCACCATTTACCGAAAAAGCACCACTAATACAGGCGATAAAAGAAACGCCGAGAACCCGCAAAAACATAGAGTTTATGCGGGTTTCCGGCGTTTTCTAATCCCTCAACCGACCTAAAATCATCTTGCGGCAGAGAGAAAAATTCTACTATTTTTTATATTTTTCAAACGTCTGTCTGGCCCGCTGCTCGTCGCCGTAGACCTTCCAGACGCCGGCGCATTTGGAATTTGCGGCGTGGTTGTCAATAAAGCCCTTGACGTCCTCCGGCGGATAGCTGAGAAACAGCCCCACCTCATGCGGAAACTCGCCGCGTGCCCGCATCCGGCGGATGAGCGTCACAACATGCTGCCCGCAGCTGCCGTCCGGATATCCGGCCTGCGTCAAAAGCGCGGCCGCCCGCGCGTCCAGCAGATCGCGCGCGAGCGCGGACGGCCGGTAGAGGTACAGAAGCGCCTGTCCATCCGAATACCGCAGCGGCAGCAGGCACAGCCCCTTGGCCGCGAACCGGCGGTTAAAGGCGCGGATCTCATCCAGAAGCCGCTTTTTGCCGGAGCAGGGATACGGAAAGAGACTTCCGGTCTTGATGCCGGCCAGCGTCGGCGCGGCCTGGCGGACGACAATTTCCTCCGACATGTCTTCAGCCCTCCGCGGCGGCGTACTTGTCCAGAATGCCCCGCAGCGCGGACAGGGAGCTTGTGTGACATCGTTCGATGATGGTCGGTCTCCCCTTCAATTCGCTCATGGCGCCCTGCACCATCTTGTGTGACATCGTATTGGTAAAGAAGATCATCAGATCGGGGCTGCCCAGCTTGTTGCGCAGGCCGCCGGCCGGCTTTGTGAAGATCTTCGATTCGCAGCGATAGCTGCTGCACAGCTCTTTATACCGGTGCTCCATGCACTCGTTGCCGCCAAGGATCACAATACTCACAGGATCGTCCTCACTTTTCATTGGATTGACCGTTAAATAGAAGTTAAGGCTCTCTAACTTAAGGGTATACGTATCCCTTGCGATCCACCTCAACTGTGCAGGCAGCTTCCTGCACCTGACCCCCGCTCCGCAGCCTGTCCGCTTTCGGTTAGAGGTATTTAACTGTCTATAGGGATTATAGCATAGCTTTCCCGCAGACGCAAGAAAAAATTTCGCGGAAACAAAAGTTTTTTGCACGCGCTTCTCATCAGGCAGATCTGCCCGGCAGCAAAACGTTTCCACTGCCGGGCAGAGCAAATACGGCCTGCGTCAGATGGCCTGTCCGTTTTTCAGCTGCAATTGCAGCTTGTCCGCGATGAGGGCGATAAACTCGGAATTGGTGGGCTTGCCCTTGGTGTTGGAGACGGTATAGCCGAAGAATCTTTGCAGCGTTTCCAGATCGCCGCGATCCCACGCCACCTCGATGGCGTGACGGATGGCCCGCTCGACGCGGGACGGCGTCGTCGCGAACGTCTTGGCGACCTGCGGATACAACACCTTTGTAATGGCGTTGATCACATCCATGTCCTGCACGGCGATCATGATTGCTTCGCGCAGGTACTGGTAGCCCTTGATATGGGCGGGCACGCCGATCTCGTGGATGATGGAGGTCACCATCGCTTCGATATTGACCTCCTGCCGGCGCTGCGCGGACTGACGCAGCTGATTGTCGATGGCTGTCATCTCGTGAATGCGCTCCGCTACGGCGTCAAGCTCGCACGGCTTCGACATGAAATACTGCACGCCGAGCGAGACCGCCATATTGGCGACGTATTCTGTCATAAACCCGGTCAGGACCAGCGCCGCAGGCGGCTTCTCCATCTCTCTGGCGCGCTTCAGGACCGTGATGCCGTCCAGCTTTGCCAGCATCAGATCCAGCACCAGCACGTCCGGCCTTGCCGCGCGCATCAGCTCGACCGCGCGCTGACCGTCGGGTGCGACCCCAACGATCTCATAGCCGGAGACCTGCTCCAGCCTTCGTTTGAGTTGACCGCAGAAATCCTCATTCCCGTCTGCGATCAGAATTTTGACACGGTTTTCCATCTTTGACCTCTCCTCATGATATGGTGTGTGTCAGGCACTGACTTTTTTATCGCTGCGACAACAATAATATAACACGAAATGGTAAATTTTTCAATTTAAATTTTACCATAAACTGTCAGAATTTATCGACACGCTTCGATACTTTCATCCATCCCGGTGATCGCGGGATCTTATCATTTTTGAGGAATATTTCCAGTTCTGTATTATACGGTCATATGTTCGGCTCGTCAAGATGGTATCCTAATTTTTGGTGTTTTCTATTATTTTTTGGATAATTCTTTATGCTATCTTTACAAATAGGCGCGGCCCATATCCGTCAAAACCGGCCTTTTGACGGATATGGGCCGCACATTTCTCTTTGCTCAGCTGAGGTACTCCCGCTCCAGCTCACGCACCATCTGTACATAGCGCGTCTTGCACTGCTCCTCGCGCCCGGCCAGCAGATCCTCGTAGCACGGGGCCAGATACTGCTCTCGGATGCGCGCGTAGCTGGCATGCCGATCGGAGCAGGTGTTGATGCACGTCACGATGCCTGGGGCGATATTATAGTATTCCCGGATCAGCGCTTCGCCGTCCGGCTGCCGCCGCAGATATCCGTCACGGAACGCACGGAAGGCCGTCAGCTCCTCGCAGTCGTCCGGCTTGCCGAGCTCCTGGCAGACGGCGGTCGTAATAAAGCACAGGCCAAGGAACTTCTTGCGGAAGCCAGAGGAAATGGAGTCATAATCGCCCAGATAGAACGGCGATTTCGGATGCCGCTCCATCCAGAGCTTCTGCACGATCGTAACAAATTCCTCGCTCACCGGCAGCTTCTGCTTGCGCACCATCGGGATAAAGAAGATGGCAAGGATGATCTTCTCATCCTCCATATCGCTCTTTCCCTTCCAGCCGTGCTCCAGCTCGTCCAGAAACGTCTGCGCCGCCTGCGTCAGAAGCTCCGTCTGCCGATGGGCCGGGACGCCGCGGGACAGCTCCTGAATGACCGGCGCGCAGCCGGTCTCATACGTCTCGAACGCTTCGAAAAAAGTGTCACGCATAATCTTCTTCTGATAACCGTGAAAATTTGTGATGCACCAGCCAAGTCGGGCCGTCGCGTGGGCAAAGCAGGCTTCCTGCTCATCGGCGGAAAGTTCCTGCGCCTGCGGCGGGCACAGCTCCGCCTGCGTCAGCCGCGCACCGCAGTACATACAGGAGAAATCCTCCAGCTCTGCCGGGATCTTCAGCTCGTGCTCGCACTTGGGGCACCGGCCGGTCGTCATCTGTTCCATAGAAGCACCTGCTTTCATGATTTTCCCCTATTTTTTCATACTTTCGCGCCGCTGTCAAGTGTCGAGGTCGCGATAAGGGTATAACCGCTTCCATTCTCCCGTCTGCGTGTCCTGCACGAGCGAGCTTCGGTGATGACTGAGAAACCGGACGATCTCGTAGACGTTGATCCAGATCTCCGAATCGCATTCCTTCTGGCTCTCGTCAAAGATCAGCTGCAAGCCGAAATGCAGGTGGACGGTCTCGATATTGTTGACGTTTTCCCGGTCAGAATAGCCCGTGCGGCCCATGAAGCCGAGCAGATCTCCGGCCTGCACGGTATCGCCCACCTGAAGACCCGGCGCGAACGGCGCATCCTTGCGCAGGTGGGCATAATAATAGTACCGCTTCCGGTCGTGCGAGCGGATGCCCACGCGCCAGCCGCCGTAGCGGTTCCAGCCCATTGCTTCCACCGTTCCGCCCTCGACCGCTGTGATCGGCGTGCCGAGACTGCCGAGCAGGTCGTTGCCCAGATGCCGCCGGGCAAAGCCGAAGCTGCGCCCGGCTCCAAAGTCGTCATAATGACTGTACCAGTATCCGGCGGCGATCGGGCTGAACGCCTTCACGCCCTCGCAGGGCTGCCAGTACCGGCTGCCGTCCTCCGCCGTTTTTTCGATCGCATACGTCCCGACCAGCCCGCCGAGCGCGGCGGTGTACGCTTCAAGATAATACGCATACAGCTTTTCCTGTCCCGGCGCGACCGGCTGCGCCGTCCGGAAGGCTTCTGCCGCGCGCGTGACCTGCGCGGTGTGCACATGGCCGCCGCCATAGACGCCCGCCAGCGCCAGCAGCTGGAGCCATGTCACCGGCTCGTCGCGCTCCCGCGCCTGCGCGGCCAGCGCCACTGCCCGCTCCATCGCTTCGCAGCTGACATCAAACTCTACCCAGCGGATGAAGTCGTCCTTCGCCCTCACCGGCCAGACAAGCAGGGACAGAAGCATGCAAAAAATCAGGAGTCTTCTTTTGAACAAAACCCTCACCTCTTCGGATTAGTTTTGCGAAAAGAAGACTCCCGCATTCAGGATTTTTCTGTCAGCCAAGCAGCAGGATATATGCCGTCTGCTGCGCGTCAAAGCCGGCTTCGCCGCCGTCCGGCGCGAACGCCTGCACGGAATCCTCGCCCGGCGCATCCAGAAGCGCCCGGCACACGTCGCCCGGCACCTCATACAGCCGCGCGCCGCCCTCGAGCGTCTGATACGGCAGCTGCGCAAGCGCCTGCGGCGCTTCGCCCCAGACGAGCAGCACATCCGCGCCCGTTTCCGCGGCAAGCTCCGCCGCAGCGGACGCTTCGTCCGACCGGTCGTTGTCCTGCTCCGTCTGCATCCAGATCCGCTGCGCGGCAGCGCCGACGTCGTTGGACGCCGCTTTGTCCCCGCCGAAGCCCGGCAGCGCGATGAGTCCCGCGCGCCCCGCAAGCAGCACCAGCACGGCAGCCGCGGCGATCGCGACGGCAGGCAGCCAGGCGGGCCTGCGCTTCTTTTCCCGGCAGATCGTCTGCATCACGCTGTCGTGCAGCGCCGCAGGCGGCTCCAGCTCGCTTTCCTGTAGGGCCGCGTCCAGCTCGTGCAGCTGTGCATACGTCTCGCGGCAGTCCGGGCAGGCGTCCAGATGGGCCTGCAGCTCCGCCCGCTCCTGCTGCGTCACCGCTCCGTCCAGCTCCGCGCTGATCAGCTCCAGCGCTCTTTCACAGTTCATTGCTCGCCCACCTCCTGTTATTTCATCCGGTTAGACGCATCCGGCTCGAAAAAGTTCCCGGCTTCCAGTCTTTTTTTCAGCTGGAGCCGTGCCCGCGCCAGCCGCGACTTGACCGTCCCGACCGGCAGCTCCATGATCTGCGCGATCTGCTCATACGGAAGATTCCGCACCACGCGCAGCTCCAGAATCTCGCGGAAGTCCGGCGGCAGGGCGTTCATCGCCGTGCGGATGGCTTCCTGCTTTTCATTAAAAATGACCCGCTCCTCCGGCAGCGGCGCGGGATCCGGGACGGAAAACTCCTTTCCCGCATCCTCCTCATCGTCGCAGACCGTGAGGGAAGTGTGCTGCTGCCGCTTCTGGCGGCGGAGAAAATCGATGCACGCGTTCTGCGTCATCCGGTACAGCCACGTGGAAAACGCCGCGTCAAACTGATACTGCTCCAGCGTCCGCCACAGCTTCAGAAATACCTCCTGTGACAGATCCAGCGCGTCCTCCGCGTTGCCTGCCATCCGGTAACAGATATTATAGACCGCCTTCTGGTGCAGCAGCATCAGCTGCTCAAAGGCCCGCTCGTCCCGTTGGGCCGCGCGGCGGATCAGCGCGTCATCCTGCATCCTCTCACCTCAAATCTCTCTGTATCCCACTTACGATCGTCTGCACGTCCGCCGCGGTGCGGATCGCAGAGATCTTCTCTTTATAGTAGCTGCTGTGTGCCACGCCGCGCAGATACCACGCGAAATGCTTTCTCGCTTCGAGACACGCGATGTATTCGCCCTTGTCCTGCATGGCAAGCGCAAACTGCCGCAGCGCCGTCTCCATCCGCTCGGAAAGCGGCGGCAGCTCCGGCACCGGTTCTCCGCGAAGCGCGGCTGCCGCCTGCGCAAAGATCCACGGATCGCCGAAGGCCGTCCGGCCGAGCATCAGAAGCTCCGCGCCCGTGCGCTTCTGGCACCGGACGGCGTCCTCCGCCGTCACGATATCGCCGTTGGCCACAACGGGAATTTTGACCGCTTCCCGCACCTCGCGGATGCAGTCCCAGTCGGCCACGCCCGAATAGAGCATCGTCCGCGTCCGGCCGTGCACGGCGATCGCCGCAGCGCCCGCCTGCTCCAGCATCGCGGCCAGCATCGGGGCGTTGCAGGAGCCCTTGTCCCAGCCCTTGCGCATCTTGACCGTCACGGGGACAGGCACGGCGCTTCTGACCGCTTCCACAATCCGCGCGGCCAGTTCCGGGTTCTTCATGAGCGCGCAGCCGTCGCCGTTGTTCACGATCTTCGGCATCGGGCAGCCCATGTTGATATCGATAAAATCCGCGCCGGACAGCTCCAGCGCCAGCGCCGCACCCTCGGCCATCACCGACGGCTCGTTGCCGAAGATCTGCGCGCCGCACACGCCGACGGGCGTTTTGTGCAGCAGGCTCTGACTTTTTTTATCATGATAGACCAGTGCGCGGGACGACACCATCTCCGTCACCGTCACTGCCGCGCCAAGCTCTGCGCAGATCGTCCGGAACGCGAGATCCGTCACGCCCGCCATCGGCGCCAGCACCAGCTGGCCCGGCAGCTCCAGAGTTCCAAGCTTCATACCGTCTCTCCGCTCAAATTTCCAGCGTATCGTCCTGATCGATCCAGTCCTGCACTTGCACGACGGTAAATTCCGTCTTCGTGTTGCGGATCACCACGCGCCGCAGCCCGGCATTGATGATCATGCGCCGGCACATGGAGCAGGACGTCGCGTCGGAGAGGATCGCCCCGGTCTTCGCGTCGTGGCCGACCAAATAGATATCCCCGCCGATGCACTCGTTGCGGGAGGCCGAAATGATGGCGTTCGCCTCGGCATGGACGCTCCGGCAGAGCTCATATCGTTCACCGCGCGGCACACGCATCTGCTCACGCACGCAGTAGCCGAGATCCGAGCAGTTTTTCCGGCCGCGCGGCGCGCCGTTATAGCCCGTCGCGACAATCTCGTCGTTGCGGACAATGATCGCGCCGTACTGCCTGCGCAGACAGGTCGAGCGCTCCAGCACCGTCTCGGCGATATCCAGATAATAGTTCTCCTTCACGATTCGTTCCATTGCGCGCCCTCCTGCACCGGCTGTGTCCTGTTTTATCCATTACTATACCATACCCCGCCGCGCAAGACAACCAAAAAACTTGCCCATCGGCGCGGATTATGGTATACTGTATAAAATTCAGGAGGTTTCTCGGAAAGGTAGGACTGTCATGCGTCTGCGCAAAGTGCTCTGTCTGGTTCTGATCTTCGCCATGCTGGCCTGCCTGTGCGTACCGGCCGCAGCGGACATCAGCCTGTTCTTCGTCGCCGTCAACGACACCGTCCCCCTGACGCTGACCGTCCTGCCCACCTACTCCGGCGGCACGCTCTATGTGCCCTATCAGGTCTTCGACAGCCAGCCCTGCAGCGTGGCTCCCTCCTATAATCAGGCGAAGCAGACCTACGTCCTGCTCGACCGCAGCAGGCAGCTGATCTTCGATCTGGCCGCAGGCACCGTCAGCGACGAGAGCGGCACCGTCTCCGCCGCCAACGTTTTGTACCGCGGCGGCATTTTATACCTGCCGCTCACCTTCTGCGCGTCACATTTCGGTCTGAAGACCACCATGCTGGAGTCTGCCGGCGGCTATCCGGTGCTCCGCTTCACCAACGGCAGCGAGGTCTATGACGATTCTCTGTTCATTGAAAAGGCCGAAAATCTGATCGCCTACCGCGTCCAGCAGTATACCGACAGCGCCAACCAGCCGCAGGACCGCCCGCAGGATCACCCGAACGACGGCCAGCAGCCCACAGGCGGCGATCCCGCCGCCGAAAAGCAGCCCGCGACCGTCTATCTGGCCTTCACCGACAGCAGCGCCATGCGCGGCGCCGCCGCGGCGCTTGCGGAATACGACCTGCTGGGCAGCTTCTTTCTGACAGCCGAAGAGATCCGGTCCGACCCGGCGCTCGTGTTCGAGCTGCTCGCCGCCGGCCATGCCATCGGCGTGACCGCCGAAGCCGACGCACCGGATTCCGCCGCAGCGCTGAACGAAGCCAACGACGCGCTGGCCGGTCTTCTGTGCCAGAAAACCCTCCTTGCCCTTCTGCCCGCAGGCGCCGAAGCCCCGGAGGGCTACAGCTGCTTCTACCGCTCCGCCGCGCAGCCCAGCGCCGCGGACGCCGCCGCATCCGAGACCGCGCACCTGCTCGTCTGCACAGACGACGCCAGCGCCACGCTCTATACCCTCTTCTCCGCCGACGCCCGCATTCTTCAGCTTCTGGAAACGACGGAATACCCCCAGTAAAAAAGCTTTTTCAGATTTTTTGAAAAAAGACTTGCTTTTTTCAAAAAAGTCTGATAGAATAACTCCGCCGATGGGGGTATAGCTCAGCTGGGAGCCCAAGCATGACGCTTACGTACCCCCGTCCCAAACCTGAAAACTTCATATCTTGCTTCTTAACCCATTTGGAAATATCTGGGGGTATAGCTCAGCTGGGAGCACAAGCCACTTATCTTATGCCCCCACAAATGTTTCCCGCTTCTTAGCGCAATCGGCACTTTTCAAAACTTCATAGCAATAGTAATTCCACTTGGGGGTATAGCTCAGCTGGGAGCACAAGCCACTTATCTTATGCCCCCACAAATGTTTCCCGCTTCTTAGCACAATCGGCACTTTTCAAAACTTCATAGCAATAGTAATTCCACTTGGGGGTATAGCTCAGCTGGGAGAGCGCATGACTGGCAGTCATGAGGTCAGCGGTTCGATCCCGCTTATCTCCACCAGAAAAGTCCTGAAATCTCACGATTTCAGGACTTTTTCTTTGCTTTCTCCCGCAAATAATCGACCGCATTTTTGCAGTCATGCGACCTGACCCAGATTTGACCCAAACGGGCGCGAAAACGCAGTGGATTTATTGAGATTTATTTGACAAAACAGCACAAGTTTCTCTGTTTTCAAGAATATTTTGAACGTTTGAACGGCGGCTGCAAGTTGCAGCCGCCGCTTTGGTTTTGGGGTCAGATCGCGTTGCGGATGGTGTTTCCGATCGCGTCTGCCGCGCTCTGTTTCATGCCTGACGTCGAGTGGACGTAGGTGCTGAGCGTGAATCCCGCACTGAAGTGGCCCAGTGTTTCCGACAAGGTTCGCACATCCACGCCGCTTTTCAGTGATAAGGTCGCGAACGTGTGTCTCATGTCATGAAATCTCACATGTTCCGCGCCAATCTCCTTGATGATCCGGTCATGCAGCCTGCGAAATCCATCCGGATCCCACGTTTCACCCGTGCGCGGAGATGGGAACAAATACGGATTCGCAGGGTGACGTTCATGTTCTTCTACGAGAAGTTTCACCGTATCTTCCGGCAATAGGACTGTGCGGATGGAATTTGGCGTTTTCGGCGTACTGATGACCAACTTTCCATTTTGTCGTGCAACGCTTTTATTGACCGAAAGCGTACGGTTTTGAATATCCAAGTCCTCCCATCGCAGAGCCAGCAGTTCTCCACGGCGCAGTCCCGTTGTCAGCTCCAGATACATCGGCGCGAGAATCCCATGCTCCTTCGCTGCGCTCAGGTACGGACCGATCAACGCTTCCGGCAGGATGTTCATCTCTTTGTGCGTATTCTTTGGGATTTTACATTTCTTCGCCGGATTTGCTAAAATCATCTTTTCTTCCACCGCATGTTCCAATGCCTTATTCAGCACCACATGGACACATTGCACCATGCGGGGACTCAGCCCATGTTCTTTCAGCTCCGGCTGGTTTTTCTTTTGTACACGGCCGCTCTTGAGCAGCTCGTTGTAAAACTGCTGGATTTGCAGCATCGTCAACTTTTCCAGCTTCACATTTCCGAGCTTCGGAATGATGTGATGGTCGATGGCATTGTGGTAAAACTCTTTGGTCGAATATCGCACCTGCGGCTCGACATAAACGGAGTACCAGAGCTTCAGCCACTGTTCGAGCGTATAGCTCCCTGCTTTCACTGGATCGAGCTTCTTGCTATCCTCAATCGCGGCCCGTAGTTTATCTTTGACTTCGGCCTGTGTCTTGCCGAGTACGTTTTTTGTGATTGCCTTTCCGTTTGCATCATAGCCCGCCGTATATCTGCCTTCCCAGCGTCCGTCTTTCCGCTTCCGAATGTTGCCTTCGCCGTTAGCTCGTCGTTTCGGCATCGTGTTTACCTCCTTCGTTTTCGGTTAGCAAACACGATTACCACAAGCACAGCCGAACAGCAAGTCCAATCTTCCTTCACGCACATTTTTGTTCCTCACACTGCCGGTCCAGCCATTCGAGAAATATCTCGCGTGAAACGACAATCCGTTTGCCAATCTGAAATGCAGAGAAACGGCTGTCATGTTCATCATCATGGGCAATTCTTCCGGCGAGTGATACTGTTTCTGGTTCATTTGGCTTCCTTTCTCCCATGCTGGGAATCAAAATTGGTTTTTGAATGGCCGAGAAGAATTACCCAGTCGAAGTTTTTCATCCTATTTTCCTCACGCCGCCACGGTGGGCGGACGCGGCGTTTGCTCTGCGCAAACCTACACGGATGCGCAGTCAGCCTGCAAAACCGCACACGTCGGCACGACGCGCCCCACACCACAGAGCAAACGGCTGCGCCGATGAACGATTTGTAGTTCAACCGTCAACTCTCCGCTCGCAGGCGGCATTGGGGTCAGGGTTCTCCCTGCAAGCCGCATTTTGGTACCAAAATGCTATGCTTGCGCTTTTCTTGCGCAGCAGGAAAAGCCTAAAACGCAGCCTGATCCTCATTCCGTTTAGAAGAATTTATTGATTTTCATTTTGCACAAGCCATGAAATCCAAAATTTCTGCGCTTCGGATGCCATAGTCGCTACATTAGTCGCTATGAAAAACTGAAATTCGGATTTTTACCTTGTGTAGTCGCTACTATAGTCGCTATGGTTTTCTTCCACCGTATTTGCAGCTCGCACCCCGGCGATGGGGAACAGCGCGGACAGAGCGTGGCAACTCTCACAGCTCGTGGAAGGGGTCTTGACTGCTTGCAACCCCAGCCACGGCAGCCTGTCTTACGTGCAGGCCAGACGTTGTGTGTCCAAACAGGTTGGGCGGCATGATGCAGCCTGCCAGGGCTGCCCACGGTGCGTTTCTCGCTCGCCGGAAGCTCGCTGCTTCCGGGTCGTCGCGCGCGCCGTGCGCGTTTCCCAACCTGCGGTGTTATCCGCGTTGTTGGTTATTCAGTTGTTTGGGATTTGAGTTCCCCACCCCCATTTCCCCTAAAGAGCACCAAAAGGAGCGCTGCGGCCATTCTCGGTCGCAGCGCTCCTTCATTACTTTACATGGTGCGCTTCGGAATATTCTGTTGTCGACAGGATTTCCTGCCATGTTCCACATGATAACACTAGAACAAACGTTTGTCAATGACTCTTTGCAAAAAATTTTCTCTTGCTGCTGCCGCTTCTGAATCGAATCGATTCTATCCGTAATTTATATATCTTTACTTATATCTTTATTTTATTGCGTTGGATTTTCCAACGTAGGATACCGCGAGATCCTCAGGCTCCATAGCCTGGGACTCAACAAGACCGAGATCGCGTCAAGCTGCCGCTGCGCTCGGAACACTGTGGCAGCAACCCTGCAACGGGCGGCAAACTGCGGCCTGCAATGGCCGCTGCCGGAGGAAATGTCGGATAAGCAGCTCTCAGAGCGTCTGTTTCCGTCCAGCACCTCAAAGCCTGTCTACAAGATGCCGGACTATCTTTATCTTTTAATGCTACCATCCGATTGGGACTTGTCAATGTCGCATTTGAGTAATCTTTTCTGAAACGGAAGGATCAAATCCGGCTCTTATTTGGTCTTTATATGAACCTGCACATGATATTTCATTTTGTCCACGTCAGATCCGGTACAGGCCAGAAATATTATATAGATTTTCTTCTTCAGTATCACTTGATAATTCTTACATGCAAAGGTATAGCTACTGTCCATGCTTTTTCAGATATTCGATATTGGCAAATTGCAAACGCTTATCGCAAAAAATAATCCGGAGTAGAGAAATTATGTAGAAATTTTTGTTGGAAATGTACCTTGATTTTTCAAAAAATACTCTTTAAGATAAAAATACAAATTCAAAAAATCGAATATCAAATTCGACAGCAAAACACATTTGCAGGACGGGAAACCTGTTTTTTCGTTCGCGGCAAATGTGTCTTTTTATATTTATTGGCAAGTATTAGGAGGAACGAAGGGCCCCGGGACTCCTGATTTTGAAGAACAACCATCCAAAACAACAGGAGGAAACACGTTATGGAACACACAATCAGCGCTCTGAAAACCCGCGTCCGCGCCGGCCGCGGCCTGATCCCCGCAGATAAGGTGATTCGCGGCGGGCAGCTTGTCAATGTCATGTCCAGTGAGATCTATCCTGCTGATGTTGCCGTCTATGGCGACATGATCACAGCAATCGGCGACGTGTCCGATTACATCGGGCCGGACACCGAGATCATCGATGCGACGGGACGCTATCTGGTTCCCGGCCTGATCGATGGCCATATCCACAGCGAATGCAGCAAGCTCAGCATTACCAGCTATGCAAAGGCAGTCGTTCCGCACGGAACCACCAGCATGATCTCCGGCCTCGACGAGTATATCTCTGTCTCCGGTCTGGAGGGACTGCGCGAAGTGTTGGCCGAGATGAAGCAAAGTCCGCTGAAGGTGTTCTGGGGTGCACCGTTCAAGACGCCGTATACGATCCCACAGTCGACCGTAGCGTATAATTTCACCAAAGAAACGCATCAGGAAGTTCAGAAATGGCCGGAATGCTTCGGCGTCTGGGAAACAGTTCGGGAATTTCTGCAGGAGGAAGACGAGGATACTCTCGGTGCCATTTCTGAGGCGATTGAAAACCGCCTGCCTGTCTTCGGCTGCGCGCCGATGCTGCGCGGCAAGGACCTCAATGGATATCTCTGCGGTGGTGTTCGGCTCGACCATGAGAGCTATGACCATGAAGAGGTCGTGGAAAAGATGCGCAAGGGCATGCACATGCTCATTCGCGAGTCCTGCGTGACCCATTTCCTCGCGGAAAACATTCGTGCCGTGACCGAGGTGAATCCCGCACTGGCGCGCCGTGTCAGCTTCTGCACCGATGATGTGACTGCCCGCGATATTCTGGAAAAGGGTCATCTGGATCATGTTGTCCGTCTGGCCATCCAGGCAGGCGTTTCTCCGATGACCGCCATTCAGATGGCGACAATCAACAGTGCGGAAGCCTTCCGCATCGACCATCTGGTCGGCGCGATTGTCCCTGGCCGGATCGCCGACGTCCTGTTTGTAGACGATTTGACGCAGTTCCGCGTTCGCGCCGTCATGACAAACGGCAAAATGGTGGCAGAAGATCATAAGCTCAGCTATGCACTGCACGCGCCGAAACGCAGCGCCGCGCTCAGCAGTCCGCTCAAGTGTAAGCTGACCACAAAGGCCGACTTTGAATATCATGTGGCCTTGGAAAATGGCACCGCAGATGTGCTCGCACTGGATGTAAAGGGGCCGTTTGTCCGGAAGCGTCGGGATGTGACGCTCACGGTTCGCGACCATATTGTCCAGCCGGATACTGAGCAGGATGTCGTGTTGGTTGGCGTGTTGGAGCGCTTTGGACGGAATGGAAATCGCACGTTAGCCTTCTGTTCCGGCTGGAAGCTGAAGCGGGGCGCGATGGCCTCCAGTGCAGCGCCGGACGACAACAATATCGTTGTGATGGGCGTTGACGCCGAAGATATGTCCATTGCGGTCAATTATCTGATCGAGCAGGGCGGCGGCCAGGTCGTGGTCGACGGCGGCAAGATCATGGAATTTCTTCCACTGCCGGTCGGCGGGATTGTCAGCGACTGCGAGCCGGAAGAGATCTGTGTCGCGGAAAAGAAGATCGACAATGCGGTTCGCGCGCTCGGCTCTGACCTGCCAGATCCGATGATGTACATGTTCTTCCTCCCAATCACCTCCATCCCCGACTATGCCGTGACCGATGCAGGCCCGGTGGATTATCTGGCCTTGCGCCACTTCGACCCGATCCTGGCTCTGCACGCGGAATAACAGGAGACTACCATCATGGAAACACGGGAATCTCTTTCGCATCTCATCGATGTCGCGACCGGGCGCGTCCCAGCGGACACCGTCATCAAAAACTGCAACATCATCGACGTCTGCTCCGGCGAGATCGTCGCGGGCGACATCGCCCTCTGCGACGGCAAGATCGCCGGCATCGGCCAGTATGAGGGCCGCGAGACCGTCGACGCGCATGGCTGCTATGCCGCCCCCGGCTTCATCGACAGCCATATCCACATCGAATCGTCCTACGTCACGCCCGAGGAGATCAGCCGTCTCCTTGTCCCCCACGGCGGCACCACCATCATCGCCGATCCGCACGAGATCGTCAACGTCTGCGGCCTGACCGGCCTGAATTACATGATCGACGCCGCGAAGGATACCGCGCTCGACATCCAGTACATGCTCCCCTCCTGTGTTCCCGCCACGCCGTTCGAGCATTCCGGCGCGGTCATCGGCGCGGAGGAGATGAAAGAGCCGATCACCCGGCCCGAGATCCTCGGCCTCGGCGAATTTATGAATTTCCCCGGCATCCTGAATGCCGACGGCCCCACGCTGGACAAGCTCGTCCTGGCCCAGCAGCACGGCAAGGTCATCGACGGCCATGCCCCTGCCGTCGACGGTAATGATCTCAACGCCTACGCCTGTACCGGCATCCTCGCCGACCATGAGTGCGCCACCGTCGAGGAAATGCACGAGCGCATCCGCTGCGGCATGTACGTCATGCTGCGCGAGGGCTCGGCCTGCCACAATCTCCGTACCATGCTCAAGGGCGTCACCCCCGGCAACGCCTCCCGCTGCGTCCTCTGCTCGGACGACCGGCAGCCGCGCACCATGCTCCATGAGGGCCATCTCGACAACCATCTCCGCATCTGCGTCGAAGAGGGCCTCGACCCCATCACCGCCATCCGGATGGCCACGATCAACGCCGCGCAGTGCTTCCGCCTCTACGACCGCGGCATCCTCGCCCCCGGCAAACGCGCCGACATCGTCCTGCTCGACGATCTCAAGGACTTCCGCGTCCGCAAGGTCTGGACGGCGGGCCGCCTGACCGCCGAGGACGGAAAATACCTCCCCACTGTCACGAAGATCGACGCCTCCGCCGTCAAGGGCAGCGTCATCCTGAAGGATTTCTCGGTCGAAAAGCTGAAAATGCACCTCAAGAGCGATCATGTCAACGTCATCGGCATCCTGCCTGGCGGCGTCGTCACGCAGAAGCGCACCGCCGATGTCCGGCTCGATGAGACCGGCAACTTCGTCCGCGATCCCGCCGTTGACCTTGTCAAGGTCGCCGTGGTCGAGCGCCACCAGTCCACCGGCAACGTCGCCACGGCCTTCCTGCAGGGCTATGGCATCCAGTCCGGTGCCGTCGCCCTCTCCATCGCGCACGATTCGCACAATATCATCGTCGTCGGCGTCAATGACGACGAGATGGCCTTCGCCGTCGAGCAGCTCAGGCAGCAGGAGGGCGGCATCGTCCTTGTGAAGGACGGCCAGGTCCTCGCCTCCATGCCTATGCCCATCGCGGGCCTCATGAGCGACCAGTCCGGCGAGTGGGTCGACGAAAAGCTCAAAGAGATCCACGAAAAGGCCCATACCGTCCTTGGCGTCAACGCCGATGTCGAGCCGGTCATGACACTCTGCTTCATGTCCCTCGCCGTCATCCCCGAAATCAAGCTCACCGACATGGGCCTCTTTGATGTCACCAAGTTCGACTTCATCCCCCTCGAAGCCAAATAATACAAGTTCATATTCCAATCACAACACGCCATTGAGAAAAAGGAGGACCGTTTATGAAAAAAGATAAACTGCGCATCCCGTTTTTTCAACGCGGCGACATCGGTGGTGTCGCATATCTGGTCACCAACAACATCGTCAACTATCTGATCGTGATCGCAACTCTGACCGGCGTTATGGGCTGGCCGAATGAAATTGTCTTCGGTCGTGTGGTCCCCGGAATGTCCATCGGCCTGCTGCTCGGCTGTCTCTATTATGCCTGGATGGGCGTCAAGCTTGCGCGCAAAGAGGGACGGACCGATGTGACCGCCCTGCCATCCGGCGTTTCCACGCCGGCCATGTTCGTCATCCTCTACGGCGTCATCATGCCGCTGCATTATGCGCTCGAGGATCCCTACCTGTCCTACTCTGCGGCGCTGGCAGCCTGTTTCATCGGTGGCTTTGTGGAATTCCTCGGCGGGTTCATCGGCCCGTGGATGAAAAGACACATTCCGCGCGCAGCCCTGCTTGGCACTGTCGCCGGTATCGGCTTTATCTGGATGGCAACTCAGGGCCTGTTCGACGTCTTTGGGGATCCGCTGGTCGGCCTGCCGATCCTGTTTGTGGCCATGCTCGGCTTGTTTGGCGGCTATCTGTTCCCCAAAAAGGTCCCGCCGCTGATCGTAGCGCTTGTAGGCGGCGTGGTCTACGCGCTGTGCCTGGGGCGGACGCATTTCGATTTCTCCGGCGTCGGCTTCTATTTCTCCAACCCCATCAGCAATCTGCAGTATCTGATCAACGGCTTTGCGGTTGTTGCGCCGTATTTGACGATCATTATCCCGGTCGAAATCTACAATTTTGTAGAAACCATGGATAATGTGGAAGCGGCCAATGCCGCCGGCGACAACTACAATGTCCGTGAAGCGCAGTTTGCCGACGGCATTTGCACGATGCTCTCGGCAGTATTCGGCGGCGTGATCCCGAATACTGTTTGGCTCGGCCACGCGGGTCTGAAAAAGTCCGAGGCGCGCATCGGCTATTCCGTCATTTCCGGCATCGTGCTGGGCTTGGCCGGTATTTTCGGCCTGTTCACATTCCTGAATACGTTGGTTCCGCCCGCGGTCTGCGCCATCACGTTCCTCTGGTGCGCAGTCGTGATGCTCTCTCAGGCATTCAAAGACTGCCCGACCAAGCACTATGCGGCCATCGGCATTGCCATGATCCCGTCAGTCGCAGACTACATGTACTCCCAGATCACCGGGGCTATTGGCCTGTCCGGCGTGTATACAGAGGTGATGTCCTCCGGCCTTTCCGAGTATACGGTGGAGTTTACCCAGATGTTGAAGGATGCCGGCGTCATGTGGAACGGTGTTCCGGCTGTCAAATCCGGCGCAATTCTGATTGGGATCCTGCTCGGTACCATGACAGTCGCGATCATCGACCGGAAGCTGAATCATGTGGCCGTTACGGCTGCGGTCGGATATGTGCTGGCCTGCTTCGGCTTTATCCACAGCGCGCAGCTCGGCTTTACGCCGTTTTCTCCGTTTGCGATCGCCTATCTGATCGTCGCGGTGCTGGCGCTTGTATTCCATCTCAGCCGGAAGAAGTTGCTGGAAGCGCAGGAGGATTTTGAATATGTATAGCGCACTGGCTGCATAGCTGGTCAGTCCGGTCCCCGGCGGGCCGTAATCAGTTTCCGCCGGGGGATGTTGCAAATCATTGTCTGAAGTGTAATTTTGTCTCTTTCATGGCTTGACTGTCAGCATAAATCAAGCTATACTCCACGTCCACTCCGGCAGAACCTCCCCAAATCCACCCGACTGCCCTGACCCAGATTATGACCCAGGTGTGCGCGAAAGCAGGTGGACGCAATGGGTAGAATCTTGGAGAATCCCGCACTTTTTACTGACTGAACGGACGTATTGTACTCAAAATCGCCAGAAATCACGAACCGATAGCAACTGGCAGTCATGAGGTCAGCGGTTCGATCCCGCTTATCTCCACCAAAAAGGCTTGTTTTCTGATGAAAACAAGCCTTTTTCATAACTTTTTTGATGTTTTTGACATATCGCCGTTATTTTGCGCCCCCAGCGGTTGTACCCACGTCAGCCATACCCCCGCAAAAATTGAACAAAAAGTTCGTAAAGAGCTGCCAAATTGGACATTTATGTGAAAACGTGAATGTCCATTTTTTATTGCCAAAATTCCGCATATCGAGGTGATTTTCATGCA
>CAKUHB010000039.1 GCA_934655875.1 uncultured Oscillospiraceae bacterium
AAAACGATACCGAGCGAGTGCCGCAGGTCGGCCTTTTTGATGTGGTTGATGTTGACGCCGTCATAGCGGATCTTGCCGTCAGCGATGTCATAGAAGCGGTTGATGAGGTTCGTGATCGTCGTTTTGCCTGCGCCCGTCGCGCCGACAAAGGCGAGCTTCTGGCCGGGCTTGGCGTAGAGCGAAATGTCGTGCAGGACCGGCTTTTCCGGATCGTAGGCAAAGTCCACGTCAAAGAACCGCACGTCGCCGCAGAGCTTCACAAGCTTCTCGCTCCCGTCCTCCTGCGGGCAGTTCCAGGCCCACGTGCCGGTGCGCGTCTCGCTCTTTGTCAAAGAGCCGTCCGGCGCTTCCACCGCGTTGACGAGCGTCACGCGGCCATTGTCCTCCTCGGGCTTCTGGTCGATCAGCTCGAACACGCGGCTTGCGCCCGCCGCCGCCATGACAACGGCATTGATCTGCTGCGAGACCTGCGAGACGTTGCCGGTGAACTGCTTCGTCATGCCGAGGAACGACGCAACGACCGCGATCTTGAGCGGCGCAAGCATGCTGCCTGTCTCAAACAGGTTCTGGAACGAGAGATTCGGGACATCCCCGCCCGAGCAGATGAGAAGTCCGCCGAGGAACGCCGTCAGAACATAGAGAATATTGCCGATATTGCCCATGATGGGCATGAAGATATTCGCATAGCGCTGGGCGTGGTTCGCGTCGTCAAAGAGCTGGTCGTTGATGGCGTCAAAGTCGCGCTCCGCCGCTTCCTCATGGCAAAAGACCTTGACGACCTTCTGGCCGTTCATCATCTCTTCGATGTAGCCCTCTACCTTGCCGAGCGATTTCTGCTGGTTGAGGAAGTATTTTGCCGACCGGCCGCCGATATTTTTGGTCGCCTGCGACATGAAGAAAATACCGAGGAACACAATGAGCATCAGCGGCATCGAGAAGTACAGCATGAACAGAAGAAGTCCGAGGACTGTCAGTCCCGACGCGAACAGCTGCGGCAGGCTCTGCGAGACAAGCTGGCGGAGCGTGTCAATGTCGTTCGTGTAATAGCTCATGATATCGCCGCGGCTGTTCTGGTCAAAGTAGCGGATGGGGAGCTTCTGCATACCGGCGAACATGCGCGTGCGCATCTTGTGCAGAAATCCCTGCGTCACGTGCGCCATCAGCTGTGTATAGACCGCCGTGCAGGCAAGCCCCACCAGATAAATGCAGACCATCGTGACGAGCGCATGCAGGATCTTCCCGCTGACGCCGTCCCAGCCGAGCGTCAGCCCGTCTTCGATGTAGGACGTGACCGTCTCAATATAAATGGCAGGTAAAATACCGACGACGGCGCTGATGACGATGCAGACCATCACCGCGCACAGCATGACCGGGTAGTCGCGGAACAGCAGGCGGATCAGACGGCCAAGGGGCTTCAGATCCGCCTTTGCGCCGACCATGGGCGCGCGCGGGGGTCTTCCGGATTGCTTAGCCATTCTGTTCACCTCCTGCCTTGTTCTGGGATTCATAGACCTCGCGGTAGATCTGGTTGCTGCGGAGCAGCTCCTCGTGCGTGCCCATCCCGTCGATCCTGCCGCCGTCCAGCACAAGGATCATGTCGGCGTCCTGAATGGACGAAATGCGCTGGGCAATGATGAATTTCGTCGTGTCCGGGATCTCGGAGCGGAAGGCCGCGCGGATCTTTGCGTCGGTCTTCGTGTCGACGGCGGAGGTCGAGTCGTCGAGGATCAGAATTTTCGGCTTTTTCAGCAGCGCCCGCGCGATGCAAAGCCGCTGCTTCTGTCCGCCGGAGACGTTCGTGCCGCCCTGCTCGATATAGGTGTCGTATTTGTCCGGCATCTGCTGGATGAACTCATCCGCGCAGGCCAGCTCGCACGCGTGCCGCAGCTCCTCGTCGGTCGCGTTTGCGTCGCCCCAGCGGAGGTTCTCCTTGATCGTGCCGGAGAAGAGGACGTTTTTCTGCAAAACGACGGCCACCTGATTGCGGAGCGTCTCCAGATCGTATTCGCGCACGTCCACGCCGCCGACCTTCACGCTGCCGTCCGTCACGTCGTACAGACGGCAGATGAGCTGCACCAGACTCGTCTTGGAGGAGCCTGTGCCGCCGATGATGCCGACGGTCTGGCCGGACGCGACATGGAAGGTAATATCGCTCAGGGCATTGCGCCTGGCAGACGCGGAATACTTGAAGCTGACGCGGTCAAAGTCCACCTCGCCGCTTTTTACCTGCATGACAGGCTTTGCCGGGTTCTGCAAGGTGCTGGTCTCGTCCAGAACCTCACAGATACGCTTGCCGGATGCCTGCGCCATGGTGAGCATGACGAAGATCATCGAGAGCATCATCAGGCTCATGAGGATCTGCATGGAGTAGGTGATCATGCTCGTCAGACTTCCGACGCCCAGATATGTGCCGCCGGTCGTGACGATGAGCTTCGCTGCGAAATACGAAATGAGAATCATCGACGTGTACACGCAGAACTGCATGACCGGCGAATTGAGCGCAAGGATCTTTTCGGCCTTCAGGAAGTCCGCGCGGACAGAATCGGACGCGGCAGAGAACTTCTGCGTCTCATAGTCCTCACGCACGAAGCTCTTGACCACGCGCATGGCCTGCACGTTTTCCTGCACGGAGTTGTTGAGCGCGTCGTATTTCTTGAAAACCGCCTTAAAAAGCGGCAGCGCGCTGCGGATCATCAGAAACAGGGCAAAGCCGAGGATCGGAATAATGCCGGCAAAGACGAACGCCAGCTGCTTGCCCACGCGAATGGACATCACGACGGCGAACACCAGCATCATCGGCGCGCGCACGGCAATGCGAATGCACATCATGAACGCGTTCTGGATATTCGTCACGTCCGTCGTCAGCCGCGTGACGAGCGACGAGGTCGAGAACCGGTCGATATTCGCAAAGGAGAAGTCCTGCACCCGGTAATACAGATCGTGGCGCAGGTTCTTGGCAAAGCCCGCAGCCGCTTCCGCCGCGAACCAGCCGGAGAGAGCCCCGAAGCCGAGCGAGAGCATCGCGATGATAAACAGCCGGATGCCGTAGGAGAGGATCGAGGACATCTGGCAGCCGTTCTGGATGGAATTGATCAGATCGGCAGTGATGAGCGGGATGGTGCATTCGCACACAACCTCGCCGACCATGCAGACCGGCGTGAGGATCGTGGGCCTTTTGTATTCCCGGATACAGGCGGACAGACGTTTGATCATGGATGGGATACCTCCGTTTCCTGTGTGGTTCGAAGATTTGCCGAAGCAAGATCCAGAAGGCGCAGCAGCGTCTGCTGCTCCTCCTCGCTCATGCCGCTGCACATAAGCCGTTCGAGCGTTTCAAAGGCCTGACCGACAGCTTCGTCGCAGCGCCGCGCACGGTCGGTCAGCCGGATGCGCTTGCAGCGCCGGTCGGCACGATCCGGCTCAATGACGATAAAGTTCTTGGCTTCCAGCCGCTGTAATACGCCCGAGACCGTTGGGTGCGTCAGATGGAAGCGCTTTTCAATGTCCTTGGGGTATACGGCCTCATTCTCATGCAGCGACAGATGGTGCAGGATAAACGACTGCGTCGACGTGAGGTCGAGCGCAAGAAACTGCTGATCCATATACTGCGTGATGCGGTTATTGAGATACCGGAGCCGCGGCCCGAGATTCTGTGAGCAGTCTTTCATAGAACCCTCCTGAAAGAAAAACGTAGCACGCTACCAAAATAGGTAGCGTGCTACATTCTATCAGATTTCCGAAAAATTGCAATCGGCAGAATGCACAAGGTTAAAGTTTACATAACAGAAAATTTCTGCGCCGGAAATCAGCATGTCATACCTTCGGTTCCCCTCGGCTTCCGGAAACCAAGCCGGCTTCCCCACAAGATCGAAAAGCCCCGGTGCGGCCCAAGTTGGCCGCACCGGGGCTCCGTCTTAAGTAAAGTTCAACGCAGTCCCTGCGCAGTTTCGCGGCGGATGACGCCGTCCTCCATGACGGCGTGAACGCGCTCGCCGATCTCGATGGTCGTCTTCCCAGCCAACTCCTCCGCAGGGATAACGCCCAGCACGTCCAGCCACACCTCCGTGTGCTTGCGGAACATGTTCTTGAGGATGGCGCGCGAATTGACCAGCGAGCAGATGACGATGGGCACGTTGGCCTTCTGCGCGATCTTGAATGCGCCGTTGCGGAACGGCAGCAGGGCTTCGTCCGTCCGGTTCGTCTTGCCCTCCGGGAAGACGGCGATGGATGCCTTGTCGTCCTTGATGAACTGAATGGCCTTCAGGATCGACTTGAGCGATTCGCGGTCATTGTCCCGGTCGACCGACAGACAGAGCACCTTGCGCATGATCTGCGCGACGATAAAGATGGAGAAATTCTCCTTCTTGGACAAAAATGCCAGCTCCGCCTGCGGCATGACAGCGTAGAACACCAGCGGGTCGAACGCGAACCGGTGGTTGCTGACGAGCAGGAAGCGGCCCTCCTTCGGCAGCCGGTCAAGCCCCGTCACATTCACGTGCACGCCGCCCAGGGCCAGCGCCAGCCGGCAGAACTCGTGCAGCAGGAAGCGGAAATAGCCGCTCGGCTTGTCCAACTGCTTTTTCGGGTCGACAAACAGGCAGGAAATGAGGATCACCAGCAAAAACAGCAGCACGAGCGCCAGAAAGCTCCCGAGAAAGAACACCGGCACCTGCCAGATTGCGTTCAGCGAAGCAAACTGACAGCTGACATACGTCAGCGAAACGCTGGCGACGAGACTGACTGCAAGAAAAACATAGAGCATTTCGAATTGACACCTGCCGAAGAAGAATCAGTGCGGAGAAGGCTGCGCGGGCAGTCTGTTCGCGCCTTTCATTATAGTCGTGCGCAGCGCGGAAATCACGCAGAACGCGGAGATTTAACAAAAAGTTTACGGTTGCTCCTTTGCGCGCTGGCGGCTGATCTCGGCCCAGCTGGGGATCTTCGCGATCCGCTCCGACAGCTCCTGCATGCAGGCGGGAATGTCGATCTTCTGCGGACAGATCGCCGCGCACGCGCCGCAGGCAAGACAGGACTGCGGCTGCTGCTCTGCGGGCAGCGCTTCGACTGCCATGATCGCGTTCGTGGTCGGAGCAATGCGGATCTCATTGAGTACGCGCAGCATCTCGGGGATATTGATGCTCTGCGGACAGCCGTCGCAGCAGTAGCGGCAGGCTGTGCAGGGGACTGCGTCCTTGAACGATTCGGCGATCTGCATCAGAAGCTCATTTTCCTCCTGCGTCAGCGGTGCGGGCGCGGCGAACGTGCGGAGGTTATCCCGCATCTGATCGAGATTGGACATGCCGCTGAGGATCATCGTGACGCCGGGGATATCCTGCACCCAGCGCAGCGCCCACGAAGCGTCGCTCGCCTCCGGGCGGAGCGCGCGCAGCCGCTGCTCAAAGCTTTCCGGAAGCGCAGCCAGCTTGCCGCCGCGGACCGGCTCCATGACCCAGATGGGGATGTTGTACCGGTTCAGCAGCTCGCATTTTTCCTTTGCCCGCTGCAGCGTCCAGTCGAGATAGTTCAGCTGGATCTGACAGAACTCCATCTCGCTGCCGTGCTTTTCCAGAAACTGCTCCAGTGCGGGCAGACCCGCGTGCGTGGAGAAGCCCAGATGGCGGATGCGGCCATTTTTCTTCTGCTCGAGAAGGTAGGGCAGGATGTTCCACCGCGGATCCTCATAGGTGGCGATGGAGTTCTCATAGACGTTATGCAGCAGATAGAAATCGAAATATTCCACGCCGCACTTTTCCAGCTGCCGCTCAAAGACGGCCTTGACGTCATAGGTGTCCGCGATCTGGTGGCCGGGGAACTTGTCGGACAGATAGAAGCTTTCGCGCGGGTAGTTTTTCAGAATGCTGCCGATGGCGGTCTCGGAGTGCCCGCCGTGATACGGCCACGCGGTATCGAAGTAATTGACGCCCTGGCGGATGGCTTCATCCGTCATGGCGGCGGCCTGCTCCAGATCGATCGTCTTGTCCTCCCGCAGCGGCAGGCGCATGGTGCCGAACCCGAGCTGCGAGAGCTTCAGTCCCTGAAAATCCTTGTAGATCATGAAATTCGATTCCTTTCTTTATTTTATAACATGGTAAGCATATCACACCGCGCCGGAAAAAGCCAGCACAGAAAAATCCTCCGGCAGCGCTTCTGCCGGAGGACGAGTCTTAGAAATTGATGACGCCCAGATGCTCGAGCAGGATCTTGAGACCAATCAGAATCAGGATGATGCCGCCCGTCAGCTCGGCCTTGGCCTTGTAGCGCGTGCCGAAGAGATTGCCGACCTTGAGACCGGCCGCAGAGAACACAAACGTCGTGATGCCGATGAGCGTGACGGCCAGCGGGACGTTGACGTCGGGCAGCAGGGCGAACGTGATGCCGACAGCCAGCGCGTCGATGCTCGTGGCCAGCGCCAGAACGAACATGGTCTTGACGCTGAACGAAGCGTTGCCGTCAGTCTCCTCCTTGGACAGGCTTTCCTTGATCATGCCCGCGCCGATGGCGGCCAGCAGGACGAAAGCGACCCAGTGGTCAAAGGCTGTGATGTACTGCTCGAACGTCGAGCCGAGAAAATATCCGATGGTCGGCATGAGTGCCTGAAAGCCGCCGAACCATGCGCCGATGATCAGATAATGCTTGAGCTGAAGCTTCTGCACGGAAAGCCCCTTACAGATCGAAACGGCAAACGCGTCCATGGAAAGTCCAATCCCCAGAAGCAGGATCTCCAGAATACTCATATTCTTACACAGCCTTTACAGAAAAGTTTTGTTATTATCGCACGGGGACGGTCAAAAGTCAATAAAAAAGCGCGGTTTTCCGCGCTTTTTATTTATGCGTTGGCCCTCTGCGCCCGCTTTTTCCGGAACGCTCTGTGGTATACGAGGAAGTACAGCACGGCGCTGACCGGGATGGCAACGAAAACGTCGAGGATGGAGTGCTGCTTGACGAACACCGTTGACAGGCTGATCACCGCGCCGAGCGGCAGCATGACCCACTGCAAGTGCCGCCTGCACAGCGGCGCAGAATCAAAGCAGGCCAGCGTCAGCGCTGCGCAGCCGATGACGTGCATGCTGGGCAGCACATTCGTGTTGGTGTCGGCAGCGTAGATCCGCTTGAGAAGCCAGATGAAGAAGTCGTTCTGCGCGAACTGCGTCGGCCGCAGATCCTGCCCGTTCGGGAACAGCAGGCAGAACAGGATCGACCCGCCGAAGCCAAGACCGATGTAGACCATGAACCGCTTGAACGCCGGAACATCGTACCACATGAGGTAGAGCGTCATAAGAAACAGCAGCGGGTGCCACATGCAGTAGGGGATAATAAAAAAGCGGCAGAACGGGATCTTGTCGTCAAGCGGCAGATAGGAGACCCAGTAATTGTCGGTCACGACATGCTCGGCGATATAAAACAGGACAAAATAGACGAGCCAGATGAGAAGATACCAGTGGTGGCGGCAGTTCTCAACCGTTCCGATCTTCAGCATCCTGCGCGGTTGGTTGCTCATGATCTGATTCCCTGCTTTCCGTGGTGATAGTAGGAATAAATGCCTTTGCGATGCGGCCCTTGCCGCGGTGCTTGATATAGAAGTAGCCGAACACGCTGAACGTCAGCGCGCCGATGAAGTTGACGAACAGATCCTCCATCGTGTCATACAGGCCGATATCCAGATACCCATTGAAGCCCAGATCCTGCCCGTTGACAGCGACCGAGGTGATGTTGTCAATGGTGATGGGGATATTTTTGTTCGTGGGGTCAAGCATGACGGACGAGATCGTGTGGACGATCGTGTCCTTCTGCATGTCCATGTGGAACAGCCGGTCCATGCCGAACTCAAAGAACTCCCACAGAACGCCAATGGTCATCGAGAAGCAGAACGCGGCGAGCGCCACATAGATCGGCGACAGCTCAAACTTGATCTTGTCGTTGCGGTTCAGAATGTCGATGAGCGCAAAGCCGAAGGCCGCGCAGAGGAAGCCGGTCGTCGTATGCAGGATGGAGTCCCAGTTGGGGACGTTGATAAAGAAGCACGCCAGCTCTCCGAGGATCTCTGCCGCGAAGATAAACACCAGAATGATGATCTCCAGCGTGCTCGGCAGCTCGATGCCGAAGTTTTTCTGCACAAACATCGGCAGCAAAAACAGAAACAGCACCAGCAGGCAGATGAACGCGCTCTCATACTCGCCGCGCATCACGGACGAGACGAGTGTGATGAGGACGATCAGACGCAGAATAAAGTAGACCGCGGCCACGGCCGGCTTGCGCTTGATCTCCGCGAGCAGCCGCAGACGCCTTTGATGACGGCGAGATTCCTTCATATCTGTTCTCCAATTTCCATAGTACACAAGATACTACCCCAAGAACGGCGAAAAAACAAGAATCAGAATGTTAAAGAATTATGAATTTGGGCAGAATCGGAAAAATGACGAGACGCTCAGTCGGCTCTCCGGCGGAAAAACAGCTTTTCCACGTGCTTGTACAGGAAAAACGTCAGGATCGACACCAGCACGCCCTTGAGAAGGTTGAACGGCACGACGGCAAACAGCACCAGCGTGGAAAGGCTCGTGATCGAGCCGTTGATCTGCGTGCCCATGGCAATGATGGCGTCCAGCGGCATGCCGTACATGACGGCAAAGCGCGGGATGAGGAACCATGCGTTGAACAGGCTGCCGAAGACGGTCATGACGCCTGTACCGGCGGCCAACGAAATAATCGCGCCCTTCTTGCTCAGCAGCTTCTGATACAGGATCGACGCCGGCAGCACGAACGAGCAGCCAACCAGAAAGTTTGCAAGGTCGCCCACGAATGCCGTCGAGGTCCCCTTGAGCAGCAGATGGATGAGGACCTTCAGAAACTCGCACGTCACGCCGGCCACAGGCCCCAGCGAAAACGCGCAGATGAGGACCGGCAGCTCGCTGAAATCGAGCTTGTAAAACGGCGGCGCAAAAAACAGCGGCAGCTCAATGACCATCAGCACGCCCGAGATCGCGGCCAGCATGCCGACCGTCGTGATGGTGTGCGCGGTGCTCAGCCGGTGACGCTTTTTCATCACAAGCAGCTCGCTGCCCCATGCCAGCAGCACGACCGCCGCTGTAACGCCAAGGCAGAGCAGCAGAAACTGCACGTTTTCAGAGATCGTGGACCAAAGTGCGTTCATTCAGACCATTCCTTTGCAGATAAAATCAAAAAAACACCTGAAGCTCTTCAGGTGCTGTACGCCGGAACAGCCGGGCCGGAATCCTCTGGTATCCGCGCTGTTATGATCTTCTTCCATCCAGACTGTACTGTCGGTACCGGAATCACACCGGTTCAGCTTGCGCTCGCGGACTCTGAAAACTCATCACCGCCGGTCGGGAATCGCACCCTGCCCTGAAGACTCTGTGTTTGATTGTGGTTTTATGATAGCACGCCGCACACGGCTTGTAAAGAAAAAGTTTTTCTGGTATACTTGGTTCAAATTTCGGAAGGAGGGCGGCGGGCTGTGATCTGCGCTTTTACCGGCCACCGGCCGGAGCGGCTGCCGTGGCGGCTGAATGAGGACGACGCGCGCTGCCGCGCGCTCAAGACGATCCTGCGCCAGACGGTGCAGGCGGTCTATGACTGCGGCTTCCGGACGTTTCTGTGCGGCATGGCGCGCGGGTGCGACCAGTATTTTGCCGAAGCGGTGCTTGAGCTCCGCGGTGCGGGCAGCGCGCCGGACGCAAGGCTCTGCGCCATGGTGCCGTGCCCGTCGCAGCCGGACGGCTGGCGCGCGCAGGAGCAGGCGCGCTACCGCCGCCTGCTTGCCGCGTGTGACAGCGTTGAGGTGCTGGAGCCGGTCTATTCCGCCGGCTGCATGCTCCGCCGCAACCGCGAGATGATCCTGCGCGCGCAGCTGCTCATTTCCGTCTATGACGGCTCCGCCGGCGGCACCGCCGCCACGGTGCGCTTTGCCCGGCAGCAGGGCGTGGAGATCCTGCCGCTGTGGCTGTGAGCCGTTACGACGGCATGTTCAGCCCGTGCATGACGCCGTCCTTCGCGCTCGAAGCGACGTCCGCGCCGACGATCTCGCCGTCCTTTACCAGAAGCGTCGCATAATAGCTGCCCTCGGCGGGATAGTTCGTGATCCGGTAGACGTAGCGGGTCAGCTCCCTGCCGCTGTATTGCAGCAGATCATAGCCCTGTGAGAGCTGCAATTCATTGTAGCGCAGAAAGACCTCGCCCGGCTCCTCCGGGACGCGTACCTGCTGGGTCTGCACCGGCTCCGGCTCCACCTGCCAGCCGAACCCGGCGAGAAATGCGACGCGCGATTCATTTGTTTTGCCCTGCGCACCCGCCTGCTCCGGGCTGCTTGTGCCGGATTTTGCCCCGTGCAGGCAGAGCGTCAGGACGAGCACAGCGGCGAGCACGACGAGCGCAATGACAAGAACCTTTCGTTTGGGGACCTTCGCAGTCATGATGACCATGGCAGGATTCCTCCGATCTAAGATTTAAGATGGTACAACCTATGCGCCCGAAACGGGTTTATGACAAGGAGACAGACACATGCAGAGACTGGACAGGATCCTGAGTGAAGCCGGCGTGGCCAGCCGGAAGGAGCTGCGCGCCATCATCCGCGCGGGCCGCGTGCGGGTGGACGGCGTGCTTGTAACGGACGAAGCGCGGAAATTTGACGAAGCGGCTGTTTCCATCACCGTGGACGGCGCACCCGTCCGCCTGCGCGCGCCCGTTCTTCTGATGCTCCACAAGCCGGCGGGCTATCTGACCGCGGCGGACGATCCGCGGGCAAAGACCGTGATGGAGCTGATCCCGGAGGTCTACCGCAAATTCGGCGTCATGCCGGTCGGGCGGCTCGACAAGGACACCGAGGGACTGCTCCTGCTGACGAACGACGGCGAGCTTGCCCACCGGATCATCAGCCCGCGCCACGGCGTCTGGAAGCGATATTATGCCGAGCACGAGGGGCAGGCGTCAGATGCGGACGTGCAGGCGTTTCTTGGCGGCCTGACGCTCGCGGACGGCCTGCACTGCCTGCCGGCACGGCTTACGCCGCTCGGCCATGGCCGTTCGATCGTCGAGGTGCAGGAGGGAAAATACCATCAGGTGCGCCGGATGCTCGCCAGCCGTGGCATGCCGGTCACGTATCTGCGGCGCGAAGCCGAGGGTGGTCTGAACCTCGGCGATCTGCCGCTGGGAGAGACAAAAGAACTGGATATTGTGGAAGCGGAGCGGGTTCTTTTGAGCATCTTGTGATTTTGACGGAATAAAAAACTTGCATAATTTGAGAGCAAACGCCCTCCGATTTGGAGCTAATGACGAAAAACTATGAAAATGCCACAAAAAAAGATGGTCGTTTTCAAATAAAATGTCAAAAAGACCTTGCGCTCCTGCTGAAAACGTAGTATTATGTCAATGGTTGTTTGTGTAAAAAGCAAGTTTAGGGAGGGCGTACTATGTCCAGTCGCGTTTTTCAGAGTGTGATCGTTCAGATGAAGGAGGCCACCGACCGCGTCATCGGCGTGATCGATGCTGACAGCAATGTCATTTCCTGTAGTGATACCTCGCTCATCGGTGAAAAATGGCCGGAGGCCGTTATCAAGCTCAACAGCGCCCCGGATTCCATCGTCGTTGTCGATAAGAAAACCTTCAAGCCCCTTGTTTCCTGGAGCGCTTACTTTGACTATGCCGTTTTCGCCGAGGGCGACGACGAGACTGCCAGAAGCCTCTGCGTGATGGCCTACGTCGCGCTCAACGGCGCGAAGACCTATTACGAGGAGAAGCATGACAAGGGTACCTTTGTCAAAAATATCATCACCGACAATATCCTGCCGGGCGATATCTATATCCGCGCGAAGGAGCTGCATTTTGTCACCGACGCGCCGCGCGCCGTCTTCCTCATCCGTCAGGTCGGCCGGGCCGACGTGGCTTCGGTCGACGTGCTGTCCGGCATGTTCCCCGACAAGCAGCAGGACTTTGTCCTGTCCATCAACGAGACGGATATCGCCGTCGTCAAGCAGCTTGCCCCCGGCACGGAAAAGGCAGACCTTCTCCAGACGGCGCAGAGCATCGAGCAGACGCTCCGCAGCGAGCTGTTCGTGAAGACCGTCATCGGCATCTCCACCGTCGCGGGTCATCTGCGCGAGCTGGCCGACGCCTATAAGGAAGCGCAGGTCGCCATCGAGGTCGGCAAGGTATTCGAGACGGAGAAGACCATCATCAACTACGAAAATCTCGGCATCGGGCGGCTTATTTACCAGCTGCCGACGACGCTGTGCGAGATCTTCCTGTCCGAGGTCTTCAAAAAGAACTCCATCGATACCCTCGATCAGGAGACGCTGTTTACGATCAACAAATTCTTTGAAAACAATCTGAACGTGTCCGAGACCTCCCGTAAGCTGTTTGTCCACAGAAACACGCTGGTCTACCGGCTCGAGAAGATCAAGAAGCTCACCGGGCTTGACCTGCGCGAATTTGACGACGCGATCATCTTCAAGGTCGCGCTGATGGTCAAGAAATACCTTGTTTCGCGCGAGAACCGGATCATCTGATCCTTCGCGCCAAGTCTTGAAAATCGGAGTGTAACATGATCGAATTACAGGATGTGCATAAAACCTATGATACCGGCACGAAGGCGCTCAACGGTATCAGCATGAAGATCGACGACGGCGAATTTGTCTTTCTGGTCGGCCCGTCCGGCTCCGGCAAATCCACCATCATCAAGATCCTGACGGCTGAGCTGCGTCCCACGTCCGGCAGCGCGATGGTCAACGGCTTTGCCGTTGAAAAGCTCCGCGGCCGCGCCGTGCCGTATCTGCGCCGGACGCTCGGCGTCATCTTTCAGGATTTCCGCCTGATCGAGGATAAGAGCGTCTATGAAAACGTCGCCTTTGCCATGCGCGTCATCGGCGCGGCGGAAAAGGAGATCCAGAAGCGCGTGCCGTACGTGCTGGAGCTGGTCGGACTGGAGACGAAGGGAAGACGCCTTCCCAACGAACTCTCCGGCGGCGAGCAGCAGCGTGTGGCCATCGCAAGAGCGCTTGTCAACAATCCCAGCGTCATCATCGCCGACGAGCCGACGGGCAACCTTGACCCGGCGCGCTCGCTCGAGATCATGATGCTGCTGGAGCAGATCAATGCCCTCGGCACCACCGTGATGGTCGTCACGCACGAGCGCGAGCTTGTCAACCGCTTTACGAAGCGTGTCGTCGCCATCAGCGAGGGCAGAATCATCAGCGACGGAATGGACGGGTACTATCTCAATGAAGAAGAATAATATCGGTTACTTACTGCGCGAGGGCTTCCGGGGCGTGTTTCTGCACGGCTTCATGTCCTTCGCGGCCATCTGCGTCACGGTGGCGTGCCTCATTATCATGGGCTCGTTCTGCCTGATCCTCTATAATACCAGCGTCATGGTCAAGGATCTCGAGCAGAAGAACGAAATGCTCGTCTACATCGACGAGAGCTATTCCGAGGCCAAGGCCAAATCCGTCGGCTCGCAGATCAACCTCATCACCAACGTCCGCTCCGCGACCTTCGTCTCGCGCGAGCAGGCGCTCGAAGACTTCATCGACGAGCAGAACGACGCCTCGCTCTTCGCGGGCATCGACCCCGATACGCTGCGCGACCGCTATATCGTGACCGTCGAAGATAATTCACTTCTCAAGCAGACGTATGAAAAGCTGAAGGAGATCGACGGCGTGGCCGATGTCTCGGCGCATTTTGAGATCGCCGAGGGCTTCCAGACCGTGCAGAACGTTCTGAACATCGCGTCGCTCGTCATCGTGACGGTGTTGTTCGTCGTGTCGCTGTTCATCATCTCCAATACGGTCAAGCTCGCCATGTACTCCAGAAGCGAGGAGATCGCCATCATGAAGATGGTCGGCGCGACGAACGCCTTTATCCGACTGCCTTTTATCGTGGAAGGCTTTATCATTGGTATCATCGCCGCGGCAGCTGCATTCTTCCTCGAGTGGGGCCTTTATGACTTCGTCCTGTCGAAGATCCAGCAGCTCGACACGCTCAAGCTGTTCGTCCTCGTTCCGTTCACGGACGTCATTGAGATCGTGGCGATCGCCTACGCCCTGACCGGCTTCCTCGTCGGCGTATTCGGAAGCCTGCTTTCCATCCGGAAGTTCCTGAAGGTGTAAACCGGGAGGTATCCTAACTTATGAAACAAAAAAAGAGCGGCGCAGGCCGCCGTGTCGTCTGTCTGGTGCTCGCCGCCGTGATGCTGCTGGGCCTCGTTTCCAGCGCCCTGATCATCATGGTCAACGCCGCGTCCAGCTCCGAGATCAAAAAGGAGCTGAACGGCCTGCGCAATCAGCAGGCAGAGCTCAAAAAAGAGCGCGACGCCCTGCAGGCGAAGATCAACGAAAACAAGACCAAGACCCAGACGCTTGTCGATAAGAAATCCGACATCGATCAGCAGATCAGCATGACGCAGGCGTCCATCGACAACCTCAACGAGCAGGTGCAGCAGTACAGTCTGCTCATCTCCGACAAGCAGGCCGAGCTCGAAGCCTCGCAGGCTGAGGAGCAGCGCCT
Organism: uncultured Oscillospiraceae bacterium; assembly: GCA_934655875.1. GTDB lineage: Bacteria > Bacillota > Clostridia > Oscillospirales > Oscillospiraceae > CAG-170. Next base: position 14,515 of record CAKUHB010000039.1, read on the forward strand.
CAACGAGCAGTATAAGACCCGCATCCGCTCCATGGAGGAGACGGGCAATATCTCCTACTGGGGCATCCTGTTCGGCGCGAACAGCTTCTCCGATCTTCTCGATAAGATCGACGTCATTCAGGAGATCGCCAAGGCCGACCAGCGGATGCTGGAAAAAATGAAGGCTGTCTCCGACCAGATCGCCTCCGAGCGCGAAGAACTCGAGCAGCAGCTGGCGGAGCTTGACGCGACCCGCGAAGAGCTTGCCCAGCAGGAGCAGGAGCTGGAGGACCAGCGCGCGGAGCAGGATACGCTCCTGACCGAGATGCTGGCGGCGTATGAAGAAATGAACGCCGACTACATGCAGAATATGGCGGACGAGGCCGCGCTCTCCGAGGAAATCGCCAAGTCTGAGTCTGCCTACTATGCCGCGCTTTCCAAGGAAGAAGCGGCCCGCATCGCGGAGCAGAACCGCCAGAACAACAATAAGGGCAGCAGCAACAATTCCTCCGGCGCGACCAATACCGGCGGCTGGCTGTACCCGCTGCCGTATCAGTGCCAGGTGACCGACTCTTACGGCTACAGAATCCACCCGCTGACTGGTAAGTACAGCTGGCACAACGGCGTCGACTTTGGTGCGGCAGCCAACACGGCGATTCTTGCGACCAAGTCCGGCACGGTCACGACCGCAGCCTATTCAAAGGCATGGGGATATTACGTTGTTATAAACCACGGAGACGGCTATTCCAGTCTCTATGCACACCAGCCGTCTCTGTCCGTGTCCGTCGGCGATTACGTCACGCAGGGCCAGACCATCGGATATGTCGGTTCGACCGGCTATTCCACAGGCCCGCATCTGCACTTCACGATCTACTATAACGGCTCGGACGTCAACCCGTTCAACTACATCGGCTGAGAAGCCAAACCCCTCTCCCACAGCCCATCCCGGGCTGTGGGAACGATTTTATCTGACAGGGTATTGATTTTGCAATATTTCCCGGAAAGGCTGGTATCCATCTTGAAAAAATGGCAGAAGATCCTCCTGCTCGTGCTTGCGTTCGCCGTTACGATCCTCGGCACGGCAATTGTGACGCTCCACCTCACGACAGGTGCGGCGTCCGCCGCCGCAGAAAAGACGGCGGAGGTCAGCGCATATCTCGATACGTTCTTCATTGACGATTACGACGAACAGAAGCTTGCCGACGCTGCGGCGGAAGCCATGGTCGAAGCGACCGGCGACCGCTGGAGCTATTATCTGACGGCGGAGGAAAAGAGCACCTACGACGAGCAGATGCAGAACGCCTACGTCGGCATCGGCGTGACCATCACCTTGCAGGAAGCGGACGGCGGCATGCGCATTGAAGCCGTGACGGCCGGCGGCCCGGCGGAAGAAGCCGGCTTGCAGACCGGCGACCTCATCACCGCAGTCGAGGGTGAAAGCACTGTCACACTCGGTATGGAGGGTACGCGCAGCAAGGTCAAGGGCGAGGAGGGGACAAGCGTCACGCTTACCATCCGGCGCGGCGGCGACACGTTCGACGTGTCTGTGGAGCGCCGGAGCATCCAGACTGTCGTCGCGGAAGGGCAGATGCTGGAAAACCAGATCGGCTATGTCTGCATCGCGAACTTCGATACCCGCTGCTATAACGAAACAGCCGCAGCCATCGATTCTCTTCTGGAGCAGGGGGCAAAGGCACTGATCTTTGACGTGCGCAACAACGGCGGCGGCTATAAAAACGAGCTCGTGCAGGTGCTCGATAAGCTCCTGCCGGAGGGTAAGCTCTTTATCAGCCGTGATTACCGCGGGGAAGAGCGCACCGACACCTCCGATGCCGCCTGCATTGAGCTGCCCATGGCCGTCCTTGTCAACAGCGAGAGCTATTCCGCGGCGGAGTTTTTCGCGGCGGCCCTACAGGAATACAACTGGGCGACCGTCATCGGTACGAAAACAGTCGGCAAGGGCAATTTCCAGTCGGCCTTCACGCTCTCCGACGGCTCGATGCTGAACATTTCCATCGGTAAATACTTTACGCCCAGCGGAAAAAGCCTGACGGATATCGGCGTAACGCCGGATATTGAAGTATCGCTTTCGACCGAGGACGACGCAAAACTGCTCTATGGCCGGCTGGATACGGCGGATGACGCACAATTGCAGGCTGCAATTGCAGAGATCAACCGGAAAATCTCTTGACATCCCTATCTTTCACCGATATAATGTCTGCTGAATCATTGTAAGTACCGGGCGGACTCCGCCTGACCGAATATGGAAGGAACGATTTCAAATGGCAAAAGAATTTAAGATCAGTGCGCTCCGCCTGAAAGAGCTGGAGCAGGAGCTTTTTTATCTGAAGACGACCCGCGAGAAGGAAGTCGCCGAGCAGATCAAGGAGGCGCGCTCCTTCGGCGACCTCTCTGAGAACAGCGAATACGACGAAGCCAAAAACGAGCAAGCCAAGCTCTACGGCCGCATTGCCGAGGTCGAAAATATCCTCGCCCACGCCGTCATCATCGACGAGAGCGAAGATTCCGAGGGCAAGATCAGCCTTGGCTGTACCATCAAGGTCGAGGACATGGAGACCGGCGACGAAGAGCTCTACGCCATCGTCGGCTCGCAGGAGGCCAACCCCATGGAGTGCCGGATCTCCGACGATTCCCCGTTCGGCAAGGCGCTGCTGGGTCATAAGGTCGGCGACATGGTCGAGGTTGAAGCGCCCATCGGCGTCCTGAAGTACAAGATCCTGACGATCGAGAAGTAAGTAAAGATAGAAACAGAGGAATCAACATGGAACAGGAAAACAAGAACCAGAATCAGGCACCGCAGCTTTCGCTGGGCGATCAGATCAAGGTCCGCCGCGAAAAGCTCGCGCAGCTGCAGGCCGAGGGCATGGATCCGTTTACCATCACCCGCTTCGTCTGCACGACGACCGCACAGGAGATCAAGGATCACTTTGACGAGATGGAGGGCAAGCCCGTCGCCATCGCGGGCCGCATGATGTCCAAGCGCGGCATGGGCAAGGTGTCCTTCTGCGACATTCAGGATAAGTCCGGCCGCATCCAGCTCTACGCCCGCAAGGACGAGATGGACGAGACGGAGTACAACCGCTTCAAGAAATATGACATCGGCGATATCGTCGGCATCGACGGCGAGGTGTTCCGCACCCAGCGCGGCGAAATGTCCGTCCGCGCCAAAAAGGTGACGCTGCTGTCCAAGTCGCTGCTGCCGCTGCCTGAGAAGTTCCATGGTCTGACCGATAAGGAGACGCGCTACCGTCAGCGCTATGTCGACCTCATCGTGAACCCCGAGGTCAAGCGCAATTTCATCATCCGCTCGCAGTTCATCAAGCATCTGCGGGATTATCTGGACAATATGGGCTATATCGAGGTCGAAACGCCTGTCCTCAATACCATTGCAGGCGGCGCTGCGGCAAGACCCTTTATCACTCACCACAATACGCTCGATATCGATATGTACATGCGTATCGCGACCGAGCTGCCCCTGAAGCGGCTGATCGTCGGCGGCATGGACAGAGTCTATGAGGTCGGCCGGATCTTCCGCAACGAGGGTATGGATCCCAAGCACAACCCCGAGTTCACCACGGTTGAGCTCTATCAGGCCTACGCCGATTTCCATGACATGATGGATATTGCCGAGGGCGTTTACACCACGTTCGCGCAGAAATACCTTGGAACCTATGAGCTGGAATGGATGGGCGAGAAGGTCGACCTGACGCCCGGCTGGCCGCGGCTGACGATGGTGGATGCTGTCAAGAAGTATGTCGGCATCGACTTTGACGCGATCACCGACGACGCGGAAGCCGTTGCGGCGGCAAAAGCGGTCGGCGTCGAGCTCGCCGACGCAGCCGAAAAGACGTGGGGCAACGCGCTCTATGCCTGCTTCGACCAGAAGGTCGAGGAGCAGCTCGTCCAGCCGACGTTCATCACCATGTACCCGGTCGAAGTCAGCCCTCTGACCAAGCGCAGCCCCAAGGATCCGCGCCTGACCGAGCGCTTTGAGTTCTTCATCTGCCGCGCGGAGATGGGCAACGCCTATTCTGAGCTGAATGACCCGATCGACCAGCGCGAGCGCTTCATGAAGCAGGTCGAGCAGCGTGAGCGCGGCGACGACGAGACCGAAATGCTTGATGAGGATTTCCTCACCGCCCTCGAATACGGCATGCCTCCCACAGGCGGCATGGGCATGGGCATCGACCGCGCCGTCATGCTCTTCACTGGCGCAGACACCATCCGCGACGTCATCCTCTTCCCGACAATGAAGCCGCTGGACCTGCCGAAGAAAGATAATACAAAGGTTGATGCAGCTCCGGCAGAAGCCAAGAAGGAAGAAGTCATCGACTTCTCCAACGTCGAGATCGAGCCGCTCTTTAAGGACTTTGTGGACTTCGAGACGTTTAGCAAATCTGACTTCCGCGCCGTGAAGGTCAAATCCTGCGAGGCGGTCAAAAAGTCCAAAAAACTCCTGAAATTCACGCTGGATGACGGTTCCGGCACGGATAGAGTCATCCTTTCCGGTATTCACGAATACTACGAGCCGGAAGAACTCGTCGGCAAAACCTGCGTCGCCATCACGAATCTGCCGCCGAGACCCATGATGGGCATTGCCTCTGAGGGTATGCTCATCTCCGCCGTCCACCACGAAAACGGCGAGGAGCGGCTGCACCTTCTGATGCTCGATCCGCACATTCCGGCGGGTGCGAAAATGTATTAAATTCCCAATTTGACACGTTTTTGACACACTTTCGGAATTTAATATGACACAATATGAAGCTGGAATGCACAGATGCCCTGTGCATTCCAGTTTTTCTTATCCGAAAAGTTTGATTTT
>CAKUHB010000040.1 GCA_934655875.1 uncultured Oscillospiraceae bacterium
TCCGTGCGCACATAGAGCGTATACTCGCCCGCCTGCGCCAGCATCGTGCGCTTCTGCGCCGTGCCGTCGGCGTTCAGCGGGCGGAAGCTCAGGGCCATCTTCCGCAGCAGCGGCTCTTCAAAGCACGATTGCAGATAGGGGTTATAGCCGGAAGCGTCCGTCCGGTCCTCGCCCTGCTCCCAGTGGATGCGCACCTCAAAACAGCCGCCCTCCGCGCCGTAGAGATAGACCGCCGACTCGGGGCTTAGCGCATAGACCGTGCAGCGCGTCATCGTCAGCCCGTCGTAGCCATACGCGTCATAGCTATCGATCCGCGAGGACACGGGCACGGACGGGTAATAGACGACCTCGAACGTCGCGCCGGTCTTTTCGCTGTACCACAGCCGGCTGCCCAGATTCCGCAGCCAGCCCTCCGCGGGGATGTACGCGCCCCAGTCGCCGCCGCCGCCGGATTCCGTGGCGGCCGTGAAAACCGCCGGCACCGTGACGGATTGGCCATATCCGTCCGTGCCGGTGAAGAACTCCTCGTTGAGCGCCTTCTGCCCGCTCTGGCGGGCAAAGTCGAGGAAGAAATCGTGCAGATACGCCGGCAGCGCATCCAGCGTCTCATAGCTTCCGAGCGCAGTGCCGTCGGTGTCGTGCTGGATGGATAAGACCTGATATCCGCTCTTGCCGTACAGGCAGACGACCAGATACCGGCTGTTGTCCACCAGATACGGCCGCCCGTCGATCATCGACATCCCGCGATCCGTGGACAGCAGCACCGTGTCCGCGCTGGCGTTCTCCGGCGAGACGGCGACCTGAAAGCTCCACAGCTGCAAGGTGCCGCCCGGTGCAAGGTCGGGCAGTTCCGCCAGCTGCGCAAGGTTCACCGCCTGCGCGTCATGAATGGTATCTGTCACCGTCTCGGAGCCGCTTTCGGTCTTGACTTCATATTCGACCTGCTGCGAGGAGGTCGCCTGCGCGAGCCACGCGTCGGCAAAGACCTGCACGGACGGGTAATCTGCGTCCAGAAGATCGGATGTAGCTACCGGCGTGACGGCCACGGTCTCTGCCGGAGCGGCTTCCGTCTGCTCCTCGCGCTTCGGGTCGGTCAAGAAGCACACGGCCACGGCCACGGACGCGAGCAGCGCCGCGAGGATGACCCAGAACGCGGGCTTTTTGTAGTTCAGGACGGACTTGATGCGGGTCTTCACACCCGTCTCGCCGAAGGCGAGCGGGCAGGCCGTGATGAGCTTCCGCGGCACGCTGCACGCCAGCAGCGCGCGGGAATAGGCCGCCTTGCACCCTTCGCCCAACTCCCGCACGACCTTTTCGTCGCACGCGGCCTCAATGTCGCGGCAGAACAGGACATACGCCAGCCAGCAGACGGGATTGAACCAGTACGCCGTCAAAATCAGATACCCCAGCGGCTTCCACAGCTGGTCGCCGCGCCGCAGATGCGCGCGCTCATGCGCGAGCACCATCGCCTGCGCGTCCTCCGGCAGGCCGTAGGGCAGATAAATGCGCGGAAAAATAACGCCGAGGATGAACGGCGACCGGACAAATTCCGACAGATAGACATTGCCCGCCAGCCGCACCGCCGTGCGCACGCGCAGCCGCAGCCGCAGAGCGGAGATGGCCGCATAGAGCAGCAGCACCGCGATCCCAAGCAGCCAGATGCACGCGGCGATGAACGTCCAGATCTGCAAGGGGTTCGCACTCTGCACGGGGCTGGGCGTGAACGCCGCGGCCAGCGGCGGATTGACGATCGCGTCGACCGCCGGAATGCCGCTCGCGATGGCCGGATGCGCAGAGACGATGAGCTCCGGCTGCACCGGCTCGGCGCTCGGCACAAGACTCAGGACGCTCTCAATGGAAAACGGGCACACCAGCCGCACCGCGGCCAGCGCCCACAGCGCGCACAGCAGCCACTTCGGCGCCCGTTTGAACACCAGCCGGATGATCAGAACCGCCAGAATCAGCACCGCCGCCACAAGACTGCGGTTGAGAAAGCCGAGAAACACATCCGTCATCGCTGCTTCTCCTCATAGCCGTCGATCATGGCGCGCAGCTGGTCGATCTCCGTCTGCGACAGATCCGTCCGGCGCGTGAACGCCGCGATGAACGCGGGCAGAGACCCTTCAAACGTCTTTTCCACCAGCTCGTCCAGCTCGGACGCCTGCACGTCGTCCTTGGAAACGAGGGACGAGACGATGCCGTTCTCGTTTTTTACCACGCCGCGCTCCGACAGCCGGTGGATGACCGTATACGTCGTCGTCCGGCTCCAGCCGAGCTTCTCCCTGCACAGCCGCGCCAGCTCCGCGCTGGGCAGCGGCTCGTGCTCCCATAAAATCAGGCAGAAGCGGTATTCGCTCTCAAAAATCTTCGGGGTCGCCATGCTGCATGCCTCCTGTCTAATTTGTTAGACTATACTTGCAGTCTAACCGATTAGACTGAGAATGTCAAGAGGGCGCGGGAAAATTTTCCGGTTTGGCATTCCTCCGGAGGCCCATTCTTTTCCGCCTTGCCGGAAAAGAATGGGGAGAAAAGGGGCGCTGGATGCGGTGGGTGCCTGTCGCAGTGCAATTCAGGCAGAAAACTAATATGTTAGTCTCTTCATTCGCATGCAGTCACCTTACGGGCGCTATGGTACGCGCCGCACGTTGTAGTGGGCATCAAATTTGCTGTCCTGTGCCTTTGAACCAGTGCAGTCAATAGAAACTGCCATCGAAATTAGCAGAATTGTACGTATTCGCATAGGCCAAAACGGCTTCCCCTGGGGGAAGCTGGCACGGCGCAAGCTGTGACTGATGAGGGTCTGCAAGCACCGAATATTTGCTTTGCAGTATCGATGGTGCTCCCCGACCCTCATCCGGCGCTTCGCGCCACCTTCCCCCTGGGGGAAGGCTTTGGGAGCGCGCATATCTGCCAGTCTTCGCGGGAAAGATCCAAGAAAACCGAAGCGGTTTTCTTGGTCGGTTTAAGGGAGTCTGAGGGGAAATTGAAATCCCCTCAGGCTCGTTTTCTTTTTGTCACTTTTTCTTTTGGAGAAGCAAAAGAAAAAGTGAGACCGCAGTTGCGAATTTGTAGGAGAGTATCAGCCTTATACCGGCCGAAAATTATCTCTTATCCCACGCCGCCGATCCAGAGGAAATCGCGGCTCGGTGCGGGTGTGGGGATATCCGTCTGTACGACGGTGAGATTTTCGGCGATTTTCTCGCAGACGCTGATCTCATCGCCCCATAAAACGACCACGCACAGCTTGTCCGGGTCATACAACAGCAGATAATGCGTCGTTGTCAGGGGTTCCACCTCAAGGGTATCCGGATTTTTAGAAGTAATGGTGCAGTCGACCCATGTCGCGGAAAGGCCGTTGATCATGCCTTCCTTTACGATCGTTCCGTCGCTTCCTACCAGCAGCAGATCGACGCCTGCGACCCAGTTCGCGGACAGACACATGACACTGTAGCTTTCGGTGCCGAAGCCCTCATCGGATGGCTCAAACCAGAAATCGCCGCGCGTGAACAGGCTGTTTGCCTGCTGCGCGTCCTCAGTGGACAGCGCCGTGTACGTGTCATTCTCGGTGCTTTGCAGCAGATCTCCGAGCGTGCCCAGAATACTTGTTTTTGCATCCGGCAGCCAGCCGAGCTGCAATCCGCAGTAATAGCCGTCCGTCTTGCCCTGCGTGTCAAAGCGGATGGAGTTATCGTTGTGGATCACATACTCCTTTTCAACCAAATGCCCCGCAGGAGTCTGCGTCGGTATGGTGAGAGTATAGGATTTCTCTTCCTGTGAGATCGCCGCATAGTGCGTGATCGCTGCTGCGCCGCACAGCACGGCGATGGCCGCCGCGGCGGCGAGCACGATGCGAAGCGTGCGCTTCCTGCCCCGCTTCGGCAGCTTCTCCATCGTCTTGTCCAAAATGCAGCGCGTGTCCGTCTCCCGGCTCAATTCGATGGTGTTTTCTTCATAATCGTCAAAAAGACTCTGCACAGAGATCTTCAACCTGCATGTCCCCTTTCTGTAGCTCCGCCTTCAGCACCTGCCGGCCGCGTGCAAGGCGGCTGCGGACGGTGCCGGCATTCATGTCCTTTTCCCGCGCGATCTGCTCGGCGGTCTGATTGTAGTAATACCGGCGCAGAAACAGCTCCCGGTCGCCGGGCGTCAGCTTGTCCAGCGCAGCTGTGAGAAGCGCGCTGCGCTCCTGCGCTTCGAGGAGCTTCTGCGCGTCGTTGTCGTCAACGAGCAGATAGTCCTCATCCGAGATCAGCTGCAAACGCTGTTTGCGAAGGAAGCTGATGGCCTGATTGCGCGCCACGCGCCCCAGCCAGCCGCGCAGATGCTCAGTCTTGAGCGTATCTGCCGCCTGCCACAGCGCGACGAACACATCCGAGACCAGCTCCTCCAGATCCTCGCCCGCAGCGAAGCCGCCCAGCTGATTGCCGACGACGGCAGACACATAGCCGCCGTATTGCCGGATGGCGGCTTCCAGCGCAGCGGGGTCTTCCCGTTTCATGCCCCGCAGAATGGTTTTGTCGTCCGTACCGATTTCCTCCTTTCGGATGTTCCTTCGAGACGTCTCACCTATATAGTCGCACAAAACAGGGAAGTGTTGCAGGGATATTTGAAAAATTTCCAAAAATATTTCCCGGGCATGTCTCCGACGGCCAAAACGGCTTCCCCTGGGAGAAGGCTTTTTTAGCTTTCCGCTCACATTAAAAATATGCAAAACAAGGCCGGGACGGCGTCAGATCCGTCCCGGCCTTTGCCGGAAAAAACAGCTTGTCTGGCAAATCGGTGCGGCCAGGGGCAGAAGCTGCAAAGAAACCGGGCGGCTTTTTGGACTCCGCCCGGATCAGCGGGACGCGGAATCCCCGTTCGTTCTGCCAGCGCCGCTCCGGCCAAGCGCGGCGTCTGATCGGACGCGCACCACAGCGTATGGACCATCAGGCTCCGGAACATCTCAAAAGCACTGCCAACGATCTCTCTGGCACTAGGATACGCAGCGCGCGGAAAAATACACAGGAAATTTTTTGCGATGACAGGTCTCATTTGACTTTACCGACGCAAAACGGTAAGATAAGAAAAACAAAGCAAAGGAAGCGTCACCATGGAAGCATTTCAGAATCTACAGGAAACAAAGCTCTCGTCCCAGCCGATCTTCGACGGGAAGATTCTGCATATTTATAAGGATGCCGTCCGCCTGCCGAACGGCAAGGAAGCTTCGCGCGAATATACCGTGCACCACGGCGCGGTGTGCATCATCCCGCTGCTGGAAAACGGCGATGTGCTGCTCGAACGGCAGTTCCGCTATCCCATCGGCGAGGTCGTAACCGAGATCCCGGCCGGAAAGCTCGACTACATCGGCGAAGACCCCCGCGAAGCCGCTCTGCGCGAGCTGCGGGAGGAGACCGGCGCATCGGCACAGGAGCTGATCCCGCTTGGCGTCTTCTATCCCGCCTGCGCCTATTCGACCGAAGCCATCCACATGTTTATTGCGCGAGGCCTTCGCTTCGGCGAGCGCGAGCTGGACGAGGATGAATTTCTGAACGTCTTCCGCATGCCGCTGCAGGAGCTGGTGGAGAAGGTTCTGGCCGGAGAGATCCCGGATGCAAAGACGCAGATCGCCGCTCTGCGCGTGTGGGGCATGCAGCAGAAGGGGCTGCTCGGATGAAGCGGGAGCAGCTTTATATTTCTTCCATCGCGTCCGACTGCTGCGAAGCCGCACGGCAGTATCACGTCGGCATCGAGCTTGCGCAGTACTGCACGGCCGCCCGGCTGGACGGCGCGCCCGCGGATGAATGGGAGACGCCGGTGGACGAATGCCTTTTGTCGGCAGAGCGGTTTATCTTCCACGGCCCGTTCAACGAGCTGACGCCCGCGGCGATCGATCCGCTTGTGCTGGACGTGACGAAAAAGCGCTACCGGCAGGCGATTCGACGCGCGCAGGAGTTGAAAATCTCAAAAATCGTCCTGCATGCGGGCTATCAGCCGCTGGTCTATTACCCGGAGTGGTTCATTTCACGCAGTCAGGATTTCTGGCGCGCGTTCATACAGGAAATCCCGGACGGCATGACCGTGTGCCTGGAAAACGTCATGGAGCCGGAGCCGTCGTATCTGACCAAGATCGTCCGCGCCGTCGGCGACCCGCGGCTGAAGATCTGTCTCGATCTCGGCCACGCGAACACATGCGTATCCAAGGTACCGGCGGCGGACTGGCTCAGCGCCTGCGCGCCGTATCTTTCGCATGTGCACCTGCACAATAACAACGGCGACCGCGACCTGCACGCGGCGCTGTTTGACGGAACGCTGGACATTGCAGCCCTTCTGCGCCAGCTGCAGGCGCAGGCGCCCGCGGCGACCTGCACGCTGGAGTTGATGCAGGCCGGACCGAGCCTTGCATGGCTGCGGGAACAGAAACTTTTGGAGTGAAGCAACATGACAGAACCCGAACAGCGGCTGCACGCGCAGCTCGCAGAGATCACCCCCTTATACGAAGCGCCTATGCGCGAAGCACAGGCCCGGCAGGACGCGCTGGCCAAGCCGCCCGGAAGTCTCGGCCTGCTGGAGGACATTTCGATCCAGCTGGCGGGCATCACCGGCAGCGTCAGAAATGAGATCGGGCGCACGCGCATCTATGTGCTGTGCGGCGACAACGGCGTGGTGTGCGAGGGCGTTTCGTCCGCACCGCAGTCGGTGACGCGCGCGCAGGCGATCAACCTGACACGCGGGCTGACCGGCGCGTCGTGCCTGGCCAAGCACTTCGGCGACGAGCTGGTCGTCGTGGACATGGGCATTGCGCTGCCCTATGCCAGCCCGGAAATTCTTGATCGCAGCCTTGGAAAAGGCACGGCCAACATCGCTGCCGGCCCCGCGATGACGCGCAGGCAGGCCGTGCAGGGCATTCTGACCGGCATGGCGCTTGCCGCGCAGGCGAAGCGGGACGGCGTCCGGATCCTCGGCGTCGGTGAAATGGGCATCGGCAACACGACGACGTCCTCCGCCGTCCTTGCCGCGCTCAGCGGCAGCGACGTGGAGAGCGTCACGGGCCGCGGCGGCGGTGTGACCGACGCGGCGTTCTTAAAGAAAAAGCAGGTCATCGCGCAGGCGCTTTCCGTGAACCGCCCGGACAAAGATGACCCGGTCGACGTGCTCTGTAAGGTCGGCGGGTTTGATCTGTGCGCGATGACGGGCGTTTTCCTCGGCGCGGCGCATGAGCGGCTGCCGGTCGTGGTGGACGGGTTTATTTCGATCGTCGCCGCGCTCTGCGCGGTGCGGCTCTGCCCGGCGGCGCGCGGGTTTCTGATCGGCTCGCATGTGTCGTATGAGCGGGGCTACCGGATCGCCGAGCAGCTGCTGGAGCTGAAGCCCTGTTTGCAGCTCGGCATGCGCCTTGGCGAGGGCAGCGGCTGCCCGCTGGCGTTCCGCGTCGTGGAAGCAGCCTGCGCCGTGATGAACACGATGGCGACGTTCCCCGAAGCCGCGATCGACGACGGCTATCTTGCCGAAATTCGCGAAAAGGACAGCTTTACGGTATGAACTATTTTCTTTCCGGCGGCGCGAAAAACGGGAAATCCTCGCTCGCGCAGGACATCGTCTGCGCGCAGCCCGGCCCCCACTATTATCTCGCGACCATGATCCCGCACGACGATGAGGATCTGCTGCGCATCCGGCGGCATCTGGATAACCGCGCCGGCATGGGCTTTGAGACAGTCGAGTGCGGCACGGAGATTCTGTCCGCGCTTTCCAGAATGGATCCGGCGGGCGCGGTGCTGCTTGACAGTGTGACGGCGCTTTTGTCCAACGAAATGTTCCGTTCGGACGGCAGTCTGGACGAGGGCACGCCGGAGCGGCTGGAGCGGGAGCTGCTGGCGTTTTCCCGCGGCATGCGCTGCTGCGTGTTTGTGAGCGACTATATCTACGCCGACGGCGGCCATTATGACGCGTGGACGGAATGCTACCGCCGCGGGCTGGCCCGGCTCGACCGGGCGCTGGCTGCGGCGTGTGAAAATGCGGCGGAGCTTTGCTGCGCGCAGGCGCTTTGGTACAAAGGAGGATTTACCCGATGAAAAAACAGCTGACGGCTCTGATGATGGCGTGGGGTACGTATCTGGCCATCCCCTGCCCCAAAAAGGTCTGGGACGACGCAATGCGTCCGTGGCAGATCGTCTGGCTGCCGGTGACCGGCCTGATCGTGGGCGTCATCTGGGCTGTGTGCGCAGGGCTTTTTGCCCACTGGGGGTTCATGGGCCTGCTCGCTGCCGCGATTTTGGCGGCGGTGCCGTTTCTTGTGACGGGCTTTTTCCATCTGGACGGGTTTCTGGACTGCTGCGACGCGATCCTGTCGCGGCGCGACCTGCCGACGCGGCAGAAGATCCTCAAGGATTCGCGCGTGGGCGCGTTTGCGGTCGTGTGCGCGATTCTGCTGTTCCTGTTCTCCTTTGCGGCCATGGCGGACGCCGACCCCGGCGAGAGCTGGCGGGCGCTTCTTCTCATCCCGGTTATCACGCGCTGCATGGCGGGCGTGGCGGTCGAGACGTTTGCGCCCATGCAGACGAGCCAGTACGCGGGCACATTTGCTGCCGGCAAGACAAAAAAACAGCGGCGGATCCTGCTTCTTATGTATCTGGCCGTGATGGCGCTGGATTTTCTCTGGCTGTTTTCCCGTCCGGCCTGCGCGCTGGCCGTCGCATGGGCGGGACTGACGACCATTCTGTCCTGCCGGGCAGCCCGGCGGAATCTCGGCGGCATGTCCGGCGACATTGCGGGCTTTTCCATCACGCTCGGCGAGCTGTCCGGACTTCTGATCCTTGCTATTTTCTGAGGAGCATACATATGGTTTTGATCATTGGCGGCGCGTATCAGGGCAAAACGGCATACGCGAAAAAAACATATCATCTACAGGACACGGACATTTTCACCTGCGAGGACATGCACATCGACCCGCAGGCCCGGGCGATCCGGCATCTGGAGCGCTTTGCGCTGGCCTGCGTGCGCGCAGGAAAGGAACCGGCGGAGGAGCTGAAAGCGCTCGAGCTTTCTGAAAAAATCCTCATTTGTGAGGATATCTCCTGCGGCGTTGTGCCCATGGATGCGGTGGAGCGCGAATGGCGCGAAGCCGTCGGGCGGATGAACGCGATGCTCGCGGCAAAGGCGGCGCGCGTGACGCGCCTGTTCTGCGGCCTGCCGCTGGAGCTGAAGCGATGAAGTCGCTGGCTCTCATCCGTCACGGGCTGACCGAGGGCAACGTGCGCCGGTGGTATTACGGTGCGCTCGACCTTCCTCTGTGCCCGGAGGGCGAAGAAGCGCTGCAAAAGGCTGCCGCAGCCGGGTTATATCCGCCGATAAATGGCCGGCGGATCGTGACGAGCGGGCTTCTGCGCACTGAGCAGACGCTGCGGCTTCTCTACGGCGAACAGCCGCACGAGCAGTGGCCGGAGCTGCGCGAGGTCAGCTTCGGCGTCTTCGAGGGAAAGCCCTATGACGAGCTGAATGGCCGCGACGACTATGAAGCGTGGGTCACGGGCGACTGGTTCCACAACGTTCCGCCCGGCGGAGAATCCTTCGCGCAGGCCGAGAGCCGCATTTTAACGGGGCTTGCGCGCATGCAGGCGCAGCCGGAGGAGCTGCTCGCCGTCGTCCACGGCGGCACGATCCTGACGATCATGCAGGCGCTTTTTCCGGAGGAGGAAAAGACGTCCTACAACTGGCAGCCGAGACCCGGCGGCGGGTATCTGGTCGATCTGGCCGCGCATACGTACCGGAAAATCGGGATCACGGAACCATAGGGAAAAACTGCAAATTTTTGTTGCTTTTCGCATATCTTCTATGGTATAATAAGGTAAGTTTTTATGCAGGATGACCTGCATAAAAAAGGGAGGACACCCATAAAACGACTACTACAGGAGGTATTCATCATGAAATTGTCCGGCAAGGTACTTTCATGCGGCCAATCACCCATGCGTAAATTCCATCCCTATGCGGTGGCAGCTGCGGCAGCAGGCAAGAAGATCTATCATCTGAACATCGGCCAGCCGGACGTTCATACGCCCGATGCCCTGTACGAGGCGATCCGGGACTTCCGGGAGCCGGTTCTGGCCTATGCGCCGTCCCCCGGCATGCCGGTGATGCTTTCCGCTGTTGAGACCTATTACCGGAATATCGGCGTCCAGCTGGACGAGTCTGATATCCTCATCACCACCGGCGGCAGCGAAGCGCTGCAGATCGCGGCGAACTGCATTCTGGACGACGGCGACGAGGTCATCATTCCCGAGCCGTTCTATCCCAACTACCATACCTTCATCACCACCGCCGGCGGCGTCATCCATCCCCTGCCGACCAAGCCGGAGGAGGGCTATTTCTACGCTGACCGCGCGCGGATCGAAGCCTGCATCACCCCGAAGACCAGAGCGATCATCGTTTCGAACCCCGGCAACCCCACCGGCACCTGCCTGACGTTCGAGCAGATGCGCATGCTGCTGGAGGTCGCGGTGGAGCACGAGCTGTATCTGATCGCAGACGAGGTCTACCGTGAGTTCACCTATGACGGCGAGCCGCTGCACTCGTTCGGCCAGTTTGACTTCGGCCAGGAAAATCTCATCCTGATCGACTCCGTCTCCAAGCGCTTCTCGGCCTGCGGCGCGCGCATCGGCTGCATCATCAGCCGCAACCGGGAGCTGATGGCCAACGCCCTCAAATACTGTCAGGCCCGGCTGTCCGTCGCGACGCTCGATCAGGTCGCGTCCGCGGCTCTGTACACGGTCGGCCCGGATTACTTTGCACAGGTTCGCGAGGAATATAAGCGCCGCCGCGATACCGTCGTGCGCAAGCTCCACGAGATCCCCGGCGTCATCTGCGAATGCCCGCGCGGCGCGTTCTATCTGATGGCCGCGCTGCCGGTCGACGACGCGGAAAAATTCCAGGTCTGGCTCCTGCAGGAGTTCGAAGACCACGGCGATACCGTCATGTTCTCCGCCGGCGGCGCATTCTACGCGACGCCCGGCAAGGGACTCAACGAGATCCGTATCGCCTACGTCCTCAAGCAGGAGGATCTCGAGCGCGCCATGGATCTGCTGGCCCTCGGCATCCAGAAATACAACGAAACACACAAATAAAGCGAAAAGGAGCGGCGCAAGCCGCTCCCTTCGGCGTTTCGAAAATGTCTGATTTTGCGAAGCAGCGCGAGATATGCACTGCCCATGTAGGGGCCGATGCCCACATCGGCCCGGGAAAGGTTGCGAATTTGCCGTAAACTCTAGTAAAATAAGTCTGTTCTGCCGGGACGATGTAGGCATCGGCCCCTACAAACATACCAGAGGATCTTCAGCAAAAAACGGACGAGAATGTTTTTCGACAGTCTAAAAGGAGCGGCTCGCGCCGCTCCTTTTTCTGCGTCATGTATCGGAAATCGAAGCTTCAGCAGCCGCAGCCGGTGTCGCAGCCGCAGGAGTTCCCGCCGCAGTTCCCGTTGCCGGTGCCGAAGATGAGCAGAAGAATGATGATCCACCACCAGCTGTTGCCGAAGGCACAGAATCCGGACTGATTACAAGACATAACAAGACCTCCTGAAATTTAACGTAGCGTGTTCTCGCTCGCTCATTCCATGTTATGCAGGGCGCCGGAAATGGTGACGGCTACGCGTACAGCTCGTCAAGCGTGCCGAAGCTGTAGCCCATGTCCTCCCATTTTGTGAGAAGATCGTCCAGGATCCGCGCGTTGGTCTGGGACGTTGAATGCAGCAGGACGATCGCACCCGGATGGATGCGCGGCAGGAGCTTATCATACGCCTGCTCGTCGGTCGGCTGGTCGTTCTGATACCAGTCCACATAGGCCAGCGACCAGAAAACCGTCCGGTAGCCGAGCTTCTGCGCCATTTCCAGATTTTTTTCACTGTAAATGCCCTGCGGCGGCCGGTAGTACTTCGACATGTCAAGCCCCGTCACCTCGCGGTAAAGCGTCTCCAGGCTGGTCAGCTCCTCGTTGAACGAGGTCTCGTCCGACAGCTTTGACATGTCATAGTGGTGATACGTGTGGTTGCCGACAATGTGTCCCTCGCGCACCATGCGGCGCACCAGCTCCGGATTCTGCTCCAGATAATTTCCAACGACAAAAAAGGCCGCCTTGACGTTGTGTTTGGCCAGCGCGTCCAGAATCGGCGCTGTGCAGCCGTTTTCATAGCCCGCGTCAAAGGTCAAATAGATCTTCTTTTCCGTCTCGTCTCCCAGATAGACGGCATCATACCGCCGCAGCGCATCTGCCGAAGCGTTGCCGACCGGCGCTTTTCCCTCTGTCCGGAAGCTCAGCCCCCACGAGCCTGTCTCGATGGCGCGGCTCTGCTGAAACAGCAGCGGCAGGACGGCACAGAAGGCCAGCACCGCCGCCAGCGCCAGCGTCAGTCTGCCGTATTGCCGGAAAAATCTTCTCATAATAACACCCCCGTCTATCCCTATGCGGAAAGCCGGGGGTGTATGTCCATGTCAATCAGAACAGCAGCGCCAGCTGATAGATCACGAATGCGGCCAGCCAGGCGATGCAGCACTGGGAAAGAGAGATAAAAATTGCGCGCATGCGCGAGCCGACTTCGCGGCGGATGGCGGCGATGGCCGCCACACAGGGCGTATAGAGAAGCGTGAAGACGAGAAAGCTCAGGGCGGTCTTCGTCGTAAACATGGAAGCAATCGGCGCGCTGCCGAGCAGGATCTGCAGGGTGCTGACGACGGATTCCTTCGCAATAAAGCCGGAGATCAGCGCCGTCGTGCAGCGCCAGTCCGCAAAGCCGAGCGGGGCGAAGATGGGCGCGAGCCAGCGGCCGATGATGGCAAGCAGGCTCTGCTCGCTCGCCGTGACGACATTGAGGTGCAGATCAAAGCTCTGCAAGAACCAGATGACAATGGTCGCGAGGAAAATGACCGTGAACGCGCGCTCGATAAAATCCTTCGCCTTGTCCCACAGCAGAAGGAGGACACTTTTGAAGCTCGGCAGGCGGTAATTGGGCAGCTCCATCACGAACGGGACCGGCCGCCCGCGGAAGGCGGTCTTCAGCGCGAGCGCGGAGAGAATGCCGAACAGAATCCCCAGCACATACAGCCCGATCATCACCAGCGCCGCGCAGTCCGGGAAGAAGGCCGCCGAGAAAAACGCGTAGATCGGGATTTTGGCCGAGCAGCTCATAAACGGCGTCAGCAGAATGGTCATCGTCCGGTCGCGCTCCGACGGGAGCGTCCGCGCGGCCATGACAGCCGGGACGGTGCAGCCGAAGCCAATGAGCATCGGCACGACCGACTTGCCGGACAGGCCGATCTTCCGCAGAAGCTTGTCCATCACAAAAGCCACGCGCGCCATATAGCCGGTGTCCTCCAGAATGGACAGGAAGAAAAACAGCGTCACAATGATCGGCAGGAAGCTGAGAACGGAGCCGACGCCCTTGAAAATGCCATCGATGACAAGACTCTGCACGACCGGGTTCAGATGATAGCTCGTGAGCGCCCGGTCGACGACGACGGTCAGCGCGTCAATACCCGCGGCCAGCAGATCGCTCAGTCCCTGCCCGATGACGTGGAACGTCAGATAAAAGATCAGCAGCATCACGCCGATAAAAATGGGAATCGCTGTGTATTTTCCCGTCAAAATCCGATCGGCCCGCACCGAGCGCGTGCGCTCCCTGCTTTCATGCGGCTTGACGACGCACGACTTGACCAGCGCTTCGATAAACGTGTAGCGCATGTCCGCGATGGCCGCGTTGCGGTCCAGTCCGCGCTCCTGCTCCATCTGGACGATGGAGTGCTCGATCAGCTCCTTCTCGTTCTGGTCAAGCCGCAGCTGCTCGGTGACGGCTTCGTCGCCGTCGATGACCCACGTTGCGGCAAAGCGGACGGAGATCCCGGCGCGCTGGGCGTGATCCTCGATCTGGTGGCAGACGGCGTGGATGCAGCGGTGAACCGGGCCCGGCGGGCAGAAGTCGATGACGGATGGCAGCTGCTTGCGCTCCGCCGTGCGGACGGCTGTCTCGATGAGCGCTTCCACACCGTCGCCGGAGGACGCGCAGATCGGCACGACCGGTACGCCCAGCTGCTGCGAGAGCTTGTCTGTGTCGATGCTGCCGCCGTTGCCGGTCAGCTCGTCCATCATGTTGAGTGCCAGCACCATCGGTACGCGCAGCGTCAGCAGCTGGAGCGTCAGATAGAGATTGCGCTCCAGATTTGTCGCGTCGACAATGTTGATGATGCCGTCGGGCTTGTTTTTCAGGATAAAATCGCGGGTGACGATCTCCTCCGCCGTATACGGGCGGAGCGAGTAGATACCCGGCAGGTCGACAACGGAGCAGTCCTTCTGCCCGCGGATCTCGCCGGATTTCTGATCGACGGTAACGCCCGGGAAATTGCCGACGTGCTGGTTGGAGCCGGTCAGCTGGTTAAAGAGCGTTGTCTTGCCGCAGTTCTGGTTGCCGGCCAGTGCAAAGATCATACGGCATCCTCCTTGATCGTGATGTTGTGCGCGTCCTCCTTGCGGAGCGTGAGCGTATAGCCGCGCAGAAACAGCTCCATGGGGTCGCCCATGGGCGCGATTTTGCTGACACGGATGCGGGTCTGCGGGATGAGGCCCATATCGAGAAGCCGGCACCGGAGGATCCCCTCGCCGCCGACCTCTGTGATGACGCCGGAATGTCCGACCGAAAGCTCGTCAAGCGTCATAAAATGATCGAATCCTTTCTTTGCCCGCGCGGGCAGTTTTCTGATTGTTAGGATAATCTAACACGCATAAAAAAGCAAGCAGAACCTGACAGATTTCTGCAAAAAATGCGCGTCCTGCGGCGCAGTTTACAAAATCGTCACGCCCTCGGCGGCCCGGTATGATATGATATATACATACATAAGGGGGCCGACGCATGAATATTCTTTTTTTCCTGACGCCGAAGGCGATGTGCGCCTATATCGAAGCAGACGATACGCTGCGGCAGGCGATGGAACGCATGGAACGCTCCGGCTATTCGGCGCTGCCGGTGCTCGATAAAAATGGAAAATACTGCGGCGTTGTCACCGAGGGCGATCTTTTGTGGACGGTCAAGCGCGTATGCGGCCTGGATCTGCGCCAGACGGAGGAGCATTCCATCTCCGAGATCCAGCATCGCCGCGCGGTGCAGCCGGTGCGTGTCGATACGCGCGTGGAAGACCTGATCTCCGTGGCAGCCGATCAGAACTTCGTCCCCGTGGTCGACGATAAGGGCGATTTCATCGGCATCGTCACAAGAAGCCGCATTCTCAAGTACTATCTGGAGACAAGCTTTCATCGCGGATAATTTTTGAAAAATTCTGTTTAATCCTCCGGAATCTGGAACATACTAGCATCGGAGGTGCAAACAATGCAAAACAACGAAAATCATCCGAATTTGCAGCGGATCCAGAAATTCTTCCGGGAAAAGGGCTACTACATAGTCCTGTTCCTCTGTGTATGTGCAGTAGGAATTTCGGGCTATCTGTTCGTATCCCACGCAATTTCCGAGAAGGATTCCCTGACGGGCGAGACCCTGTCTGTTGCAACCAGCGCCGCTGACCCGGAAAAGGACCGGCAGCCGGCCAAGGAAAATACCGCCGAGACAGCTGCGCCATCCGAGCAGGCCGCACCGGCGGCCGCCATGGAGGAGGACGCAGTGCGCGAAGCGGCGCAGAGCGTGCGCGTCTGGCCGGTCAGCGGCCAGACGCAGATGCGCTACAGCGTTGACGCCCTGTGCTATAACGCGACGACGCAGGACTGGCGCACGCACGCGGGCGTCGATCTGACAGCCGCGGTCGGCACGCCGGTCAAGGCGGCCTGCGCCGGGACGGTCACAGCCGTCTATGACGACGAATATCTGGGGACGACGGTCATCATCAACCATCCGGACGGCCATGTCTCGCAGTATTCCAATCTTGCCGTCATGCCGGCGGTCTCCGCCGGGGATACGGTCTCGGCCGGTGATACCATCGGCGCAGTCGGGACCACGGCGCTCCTCGAAATCGCGGACGAGCCGCATCTGCATTTTACCGTCTATGCAAACGGCGACACCATCGACCCCGCAGAGTTTATCGGCTGAGCAAAAACAACACCCGGAAGCGCCCTTCGGCGCTTCCGGGTGTTTGCATGTATGCTATACGTATTGCTGCGTCTCGACGTCGATGACACCGCGGGTGGTGATGCGGAGCTTCGGGATGACGGGCAGCGCCATGAAGCTGAGCGTCATGAACGGGTCGATGCCGCGGCTGACGCCGAGGTCAAAGGCGGCGGTCTTGGCCGCTTCCAGCTCCGTGTTGATCTCGGTCAGCGGCCGGTCGGACATGATGCCCGCGATCTCCAGCACGACCTCGCCCTTGACCTCGCCGTTCTCCATGACCACGATGCCGCCGTGATGCTCGACGATGTGGTTGGCCGCGGCGGCCATATCGGTGGAGTTGGTGCCGACGACGATGATGTTGTGCGAGTCATGCGAGATGCTGGTCGCGACGGCGCCGGACTTCAGCCCGTAGCCCTGAATGTAGCCGAGGCCGATGTGGTGCGTGTTCTTGTGCCGCTCGATGACGGCGATCTTCAGAATGTCCCTGTCCAGATCGACGTGGTCGGCATAGCCGTTGTCCGTCGTGATGATCTCGCCGGGGATCATGCCCAAAACGCCGCGCTGGCGCGTGTCGCGGAAATCGTCCGGCGTGAGTTTGGAGACGTGGAAGGTGTCGTGGGCGCGGTGGTCGAGATATTCCTCGATCTGCGGCTCCGCAAAGTCTTTCAGCTTGCCGTCGGCCCAGTACAGAACGCCCTTTTTGAAGACCATTTCAACGTTGAAGTCCTTGAAATTGTCGATGACGGCGAAGTCCGCCAGATAGCCGGGCGCGATCGCGCCGCGGTTATTGAGCAGGAAATAGCGCGCGGCATGGTGGCACGCGGCCTTGACCGCGATGATCGGGTCGACGCCGTATTTGTTGATGGCCTCGCGGGCGATGTAGTCGATGTGGCCCTTTTCCAGCAGGTCGCTCGGGTGTTTGTCGTCGGTGCAGAACATGCAGCGCTCGGCGTACTGCGGCGTGAGGAGCGGGGCGAGCGCTTCGAGGTTTCTCGCGGCGGTGCCCTCGCGGATCATGATGAACTGGCCGCGCTGCAATTTGGCCAGCGCGTCCTCCATCGTCGCGCACTCGTGGTCAGAGTAGACGCCTGCGGCGACGTAGGTGTCCAGATCCTTGCCCTGAAGTCCCGGCGCGTGGCCGTCGATCTTTTTGTGGTGCGCCTGTGAAGCGACGATCTTGGAGACGACCTCCGGGTCGTTGTGGATGATGCCGTAGGAGTTCATCATCTCGGCCAGACCCTGCACGCGCGGATAGTCGTAGAACGAGTCGATCGCGCGGTAATCGAGAACCGCGCCGGATTCGTCCATCGGCGTGGCCGGGACGCACGACGGGAGCATGAACCGCACGTCGATGGGCAGCCCTTCGGTCGCCTGGAACATGTAGTCGATGCCGTCGGTGCCCATGACGTTGGTGATCTCGTGCGGGTCGGTGATGACGGTGGTCGTGCCGTGCGGAAGCGTTGCGCGGACAAATTCCTTCGGCGTCACAAGGCTGGATTCCAGATGGATGTGTGCGTCGATAAAGCCCGGGCAGACGATCTTGCCGGTCATATCGTATTCGATTTCGCCCTCGTAGCTGCCGAGACCGACGATCAGACCGTTGGCCACGGCGATGTCGCACGTCAGCAGCTCGTTGGAGAACACATTGACATAGGTCGCGTTCTTCAGGACCAGATCGGCCTTCTGGCGGCCGGAGGCGGCCTCAATCACGCGCTGTTTTTTCAGAAGCTTCCGCTGGATCTTACCGGCGTAGCTTTCGGTAGGAACGGACATGGGGATCTTCCTTTCTGCGTTAGTTGTACGTTCAGTTTTGCTTGTACCTGATATTAGAAGGAATTATAGCACCGCTTTTTCCGCTTGTCCATGTTCATTTTCCACGGAATGTCGGGCTTTCTTTTTTGCAATCTGTACAGATGCCGGAAACTGTGGTATGCTGATAAGAAAGGAGATGAACGCTATGAAACTGCTGATGCACATTTGCTGCGCGCCCTGCGCGAACATGCCGATCGACGCGCTGCGCGCGGACGGGATCGACCTGACCGGCTACTGGTATAACCCGAATATCCACCCCTTCACCGAATACCGCGCCCGGCGCAATTGCTTACAGGAATATGCGAAGACCATCGAGCTGCCGCTTCTGGTACGCGACGATTACGGCCTGCGGCCGTTCGTGCGCGAGGTAGCAGGCGATATCGCCGGCCGCTGCGTCAAATGCTATGAAATGCGCCTTTACGAAGCGGCCAGAGCGGCGAAGGAGGGCGGCTTTGACGCGTTTACGTCCTCTCTGTTCATCAGCCCCTATCAGAAGCACGAGTTGATGCGCGACGTGGCCTACCGCGCGGCGGAGGAATACGGCGTCACATTTTACTATCAGGATTTCCGCCCCATGTTCCGCGACGGCCAGACCCGCGCGCGGGAGCTGGGCTTTTACATCCAGAAATACTGCGGCTGCATCTTTTCCGAGCAGGAGCGCTATCAAAAGCCGTCAAGGATCATCCCGTGACCGTGAAGCGCTCTATTTTGCAGAGCAAACCGTCATGACCGCCGGTGGGGCCGGTGCCATGACGGTTTTTTTCAAATTTTCCCTTGACAAGCATGCCTGTGTCCGTTAATATGTCTTTATAGGGTGCACATAAATGCACAAAAATCCACAATGTACGGACATATGAATTTCTGGAGAAAGGGCGGATTGAAAATGAATCAAATGATGGATGCCATTGTAAAACCCACA
>CAKUHB010000041.1 GCA_934655875.1 uncultured Oscillospiraceae bacterium
AATTGGCATTTTCACTAATATTTACGCCCGCTTTTTGACACTTTGAAATGATGGGCTTAAGTTGATGACATTACCCCCCAGGGGAAGCCTTTTTATCTTGCATTCTCGCCGCCAAGCTGGAAAGAGCGGTACTGGACGGCTTCGGCGATGTGCTCGGGGCGGATGGCTTCGCTGCCTGCCAGATCGGCGATGGTGCGGGCGACCTTCAGGACGCGGTCATAGCTCCGTGCGGTCATGCCGAGGGCGTCGAACGCCTGCTTCATCAGCACGGTGCAGTCCTCGTCCAGCTGGCAGAAGGCACGCAGCTCCGACGGCTGCATATACGCGTTGCAGCGGGTGGATGTGCCGTCATAGCGGGCATTCTGGATGGCTCTGGCTGCGTCGACGCGCGATTTGATGGCCGCGGACGGCTCGGCTTCGCTTCTTGCGCGCAGCTCCTCAAATTTCACGGAGCTGACCTCGACGATCATGTCGATCCGGTCGAGCATGGGGCCGGAGATACGGGCAAGATAGCGGTCGACCGCCGTCTGGGAGCAGGTGCAGCGGCCGCTTGGGTCGCCGTACCAGCCGCACGGGCAGGGATTCATCGCGCAGACCAGCATGAACTCGCACGGGTAGGTCTGCGAGCCCTGTACGCGGGAGATGGTCACCTTTCCGTCCTCCAGCGGCTGACGCATGGCTTCGATGGCGTCGCGCCGGAACTCCGGCAGCTCGTCGAGGAACAGAACGCCCTTGTGCGCAAGCGAGATCTCGCCCGGCCGCACGTTCGCGCCGCCGCCAGCCAGCGCCGCGGCTGAGACTGTATGGTGCGGGCTGCGGAACGGCCGCGCCGTGATGAGCGGATGCTCGGGCGGCAGAAGGCCCATGACAGAATAGATCTGCGTCACGTCCAGCTGCTCCTGCCGGGTCATATCGGGAAGAATGGACGGCAGGCGCTTGGAGAGCATGCTCTTGCCGGAGCCGGGCGGCCCCACCAGAAGGATATTATGCCCGCCTGCGGCGGCAATTTCAAGCGCGCGCTTGGCATTTTCCTGCCCCTTGACGTCCTTGAAGTCAAGAAGCGCCTGCGCCGTCTGCTCCGGCTGCCAGACAGGCTCCGGTGCGATCGGCGCTTCGCCGGACAGGTGCCGCGCCAGCTGCTGCACATCCGTGACGCCATAGACGGTCAGCGGTGCGGCAAGCGTCGCTTCGCGGGCATTGGCCGCGGGGACATAAATTGAGGTATAGCCCAGTTTCCTTGCCGCGAGCGCCATGGGCAGAACGCCCGTGACAGGCCGCAGGCTACCCTGTAAGCTCACCTCGCCCAGAAACGCGCACTTCTCTTTCGGCATGCGCACCTGCTCGGACGCGGCGAGAATGCCAAGAAGAATCGGAAGATCATAGAGCGTGCCGGATTTTTTCATGCCGGCGGGCGCGAGGTTCACGATGATGCGGCTGACGGGAAAGCGGAAGCCGCAGTTTTTGATGGCGGCGCGCACGCGCTCGCGCGCTTCCTTGACCGACGCGTCCGGCAGGCCGACCAGATCGAACGCGGGAAGCCCCGTGCCGATGTAGCATTCCGTCTCGATCTCGCAGCCGGTGATGCCGGACAGGCCGAGCGACCGAATTTTACTGAGCATCTGCATCCCTCCGTGTCCGGATTTTCCTCTATCATACCGCATCCGGCGTCAAAAACCAACAGTTTTTTCAAAACTTGACGCCGGCAGCGCGTTCTTTCGAAAGTTTTCCTCCAAATCCAAAAAGGATATTTCAAATTTGATTTACATTGACAAGAAAATGTGATATAGTCAAGGTGCATGAATATGTAATTACTTTTAGGAGGTAATTGTTTTGGTTCGTAAATTCAAAACCATGGACGGCAACAATGCTGCGGCTCATGTATCGTATGCATATACGGAAGTCGCGGGTATCTATCCCATCACGCCGTCCTCCCCGATGGCGGACTTTGTCGACCAGTGGTCTGCCGCAGGCCTGAAGAACATCTTCGGCACCAAGGTCAAGGTTGCTGAGATGCAGTCCGAGGCCGGCGCAGCCGGTACTGTCCACGGTTCTCTCGGCGCAGGCGCTCTGACGACCACCTACACGGCGTCCCAGGGTCTTCTGCTGATGATCCCGAACATGTACAAGATCGCCGCCGAGCAGCTGCCCTGCGTGTTCCACGTTTCGGCTCGTACTGTCTCGACCCACGCTCTGAACATCTTCGGCGACCACTCCGACGTCATGGCCTGCCGCCAGACCGGCTTTGCCATGCTGTGCGAGACCAACCCGCAGGAAGTCATGGATCTGTCCCCGGTCGCCCATCTGGCTGCCATCGAGGGCAAGGTTCCGTTCCTGAACTTCTTTGACGGCTTCCGTACCTCCCACGAGATCCAGAAGGTCGCTGTCTGGGACTTCGAAGACCTCAAGGAAATGTGCAACATGAAGGCTGTCGAGGAGTTCCGTCAGCATGCGCTGAACCCGGAGCATCCGGCTGCCCGCGGCTGCCACGAGAACGGCGATATCTTCTTCCAGCACCGTGAAGCCTGCAACCAGTACTACACCGCGCTGCCCGCAGTCGTCGAGAAGTACATGGGCAAGATCAATGAGAAGCTCGGCACGAACTATCAGCTGTTCAACTACTACGGCGCTCCCGATGCTGACCGCGTCATCATCGCCATGGGCTCCATCAACGACGTCGCTGAGGAAGTCATCGACTACATGAACGCGCACGGCGAAAAGGTCGGCCTGGTCAAGGTCCGTCTGTACCGTCCGTTCTGCGCCGACAAGCTGGTCGCCGCCATCCCGGCTACCGCCAAGAAGATCGCAGTCCTCGACCGCACGAAGGAGCCCGGCTCCCTGGGCGAGCCTCTGTACATGGACGTTGTCACGGCTCTGGCCAATGCCGGCGTGCAGGCTACCATCATCGGCGGCCGCTACGGTCTCGGCTCCAAGGATACGCCCCCCGCTTCCATCTTCGCCGTTTACAACGAGCTGAAGAAGGATCAGCCGAAGCACGAGTTCACCATCGGCATCGTTGACGACGTCACGAACCTCTCTCTCGAAGAGGACAAGAACTGCCCGAACACCGCAGCAGAAGGCACCATCGAGTGCAAGTTCTGGGGTCTGGGCGGCGACGGCACCGTCGGTGCAAACAAGAACTCCATCAAGATCATCGGCGACCACACCGACAAGTACGTGCAGGCTTACTTCCAGTACGACTCCAAGAAGACCGGCGGCGTCACCATCAGCCACCTGCGCTTCGGCGACAAGCCCATCAAGAGCCCGTACTACATCAACAAGGCTGACTTCGTTGCCTGCCATAACCCGTCCTACATCACGAAGGGTTTCCCCATCGTGCGTGACGTCAAGCCGGGCGGCGTGTTTATGATCAACTGTCAGTGGACGCCGGAGGAGCTGGCGCATCATCTCGACGCCGCTTCCAAGCGCTACATTGCCAAGAACAACATTCAGCTCTACACCATCAACGCCATCGATCTTGCCCAGTCCATCGGCATGGGCAAGCGCACCAACACCATCCTTCAGTCCGCATTCTTCTCTCTGGCCAAGGTTCTGCCGGAAGAGGATGCCATCAAGTACATGAAGGAAAAGGCAACGCAGTCCTACTCCAAGAAGGGCATGGACGTCGTCGAGATGAACCACAAGGCCATCGACGCCGGCGCTACCGCCTATGTGAAGATCGACGTTCCCGCTGACTGGGCCAACGCAGAAGACGTTGTGGTCGAGCACAACCTCGAGGGCAAGCCCGAGCTCGTCAAGCAGGTCAAGAACATCCTCTTCCCGGTCGACAAGATGGACGGCGATTCCCTGCCCGTCTCCACGTTCGTCGATCATGTCGACGGCCAGTTCGAGCTGGGCGCTGCCGCTTATGAGAAGCGCGGCGTTGCCGTTGCGGTTCCGGAATGGGATTCCCAGAAGTGCATCCAGTGCGGCAACTGCGCATATGTCTGCCCGCACGCCACCATCCGCACGGTCGCTCTGACCGATGAGGAAGCAAAGAACGCACCCGCTGCTGCCAAGATCGTCCCGGTCAAGGCCGGCAAGGGCAAGGGCGTTTATCAGTTCACCATGGCCATCTCCCCGCTCGACTGCATGGGCTGCGGCGTCTGCGTCGGCGCTTGCCCCGAGAAGGTGCAGGCCATCAAGATGGTTCCGCAGGAGACCCAGCTGGATCAGCAGGACGTCTTCGATTACTGCGTGAACAAGGTCTCCGAGAAGAAGGAGCTCCAGACGGCCGACGTCAAGGGCAGCCAGTTCCGCAAGCCGCTGCTTGAGTTCTCCGGCTCCTGCGCAGGCTGCGCCGAGACCAGCTACGCGCGTCTCGTCACCCAGCTGTTCGGCGACAAGATGTATATCTCCAACGCCACCGGCTGCTCCTCCATCTGGGGCAACCCGGGCGCTACCAACCCGTACTGCACGAATGCCGAGGGCAAGGGCCCCGCATGGTGCAACTCCCTGTTCGAGGACAACGCGGAGCACGGCTTCGGCATGTACCTCGGCCAGAAGGCCATCCGCGACAGCCTGATCGAGAAGACCAAGGCTCTGATCGCCGTCGAGTGGACGAACGCCGACCTCAAGGCCGCCGCGCAGAAGTACCTCGACACCGTCAACGATCTCGAGGCCAACGCTGCCGCCACGAAGGCGTATGTCGCGGCTCTGGAAGAGAACGTTGCGACCGTCGACGAGCTGGCGCAGGTCCCGCAGTTTGCCGAGCATGCTGCCGAGCTCAAGGCCAAGGGCGAGAAGTACTGCGACTGCGACGCGTGCGCGCTGGGCGCGGACATCCTGTCCAAGAAGGATTACCTCAGCAAGAAGTCCGTCTGGATCTTCGGCGGCGACGGCTGGGCATACGACATCGGCTTCGGCGGCGTTGACCATGTCCTCGCTTCCGGTGAAGACGTCAACATCTTCGTCTTCGACACCGAGGTCTACTCCAACACCGGCGGACAGGCTTCCAAGGCTTCCAACATCGGTCAGGTCGCACAGTTCGCGGCTGCCGGTAAGGAGACCAAGTCCAAGTCTCTGGCGGAGATCGCCATGTCCTACGGCTATGTCTACGTTGCGCAGGTCGCCATGGGCGCCAACGCCGCGCAGACGCTGAAGGCCATCCAGGAGGCCGAGGCTTACCATGGCCCGTCCCTCATCATCGGCTATGCACCGTGCGAGATGCACTCCATCAAGGGCGGCATGCAGAACTGCCAGAAGGAAATGAAGAAGGCTGTCGACTGCGGTTACTGGAACATGTTCCGCTTCAACCCGGCCGCGGAGAAGAAGTTCACGCTGGACTCCAAGGCTCCCGCCGGCGGCTATCAGGAATTCCTGATGAACGAGGCCCGCTACAGCCGTCTGACCCGCGAGTTCCCGGAGCGTGCGACCGTTCTGTTCGCAAAGAACGAGGAGAACGCCAAGGAGCGCTACGAGCACCTGCTCAAGCTGGTCGACATGTACGACAAATAATTAACTCCTATCATGCAGAAGGGGCGGTACCGAGAGGTACCGCTCCTTTTTGTATAATTTGCACGCTTTCTGCAAAGGCTGTCTCTGAGGTGACTGTTATGAACCACGAGGAGACCTTCCGCTTTGATCCCACGCCGATGAACCATGAATTTCCCGGCCAGCCGGACGACTGCTTTGACATGGTCAACCAGTACGGCACGTACAACATCCAGAAGACCGCCGACACGGACAATCTCTACCCTGCCATCGCGCAGGGCATGCCGAAGGTCGGCCACTTTGCCCGGAAGAGCAAGGCCATGTACGATCTGACCGATCAGAAACCAAAAAAGCGCAGATAAAAACCGGCGGAACACGAGGTGTTCCGCCGGTTCGCTTATTCCCACGTCTCCCAGATCTCCGGGCAGTAGCCCACGGTGGCCTGACGGCCGTTGCGGACGATGGGGGTCTTCATCAGCTCCGGGTGGTCGAAGAGCTTATCCTCTTTGGCACGCTTGTCGTCGGTATAGCGCATGAGATCGATCTCCGGGCTCTTGATGCTCCAGTCGATCAGATTGTCCACGCCGCCGACGGCGCGCAGAACGCTGTCAAACTCGCCGCCGGACAGGCCAAAGCGGATAAGGTTGATCTGCTGCATTTTGATGCGGCGCTCCTTGAACCAGCGTTCGGCCTTTTTCGTGTCAAAGCACTTCTTTTTTCCAAAGATCTGAATGTTCATGATTCCTCCAGCATGGCGGCTGCTTCCGCCTCTGTATCAGCGGAAAACAGGAAGTTTCCGCCTGCGGTATAGACCTCTACGTGACCTCTGACATAACGCATTCTGTATTCCATGACACAGTCCCCTTTCGGTTTTCTGTGCACAGGATACCATAGTGTCTGTCCGATAATCCGGACTTATTTGCTTTAATACCAGAACTCTTCGCTCTGCCAGCGGGCTGTGACGGTCAGGTTCTGCCAGACGGTCGTGTCCGCGGTCAGCTCCTCGCCGTCCTCGGTGTACCAGCCGGCAAACACGTCGCCGTCGTCGCATTCTGCGGTGAAGAGCGGATCGTATGTACTGCCGATCTCATAGAACGCGATATCGCGTTCGCAGCTGCCCTTGTCGGAGGTGAATTTCACCCAGCAGAAGCCGCTGTCGGAGCCGGAATAATCGCCGTAGAGGAAGACGTTAATCTCCGCGATGCGGCGGGAGACGAGACCATTATGGATGCTGGTCACGCCGTTCTCCTTGACGTGGCACCAGATGCCGATGGCCGAGGCGATCTCGTTATTTGTGTAATTGCCGGACTGCAAAAGCTTTGACAGGCGTGTGTCCTTCATCCAGCCGGCGCCGATGTTGTAGGTCAGGCTGATGAGGGCGTCATACTGGTTATCCGTCAGGGTCAGATTGCTGTCCTGCAGGAATTTGTCCAGCGAGGTCTCAAACTTCTGCAGCATCTCGCGCAGCAGGAGATCCGCCTGCGCCTCGGTGATGCCGTTGGGGTATTCGTCCTTCGTGCAGGCGCTGCCGTAGCCGATGGAATACTGGGCATAGTCCCAGTAGGCCGTGGCGCGGAAGCCCTCCTTCTGCTTGAGCAGGGCGATCAGCTGCTCGCTGGTGCGGAGATGGATCTCCTCCGGTGTGATATCCGGGTCGACCGGCTGCACCGGCTCGCGGCTGTTATAAATTCTATGTACGATGGCGGCGATCTCCGCGCGCGTCACAGACGCGCCGGGACGGAACGTCCCGTCCGGATAGCCGTCGACGATCCCGGCCGCGTACAGCGCTTCGACGTAGCTGCTGTCGGTATCGGTAAAGGTGCCGGTCATGCCGTCCGCCGTCAGGCCAAGGGCATTGGCCGCCAGCTTGGCGACAAGGCCGCGCGTCATGGGCACGTCCAGATCGGAAATATCCTCGTAGCGCGTCAGAAAGCCCTGATCGATGGCAAAATTCAGATATCCTCTTGCCCAGTGAGACGAGACCTGCTCCGGCTCCGGATAGCCGGACGCCAGCAGGATCATCTTGAGTGCTTCACCGGTGGTGACGTTTTTGGTCGGACGGTAGGTCCCGTCAGGGTAGCCGCCGATGACGCCGGAATCTGTCAGCGCCATCACGTCCTCATAAAACCAGCTGTCATACGGGACGTCGGAAAACAGCTCCCCTTCTGCGCGGACAAGCAGGGTGCCTGTCAGCAGGATCAAACATGCCGTGAGGATCCAAAGAAGTCTTCGCATTCCGGATCTCATACCGTCACGCTCCTTTCGAATCTTGAATCACACGTATTGTATCAGATTTGATTACAAATTGCAACCTTTTGATACGGCGCGCCCTGTTCAGCGTTCCAGCCAGTCCAGAATGTCCTGATAGACCTCGGCCTTGTTGCGCTCGTTGAGCATCTCGTGGCGGCCGTCCGGATAGAGCTTGATGGTGATGTCCTTCATGCCGCTGCGCTTGAACGCGTCGATGCAGCGCAGGACGCCCTTGGCCATGTTGCCGACGGGATCCTTGCAGCCGGAAACAAAGAGGACAGGCAGCTGCTTGTTCATCTTCTCCAGATTCTCCGTCTGCTCGTTCATGCGCACGCCGGTCAGAAGGTCGCGCGCCAGCCCGACCGTCGCGTCAAAGCCGCAGTACGGATCGGCGTCATAGGCCGCGACGACGGCTTCGTCGGAGCAGATCCATGCGTTCGGCGACGAGACCGGCTCAAACGCGCGGTTATAGCTGCCGAACATCAGCTTTGTGACAAGCGGGCTGGTATTCGTCTCGCCGACGCGCTTCTCTTCCATCCGGCACACGAGCAGGCCAAGCCGCACCTTCATGGGATCCTCCCAGCCGGTGCCGGAGATGATGGCCTTGTCCGCCGCGTCCGGATACGTGTACAGATACGTCCGCAGCAGGAACGAGCCCATGCTGTGGCCGAGGAAGTAATACGGCAGCTCCGGATACTGCTTCTGCATTTCATCGTGCAGCCGCTTTTCATCCTCCACGGCCGACAGCCAGCCGCCGCAGAAATAGCCCTTGACGCCGCTGCCAATGGAGCCGCCGTGACCCATGTGGTCGTCCGCCGCGACGACGTAGCCGTGCGCGGTCAGGAAGGTTGCAAAGTCGTCATAGCGGGCGATATGCTCGGCAATGCCGTGGATGAGCTGCACCACCGCCTTGGGCTGTGTTTCAGGCTTCCAGACACCGCAATACAGCTGGCCGCCGCCGCAGGAATCAATAAAAAAAGTTTCCATGAGAGATTCTCCTTTCAAAAAGTCCGGTTTATTGTACAATATATTCTGTATGATGACCTCAGAAAGCAGAAAGCAAAAGGAGGTCATTTCCATGCGTACTGATTCTGTCATTGAGCTGTATCCCTATTTGCAGCGTTCCCACGAGACGCCCGTTCCATCCGCTGTGATCCGCGGGGAGTTCTGGCGCACGGAGCGCCGCTGCCGCCGGATCGTGGCCGGTGTGGAAGCGGCTGTGACCGTCTGCATCGGAGCCGGGTTCCTGGTGTGTCTGGGGCTGGTCATCAGCATGCTGTGAGACTAGATGCGCTCGATCGTGCCGTCGGCATGCAGGAGGTATTCCGCACACGGTACGCTTCCGGCAAGCGCGCCGCTGCTGCCGTCCGCGCCCAGCATTTCAAAGACGACCGCGTCGCCCGGCCGAAGCTCCGGCAGCACCTGCCGGAGAATGCCGCCGGACTGCACAGACCCGCAGGCGGTCAGCTGCTGCAAAAGCGCGCGCCGGTTCCCGGCCAGCGGCACATGCGCAGCGTGATATGCGCCGCTCTTGGCAAGGCGCAGGCACTGCGCCTGCTGCACGTCGAGCAGCACCAACGGCGGTGTCAGCGGTTTGACGGCTGCCGCACGGGTGATCAGCACGCCGCTCGCCGCGGCGAGATAGCGGCCCGGACTCATCCGCAGCTGCATGCCGCGAAGCGGCGCGGGCAGCGCGTCCCAGATGGCGCGGAGCGCCTGCGCGCATTCTTCCATGGACGGTGCCGGGTAGCCCGGCCGGTAGCTGACGCCGAAGCCGCCGTCAAGATCCAGCGCGGCTGCCGCAATACCGGTCTGCCGCAGAAGCTCAGCTGCACAGGCCGCAAGCGTCTGCGCAATGGCAGGATAGAGCCGCCCGTCCATGCACAGATCGCCGGTCTGCATGCCAAGTCCCAGCTCCTTTGTCCCGAAGCTGTACAGGCGGCGCGCCGTCTGCACCAGTGTCGGCAGATCCATGCCGGATACAAGCTCCGGCACACAGGCGACCGGCCTTCCCGCATACCGCAGCGGCCCCTCTGGCCGCAGCAGGAGGACTGCCCGCTCTGGCGGGCGTTCCGGCAGCACGTGGATATCGTCCAGCACGAAGACGGCGCCCAGCTCCTGCGCCAGCCGCTCCGCTTCGGTGTCCGGCAGAGCAGGCAGATAATGCAGGCGGCTGCCGGAAAAGCCGCACCTTGCGGCCAGACGAAGCTCCGCTTCGTCCCGGCATTCCGCACCGTATCCGGCGCTGCACAGCAGGCGGAGGACAGCCGGATTCCGGTTCATCCGCACCGGGAACAGCGGCAGAAAGCCCGGCTGCCATGCAAAATATGCGAAAAGAGCCCGCGCGGTCTGCACAAGACTCTTTTCATCATACAAAAACAGCGGTGTGGGCGTCCGGCTCAGAAATGCCGCCAGCTTTCTGGCAGGCAGAAACGCGGACGCCGCATCCAGTTCCTTCACCGTCTGTTCACTTCTCTTTCCGGTTGTTTTCGTAGAGGATCGCAAGGCCCTTCAGAAGAAGATCGCGGTCATAGGCGATCTCATGGCGGCACATCGGCAGAACGAAGCGTGCAATACCGCCCGTGGCGACGACGGTCGCCGGTTCGCCCAGCTCCTCTTCCATGCGGGCGATCATCCCGTCGACCATACAGGCCGAACCAAGCATGACGCCGCTGCGCATGGCGTCGACGGTATTTTTGGCGATAGCGCGCTTCGGCGCTTCCAGACTGATGGCAGGCAGCTGCGCCGTGCGCGTGCTGAGGGACTCCGCAGAGAGCTTCGGCCCGGGGCTGATGCAGCCGCCGACATAGGTGCCGGTCTTATCGATCGCGGTCATGGTGGTCGCCGTGCCCATGTCGACAATGATCAGGGGCGGCGTGAAGCGGCTGAGTGCCGCGACGGCGGCGACGATCAGGTCGCTGCCGATCTGCGCCGGGTTCTCCATCTGGATATTCAGGCCCGTCTTGATGCCGGGGCCGACGACAAGGGGCGTCTTCCCGGTCAGCTTGCGCACTGCCGCCTTGCAGGAATTGAGCACTGGCGGCACGACGGACGAGATGATCACGCCCTCGATGGCGGGAAGCGCCACCTCGTACAGGTTCAGGAGGTTCTTCAGCTCGACGCAGTACTGGTCGGACGTTTTCAAAAGATCCGTCGCCATACGCGCTTCGACGAGAATGCGCGTGCCCTCCATACAGCCGAGGACGATGTTGGTATTGCCGATATCGATTGCAAGGATCATAGTGATTTCCCCCTGTTCTTATTCTGATTGCAGCCGGCAGGAAAATTTTCCGTTTTCCAGCTCCACGACTGCATAGCTGCTGCGGCCAAAGCGGCCTGCCGTGCCGGGGTTCAGGAGCGTGACGCCGTTCCGCTCCTCGAGAAGCGCCTGATGGGTATGGCCGAAGAGGATAAGCTGCGCGCCCATGTCCTTTGCTGCGGCGGTGAGCGTATCCAGCCCGGACTTGACGCCGAACAGATGGCCGTGCGTCAGAAAGACGCGCACGCCCGCAAGCTCCAGCAGAAGGCTCTGCCGCACCGATGGCGCATAGTCGCAGTTGCCGGGGACGGAATAAAACTCCGGCTCCTGAAAGGCGAAGGACAGATCCTCCGCGTCGGACAGATGATCGCCCAGATGCGCAACGGCGTCGGGCGATTCTTTTTCAATTGCCTCATACGCAAAGCCGAGACTCCGGTGCGTATCCGACAAAACAAGCAGCTTCATGTGGTTCACCTTCTGCGCAGCGCGCGCATATACTGTCTGTGAAAGAATCCTGAAATGGGGTGGCATGCTATGAACGCTTCATCTCCGGGCCAGACGCCCGGTTCCGCTTCCGAGCAGCAGCTTCGCCGTCTGCTCGGCTCTGATGCCGGGCAGCAACTGCTGCGGCTTCTCGCATCCGGCGGCGCGGACCGGCTGCGTCAGGCGGCAGCCGCGGCAAAAAGCGGCGATCAGGCGCGGGCGCTTGCGCTCCTGCAGCCGATCCTGGAAACGGAGCAGGCGCAGGCGCTGCTGCGGCAGCTCCATGGATGAGCTGGAGCGCGCGCTGCGCGCCGTCTTATCCGATCCCGGGCAGATGGAGCAGCTGCGGTCGCTGGCGGGGTCTCTGGGGCTTTCGCCGCCGGAGGAGGCGCCGCAGGCAGCCGAAGCACCGGCTGAACAGCCGCCCGCGCCCGTCTTTGCCGCGCAGCCGCCATCGCCGCCGGAACCGGCGGCGGCCCTTCTGCGGCAGGCCGGACGGATGGACAAACGGCAGGAAAATCTGCTGCTTGCCATCAAGCCCTTTCTGCGCAAGGACCGGCAGGAAAAGGTCGAACGTGCGCTGCACGCGGCAAGGCTCGCCAGTCTTGCCAGTCTGGCGCTCAAGTCCCGGCAGGAGCCGCCCGGATCAAAGGAGAGGCCATGATGTATAATCGCTATGTGCCGGACGCCGCAGGCGTCTACCGCCAGACCACCGTGGAGACGGTACCGGATGTGCCGGACACGCCGCAGCCGCCTTTGCCGCCGCCCGCGTGTCCTCCGCCGCCTGTTCCGGCGGCGGAACCGGTCCGCCGGTCGCTGTCCGGTCTTCTCGAGCGGTTTCTGCCGCGCGGGATGGATACGGGCGATCTGCTGGTGCTGCTGATTTTGATTCTGCTCGCCGTGGACGGCGAGGAAGAGGATTCACTGTCTGTCATTCTGACGATCGCAGCGTTTTTACTGTCGTGATCAGGTGAACGGCGACGTGCCGTCCGGCAGGACGAAGACGTCCTCGAACGCTTCATCTCCGGCAGCAAGGATCTCAAGGCCGGTTTGGAGCGCGTCGTAGACGGTCTCGTCCTGCAATTTCAGGATGCCCTCGGTCAGAAGGCCGTAATCCAGGCTGATCCAGTATTCCCGGCGGACGCCGTCTGTCTCAGCGGCGACGAAGATCTGCTGGCCGGAGTCGTAGCGGTCGTCGGTGATGAACTCGCCGTCTGTGACGCTCTGCGGCGAAAGCGCGCCGACCTGCTCATAGGTCGGGACGCCGATCAGCTCGTCCATCGTTAGCTCCTCCGACACGGGCAGCTGCCGCACTGTGGGATCGGACGCATACCAGACGTAGCGCGTCTGGCCGTCCGTGAGGATGTGCTTTTCGCTGCTGCCGCTGCGCAGAACTGCACAGATCATGGCATCCGACACCCACAGCTCGACCGTGCTGTCCCGTCCGACGCCGTTCATGCGGCGGGTGACGGAATAGGTCTGGTGGTAATACTGCGGGCGGTGCAGGCTGCGCACGATGCTCTGGACATTGCCCCGCGTGACCTCCAGCAGCGCCGTCTCCGGTTGGTCGGGCGGCTGCTCGCCGGTCTGCGCGCTCTGCGCGGCGTCCGGCAGGACGATGGCATCGCGCTGGTTCTGCCGGAGATTTCCGATAAACAGCCCCGCGATCAGGCCGATAACGACGAGCGTCGCCAGCGCAAACAGCAAAAGCGTGCGCATGTTTTTCCGATTCTGCTCCGTCGTCCGTCACCGTCCTTTCCGGAAGCACGTCTGCATAATTATGCCATGAAATCCGCAGGCTTCTGCTCTGTGCGGCCAAAGTGCCACAAAATCGCCTGCACGATGCGTTCGCTTGCGTGGCCGTCGCCGTAAGGATTGACGGCCTTTGCCATGCCCGCGTAGGCTGCCGGATCGTCCAGCAGTTCATTTGCGAGCCTTACGATCTCTTCTTTTTCCACGCCGGCGAGCTTTGCCGTCCCGGCGGCGATGGCTTCGGGGCGCTCGGTCTCGCGGCGCATGACAAGGACGGGCTTACCGAGGGCAGGCGCTTCCTCCTGCAAGCCGCCGGAGTCGGTCATGACCATATAGCAGCGGGCGATGAGGTTGTGCATCTCCTCCACGTCCACGGGGTCGATCAGATGGATCCGGGCGTGGCCGCTGAGCAGCGGGAAGACGCAGTCGCGCACGGCAGGGCTGAGGTGGACGGGATAGACGACCTCGACATCGGGGTGCGCGTCCACGACCTCCAGAATGGCGTGCATGATGTCTTCCATGGGCTTGCCGTAGTTTTCCCGTCGGTGGCAGGTGACGGCGATGATGCGCCGGTTCTTGAAATCCAGCTCGTTGAGCAGCGCCGTCGGGAAGATGAAATCATCCTTTACCGTATAGCGCATGGCGTCGATGGCGGTGTTGCCGGTGATGAAGATATCGCCCATGATGGACTCGCGGCGGAGATTGTCCGCGTTGGCCTTTGTCGGAGAGAAATGCAGATCGGCGATATCGCCGACGAGCGTGCGGTTCATCTCCTCGGGGAAGGGCGAATATTTATCCCACGTGCGAAGCCCGGCTTCGACATGGCCGACCTTCACCTGATGGTAAAATGCGGCGAGCGCGCCGGCAAACGTGGTGGACGTGTCGCCGTGGACGAGGACAAGGTCGGGCTTGACGGTATCGAGTACCTCGTCCATGCCGAGAAGGGTCTTGGTCGTGATGGTGGAGAGCGTCTGGCGCTTCTCCATGATATGCAGATCATAGTCGCCCGTCAGATGGAAGATCTCCATGACGGAATCGAGCATTTCCCGGTGCTGGCCGGTCAGGCAGACGACGCTTTCGATCTGGTCGTTCGCCTGCAAAGCCTTGACAAGGGGCGCCATTTTGATGGCCTCCGGCCGGGTGCCGAAGACGGACATGACTTTCAGCTTATTCATGCGGTTCCTCCTGTTTTTCCTCCTCCGGAGCGTCCTCCGGAGCGTCCTCGTCCGGGTCTCGCTTGGCAAAAATGACCTTGAAGCCGATGGCGCTGACCACAAAAATGGCCGCGATCAGGATGAGCGCTTTCAGTTCGCCCGACGACGTCAGCAGCACAGCGGCAAGGCCCAGAATGCCGGAGAGCATATAGGCGATGGCCACGGACTGCTTCTGCGAGAAGCCCATGTCGATGAGCCGGTGGTGGAAGTGGCCGCGGTCGGCCTTCATGGGGTTCTGCCCCTTCGCCACGCGGCGCAGGAAGGCAAAGCAGATATCAAAGATCGGGATGCCGAGGATCAAAAACGGCACAGCAAACGAGATGATCGCGTACATCTTGAACAGGCCCGTAATGGAGAGCGTCGCCAAAATGTAGCCGAGGAACGTCGAGCCGGTATCGCCCATGAAGATCTTGGCCGGGTTCATGTTGTACGGAATGAAGCCAAGGCACGCGCCGAAGAGCGCGCAGAGGATGATGGCAATATTGATCTCCTTGACCATCAGGGCAATGACGATCAGCGAAGCGGTCGAGATGGCGGACACGCCGACGGCAAGACCGTCCAGGCCGTCAATAAAGTTGACGGCGTTGGTGATGGCGACGATCCAGATGATCGTCACCGGGATGGTCAGCCAGCCGAGGTTCAGATACGTCGCCTCGGAGAAGACGTTCGGGTTGGAGACAAACTGGATGGTGCAGCCGTGCCACGCCGCGACGCCGGCCGCGGCGATCTGGACGAGCAGCTTCGGCAGAGCCTTGAGCGCCATGATATCGTCCAGCACGCCGAGAATCACGATCATGACCGCGCCGAGCAGAATGCCCTGCATCTGCCGGTCAATGTCGGCAAAGACGAGCACGGACAGCAAAAACGCGAGGAAGATTGCCAGACCGCCCATACGCGGGATCGGAACCTTGTGCATGCGGCGGTTGTCCTTCGGCACGTCGATCGCGCCGACCTTGCAGGCCAGCGCCTTCACCATCGGCGTAGCCGCAAACGAAACGGCTGCGGCCACGGCCATCGCCAGCAGCATATAAACGACTTGTTTTGTTGTCATAGAATGAAAACCTCACTGTGATGCAGAGCGCTGCCGGAACATGGCAGTTCCCAACGCCTTCCCCTTTGGGGAAGGTGGCGCGAAGCGCCGGATGAGGGCTTGGAAGCACCATCGATACTACCATGCAAATATTCGGTGCTTACTGTCCCTCATCAGTCTGCGCTTCGCGCAGCCAGCTTCCCCCAGGGGAAGCCGATTTTGGCCTGCGGAAAGCCCAAAGCCTTCCCCCACGGGGAAGCCGATTTTCGTCTTATCTCGCGACGAAGCCGACCTTTTTGTAGACCTTGCGGAGGGTCTTGTTGGCGAGATAGGACGCGCGCTCGGCGCCCTCTTTGTAGATGCTCTCGAGGTACGTCTTGTCGCCGAGCAGCTGCTCGGTCTTTTCGCGGATGGGGCGGACAAGCTCCACGACGGCTTCGCCGACGGCGGGCTTGAACACGCCGTAGCCCTGATCGGCAAACTCGGCTTCCGCTTCCGCGATCGACTTGCCGGTGGCGGCGCAGTAGACGGTCAGAAGGTTCGAAATACCGGGCTTGTTGTCCTTGTCAAAGCGGACAGCCGTCTCGCAGTCGGTGACGGCGCGCTTGAACTTGCGCATGATATCCTCCGGCTTGTCCATGAGGAAGACGCAGCCGTCGGGGTCGGACTTGGACATTTTGTTCTCGGGGTTGCCAAGACTCATGATGCGCGCGCCCATCTTGGGGATGAACGCTTCGGGGAGCTTGAAGGTGTCGGGGAAGGAATTATTGAAGCGCGCGCCGATGTCGCGGCAGAGCTCGACATGCTGGCGCTGATCCTCGCCGACGGGGACAAGATCGGTCTGATAGAGCAGGATATCGGCGGCCATGAGAACCGGGTAGGTAAAAAGACCAGCCGTGATGTTATCCGCGTGCTGCTGCGACTTCATCTTGAACTGCGTCATGCGGGACAGCTCGCCGAACTGCGTATAGCAGCCCAGCACCCAGCTGAGCTCCGCGTGCTGCGGCACGTGGGACTGGATAAACATGATATTCTTCTTCGGGTCAAGGCCGCAGGCGATATACTGCGCAAGCTGCTCAAGGCTTCTGCGGCGCAGATCAGCCGGTACCTGCCGAACGGTAATGGCGTGCATATCGACGATGCAATAGACGCACTCATATTCGTCCTGCAGCGCGACCCAGTTTTTGATGGCTCCCATATAGGAACCGAGCGTCAGATCACCGCTGGGCTGGATGCCGGAAAAGATACGTTTTTTTTCGTCCATGATACGTCCTTCTTTCTGTTTTACATAGTTGTGAGTATCATACCACAAATGGTTACAATCCGCAATCAATGATTGACTGTTTCTGAAAAAAACTATATAATGTTTACACTGTAATTTATTTATGGAGGACACGCAACATGGATTTTTTTGAGCAGATGGAAGCGCGCATCCCGCACGGCGAGGTCCGCACCCGCTTTGCTCCCAGCCCCACGGGCTATATGCATGTCGGCAATCTGCGCACGGCGCTGTACACGTGGCTGATCGCGCGCCACGCACACGGCAAGTTCATTCTCCGCATCGAGGACACCGATCAGGGCCGTCTGGTCGAGGGTGCGGTCGACGTCATCTACAAGACGATGGCCGAATGCGGGCTCGATCACGACGAAGGCCCCGATGTCGGCGGTCCCGTCGGCCCGTATATCCAGTCCGAGCGGCGCGAGCTGTTCGGCAAGTACGCAAAGCTCCTGTGCGAAAAGGGCGGCGCATACTACTGCTTCTGCCAGAAATCCGATGAGGAAGAGGACGCCGCAGAGCCGGGCCAGATTAAAAAGCACGTCTGCGCCTGCCGCGATCTGCCGCTGGACGAGGCCAAAAAGCGTGTCGAGGCCGGTGAGCCGTTCGTCATCCGCCAGCGTATCCCGCATGAGGGTTCGACCACGTTCCACGACGCGTCCTTCGGCGATATCACGGTGGAAAACAAGGAACTGGAGGATCAGGTGCTTCTGAAGTCCGACGGTCTGCCGACGTACAACTTTGCAAACGTTGTCGACGATCATCTGATGGGCATTACGCATGTCGTGCGCGGCAGCGAGTATCTGTCCTCCGCGCCCAAGTATAACCTGCTGTACGAAGCGTTCGGCTGGGAGATCCCGACGTATGTCCACTGCTCCCCTGTCATGCGCGACGCACAGCACAAGATGTCCAAGCGCCACGGCGACCCGAGCTATGAGGATCTGATCCGCGAGGGTTATCTGACCGACGCCGTTCTCAACTATGTGGCGCTGCTCGGCTGGAGCCCGAAGGGCGAAAACGCGGAGCGCGAGTTCTTCACCTTGCAGGATCTGGCGGAGATCTTTGATATCTCCGGCATTTCCAAATCCCCGGCTGTTTTCGATCTGGACAAGCTGCGCTGGATGAACGCGGAATACATGAAAAAGCTCAGCCCCGACGCGTTCTACGCCAAGGCCGAGCCGATCCTGAAGTCCGTCATCCACGATCCCGCGATCGACCTGCGCGCCGTCGCCGCGCTGGTGCAGCCGCGCTGCGAGATCCTGTCCGACCTGCCGGAGCGCGTCGACTTCATCGACAAGCTGCCGGACTATTCGACCGAGCTTTACATCCACAAGAAGTCCAAGACGACGCTGGAAAACAGTCTCACCTCCCTGCAAGCCGTTCTGCCGGTGCTGGAAGGGCTGGACACATGGACGAATGAGAGTCTTTACGAAGCGCTCGTCGCGCTGGCGGCAAAGCTGGAGGTCAAGAACTCCGTGATCCTCTGGCCGCTGCGCGTGGCCGTATCCGGCAAGGCATCCACCCCCGGCGGTGCAACGGAGCTTTGCGCACTGCTGGGCAAGGAGACCTCGATCGCGCGTATTAAAGAGGGAATTGCACTGCTGCAAGGCTGACAGCTTTGTACAAAAAAGCCTTCCCCTCCGGGGTAATGTCATCAACTTAAGCCCATCATTTCAAAGTGTCAAAAAGCGGGCGTAAATATTAGTGAAAATGCCAATT
>CAKUHB010000042.1 GCA_934655875.1 uncultured Oscillospiraceae bacterium
ACCGCCACGGCTGACGCCGCCGGTATCAACGTCACGAAGTACAAGTACCTCGCCACCTGCATCGGCGCGGGCATCTCCGGCCTTGGCGGCACGTACTACGTCATGAACTACATCAAGGGCACCTGGGAGAATCAGGGCACCATCGAAGCGCTCGGCTGGCTGGCTGTCGCGCTGGTCATCTTCGCAACGTGGAAATCGCTGCGCGCCATCTGGGGCTCGTACCTGTTCGGCGTCCTCTACTGGGCGTACAACTACATTCCCGGCCTGTCCCGCAGCACGCTGGAGCTGTTCAAGATGCTCCCGTATGTGGTCACGATCCTCGTCCTGCTCATGGTCTCCATGCGCAAGAAGAAGGAAGACCAGCCGCCCCAGTCCCTGGGCGTCCCGTACTTCCGCGAAGAGCGATAAAAAAATAGAAGCCGCACTCTGTACGAGCAAGCAGGCCATCAGGCAGTTAACAGGCACAGCAGAATCATCTGCTGTGCCTGTTTTTTGTATCATTTGATTTCATGTGAGATCCCTTGCCTCTCCCTTTGGGGGAGGTGTCTGAGCGAAGCGAAGACGGAGAGGGGGTAAGCACTGAGCGTGACTGCAAAGCCCTCTCAGCCGCCTGCGGCGACAGCTCTCCCGGAGGGAGAGCCAAGAGCCTTTCCTTGCCTCTCCCCTTGGGAGAGGTGGCTGAGTGAAGCGAAGTCGGAGAGGGTAAAACGGGTGCGCCAAGCGCCCTCTCAGTCGCCTGCGGCGACAGCTCTCCCGGAGGGAGCGACAAGGTGCAAGAGCTGTGCAGGTTTTGCGGATATCAAATCCTTCGGCACGCAGAAAACGCCGCCCGCTGCGGGTGCATCGGGCGGCGTTGGGTCTTATTCGTTTGGATTTACTTGTCGAGCGTCAGGAAGCGGTGGAGCATCACGGCAACCTGGGCGCGGGTGGCGTTGTTCTTGGCGGACAGGGTGGTCCGGCCGTTGGAGCTGACGCCGGTGATAATGCCGTTGCCGACAGCCCACTGCATGGCCGTGGTGGCGTAGGTGCTGACCTGCGCACGGTCGGTGAAGCTGTTCAGCGCGGAGGTATCAGCCGTCGGGGAGCCTGCGTAGCGGTACAGGATGGCTGCGATCTGCTCACGGGTGATCTTGCCGTCCGGATCGAACGTCTTGGCGGTCGCGCCGTTGACAATACCGTTGTTGGAAGCCCACAGGACTGCGTTGTAGTAATACTGGCCTTCCTTGTTGTCCGTGAACTTGTTGGTGATGCCTGCGACGGAGGGCTGGCCTGCCGCACGATAGAGGATCGTCACCAGCATGGCTCGGGTCATGCTCTGGTTCGGGCCAAAGACCGTCGGATCCTTGGTGCTGATGCCGTTGACAAGACCGTTGGTGTACATGAAGTCGACGGAGTTGGAAGCCCACTTGGTCGAGCCGCTGACATCCTTGAACTTCTGGGAAGATGTCTGCTGGATGACCTTGAAGCTGATGGAGCCCTTGGTCGAGCCGTTGATCGTGTAGTTGACAACGACAGTGGCCGCATCCGCCTTCGGCAGGACGTAGAGGTTATCGACGGAGTTGGTGCCGGAGAAATAGAACTTCGTGCTGTTATAGTCCTTGCTGCTCAGCTCGGTGCAGTTGGTGATGTTGGTGTACTGCGTGTAGAGCTT
Source organism: uncultured Oscillospiraceae bacterium (assembly GCA_934655875.1). Taxonomy (GTDB): domain Bacteria; phylum Bacillota; class Clostridia; order Oscillospirales; family Oscillospiraceae; genus CAG-170. Next base: position 1,652 of record CAKUHB010000042.1, read on the forward strand.
GCCGCCGGTGACGCTGGTGATGGTGAGATATGCGCTGTTCGCGCCGGTCTCCGGAGCCAGATCATCTGCGATGGACATGGACTTGAACGTTGCGCCGGTGGAGTAGATAGAGTTCGTGTCATTGACGTAGACAATGAGACTGCCCTCCATGTCGCCTGCCGTGCCGGAAGCCGTGAACGGAATGGTCACGGTATACTTGGCCGTGCTGGTACCGGCGATGAAGTGAACGTTCGACAGCAGGCTTGCGCCCGTGGACGCCTGGCTGGAAATGAAGTAGGACGTCGTGGTGTCGATCTTGCCGGAGCCGGTCGTGCTGCCCTTATAGAGGGAGCCGCGGGATTCGCCGGTGGAGCTGAAGCGGACAGACTTGAGCGTGCCGGAGTAGATGCTGCGGAAATCGCTCTCCTGCATGGCCTGCGCTTCATTGGCGGAGATATGATAGGTCACGGTGCCGCTGCTGGTCATAACGATGATCTTGCCGGTGGCAAGCTCGCCGTTGGACGCGTAAGCGGTATACTCGATCGTGTAGCTGCCGGCGGTCCGGGTCGGCTTGAAGGCCATCTTGCTGACCTCTGCGGCAGAATACTTCGTGGTCGTGCTGACGGCGCTGGACAGTGCGCTCGAGGTATAGACCGTGCCGTTTGTGGGCTGCTTGAACATGAAGGTGCTCGGCGTGACCTTGGTCAGCGCCCTGACCTTGTCGGAGATCTTGCTGCCGTCCAGCAGGACGTAGTTTGCATCGTCCTCCAGCATCAGGCTGACGTCCTCGGCCTTCGGGCTCGTGACGGTGATGGTCTTGGTGCCCTCATACTCCTGACCGTTGATGGTCGTCTTGGCCGTCAGGACGAGCTTGCCGCTGGCCGTGGCCGTGACGTTGATGGTCGCGCCCTTGGCGGACGTGGTCTTGCTGAGAGTGGCGAGCGAGGAGTCGTTCAGCGTCCAGGTCAGCGTATGCGCCGTGGAGACGTCGACATACTTCTGCGAGGACGGGTTATAGGTCTGCGCAACGCCGGAGACCGTGAAGGTATCGCCGACATTGACCTCGGTCTTGGCCGCGGTGATCTCGACGAAGTAGTCGCCGCTGATGGTGATGGTCGCCACGTTGCTGATACCGGTGATCGTGTCCGATCCGTTCTTCGCCGTGACAACGCACTGGACGGTATATGCGCCGGGGCCGGTGATGAAGCCCTTGTTGACCAGAGTCTTCAGGTTGAGCGTGGAGGTCGTTCTGGTCACACCGTCGCTGCACTTCTGGTCGTCCAGCGTGGTCGCGGTGTCAGCTGCGTTGTACCATTTCACGTTGGTCAGCGTGTAGCCGGCCTTGGTCGTGCCGACGTCGACATACAGGTTCTCGCTCGAGAAATCGGCGTTGACCTTGTAGGTCGCGGAGGAAGGCTGGGTGTAGAACTCAATGCTGCTCGCTTCGGCGCTGTCGATCGTGAACTTGCCGGTCGCGGGCGCCACCGGATAATAGGCGATGTAGTTCTTGGTGTCACGGCCGTTGATCTCGCCGGTGATCTGGAGCTTGCCGCCGGTCGTAACAGACTTGATGTTCGTCAGCGGCCGGCTTTCGGTCTTGCCGGTGCTCTGGAGCGTGATGGTCGCAGTCTCGTTTCCGAGCTGCTGGACGACCTTCAATGCCGTGCTGGCGGTGAAGGTCGGGGTCGGGGTGACCTGCTTATTATAGGCCTTGGCCGTCCAAACACGGACAGTCAGGCTCTGGGAGTTGGTCTTGCCGTTCGCGTTGGTGATCGTCGCGGTGACCTTGACCTCGCCCGGGTACTTGGCAGTCAGCGTGGCGTTTTTGCCCGTGGCCGTGGTGCTGCCGCTGAAGTCTGCATAGCTGGACTTGTCGACCGTCCACTTGATGTCTGCATCTTCCTTCGGAACGCTGAGGTTCGCGACAAGACCGATGCTCTTTACGGCATAGTCCTCCGCAGCCGTGTTGCTGAAGACCATCTTGTCCGTTTCCAGTGCCTTGATCGTTGCGTCGTCATATGTAACGCTTTCGATCGTGACAGTCTCGTTGGAAACGAGGATCTTGCAGTTCGCCGTCTTGCTGCTGTCTGCAAGAGACTTGACCGTGATCGTTGCTTCACCCTCGCCCTTGATGACTACGGTGCCGGTGCTTCTGCCGATGGTCGCGACAGACGTATTGTCGCTCTCCCAGGAGTAGCTGCCGGTGGTGCTGCCGCCGAGAGACGCCGTCAGCGTGAAGCTCTTGGTGCTCGTCGTGGCGCTGACCGTCTTGCCGGTCACGTCGGTGGTGCCATTGAGGATGGAGAGCGTCTGCTCGCTCGCCTTCGTCACATAGACGCCGACGTCCGCGGTCATGGTAAGCGTCGATTCCAGCTGCTTATCATTGTTGTTCGTATAGTAATGGGTATAGCTGAGCGTTGCCGACACAAGAGCCGCGTCGGTCTTATCAGCTGCCTTGACGCTTGCAGTGGCCTTGCCGCTTCTGCTGTTGACCTCCTGCGCCGTCGCCGGGGTTACCGTGACAACGTCCGTATCGTTGCTCGTGAAGGCAACCGTCGCCTTGCCAAGGCCGCCGTTCGTGCCGACCGGAGAAGTGGCCGGGCCCGTGACCGTCGCCGTGAGCGTGCCGGACTTGCTGCCGACCAGATTCATGGGATCCGGCGTCAGCGTGATGCCCCAGGCCGTGATGGTCACGGTCCAGTAGTTATAATACGTCTTGGCGTTCATGCCCGTGCCGGACGAGGTCGCGGCCGTCAGGGTCAGCGTGGTGCTGCCCGTGGCCTTCTTGGCCGTCAGAACCGTCGACGCGCCCGAGGTATACCGGAGCGTGGCGTAATCGCTGGTCGACGAGCTGCCGCGGCTGCCGAAATACCACTTGGTATTGTCGTTCAGTTTGCCGACAGTCTCGTCTCCCGATCTCGGGAAAACGATCTCGTCACCGACGCCCATGGCGACGGTAAACGTCTTCGTCGTAGTCGTATCTGCTGCCAGCACAGCCGGAACCATGGCCAGAAGCATGGCCAGCACCAGCATGAGGCTCAGCAGTTTTCCAAATGTACGCTTCATACTTGCACCTCTTTCAAATCGCAGACATGCGCGCACGTCTGCTAGGATGTATGGTATCAGTTTACCATAAAAATTAAAAATTGCAACCAATTTTTACGAAATCCGCTGATTTTCCAGCTACTTGCGCCGTTTTTGCCCCATGTTGTGCGGTAGACGTAACAACCACGCAATATCTTGTGGAGCCGCTTTCGCGTATTTACAAACCACTACGGGAATGCTATACTATAGTATAATTTATTGTTTCACCTGCAATTCGGAAAGGAATCATCACTCATGGGTCTGCCTGCAAAGCTGGTGCGCGCACAACTGAATTTCTTCAAGCCCTTCGTCGCCAACTGCTCGCTGGAGGTCACCCGCAAGGGGCAGGACAAGCTGGGCGAGCTGATGGAGGCCATCCACCGGCGCGACGTCATCGTCCGCGACCACGATTTCGGCCCCTTCCGGGGCGCGTGGATCATCCCGAAGGACGAGCGGCGGCAGGGCGTCATTTTATATCTGCACGGCGGCGGCTACACCTGCGGCAATCTGGACTATGCCAAAGGCTTCGCCGCGACGCTCTCGGATGAGTGCGGCGTGCGCGTGTTCTGCGCGGCCTACCGCCTCGCGCCGGAGGAGCGCTTCCCTGCCGCGCTGGATGACGCAGTCGTGGCCTATCAGTATCTTCTGTCCAAGGGCTATCCCGCCCGGCAGATTTTGCTCTGCGGCGAGTCCGCGGGCGGCGGTCTCATTTACGCTTTATGTCTGAAGCTGAAATCGCTTCGCCTGCCGCTTCCGTGCGGCCTGATCGGCATTTCGCCGTGGACGGATCTGACCGGCTCCGGCGAGTCTTACATCACGAACCGCGACATTGACCCCTCCATGACACCGGAGCTGCTGCAATTTTACGCCGGCTGCTACACCGACGACCCGAGGAACCCCCTCTGCTCGCCGCTGTTCGGCGATCTGACGGGGCTGCCGCCGTCACTGCTGTTCGTCGGCGGCGACGAGGTCATGCTGGACGACACGCGCATGCTCCACCAGAAGCTTGTGGAGTGCGGCTGCAGGAGCCAGCTGGTCGTCGCGCCGGAGCGCTGGCACGCGTATGTGCTGTATTATCTGAACGAAAACATGTCGGATTTCGACACGATCAACGACTTTCTGACGCGCGTTCTCTGCCCGGCCAAAAAGCTCCGCTGGATGCGGCTGGACAACGCGGCCAAGATCTATCCCGCGGCCAAGCGGCGCGGCTGGACAAACTATTTCCGCCTGTCCGCCACGCTCAAGGAGCCGGTCGACATGCAGATCCTGCGCACAGCGCTGGACGTGACGGTGCGGCGCTTCCCGTCCATCGCGGTACGGCTGCGCCGCGGCGTGTTCTGGTATTATCTCGAGGAGATCGAAAAAGCGCCGCCCATTGAGGAGGACAAGAGCTATCCCCTCGTCCACGTACCGTTTGACGACGTGCGCAAATGCGCGTTCCGCGTGCTGGTCTATCGCAGCCGGATCGCCGTGGAATTTTTCCACGCTGTCACTGACGGCACGGGCGGGCTCATCTTCCTCAAGACGCTCGTCGCCGAGTATCTCTGCCAGAAATACGGCATTTCCATCCCCGCGGAGGACGGCGTTCTCGGCCGGCTGGAGGATCCCGACCCGGAGGAGCTGGAGGACAGCTTCCTGCGCTACGCCGGCGACATCACCGCCAGCCGCAGCGAGCAGACGGCCTACCACTTGAGCGGCACGCCGGAGCCGGACGGATTTCTGAACCTCACGACGCTCATGCTGCCGGTCGCGGCCGTCAAGGAGAAATCGCGCGAGCTTGGCGTCAGCGTGACGGAGTTTATCGCCGCCGTCATGATGAAGGCCATCTGTGACCTACAGGCGGAGCAGGTGCCGCGCCGCATGCGGCGCAAGCCCGTGAAGGTTCTGCTGCCGGTCAATCTGCGCGGCCTGTTCCCCAGCCGGACGCTGCGGAACTTTGCGTCCTATGTGACGCCGGAAATTGACCCGCGGCTCGGCGATTATTCGCTTCAGGAGATCTGCCGGATCGTCCATTACCGGATGGGGCTTGAAAACGACCCCCGGATGATGGCCGCCAAGATCGCGACGAACGTCGCGAGCGAGCGCTCTCCGGTGCTGCGCGTCATGCCGCTGTTTATCAAGAATCTGGCTATGAAGGCCGTTTTCGATCTGGTCGGCGAGTGCAAATCCTGCCTGTGCCTGTCCAATCTCGGCGCGGTCCGCCTGCCGCAGGCCATGGCGCCGTATGTAGCGCGGATGGACTTCATCATCGGCGTACAGGCCAAGGCGCCGCACAACTGCGGCGTCGTCAGCTGGGACGGCACGATGTATGTGAACATGATCCGCAACATCCAGGAGCCGGAGCTGGAATCTCATTTTTACCGAGTCCTGCACAGTCTGGGTCTGCCCGTCAGGGTCGAGAGCAACCAGCGCTGGGCATAACAGGAGGTAGCATCTATTATGTATTGTGTGAACTGCGGCGTCGAGCTCGCCGACAGCGAAAAGAAATGTCCCCTCTGCGGAACGCCGGTCTTCCATCCCGACATTCCGCGCACACCGGCGGAGCCGCCCTTCCCGCCTGCCCGCCGCATCCGGGCAGAGGATGTGAACCGCTCCGGCATTCTGTTCGTGCTGACCGTGGCGGCGCTTCTGCCGGCGCTTCTGTGCCTGCTGTGCGACTGGCGCATCAACGGCACGCTCGTCTGGTCGGGCTATGCCGCGGGCGCGATCGCGCTCCTTTATATCATTATTCTGCTGCCGATGTGGTTCCGGCACCCGAACCCGGTCATTTTTGTGCCGGTGGACTTCGTCGCCGTCGGGCTGTATCTGCTGTACATCGATTTTGCCGTCGGCGGCCACTGGTTTTTGTCCTTCGCTTTCCCGGTCACGGGTGCGATCGGGCTGCTGGTCACGGCGGTCGTCACGCTGACGCACTATCTGCACGGCGGATATCTGTTCATCTATGGCGGCGGCTTTATCTTAAGCGGTGCGCTGGCCGTACTCATTGAGTTTTTGCTCAATCTCACGTTCCAGATCCACGAGACGTTCTTCTGGTCGTTCTATCCGCTGGTCGCGGGCGTCGTCATCGGCAGCATGCTGATCGTCATCGCCGTCTGCAAGCCGCTGCGCGAGTCGCTGCACAGGAAATTTTTCCTGTAAGCGTCCCCCGCTCCCCTACCAAAAACAGAAAGGATGTGTTTCCCATCGCGCTCACAAATGCCAGTCTGCCCGCAAAAAAGCGGATCCTGACCGTCTGCGTCAAGCTTTTTCTCGAGCAGGGCTATAAAAAGACCACAGTCGCAGAGATTGTCCACAAGGCAGGCGTCTCCAACAGCAGCTTCCAGAATATTTTTCGTGCCAAGGACGGCGTTCTGACCGAGCTGGTACAGTTCATGTTCTCCAATCAGTTCGGCACCGCGCGCCAGCTCACCGGCGTCCATCTCCCGCTCATCTATATTTACGCGGCGGAGACCGCCATCCAGATGACGCTGACAGAGCTGAACGAGCATCTGCGGGAAATCTACATCGAAGCCTACACGCAGGCTGAGGCTTCGGACTACATCTTCCATGAGACCGCGAAGGAGCTGTATCAGATCTTCGGCCCGTATCAGCCGGAGCTGACCGAGGATGATTTTTACGCGCTGGAGATCGGCTCCGCCGGGATCATGCGCGCGTATATGGCACACCCGTGCGACGCGTCCATGACGCTGGAAAAGAAGCTGCGGTGCTTTCTGACTATGAGCCTGCGCGCCTATAAAGTCCCGGAGGAAGACATTCGGCAGGCGGTCGCGTTTGTGGGAAGTCTCGACATCCGCGCCGTCTCCGAGCGCGTAATGGCCGACCTTTTCCAGGCGCTCGCCATGCGCTATGAATTTACGCTGCCGGAAAAGGCATAATACACAAACGCCCCGCATACCGAACGGTATGCGGGGCGTTTGCGTTCGTTAAAAAGTCTGTTTTTGCAAAGCGATACAAGAGATGCACTGTCTGTGTAGGGGACGATGCCCACATCGTCCCGCTGCAGGGGGGTACGAATTTGCCATAAACCTCCGTAAAATCAGTCCGCTCTGCCGGGTCGATGTAGGCATCGACCCCTACAAACAAACCAGCAGGATTTCAGCATAGAACAGATATTGATGCTTTTTTACTGGTTCTGCCGCTCTTTGCGGTATTCCGTGGGGAGCTGGCCGTAGGTCTCTTTGAAGGCGGCGGTGAAGCGGCTCTGGCTCTCATAGCCGACAGCCTGCGCGATGGCCGCGATTTCGCTCTGCGTTTTGATGAGCATGGACGCCGCAGCTTCCATCCGGTGCTTTTTCATGTGGGCAGCGATGGTCTCGCCATAGACCTGCTTGAACGCGCGCTTGAGCGTGGTCGTGTTCATCAGGTATTTTTTTGACAGCTCCTCAATCGTCACGCGTTCAGACAGATTCGCCGTCAGCTCGTCATGGACATGGCGGATGATCTGCTCCGGCGCGGCCTGTAAGTCGACCTCCCGCTCCGGGCAGGCGATCTGCATGACCTGCTCGACGATCTCGTGCAGCATGCGGATCTGCACGGTGTCCGCCGCGCGGTAATAGACCTCCTTGCCGTCGCGCCGGCTGGTGAGCAGGCCGCTGTCCGTCAGCGAGCGCAGGTGGTGCGAGACCGCGGGGCTGGACATCTCCAGCATGGCGGCCAGATTGATGACGCATTCCTCCTCGTGGCTCAGCAGCCAGAAAATACGCACGCGCGTCGGGTCGCTCAGCTGCCGGAAGATCTCGGACACGGCCGCAAAATGCGCCGTGTTCATCAGCTCCCGGTGCAGCTCTTCTGCGTGCCGCTGCCCGCCGTGGTCGTGCGGCAGCTCAAATCCGGACATATGACGCCCTCCTTTTATCCGTTTTGGAAATTCCCTTCGCCTTTTCGGAAGCAAGCGTGTCGGAGCGCTTGCTTTTTCGGCATACCGTCAGTATACTGCGGATGTAATGATTAAGCAACCATTTAATCCAGCATTTCAAAACGAACCGGAGGTACCTCATATGAAAAAGACGTATCAGATCGAAGTGGACTGCGCGAACTGCGCGAACCTGATGGAAGACGCCGCGAAGAAGACCGAAGGCGTTGCCAACGCGACCGTCAATTTCATGACGCAGAAGATGATCGTGGAATTTGCCGAGGGCGCAGACGAAAAGAAGACCATGAAAGCCGTTCTCAAGGCCTGCAAGAAGGTAGAGCCTGACTGCGAGATCGAGCTTTGATCCGCTTCGCCGCGCCGCTTTCCCGGCGCGGCATTTTATCGGAAAACGGAGGGACTTCCCATGACAAAGAAACAGAAAAAGATGCTTGTCCGCATTCTCATCACGGCCGTCATGCTGCTTGCGCTGCACTTCATCCCCATCACCGGCGTCCCGCAGCTGATCGCGTATCTGGCCGCCTATCTCGTCATCGGCTATGACATTCTGAAAAAGGCCGGCAAGGGCATTGCCAATGGCCGCGCGTTCGACGAGAATTTCCTGATGGCGCTGGCCACGCTCGGCGCGTTCGGCCTTGCCATCTGGACAAAGAGCGGCGATTACGTCGAGGGCATCGCCGTTATGCTGTTCTATCAGATCGGCGAGCTGTTCCAGAGCTACGCCGTCGGCAAGAGCCGCCGGAACATTTCGGCGCTCATGGACATCCGCCCGGACTACGCCAACATCGAACAGGACGGTCAGCTCACGCAGGTCGACCCGGACGAGGTTGCAGTCGGCAGCATCATCGTGGTGCAGCCGGGCGAAAAGGTGCCGCTTGACGGTGTGATCGTCGAGGGCAGTGCCAGTCTCAACACCAGCGCGCTGACCGGCGAGAGCCTGCCGCGCGACGTCAAGGCAGGCGACGAGATCATCAGCGGCTGCATCGACATGTCCGGCGTTCTGAAGATCCGCACGACGAAGGCCTTCGGCGAGTCCACGGTGTCGAAGATCCTTGACCTTGTGGAAAACGCCAGCTCACGCAAGTCGAGATCTGAGACGTTTATTTCCCGCTTCGCCAAGGTCTATACGCCCGCCGTGTGCATCGGCGCGCTGGCACTGGCCATTCTGGTGCCGCTGGGCCGGATGCTCGCGGGCGCAGACGCCAACTGGACGGACTGGATCTACCGCGCGCTGTCCTTCCTTGTTGTGAGCTGCCCGTGCGCGCTCGTCATCAGTATCCCCCTGAGCTTCTTCGCCGGCATCGGCGGCGCCAGCAAGGAGGGCATTCTGGTCAAGGGCTCCAACTATCTCGAAGCGCTGTCTGAATCGAAGGTCGTTGTTTTTGACAAGACCGGCACGCTGACCCAGGGCGTTTTTGAGGTCACCGCCGTTCACCACAGCCCGCTCGATGAGCAGCAGCTGCTCGAATACGCCGCGCTGGCCGAATGTGCTTCCTCGCACCCCATCAGCAAGAGCCTGCAAAAGGCCTATGGCAAGGAGATCGACCGCAGCCGCGTGACGGATATCGAAGAGATCAGCGGTCACGGCATCACTGCGAAAGTCGACAGCCACGCCGTCGCCGCAGGCAACAGCAAGCTCATGGAAACGCTCGGGATCGAGTATTGCAGCTGCCACAGCGTCGGTACGATCATCCACATGGCCATCGACGGCCAGTACGCGGGCCACATCGTCATCTCTGACGTTGTCAAGCCGCACTCGAAGGAAGCCATTGCCCAGCTCAAAAAGGCGGGCGTCCAGAAGACCATCATGCTGACAGGCGATGCCAAGCGCGTGGCTGACAGCGTGGCCGCAGAGCTCGGCGTCGACGAGGTGCAAAGCGAGCTTCTGCCGGCTGACAAGGTCGAGCAGGTGGAAAAGCTGCTGGCCGCCAAGGGTAAGAATGACATGCTGGCCTTCGTCGGCGATGGCATCAACGACGCGCCTGTTCTGACGCGTGCGGACATCGGCATCGCGATGGGCGCCATGGGCTCCGACGCTGCGATCGAAGCGGCTGACGTCGTCCTCATGGACGACGATCCTCTCCAGATCGCCAAGGCCATCAGGATCTCCCGCAAGTGCATCGGCATCGTCCGGCAGAACATTGTATTCTCACTCGTCGTCAAGTTCGCCTGCCTTGCGCTTGTCGCACTCGGTGTTGCAAATATGTGGGCTGCGATCTTTGCCGATGTCGGCGTCATGGTTCTCGCCGTCCTCAACGCCATCCGCGCCCTCAAGCTCTGATTCCCCGCCAGAAATAACCTGCCCCCGGATATGCAGCAGCATGTCCGGGGGCGTTCTGTATCCGGCAGAGCGCCGAACGCATCTTCTCGTATTGTTTTGACATCAAAGCTTAAAAAGGCCGTGAGAGCCCCTCAGGCAGCTTATCACGGCCTTTTCATTGCATTGGCACATAACCGCAACAAGCCGGCATCGGTCCGTACAGACCGTTTATGACCGTCTTTTGTCTTTGTGCAATCATAAGGAAGCGTGAAAGGAAGCCATCAGGGGTTCCTTTCGCGCTCAATTCCCGCTCACAGGCGGCTTGTTCCACGAAGCAGAGCGCTTTCGCACCAATAAAAAAGACACGCCAAAGCGTGTTTTTTGTGTGATACGAACACCATGGCTTAATCACCAAATTAGAAAACAAAATCGCAATCCAGCGGAAGCGATTGCGATTCTGAGAGGAGGAGCGACGGAGCTGGTAAGAGATGCCTTTTGATGCAAAGCATAAAAAAGCCGTCGCGGACTAGCAAAGTCCGCGACGACGATGGTGCGCGAGGCGGGACTTGAACCCGCACGTCCGGAGTGGACACTAGAACCTGAATCTAGCGAGTCTGCCAATTCCACCACTCGCGCATGCATTGTCTTTCGACTGCTCAGATATATTATCACGAACCTTGCGAAATGTCAAGCACTTTCTTTCCGTTTTCCGCTCTTTTTGCTCCTCGCGCCATTCGGTCGGTGGCCGCATGGCAGATCTGGCGTCTTCCTGCGGCGGCGGAGAAGCTGCAACAAAATGCGTAAAGCGTTGCTGCCACCGATACGCAGTCCACAGCGGTATTTCATGTAAATAGTATAGAGCATCCGCCTAATTCAATTTAAAAAACGGAATTGCAATCCCGCACCATCTATTTCCATTTTGAAAGGAGGGGACGCAACAAAGCAAGTGAGATGGATTTCTGATGCGCAGCTCCTCTCAAAATCGTAACCCAGCGTAAACGGTTACATTTTTCAAGCAAATGTCGAGAATTTCAGAAATGTCAGTATAAGCGACGCCTATTATTACGCCATGGATTACATCTTTTCGGTATTATGTTATAAAGATGAACTGTTCAGTAAATACGATAGCAGAAGAGGCGGCGTAGATCGCTTTGCAAACAAACGAACAGAACGAATCGGGAAAAAATATCAATGGATAGCAATGTACCATGTGATGTCCAAAATTGCTGACAATACTGAGGTCGAGAGATGGGATGGGAAGAGCGACTATCATGGCGCATGGGAGCCATTTATGCGCGATTTTGATCCGACACTCAATCTGAAAATCGGTACTATATGTAAACCAAGTCTGGATTTCGTACAAATTCAAGGTGATTTCTTTGACGGAGATGGCGCAGATGAAAAGCAAATTGAATTGTGGACAAAATCAAATTCCTCATTTTTTGAAAAGGCTTCAGACAAATTACTCATAAAAGATCAGTATGGAGAAGAATGGCTTGCTCTGACACAATATGACCATCAAAACAATGAAAAGTATACCTATCGCTATTTTGCCATTATGTTCAGAATTTAGGGACTTATGTGTATAAAGACCACGGTTCCGGCTCGTATGGTTCTTGGACTTGCCCGGACTGCGGAAGCCATACATGGGTTCTGGACTATGAAAATGATGCCACTTGCACGCGAAACGGCTACCGGGAATATAGCTGCGATTGCGGCCAGAGCAAGCGCGAAACCATCTACGCAACCGGTCACAGCTATTCTTATGGAAGCTGGGAGCAGTATTCTGCATCGCAGCACCGGCGCGAAGCCTATTGCCGGAACTGCGGCGAGTCGGATTACGAATACGCCAGCCATAGCATGAGCTACGGCTCGTGGAGCAATTCTTCTTCCAGTCAACATAGCCGAACGGCATCCTGCCGCACCTGCGGATATTCCACGACCAATTATGGAAATCACAGCTACACAACCGGTTCGTGGAGTAAATATTCCGATACGCAGCATCGTCGCTCGAAAACCTGCTCCGGCTGCGGTGTATCGACCTATGATTATGCAGACCATAGCTATTCTTATGGAAGCTGGACAAAATACGATGAAGCGCAGCATCGCAGAACAAAGACTTGTTCTGCCTGCGGCGATTCGGGTTATGAGTATGGCGGCCACCGGGACTCCAACGCGGATGGCATCTGCGACGATTGCGGCGCAGCCGTCTCGCTGACTGTCACATGGGATGCAGGCAGCAACGGCGGTACGATCAATGGAAAAGCATCGTTCAGTGAAACTGTCAAGCCGAACAGCAAGCCGACCGCGCCCAGCGCTTCTCCTGTGAAAACCGGACACACTTTCAAGAACTGGTTTACCGAAAAAACGGGCGGAAAGCTCTACACTACGGTCACGACAATCACTGCCAGCCAGACGTTCTATGCACAATTCACTGCAAACACCTATACTGTGACATGGAATCTTGGCGACGGACGTTCGGAAACGACCGAGCAGACTCACGGCGAAAAACTCGTTCTCCCCGCCGATCCGGAACGTAAAAACGCCGAATTTTTAGGCTGGTTTACAGAGAAAGACGGCGGTACAGAAGTTACGGCAAACACCGTTTTCAAGGAAACTGCTGCGACAACGTATTATGCGCACTGGGAAGTTACAGAGTTGTTTTCGGTGACAGTTCCGGCCACTTTGCCGCTCGTTGTGGACGAATCCGGCAAGGTCTATGTTGCTTCCGCTTCCATCGTCAACAATTCCACCGGTGATGTGAAAGTTTCTTCCGTCAGCATCACCGGCAAAAATGGCTGGGAATTCGTACCGTACTCGACCAACATGGCAAAAACCAAGGTGGATTCCAAGCAGGTCGGCTTCAAGATCAATTCTTCCGAAACCAGCAAAACCGGCGATTCTGAGGTCTTCACGCTGGCTGCGCCGTGGACGGTCAAAGAAGCGGACGCACTCTCCATCAACTATGATGCCGTCGTATCCGCCGTTTCTCAGCCTGTGACCGGGCAGGAGATCATGTCGGTCGTCTTTGTACTCGAATGGGCGTAAACGATAGTCGTCAGACCGGGCTGGACGAAGTGGTTCAGGTCGGCAGTACTGCCGCAAAGGTCGTGGAAGGCGCCGCAAAAGCAGGTAAGATCACGGCCGCAGCTGCAAACGGGGCCGCCCTCGGCGGTCCCTACGGCGCGGCTGCCAGCGTCGCAATCGTGGCAGCCAAGCACGGGAAGAAGATCCTCCTTGCGCTGCTCGCCATCCTTGCGATCCCCCTGCTGTTCCTCGTGATGCTCCCAACGCTGATTTTTGGCGGCACAGCGCAGAACTCCGGCGATAACACCATTCTGAATGATCAGACAGCGATCACCGAGAATATGAATGAGATCGCGTTTGCGGTCAGTGACCTGCTCGGCAGCGGCATTACCGACGCCAAGCAGCGGATCATGGATGATTTCGCCGCATCCAGTGCCGACCAGTATGAGATCGTCAACCCATATGAGAACGAGCGCATCAACAACGTCAATCTGTTCATTTCACAATACTGTGCCTACCGCGATACGGATATAGCCGCCATTTCTCTGGAAGACATGTAGCAGCTTCTGCGCGCTGGTGTCGGAGAACTATACGACTATACCTATGAGGATGAACTGCGCGAGGTAGAAGAAACTGTTCTCAATGAGGACGGCGAAAAAGTAACAGAGCTTCGTGAAGTAACGGTGCGCGTCTACACGCTTACCTATTGCGGCGAAGCGTATTTTGCCGACTCCATTTTTCATCTGACCGCAGAGCAGAAGACGCTTGCGCAGAACTTTGCTGAGAATCTCAGCCTGTTTCTGGGCGACGGTCTGTTTCAGAATCTCTCCTCGTCTGAGAGCAGCTTCACGATTCCTGCGCTTGGAGACATCCGCTACACAGATGGCAGCACAGAGGTCGTCTACTACAACCAGCTCGATGAACGCTATGCGAACAAGCCCTATGGCACTGATGATATCGGCGGCTACGGCTGCGGACCGACTTGCATGGCAATGGTAGTGTCTTCCCTCACGGACGATCTGGTCGATCCCGTGGAGATGGCAAAGTGGTCATATGAGCACGGCTACTGGTGCAGCGGAAGCGGTTCGTATCATGCACTCATCCCGGCGGCAGCCGAAGCGTGGGGGCTACCGGTTTCCGGATGCACGGCATCAGAGCCGCAGCGGATCACGGACGCACTTTCCAGCGGCAAGCTGGTCGTCGCCATCATGTCCGCCGGGCATTTTACCTCATCCGGACATTTCATCGTGCTGCGCGGCGTCAAGGACGAAAAAATTCTTGTTGCCGATCCAGCCAGCCGGACGCGCAGTGAACAAAGCTGGGAACTGTCCATCATTCTGAATGAAGCCAGCAAAGCCGCCGGTTCCGGCGGGCCTTTCTGGATTATTGGCTGAAATTCGCACCCGATCAGCAGACCGCTGACCGGGTGCTTTTTCACTGTATTTCATAATTTACAGAAAATTCACAGGTTCAAGTGACCGTTTTGTCGTTTTGCGGTGCGTATTGTTATAGGAGGATTTGGAGGACAAACCTATGAGGACAACCATCCAGCAGCTTGCAGAATTTCTGACCGCCTGCCGCGGGAACTGG
>CAKUHB010000043.1 GCA_934655875.1 uncultured Oscillospiraceae bacterium
GCGGTGCGCCGCGTCATTTTTCCTTGAAATACGTCAGTATTCCTGCGAAAAAATGTCTTGCGCAACGCAAAAATCCCTCGCTGCCGGTCACATCATGAGTTTTCAGATACACCCTAATTCAAAGACACTCGTCGACAAATTTGATGCCTGCGTTTACGGGCCCCGCGACCCCAGCACTCTTTTCTCCCCTGTCTTTTCTCTTGCGAGAGAAAAGACAGGGCCGTCGGAGACACTCCGGATGGGTGGATTTTTCCGTCCAACTCTGCTAAAATAATCATCAGGAGAAAATCAAAAGGAGCCATATATGCTGACCTATCATAAAACCACAGAAGACGAAAAATACGCAATTACCGCGTGGAACTATACCGGAGACTACGCGATCTATAATTCCACGCCCTATGAAGAGCAGAAGCAGGCGCAGCGCGGCTTTGCCAGTCCGGAAAACAATTTTTATTCCTTCTATGACGGCGAAACGCTCGTCGGCTTTATCAATCTGTCGGAGGAGCAGGCCGAGGTCTTTTTCGGCATCGGCGTGCAGCCGGACTGCTGCGGCCTGGGCTACGGCCAGCAGATGACGAAGATCGCACGGGAACTCTCCCGCAGCCTGTTTCCGGGCAAGCCCCTGTATCTCGAGGTGCGGACGTGGAACACCCGTGCGGTGCGCTGCTATGAAAAGGCGGGCTTCCGCATCTCCGGTGCGCCGATCCGGCGGACGACCGGCCTCGGCGAGGGCAAATTTTATCACATGATCGCCGAATGAGCGGTGGGAACGGAAATTTTATGCACGTAGAACAGTCTGTCATGGCCTATGGCGTCGAACAGGACCGCCTGCACGCAGGTGCTTGGAACATATACGGTGCAGTTTGATCGGTAATTCACAGAAAATCTCCGGAGATTTATTTGACAGATATCGGCGGATATGGTACGCTGATACTGAAAATATATCGCGAATATTCCTGAAAGACGGAGGAGAGAAGCATGAAACACACTGCCTGCCGCAGGGCGATCGCCCTTGCGCTGATCCTTGTGATGCTGGCCGGTATCCTGCCGGTCACGGCGTCTGCCGCTGGGAATCCCCGGTTTGACGATGTCAGACCCGCCGACTGGTTCTATTCTTCGGTAGAGACCGTCTGCGGCAAGGGCCTGATGACCGGTACCACGACCCGGACGTTCCGCCCGGAGCTTCCGGTCACGCGTGGGATGCTGGTCACGATCCTGTACCGGCTGGAAAACTACCCGAAAACGGCCTCCGGCAGTCCGTTCGCGGACGTTGCCGCCGGGTCTTACTATGAAAAGGCGATCCGCTGGGCGGCTGCGAACAAGATCGTGACCGGCTATGACGCGGCACACTTTGGCCCGGACGACGCGCTCACGCGCGAGCAGCTGGCGGCGATCCTGTACCGCTACGCGGAGGCCATGGGCTATGACGTGTCCTCCGGCCTGTCGCATACGCTCTATGCCGACGCGGCGGCAGTCTCCGGCTACGCGCAGAACGCTGTGGACTGGACAATTGCGGAGGGTTTTTTGAAAGGGAAGGACGGCTGGAAGCTCTGCCCGAAGGCTGCGGCTACCCGCGCGGAGATGGCTGCAATTCTGACGCGCTTCTGCGCCTACGCTGAACGGCAGACAGCCGCACGCTGTCAGGCGCTTCTGCTCGCCGCGGCATCCCGCCCGGATGAGCAGCCGGATGCCGGCCTTTCCATCCGCTTTGACCGGGCAGAGACCATCACAACCCAGCCGTCCGTTACGCTGACCGGCAGCTATGTGTCCGACGCGGATGTTGCATCCATCACCTATACGCTTACTGGCGTGTATTCCGATTTTCTGGACGAGACCGGCGACGTGACCTATGCCGACGGCCGGTGGGAGATCGCAGATCTTCGCATCGTCCCCGACAGCAGCACGCTTACGCTCACCATCACCGATACCGACGGCAATACCGCGTCGGCCACCGGCAGCGTCTATTATGACCTCGGCGAGCTGGTCGACCCGGAGCTGGTCGAGATCGCGCAGGACGAAGAGACCGGCCTGATCTTTGCCAGCAACATTCTGCTCGTCTATTTTGCCGACGAAGCCAGCGACGCAGATAAGGCCGCCGTCGCCCAATCCGTCAGCGGCGCCGTCGTCGGGCAGGACAATTTCATGAACATGCAGCAGCTCATGGTCGAGCCGGTCACGCTGGAAGAGGCCAGCCGGATTTCGGATCAGCTGGAAGAAGACTTCCCGGAATCTGTGGAACTGGCGATGTTTGATCTGGTGTTTTCAGCGGATGATGATCCATTTAATGATCCGTGGATCGATGAGTATGGCGGTGGCCCGGAAGGGTGGAATGACGAGAAACCTGAAGGCTCAAACTGGAGCTTTGAGACTATAGAGGCAAGCAGCGCATGGGAACTTTATGGGTCGGAATTTAAGCCGGTTGGAGTTGGCATTATCGATAACGGCTTTAATGTAAAGCATGAGGAGTTACAGGGGAAAATCATGTTCCCGACAGCCAGCGCCGAAAAAAGGAATCGCGCAGACGATCATGGAACGCATATTGCCGGAACGATAGCAGCAACAGCAAACAATAAAAAAGGGATTACTGGTATTGCACATCAGGCAACCATTATCGCTTCACCGGTTTCGAGTGCGTCCTCCGATGTAACGCGGAGTTTGGAAGAACTTGTACAGGCCGGAGCGAGAGTGATCAACCTGTCTCAGGGCCTTTCTGGTACAATGGCAATCAGCATGCTTGCGAATAATTCATTTGAAGTTTGGACAAACATCAAATTGAAAACGGCCATAAGGTCGGCAAAAGCTGCCTGCTATACAATGTCTAAGCTGCTGGCAGATGGCTATGACTTTGTTGTGGTTCAATCCTCCGGAAATGGAACATTTGAAGGATATGCATGCGACGCTATTTTCAATGGCATGTTTGCAACGATCTGCGAAACATTCCATAAGCTGTATGGGTCAGTCTCGCTTGAACAGGTAATGGATCGTATCATGGTCGTTGGCAGTGTAAAACTGAATCCCGACTGGAGCTATACGCAGGCTATTGATTCAAATGCTGGCGGTGCAGTTTGCATATGCGCACCCGGGTGGGGTGTTTTGAGCTGTACATCCGGAACGAATGGGTATGAAACGATGCTTGGCACATCAATGGCTGCGCCGCATGTGGCGGCGGTTGCTGCGCTGACATGGTCGGCAAATGAATACCTGACAGGCGCGCAGGTGAAGCAGATCCTGTGCTCGAACTATAACCGAATCGCAAAAGACAACACAGGTGAGAAATCAAAATACACCGGTGGTACGTTCCCAATCGTCAACGCACGTCTCTCCGTAAAAAAGGCGTTGGAAATGAAGTATGGTACGACGAAGAATTACCGCGCCACCATTGTGGAAGGTCCGACGGCGAAGGGCATGACTGCCACGTTTGTGTCCGCATATCCGTCGGATTACCGTGACGATCATATTGCGATCAACCTGACTTGGGGCAACAACCCCGGTGTATATCAAACGATGATCGCGGTGATCCATGCGAAAAAATCCTTCACCAAGAGCGTGATCGACGATGCGATCGCGACCTATCCGGATCGGTGGAAGGAAGAACTGGGCGAGCGTCCGGATACCATGCCGCTGGAGCAGTTCGCGCTCAATTCTTTCTCGTGGTCAGACGCCAAAGGCTATCCGATCTATGTTCTGCTCCTGAACATGGATCGCGAATACAACGTCCTTGGCTACACCATCGTAAAGATCGAGCAGGCATAACGCATGCGCCGGAAAAAGCACCGGGGTCAGTGACCCCGGTGCTTTTCCTTTCGCTTCTGCTGTTTCAGGTCGAACTGCCGCTGCTGTTCGGCTTCCCGCTGCGCGCGGCTGGCCGCTTTGCGGGTCAGCTTGTGCGCCTCCCGCTGCAATTGCAGCGCCTGCTGCGACTTTGTTCCGATCCCCGCGTCTGCGGCCTGCCTGCGCAGCTCCCGCTGGACGCGCTTCGGATTGGCCGGCGCTTCCTTCACGACCAGATCAACAGACGGACTGAACTTCAGCTGACCGTAATTTTTCAGCACGAAGGCCCAGACCTCATAGTCCTTTGGCTCTGCGCCGAACGTGACCTTGCAGACCGACAGCCTTCCCTGCTCGATCCGCTCGAAGACGCCCACCCAGAACGGGCCCTCAAAAAATACCGTCAGCTTTGTGATGCTTTTGTCCATGCAAAATCCCTCCTGAAGCCTGGGAAGCTCTGATGCAGAGCTTCCCGGAATGGGACAGAAATGGACGACCCGGAGGGGAGGGTTACTTACCTGCACCGCAGGATGCAGACGGCTGGGCTACCTACCAGCTCTGGCATATCCATGGGATATGCGTTGCGTTTTTATTCTGTCTCTATACAGCGCATCGCTGCGCGATATAGCTATAAATAGCGGCCCGTGATGCTGGCGGGATCTGACCGGATCTCGTCCGGCGTGCCGCAGGCCACAATGCGCCCGCCCGCGTCTCCGCCGCCCGGCCCCATGTCGATCACGTAGTCGGCATTGCGGATGACGTCCAGATCGTGCTCGATGACAAGGACGGTCGCACCGCTTGCCAGAAGCGCCTGAAAGACACCGAGCAGCACGCGCACGTCCAGCGGGTGCAGGCCGATCGACGGCTCGTCGAAGACGAAGATGGAATCCGCCTGCGTCCTGCCGATCTCGCTTGCAAGCTTCAGCCTTTGCGCTTCGCCGCCGGAAAGACCGGGCGTCTGCTCGCCAAGCGTCAGATAGCCGAGTCCCAGCTGCCGCAGCACGTTCAGCTTCTGCGCGACCGCCTTCTGCTCCTTGCAGAAGGCCGCGGCGGCGTTCACGTCCATAGCCATCAGCTCCGGCAGGGAGACGGACTGCCCGTCCTTGTTCGTCAACTTCACGTCATATGCGCTTCTCGCGTAGCGTGAGCCGCGGCAGTCCGGGCAGGGGATATCCACATCCGGCAGAAACTGCACGTCAAGGCTCACCACGCCCGTTCCATCGCAGCCGGGACAGCGCAGAGAGCCGGTATTATAGGAAAAATCGCTGGCTTTGCAGCCCGTTTCCTTTGCGCGGGGTGCTTTCGCATACAGCTTGCGCAGCTCGTCGTGGACGCCCGCGTAGGTCGCGACGGTGGAGCGGACGTTGATCCCGATGGGCGTCGCGTCGATCAGCTTCACGTGCGCGATGCCGTCTGCATCGATCGAACGGATATGCGCGGGCAGGGGACTGCCGCCGATCTTCGCTTCCAGCGCGGGGACAAGACTTTCCAGCACCATCGTCGTCTTGCCGGAGCCGGACACGCCGGTGACGACGGTCAGCCGGCCCTTCGGAATGTCTACCTCCAAAGGCTTCACGGTGTGAATCTGAGAGGTGGACAGATGGATCGTTCCGTTTGCAAACAGCGCTTCTTTGGCCGCGCAGCTTCTCAGCTTCGTTTCGGCCTTGCCGGACAGGAACGGCCCGATCTGCGAAGCCGGATTTTCCTCAATCGCGGGGATCGTTCCCTCGGCGATCACATGGCCGCCTTTGGCCCCCGCTTCCGGGCCCATTTCGATGATCCAGTCGGCTTCCTTCAGGATCTGCGTGTCATGATCGACCAGAATCACAGAGTTGCCGTCGGCGACCAGATCGTGCATGACCCCGGTCAGGCCGACAATATTGGACGGATGCAGGCCGATGGACGGTTCATCCAGCACATACAGAACGCCCGTCGTGCGGTTGCGCACGGCGCGCGCCAGCTGCATCCGCTGCCGCTCGCCTGTGGAGAGCGTCGACGCTGCGCGGTCGAGCGTCAGATATCCAAGCCCCAGATCGAGCAGCCGCTTCGCCGTGCCGGTAAACGCTTCGCAGATGCTCTGCGCCATCGGGCGCATGTCCTCCGGCAGGCTCGCCGGCACGCCCTGCACCCAGTCGTTCAGATCGCTGAGCGTCATCGTGCAGGCTTCGTCCAGCGAGATCCCCCGCAGCTTCGGCGCGCGGGCGGCCGCGGACAGGCGCGTGCCATGGCAGTCCGGGCAAAGCTCCTCCTTTAAAAACCGTTCGACCCGCTTCATGCCCTTCTCGTCCTTGACCTTGGCAAGGGCGTTTTCCACGGTGTAGACGGCGTTGTAATACGTAAAATCCAGTTCGGCAAAATCGTTGGAGCCGGCCTTTTTTGCGTGATAGAGGATATGCTTCTTCACAGCCGGGCCGTGGTAGACGATCCTCTTTTCTTCTGCGGTCAAATCGCGAAACGGCACGTCGGTGCGCACGCCCATCGCGCGGCACACGTCCGTCATGAGCGACCACATCAGGCTGTTCCACGGCGCGACCGCACCCTCGTCGATGGTGAGTGTGTCATCCGGCACAAGGCTTGCCATATTGACCGTGCGGACGCTTCCCGTGCCGCCGCACCTCTGGCAGGCGCCCTGGGAATTGAACGCCAGCTCCTCGGCGGACGGCGCGTAAAAATGCGCGCCGCATTCCGGGCAGACCAGCTCCTTTCCCGCGGCGACGGCCAGCGACGGCTCCAGATCATGCCCGTTGGGGCAGCGGTGGCTGGCAAGGCGGGAATACATGAGACGCAGGCTGTTCAGCAGCTCCGTCCCCGTGCCGAACGTGCTGCGGATGCCCGGCACGCCGGGCCGCTGGTGCAGCGCCAGCGCGGCGGGGACATACAGCACCTCGTCCACGCAGGCCTTGGCCGCCTGCGTCATCCGGCGGCGCGTGTAGGTGGACAGCGCTTCGAGATACCGGCGCGATCCCTCGGCATACAACACGCCCAGCGCAAGCGACGATTTGCCCGAGCCGGACACGCCTGCGATGCCGACGATCTTCCCAAGCGGGATATCGACGTCTATATTTTTGAGGTTGTGGACCTTCGCGCCACGGATCAGCATTTTATCGGTCATTGTTTTCTTCAAGTCCTTCCGGGACATATGGTTTTTTTATTTTACACGAACCGCGCCGCAATTGCAATCGGCTCTGCGGCACAGAAATTTTTTAGAATAAGACGCCAGTAGTATTGACAAAACCATAAGACCGCAGTATTATGAACGCGTAGCTACGACTAGAGTCTTATGAAAAGAGGGATACCCATGGATATCAAATTATTCGATTCCGAACTGAAGGTGATGGACGTTCTTTGGAAAGCGGGTGACACGCCCGCGAAGGAAATTGCCAGGGCATTGACCGGAGAGCTGGGCTGGAACGTGAATACGACCTACACGCTCATCAAGCGCTGCATCAAAAAGGGCGCAATCGAGCGTTCAGAGCCGGGCTTTGTGTGCCATGCGCTCATTCCCAAATCCGCCGTGCAGGAAGCGGAGACGGACGAGCTGATCAACAAGGTCTATGACGGCTCCGCCGACAAGCTCTTCGCGGCGCTGCTGGGCCGGAAAAAGCTCTCCGCCGAGCAGATCGAAAAGCTCCGGCAGATCGTCGGCGAGCTGGAATGAGGTGCTTCGCATGAGCTTTCTGCAAATGAGCCTTGCGGGCGCGGTCATGATCCTCGTCATCACGATCCTGCGCGCGCTGGCCATTGACCGGGTGCCGAAGCGGACGTTTCCAGCGCTCTGGGGCTGCGCGCTTGTGCGGCTGCTCGTCCCGTTTTCGCTGCCTTCCGGCCTGAGCATCTATTCGCTTCTCAGCCAGAGGACTGCACCGAGCCTGATGGCCGCGCCTGCCGCAGTCGTGCCTGTGATTTCCGCAGGGCAGGCGGCAGCCGTCTCGCAGCAGCCTGCTGCGGCTGTGGGAACAGCGGTTTCCGTATGGAGCATCGTCTGGCTCGCGGGGCTTCTGATATGCGCCGCCCTTTTTGCGGCGGTGTATTGGCGCTGCTGCCGGGAGTTCCGGATGTCGTTTCCGGTGGCGCACGAAGCGGCCGCGCGCTGGCTGCGGGCGCACCCATTGCGGCGCAGGATCTCCATTCGGCAGTCCGACCGTGTGTCCTCGCCACTGACGTTCGGCGTGCTGCATCCGGTCATTTTAATGCCGAAAAAGACGGATTGGGACGATGAAACGACGCTTTCCTACGTGCTGGAGCATGAATTTGTCCATATTCGCCGGTTTGACATGCTCTTCAAGCTCCTGCTGGTCGCTGCGGCCTGTACGCACTGGTTCAACCCGCTGGTGTGGGTCATGTACGTGCTGGCCAACCGGGATCTGGAGCTGTCCTGCGATGAAGCCGTCGTCCGCCATTTCGGCACCGGCGCAAGAGCATCCTATGCCAACGTCCTGATCCGCATGGAAGAAGTAAAAAGCGGCGCTGCGCCGCTTGGCAGCCATTTCAGTGCAAATGCGATCGAAGAAAGGATCACAGCAATTATGAAACTCAGAAAAACAACCATCCTGTCGCTTGTTCTGGCAGTGATTCTCATTGCCGGGACGGTCACAGTCTTTGCAACCTCCGCCAAAACAGAAAAAGTCCCCGCGCCTGCCGCTGGAACCATGGAAGCCGTCGAATCCGGCGAGCCGCTGCACCCGGGCGCGGAATATGCCGCCGCCGGGATCAGCGCGAATAAGAGCTCCTGGTATTATCAGGGCAAGGCCATCGCTTCCATTTATGACGACAACGGCGACATTTACATGAATGAAGGCGACGCGGACGGCAGCTATCTGCACGTCGTGCGTGACACGCAGGGTGCGCTCGCCCGGATCGACGTGTTGAGCAAGGCGCAGTTCAAGGAGGTCGTGGACCGGCAGATGAACGCCAACCCGCCGGCAACGACCACCGATGAAGGCTCGCTCATGTCCTACGTCGACCCGTCGGACGGCAAAACATATTACAGCTTTGACGGCGGCCAGACCTTTGAGCCGCTGACCGACGCGGAATTTGAAGCGCGCTTCCCGACGCCCAACATCGAATGGTGGACGTATGACGAATACAAGGCGTGGCTCGAAACCGAAAAGGCGCAGCTGCAGGACTGCATCGGGGACCGCGGCTGGGCCGGCGGCGAGGAATTTGTCTGGACGCAGGAAAAGGTGGACGAGACCGTCGCCATGTACGAGCAGATTCTCGAGGAGATTAAAAACGGCGTTCTGTACTCCAAATCCATCGAAGGGGAAGAGGAAATGGCAATGCGCTGTGACCCGGCCGACCGAGAACTTGGCACGTGGCGCATCACAGAAGCGGACACCGCCGCCACAGAGACCGCCGCAGGATAAAAAGCAAAGCCGCCCTTCCATGCCGGAAGGGCGGTCTTTCGCAATCTAAAGAAACGTATGGGCCCGAACCCAGGCCAGAAGCATCTCATAGGACATGGAACCGTCGGCAATGCGCAGGCCGACGGACGCGACATCCTCATTCGTGCAGTCCATATGGATGCCGTTTACCTCAAGAAATGTGAGCATCACGTACATCCCGATCCGCTTGTTGCCGTCGACAAACGCATGATTGGAGATCAGCGTGTAGCCCAGACGGGCGCCCTTTTCCTCTTTGGTGGGATAGAACTCTTTTCCGCCAAAGCCTGCAAAGGCTGCTTCCAGCGCGGATTCAAGCAGGGCTTCGTCACGGACGCCGACGCTGCCGCCGGTCTCTTCAGCGATCAGCTTATGCAGGAGCAGGACTTTGTCCTTTGAGAATTTGATCATTTCGCCAGCTCCAGAAACGCGGGCTTGAAGCGGAGCAGGATCCTGTGTGCGACCACATCGATCTTCTCATCATCGGTCAGCTCGAGATCCGGCTCGACCTCCAGATTGGTCAGTTTGTATTTGGGACGGTTGTTCTTGAAAACCAGCGCGGAGCCATTCTCATCGGCGATACGGGTGGCGCGGGAAAAATTCTGATTGGCTTCCGTTACGGTTATGATCTGTCTTGTATCAATGATCATGCGATTCACCTCAAACGGAGTATACCACAATAATAGCTATTTTACAACCTATAATTCTTCCGCCGTCCAGTACTGCATGCCCCAGTGCTCGAAGTCCCACTGCTCCATATAGGCGTTGCATTCATAGTCGATATAATAGAGCTTCCCGTCCAGCGGGACGAAGTTTGTGGGATAGTAGTCGATATTCAGCCCCGCCGGATATAAAAGCGCGCACATCGCGCACATCTGCCCGAGCCATTCCGGTTCCAGCTTTCCCGTTTGCAGCAGCTCCGCGGCCGTCGGCCCGGCAATATACTGCTTCAAGAGCCGTTCCTGCCGTTCATCCACCGCCAGAAGCTCCGGCATGGGAATGCCGAGCCGCCGCAGCGTTTCATAATCGCGCAGCTCGGCCTTCAGCTTGTCGCTGAAGGTGTAATACTCGCACGGCTCATGGTGGATCTGCTTGAGGACATACTGCTCCAATCCATCCGTTACCAGATAGGAATAGCCGCCCTTTCCTTTTCCGAGGAGCCGGAGGACGGTATATTCAGTTTCATTTACAGTCAATGTGCCGGTATCATTCATGGCTGTTCTCCATTCATCGAGGGAATTTGGATATCCGGACGTGTCTCCGACGGCCCTGTCTTTTCTTGCGCAAGAGAAAAGACAGGGGAGAAAAGCGTGCGTGGGGTACGTATTTGCACCAGCTAGATTCGGCTTCCCCTGGGAGAAGGCTTTTTTTGTGCATATCCGCCAGTCTTCGCGGGGAAGATACAAGAAAACCGAAGAAGCTTCCCTCACAAATGCTCGCAGAGGGCAAACATCCCGACGCGGTTTTCAAGCAGCGCCCGCTCAACTGCCGTTTCCGGCTGCATGGTCTGCCACAGACGGGCATATTTTCGGTTGTATTCCGTCTCCCAGAAGGCAGGACATTTGGCATAGCCCTCGTCCTGGCGGATCGTCGTCGAAAAGCCGATGAGGGTCATTGCGGGCTTGTGTTCATAGGTAACGTTCATGGCCGTTGTTCCTCCGTTTTGTCATAGAAGTGGTTCGCTCGTTCCCGTGCGCGATGAAAAAACGCAGCGCACGGCCACATTGGCTGTGGCCTGCACTGCGCCTGAAGCGTCTGGCGTAAACTTGCGATTACTATATATGACCGCACGTCGTTTGTCAATAGTGCGTTTCCAGCCGTTTCCTGCCGTGGGCACGAAAAGAGCTTGCGGAAAGGTGGTTCCATATTTCGTCCGGCTGTGCTACAATAGCCGCGAATCCTTGAAACCGGAAACGCAATTTGGAGGGAACCCATGCGGATCGTTGGAATCGTTCCGGGCGCGAAGCTGTTCGGCTCGGAGGATCTGTACGCAGATCAGTATTTATTTGTCAATGGCTATCCCAAGCGGATCAGCGAAAACGACGGTACGCCGGTCGGCGTGCTGAGTAATGACGGGTACGTGATCCCCGGCTGTCTGGACGTGTGCGACTCGTTCGTGTTCTGCGGCGGTGCAAAATTCTATCCGTACCATTTTCAGGTCATGGAATACGCCGTCCGCTCCGGCAAGCCGGTGCTTGGCATCTGCCTTGGCATGCAGATGATGAACACCTACTTTCTCGTGGCCGAGGAAGCGAAGCGGCGCGGCTGGACAGGAGAACTGCTGGGCCTGTTCGAGCAGATGAAAAAGGAGCGCTACATGTTTACCGAACCCGTGGACGGCCACTGGAACGGCCATATCACCCGCGGCGCGGTCGACAGCTTCAAGCATCCCGTCCACGTGACGCTGGGCAGCCGTCTGGAGCGCCTGACCGGCAGACAGACCATCCTCGGTGCGTCCATGCACAACTACCGGATCACGCACGCGGCGCAGGCGCTCACTGTCGCCGGCCGGACGGACGACGGCACGATCGAAGCGCTGGAATACGGCGAGCAGCTCCTCGGCGTCCAGTTTCACCCGGAAGCCGACAGCATGAACGATGACCTGTTTCAGGTCGTACTATAAAAACGCGCCCGCACAGCCACAGCTGTGCGGGCGTTTTTGCACCCCGGCTCAGAATACCACGACCAGCAGCATTTTGAACTGCTCCTGGCCAAACACCGCATGCGGGTGGCGCGCGGGCATGACGATCGATTCACCCTCGTGCAGAACATGCTCGATCCCGTCGATGGTGACGCGGCCGACGCCGTCCAGACAGGTGACGAACGCGTCGCCGCCGGACTCGTGCGTGCTGATCTCCTCATTCTTGTCAAACGCGAACAGCGTCACGCTCAGCGCGTCATTCTGCGCGAGCGTCTTGCTGACGACCTGACCGGGCTGATAGGCGACCTGGTCTTTGAGGGTCAGAACCGTGGATTTTTCCATATTTTTGATTGCGGACATGACAGATCCCTCCTGCACATTTTATATCAATAGCATACCCGTTTCGCACCGGAAAATCTGTTTGATTTCCAACGAAAAAGGCTGCGCGGCGGAAAAAACGCACAGATCTGCGCCGCGCCGCGTATGCTGGCAGAGGGGGCGATGCTATGTGTGTCAGACCGGAGCGGGTTGGACTGCTGCTTCTGGGGATCGGCGTGGGGCTTCTTGCGTCGTTTGCGCTCTGCGGCTGGTTTTTGCGTGCGGCGATCGCGCTCGTGCTGATCGTGATTGGACTTGTGCTTCTAAACTAACATATCCTTGTCCGGCTCTGCGTATACATGTCATAGAACATACAAGGAGTTGAGACTATGGAGCTTGCATTTGAACAGAAACAGGAACCCTGCCTGCGCCGCACGGCGCATCTGGCGCTTGCACAGGAGCAGACGCAGGAGCTGATCATACCGGACAGTATGCCGGACGCTTCCCGTCCCCTCATCTGCTATGCCCAGCCGGAATTGCAGAGCAAGACCAGCCGGGCCGGGAGTCTGCTCGTGACGGGAAATCTCCGCACGAGCTGCCTGTACGCGGATGAAACCGGCGGCGTGCAGCTGCTCACCGCCGAGCTGCCGTTTACCGTCAAGCTGGAGAGCAGCGATCTGCAGGAGACAACGCAGACAGTTGTCCGCTGCACCGTCCGCAGCGCGGACAGCCGGCTCATCAATTCGCGCAAGGTGCTCCTGCGCGTCAGCGTGCTGGCGCAGGCCGACGGCTATGAGCCGGACACGCGCACTGTGCGCACGCTCAAGGATCCGCCCGCCTGCCTGCAATTGAAGCAGCAGACGTATTCTGATCTCGTCCCCGTTGAGCTGGCCGAGCGGATGTTCCAGCTGAGCGAGGAGCTGGCGCTCCCAGAGGGGCGGCCGCCGGTCGCGCGTCTGGCCGATTACAGCTTGCAGCTGACGGTGACGGAGCAGAATCTTGTCGGCAGCAAGGCTGTCATGAAGGGGACGGCGCATCTGCGACTGAGCTATCTGGAGGAACAGGGGAAGCTCTGCACGGCGTCGCTTTCCGTGCCGTTCTCGCAGTACTGCCAGCTGGAGGGCGATTATGAGGACAGCGAAACGCTCAGCGTCACGCTCTGCGTGACCGGTGTGCAACTGGAGCCGGTCATGAACGAGCAGTCGCAGAAGCTGCTGTTCGGCGCGGGGATCCTTGCCCAGTGCGTTGTCTTGCAGCCGCGGCAGCTGACGGTGTGCGAGGACGCCTATGCGACGAAGGGCGACTTCCATCCGGAATGGCAGGAGCAGGAGCGGCTGATGCGGCTGGACGGCCAGACGCTGCGCGAGCCGGTCCGGCAGTCGTTCCCGGCACAGGCCGACGCGGTGCTGGACTGCCGGGTCTACCCGGACGCGCAGGCCATCGAGCGCACCGCGGACGGCGTCATTGTCCATACGCCGCTGCGCGCCGACGTGGTCTACACCGATGAGGACGGCGCCATCTGCGCCGAGACCTTCCGGACGGAGGTCAGCTGCCAGACGGCGCTGTGTGAAAACGGGATCTGCGAAGCGTCTGCGGAGCTGACGCCGGAGGTCTATGCCGCCGCGGCAGGCGGTGCAATTGAATTGCGCTGCGACGCGGTTTTTGCCGTGCAGAGCTTTTCCCGGCAGAAGATGCAGGAGCTGTCCGGCGGTACGCTGGAGCCTGCGCCCGCACGCGGGGCAAACAGTCCGTCTGTCGTCATCTGCCGCAGCCGCGCACAGCAGGATCTGTGGAGCCTTGCCAAGCAGTACCGGACGACGGCGCAGGCCATCCAGTCGGCCAACCATCTGACGCAGCCGGAGGTCGAAGCGGGACGGCTGCTGCTCATCCCAATGTGACGGCGCAGGAGGGCAGGAATATGGAACAACACTCGATCTACGAACAGATTGCCGGCCGGACGAACGGCACGATCTACATTGGCGTCGTCGGCCCGGTGCGGACGGGAAAATCCACCTTTATCAAGCGGTTCATGGAGCAGCTGGTGCTGCCGAACATCGAAAACGTCTATGAGCGCGCCCGCGCGACCGATGAGCTGCCGCAGTCCGGCTCCGGCAAAACGATCATGACTGCCGAGCCGAAGTTCATCCCGAACGAAGCCGCGCGCATCAGCCCGGATGGAAAAACGACGCTGCAAGTCCGGCTCATCGACTCCGTGGGCTATATGGTGCCCGGCGCGGTCGGCGATACCGAGGACGGCAAGCCGCGCATGGTCACAACGCCGTGGGCGGCGGAGGAGATCCCGATGGCGCAGGCCGCGGAGCTCGGCACGCGCAAGGTCATGGAGGAGCACAGCTCCATCGGCGTCGTTGTTACGACCGACGGCAGCGTGACAGACCTTCCGCGCGAGGACTATGTGCAGGCCGAGGAGCGCGCGATCGCGGATATGCAGAAGACGGGCAAGCCCTTCGTGGTCGTCGTCAACTCGCAGTCGCCCGCGCAGGAGCAGGCGGCGTCGATCTGCCGGAGCATCCGCAGCCGCTATGGCGTGGAAGCGCTGGCCATGGACTGCATGACCATGCAGACGGGCGAAATTCAGAATCTGCTGTCCGCCGTTATGTACGCGTTCCCGGTGGAGGAGCTGCGGTTCTTCCTGCCGAGCTGGGTGCGCGCGCTGCCGGACGATCACCCGGTCAAGGCGGCGCTCTATGACGCCATGCTGGCGCGGGCCGCCGAGCTTGGCAGCCTGCGGGAAGCCGAAAGCGTCATGGGGAAGCTGCAAGAGCTGGACTGCGTCGACGCGTTCCGTGTGCAGGCGGTCGATCTTGGCACCGGGACGGTCAGCTGCGAGCTGCAATTGCCGCAGACGCTGTTCTATGAGGAGCTTTCCCGGCAGGCCGGTATGGAGATCAGCGACGATGAGTCGCTCATGCAGCTGCTGCGGGAGCTTGCCCAGACCAAAAAGCTCTACGACAAGGTGCAGACCGCATTGGAGCAGGTGCGCGCCACCGGCTACGGCATCGTCATGCCCGGCGCGGAGGAGCTGAAGCTCGAAAAGCCGGAGATCATCCGCAAAAACGGTAATTACGCCGTCCGCCTGCGCGCCAGCGCGCCGTCCATCCATATGATGCGCGCGGAGATCGAGACGGAGATCAGCCCGATGGTCGGCGGCGAGCAGGAATCGCAGCAGCTCATCACGTACCTCCTGAACGAGTATGAGGAGGACACCGAAAAGCTCTGGCAGAGCAATATTTTCGGCAAATCCCTCTACGAGCTGGTCTCAGAGGGTGTCACGGCAAAGATCACCCGCATGCCGGACGACGCCCGCCAGAAGCTCACGCGCACGCTTGGCCGCATGATCAACGAAAACACCGGCGGGATGATCTGTATTCTTCTGTAAACAAAAAGCCGCACCCGAATGAACGGGTGCGGTTGTTTTTTAGCAGGCTAAAAACGGCTTCCCCTGGGGGAAGCTGGCACGGCGCGAGCCGTGACTGATGAGGGATTGCAGGCACCGAATGTCTGCATAGCAGTATCGATGGTGCTCCTCAACCCTCATCCGGCCCTTCGGGCCACCTTCCCCGGAGGGTAATGTCATCAACTTAAGGCGGTTCAACATCTCTTAACGTTGCTTGGGAATTTCAAAGATTTGTGTTTTTTCA
>CAKUHB010000044.1 GCA_934655875.1 uncultured Oscillospiraceae bacterium
CCTTGACCTCTGATACGATAAAGAGCATGACACGGCGTAGTTGGATAATCAATTGTTTTAATTAGATTTTAGTATCACTCATCCGCCCGGACAAATAGGCTTCGACCGCCTCGCGCTTGATCTCCTTGGAGTAGTGATGGTTTCCGGCCCGATGGCATAGACCTTCCGTGCCAAACATTTCATAATTTAACAGCCATTTTTGTAGTGTACTCCGGCTCACGCCAAATCTCGCTGCGGACTGATTGAGACTTTCCGTTCCGATGAGACTGTGTTTTACCGCAATGATTTTGATTTCCGAACTCACATAATTCATTACTGACATAAGAATGCTCCCCATCTGAAGAAGTTGCAAATTTTTACTCTCTGCTTGTCTACTCTATGGGGAGCATATCACATGCGCTTGAGACCGTCGCAGTGGACCTCCACGTCGGACTCGTAGTCAATTTCTTCGTTCGGCAGGCTGTTGTATACGCGGATGAGGCAGTTGCCGCCGCCGCGGTTGATGATGTCCTCAGTTTTGAACCAGTGGAAGTGATTCGCGGCCATCTGGCCCTCTTTCAGATACAGCAGCTTCTCCGCGTAGACCTTCGGATATTTTTCCGGCTGCGTGCGGCAGCCGTTGCGGATGGTGATAAGAGAGAACCCGAATTTGTCAAAGTTACCGAGGCCGTAATCGGTAATATCCCAGCCGAGCATGCAGTCGCGCACTTCGTCGTACTCGTGGCCCTTGGTTTTCCATTCTTCCGGCGTGAAATGGCAGAACGGCGGCAGGTAGCAGTGCTCCCGCGCGCACATGGCTTCAATTTCTTTTTGTGCTTTGTTAATTTCAGAGCGTTTCATTTTCATTCTCCCGTTGATAAAGCAATCAAAGCAGATTACATTCCATCCGCAATACGTCCAGCCCAAACCGCACAAACGCATAATTTTCCCGATATCCCTCGCTTTTTCCGTCGTGCCAGCTTCCGTAGAGCGAAAACAGCGTCGGATCGACGAAAAGCGGCTCAGACTCCGCTGCGTTGTGGTGCGGGCCCAAAAGATTGCGGTTGCTGGCCATCAGTTCCAGTTCCAGCGTGTTTTCACCCGGATGCAGATACGGTGAGAGATCGAGCATATCGCTAAAAAGCAGCGTTCCGGCTTTCTGTCCGTTTACAAATACGCGCACATACTGGATACGGCCCGCGCAGCGAAGCTGCCAGTGCGTATCCTGCACGGTGATCGTGCGCTTCAGGCGCATGGCCCCGTGGAAGAACGGGAAGCCCTGCACCGTAATATCCTGCAAGTCAAGGTCTGTGGCCGGAGCACAGAGACGGAAGCGGTCGCCGAATCGAACGCCGTTTTCACCCGCCTGCCAGCCGGAATCCGGCCGCACGGAGAAGCTCCCGAACAGGTACATGGCTTCGATATTCGTCTCATAGCTGACACAGTTCATGAGCGTCTCCGTGACCTCGCCGTTTCCGTAATAGAAGCCGTTGAACACGTCATACGTCTGCTGCGACTGGAAATAATCCAACTCCAATACGATCTTGTTTTCGCCTTTCCTTGCAAGCGCGGCAATGTTTCCACGCACAAACGAGCGATCAAGGACCCCCTGACCGGTCAGGCTGATTTCCGTGCCGTTCACAGATAGTTTTGTGTGTTGGAGCGTTTCCAGCTCCAGCGTCAGATCATCCGGCAGGTGATCTGCCGCAAACGCATAACGCAGCCAGATCTTCCGATTCGTTTTCTCCCGCAGCAGGCGCTCGGAGATATACGGAACCGGCAGCGGCTCTGTATACGTCTTGCCGTCATAGCTCAGCGCCGCCATATCCAGCGTCAGACTGTTCTGCACCGGCGCGGACAGCGTCCATTTCCCGCCCAGCTCCATTGTCTCGGCAATGGGGCTTTTCCGCGCCTGCGGCATCGCGGAATCGTTCTGCATGAGAAGCACAGACTCACCGGGGGCAAGATGCAGCTTTGCTGTAAGCCCATCCGCCGTCTTTTCAAAGGCAGCTGCTTTCGTTTCATGCGTCAGCAGATCGTATGCCTCCACGCCCGCAAACGGAAGTTTTACAGACATGTCAGCTGTGTCCGTCTCAGACAGATTGACTGCAAACAGGAAATTTCCATTCTCCGCAAAGCGGAGCGTGCAGCGCACGTCGCGGTTTGCCTCCGGCAGAAGCGCACGTTTCTGCACAAGCTCGTCCCATGTGAGATTGCCTTGCAGGAAGCTGAGATCGGCAAGCTCGCCGTCAATGCGCGTGGGCTTCCGCCCCGCCAGCATCAGCCGTCCGCCCTGCGCGAGATAGTCCCGCAGAAGCTCGGCGGTACTGCTGTCCAGCGTGTCGCAGTCGGGAATCACAACGAAGGAATAGGTACACTGTCCAATGGTCAGCCTGCCGTCCTTGACGCTGCCGTACTTCTCCATCAGCCGCTCGTCGCCGTAGTGATGGCCGATGCCAGCCGCGCCGAAGCGCTCAATGAGCACGTTGAACGGTTCGCCAACGTTGCGCACCGACGCTTCATCGTTCGCACGGTCAAACGTCAGATAGGCCGAATGTATCGGATGGAGAATCAGCACATCCGCCTGTTCGCGGCTGTTGGCAAGCAGATAGCCCAGTTCCGTGAAATAGTCGTCGAATGTCTTTAATTCATCCGTCCACGGATTGTGCTCCGAATAAAACGCCGGATAATCCCGCTTGCGCTGGCCGCGGATGGAATAGGGGTACAGATGCTGGCACATGAGGTTTACGCCGTTCACATACTGCCATTCGGCGATGCGCTTGAGTTCTTTCGGCGTCACGTCCCAGCCCGCGCAGGCGAACGTCTCCGTCAGCACCTGCTTTTTGCCAAGCTGCTGCGCGGCGGACGAAACCTGCCGCGGGGCCAGCTCCGTGCCGATTTTGCGCCCCAGCCAGTCCACGCCCGGAATGCTCTCGTACTCATAAAACGGCATCACGCCTGCACAGCACCACATCTGCGTGTAAAGCTGGCTCTCCTCGACTGTGTGACCAGTCAGACGGCAGTTGTGTTCTATGCACCAGCGGTAAACGCGACCCATGAAGTTTTCGGTATAGAGCACGTTCATCAGCCTCCAGTAGCGAAAGCGGAAACCGGGTGCTTCTTCGCAGTCCACAAACAGCGCGCCGAGCAGATCGAGAATATCTGCACCGTAGGCTTTTTTGTACTCGGTCAGCAGCATCGGCGTGTAGGCCGTCTCATAGCGGAAATACTGCGGCTCATCGGTGAAAAAGCCCGCGATGCCCTTGCCGAACTCTGCACCGAAGCGTTCAAAATATTTCTCGTGCGTCAGAGCAAGAAACGCATCCGTGATACGCGGGTCAAGGATATCGACCGTGGAGGAATTCTGGCAGTCGTAGACACAGAGATGCTCTGAAATGCCATTCTCTGTGCCGGTGACGCGGCGAATATGACCGTTTTCCAGCGTGTAAACGCCAAGCGCGGCTGCATCAAAGTCCGTTTTTCGCTCAAAGCGCAGATAGTGCGCCCAGTTTTCCGGATTTTCCAGCAGCTTGCCGCCGGCGAAGCCGCTCGGCCAGCCGTTTTCATCGTAGCACCACGCCTGCATCCCGCGCTTTTTCGCCTCGTCAACGGATGCCTCCACCGCACGAAACCAGTCCTCGCTCAGATACTCGGTTTCAAGTCCGCCCCGCGCGTGCATAAAGAATCCGCCCATGCCCGCGTCTTGCATCGCACCGATCTGCCGCCGCAGCTCGTCCGGCTCTAATTTGTCGTTCCAGCTCCAGAATGGAACAGGGCGACAAAAGACTGAAATCAGGTCAGTTGATTTCATTGTTATAGGCCTCCTTTGTGTCCGCTCGGTTCAGACGGTTTGCGCGATATTCACTCGGCGTAACTGCGTAGTGGCGCTTAAATACGGTGTAGAAATAGTTGGAATTTCCGAAACCGGTTCGTTCTGCAATTTCACTGATCGGCACGTCGGTCTGCGCCAAAAACTCCGTCGCCTTATTCAGACGCAGACGGCGCAGATAGGCCGAAATGCTGCTGCCGGTGGCAGCCTTGAAAATATTCTGAATGTGCGACGCGGACAGACCGACATGATCGGCCAGCGCATCGATGTTCAGCTTCGGATCGGCATAGTTGCGCTCGATATAGCCGATGAGCGCGTCGATATAGTTGCTGCGGTTGTCAATGCTGGCAAATGCACAGGAGACATCCTGCACCAGATCCAGAAACAGCCGCTTGACTGCACGAGAAGACTCTGCACGCAGAGCCTCCGTGCGGAAGCGCGAGGGGTTATATTCCATCGTCACGGCATAGGCGCGCTTGAACGTTGCAATATATTCAGAAACGCCTGCAATCAGCAGATCCAGCGTATACGGCACATCTGCTGTCGGTTCGAACCATGCGTCAAAGAAGCCCGCAAGCGCTGCAGCGGCATCGTCAAAGCGCTGGGTGCAGAGAGCTTGTACTACCTCACTGCGGATCTGCTCTGCCTGTGCCTTGCCAAAGGCTGGACGTGCATCCAGCTCTGTGCGGGAAACAAAGTGACCGGCGGGATAGAAATATAGCAGATCCAGCCGCTCGTTCAGTGTGCGGTAGGCTGCGGGAAGCTGATCGACGGCAGAAATTCCATTGCACCAGACGCCAGAGACGGAAAACTGCGCGGCTTCAGAGAACGCTGCGCAAAGCGTTTGGGCAAGCGTCTGCGTGTCTACCGCATCCGGCTGCTCACAGACAAGGAGGAACCGGCCCTGCAGCATATCGACCAATTCATAGCGTTTCCCCTGCGGCAGCGTCTTGTCCAGCTGCTCCTGCAGCAGAAAATGCGTTCTGCGGTACGACATATTCTGATTGTCATCCGAAAGCTCCCGCAGCCGGAGCTGGAGCAGGAACAGCGCAAAGCCGGAATATTGCTCCAACTCGATGCCATTGTCGGAAAATTGCCGTCCGATGACAAAATCACTGCTTCGGAGCGTAAAAAAGCTGCGGAGAATGGCGTGCTTGATATAGCTGTAGTTTTCGGCGTAGCGCTTTTCCGAAAGCGTATACTGCGTTTGAAGCGCAGCATATTCACGGTTGATACGGATTGTCAGATAGACGGAGATCAATACGGCGAATACCACGATGCCCAGATAGAACAGCAAAAACCAGCGCGTCAGCGCACGGAGCTGTGATGAAATGGCCGAGTCGCTGATGCAGCTGATAAAATACAGGTCTGTATCGGCAGAGCGCGACCATGTGCAGATCGCATTCGCCTCCTGCACGACCATTTGGCCGCTTTCTGCGGCCCCGCCCAGCACAGCTTCGATCACGGCATCCGTCTGTTCCTGTTCCAGCAGCGTCATGCCGCTTGTGTAGGTCTGTCCGTTTGCACCCACGATCAGAAGCTGACGCTCCGTGCCGTTTGCCATACCGTAGCCGAGCTGCATCAGCCGCTCGGCGCTGATATTCGCAACAAAGAAGCCATTATAGCGATTGAGCGAGGTTCTGACCGGCAGAACATAACTGAAAACGGTTTTGTCGGAGGACGTACTGCGGTAGCGAAGTTGGCGCATTGCCGGCTTTTGCGTCACACGGGACACAGCTGCAAGATTCCGAACGAACGCTGCGTCGAAAAAGTCATCCAGTGTACCAAATGATAACTGATAGGTGTTGCCATTGGCGTAGGCATAACAGATACAGTCTTCCTCTGCACAATAAATGTATACAGAGTCCAGCCATGACGACGCGCGCGTATAGTTTTGCAGCAGCTGCATGGATTGAATGACCGACAGGCTTTCTGTATCCATGGAGTAGATCAGCTGCAAAAGTTTCGGATCGCCGTTGAGTTGCGTGAGCATGGACGAAGCGGTGTCCTGCATGATGGAGGCGGAATAGCTGACGTTCGAGACAATATCCTGCTCTGCGAGATAGGACTGTTCCAGACTCCGTTTTTTGACGTTCTGATAAATGAGCAGAAAAACGAAGGATACCAGCAGCAGGCAGAAAACTAGAATGCCGCTGAGTACCTTAATAAAAAAGCTGTTCTTTCGATCGGTCGGAATATTGGACTTGATCAGCCGCACGAGTTGTCCTTCCCCCCCTCTTCATGCAGAGCATTGCAACTATGCAGTTTCCACAAA
The DNA here is from genome assembly GCA_934655875.1 of uncultured Oscillospiraceae bacterium. Taxonomy (GTDB): domain Bacteria; phylum Bacillota; class Clostridia; order Oscillospirales; family Oscillospiraceae; genus CAG-170. The sequence goes on from CAKUHB010000044.1 coordinate 6,084, forward strand.
GCGGATGGTGAAAACTATTTGCATACCTAAAAAATATCACAATCCCAACGCACATTTCAACATAATCATAAAAATTCAAAGTCGCGCTCAAAAATCAAAGTCCGCTTTCAGGGCAATTCAAAGCAATCGTGAGAATTCAAAGATTACAAATGTGCACCTCGCCACTATACTGAATTTAGCGAAAACGACAACGAGAAGACAGAGGTGGTTCGTATTGATGAAAGCAGAAACGAAAAAACAGGAGCCGGGCACGATCCGCAGACGATCTTCTTATTATAACCGGAGCCTGCACAAGGATAACCGTCAGCTGTTTTCCATGTGCGTGCCGGGCATCATTCTTCTGGCGCTGTTTGCGTATCTGCCGATGTTCGGTCTGGTGCTGGCATTCAAGAATTATAAATTCAATCTTGGCATCTTCGGAAGCGAATGGGTCGGGTTCAAGAATTTTGAGTTTTTCTTCACATCCGGTACCTTCGGACGGCTGATCCGCAATACGCTGGGACTGAACCTGCTGTTCCTGCTGTGCAACACGGTCATCACCGTTCTGCTGGCGCTTCTTTTATATGAGATCAACAGCCGCCACGCGATCAAGGCGTTCCAGACGGTGATCTTCCTGCCGTTTATCGTTTCATGGGTCGCCGCGTCGTATGCGCTCTACGCAAACCTCGCCGACGTCAACGGCATTGTCAACGGAATCCTGACGTTCTTCGGAAAAGAAACGGTTTCATGGTACACAACGCCAAAATGGTGGCCCTACATTCTGCTTGTCTGCTATCTGTGGAAGAACATGGGCTACGGCATTATTATTTATTACGGAAATCTGCTGTCGATCGACAAATCCTATTTTGAAGCGGCGCAGCTCGACGGCGCAACACGCTGGCAGATCATGTGGAAGATCTCGTATCCGTTTATCCGTCCGATCGTAACCATGTTCTTTATTTTGTCGCTTGGCCGGATCTTCAGCGCAGACTTTGGTATGTTCTATTATCTGACCAAAAACTCCAGCATGCTCTACAGTGTGACGGATGTGATCGACACCTATGTTTATCGCGCACTGCGCGTGACTGGCGACGTGGGTATGTCCACGGCCATCGGCCTGTGTCAGTCGGTTGTCGGATTCATCATTCTGATCGCGGCAAATAAGATCACGAAAAAAATCAACGGAGAGGGGACGCTGTTTTAATGAAAAAGAAAAACCGTATTGGAACAGTGTTCATCTATCTGATTTTCATCGTGCTCTGTCTTGCAATTCTGTATCCGTTTCTCTGTGTGCTGTCCGTGTCGCTTTCCAGTGCCGAGGACATCAAGCTGTATGGCTTCCGCGTGCTCCCGAAGCATCTGGATTTCTCGGCCTATTCCTATCTGTTCCGTGACAGTAAGATGCTCTGGCAGGCTTACGGCACCACGATTTTTGTCAGCGTCGTCGGAACGGCTATCGGCTGTCTGGTCACAAGTTTGTATGCCTATGCGATCTCACGCACAACGTTCCGCTGGCGCGGTGTGCTGTCACTGTTCGTAACGTTTACAATGTTTTTCAGCGGGGGCATGGCGGCACAGTACATTACATACGTGAAGTTGCTGAATCTGAAGAATTCCATCTGGGTTCTGATCCTGCCGGGCGCATTTACCGCCATGAACACGATCGTCATGCGTGCCTATTACGAAAAACTCCCCTACAGCATGATCGAATCTGCCAAAATCGACGGTGCAAGTGAGTACCAGATTTTCTGGCGCATGATGTTCCCGCTTGCAAAGCCTGCGTTGGCCACAATCTGCCTGACACTGTTTGTCGCCTATTGGAACGCCTACTATGAGGCCATGATGTATATGGATACCGGCAATTATGTGACGATTCAGCTGCTTTTGCAGCGTATGCTGGAAAAGGTCGACTTTCTCAAGAATAACGCGTCTACGGGGCTGCTCGGCGCAGAAGCCGCAAAGCTTCCAGGCGAGGCCATGCGTATGGCAATGTGCGTGCTGACAGTCGCGCCGATGCTGCTGGTGTTCCCTCGCTTCCAAAAATATTTCGTCAAGGGTATGGCAATCGGATCTGTCAAAGAATAAAATCATTGACAGAACGGTATGACATAATAAAAATGAAAAGGAGAAACACAAATGAAAAAGTTCCTCGCGCTGCTGCTGGCGGCTCTGATGGTTCTGGCGATGTTCACCGCCTGCGCCAAGACTGCGACGCCCTCCCAGGAAGAAACCACCGCTCCCACCGAAACTGCGGAACCCGCCGCTCCCGCGGACGAAACTCCGGCTGACGCCCCGGCAGATGACAATCCCTTCGCAGAAGAAGTCACGCTGCACTGGGCATTCCCCGCGCTGCAGGACAGCTTCCCCGGCTTTGAGGCCATCAATGAGAAACTCAACGAGATCACAAAGGAAAAAATCAACGCCAAGATCGAGTTCGAGATGATCCCCCTCGGCGAGTACACCGAGAAGATGAACATGAAGTTCACGGCTGGCGAGGAATTTGATATCTGCTTCACCGGCGCATGGAACCCGTATCTGCCCGCCGTTGCGAAGGGCGCTTATGCCGAGTTGACGCAGGACGTTCTGGATAAGTACGCTCCTGACGTTGTCGCTGATCTTAACAGCTCTGTCTGGGATGCAATCCGTGTAAACGGCAAGCTCTACGGCATTCCGCTTCAGCAGATCTATGTCCGTCAGACCGGTATCCGCTTCAACACCGAGCTTCTGAACAAGTACGGCTTCGATCCCAGCACTGTCAAGACGCTCGACGATCTGGACGAGTATGCTGCGACCATCAAAGCCAGTGAGCCGGATGCCGTTGTGATTTATAATTACGGTCATCTTATTTATGAAAATATGGTCAACTATCTTGGCTATGATGTGATCGTTTCCAATACGACGCCGGGTGTTGTTTACTATGCTGCCGAAACTCCCGTTGTCTTCAACCAGTTTGAGTCTGAAGAATTCAAGGCTCTGTGTGAAAAGATGCGCGAGTGGAATCTGGCGGGCTACTTTCCGACAGACGCCGTTACCGGTGCTGACTCTGTAGGTGAGAATGACATCCGTGCGATCGACACCGACCCGGCGCACAAGCCCGGCGGCGACATCACCGAAGGTCAGCTTCGCGGCTATGACATCACCGGCATTGCCTTCGGCGACTGCGCCATGACGACCGGCGCTGTGCAGGCGACGATCACCGCTGTCTCCGCAACCTCCAAGAACGTCGAGCGCGCTGTTGCGTTCATCAACCTCCTTGACTCCGATCCCGAAGTCCTGAACCTCATCTGCCACGGCATTGAGGGCACGGACTATGAATTCGTCGGCGACAAGGCTGACGGCCTCATCAAGCCCATCAGCGACTATCCCGGCATGCTGAGCTTCCTCGTCGGCAACGTCTTCAACGAGTACTACACCGACGCTTCTCAGGTCGGCACCTGGCCGGAAACTGCCGAGATCAACGCCAACGCGCAGGCCTCCTGCATCCTCGGCTTCGCATTCAACTCCGAGCCTGTTGCAACCCAGATCGCGCAGTGCTCCGCTGTTGTCGAAGAATATCTGCCCGCTCTCAACTGCGGCGCAGTCGATGTTGACAGCACGCTCGAAGCGTTCAACGCCGCTCTGAAGGACGCCGGCGTCGAGCAGATCATTGCCGAAATGCAGTCCCAGATCGACGCATGGCTGGCAACCAAGTAAATAAACGACCCCATCAGGATTTTTAGTCTGACTGACTGAAGGATGGGCAGGATGAGCCATCTCATTGCCTCATCCTGCCCGTTTTGTATGCAAATTCTTTGAGGATGGAGAGATTATGCCATGAAAAAAGCAATTTCCCTGTTCCTGGCGCTTGTCGTGCTTGTCAGCGTATTTGCCGGACTCGGTATCACTGCCTATGCCGTAGATACGCAGACGCTCCGGGTCGATCCGGTCAACGGCAGCGACAGCGCCGCCGGTACGCAGGTTGCCCCCTTCCAGACGATTGAAAAGGCAAAAGCCGCTGCTGCAGCGCTGAGTGCAGGCGGTGATGTGACGGTACAGGAAGTGGTTTCTTCGGCATCTATCCGATGACACACAGCATAACTCTGTTGCCTTTCTCAAATATCGGGGCGATGATGCCAGGCCAAAATTAAATTCCGAACCAACTCTAAGTCCGCCCATTTTGCCCAGCATATACCCCAACAGTCAGAACAGCATACCGTTTCAAATGCCATCTAACTTGGTGACATTCGAGATATAATTTCGTTTAGCGCAGATCGTACGGATTTTGGAACTGTTCTGCAAGGCTTGCATCAAGTACTTCCTATATAACCAGCTGCGCCCTGCGCATAGCGGGGCGCAGCGCCTAAATTTGAAGATGAGCAACAGAAATCATACTGCTGAAATGATAAAAAGGAGCCATCATTATGGATAATTCCACACCGTTCCGCACGTTTGGAACCATGCTCGACTGTTCGAGAAACGCTGTGCCGAATCTGCACACGCTCAAAAAGTGGATCGATCTCACGGCAAGCCTCGGTTACAATACTCTGCTTTTGTACACCGAGGATACCTACGAGGTACCGGACGAGCCGTACTTCGGCTATATGCGCGGACGCTACACGCAGGCCGAGCTGCGCGAACTGGACGCATATGCCAACGAGCGCGGCATGACGATCATGCCCTGCATCCAGACGCTGGCGCATCTGTACGCCATCAAGCGCTGGCCGGAGTACTGGCCGCATTTTGACACGGACGATATTCTGCTGGCGGGCGACGAGCGGGTGTATACGCTCATTGACCATATGTTCCGGAGCCTTGCCGCGTCGCTCTCCTGCCGGACGATCCATCTCGGTATGGACGAGGCGGAGATGTTCGCGCGCGGCCGGTATTACAACCAGCACGGCGACTGCAACCGCTCACAGGCGTTGCTTGCGCATTTGCAGCGCATATGTGAAATCGGCGAAACATATGGCTTCCGCTTCCTGATCTGGTCGGATATGTTCTTTAAGCTGGCGACCGGCGGACAGTATTATGCCCAAAACGCTCAGATCGACGAATCTGTGCGCGAAAAGATCCCGGCAAACGTGGAGCTCGTCTACTGGGACTATTATTCGACGGACAAAAAACGCTATGACGGCATGATCGAGGCACATCAGAAGCTGAAGCCCGGCACATGGTTCGCGGGCGGCCTGTGGAAGTGGACGGGCTATGCCCCGCACAACGGCTATAGCATGAATATCACAAAAGCAGCGCTTGCAAGCTGCCGGGAACATGGCGTGCAGGATGTATTCTTCACCATGTGGGGCGACGACGGCGGGGAATGCTCCCCGTTTACGCTCCTGCCGTCGCTGTTCTATGCTTCGGAGCTTGCGAAGGGCGAAACCGATGACGAAACGATCAAGACGCATTTTGCGCAGCGCTTCGGTGCAGCCTTCGACGATTTCATGCAGCTGGATCTGCCCGGAACGCGCAACGGCCTTGACGACAACGTTCGGAATCTGGATAAATTCTTACTGTATAATGATCCGTTCATGGGCATGATGGATCAGACGGTTTTGTCCGGTGAGGGCGCACAGTTCGGCACGTGCGCCGAACGGCTGGAGACGCTGCAGACGCTGCCGGAGTGGGGGTACCTATTTGAGACGCTCGGTGCGCTGTGCCGGGTGCTGGAGATCAAGGCGGAACTTGGCGTCCGCGTCCACGAGGCATATCGCACAGGAGATAAAACAGCGCTTCGTGCCATGCTCACGGAGCTTGACGAGACATTTGTGCGTCTGGAACGCTTTCATGATGCCTATCAGGCACAGTGGATGCAGGAAAACAAGCCGCATGGCTTTGACGTGCAGGACATCCGGCTCGGCGGTCTGATGCAGAGAGTAAAGACCTGCCGTGCGCGGTTGGAGGATTACTGCGCCGGACGGCTCGACCGGTTGGAAGAACTGGAAGCAGCGCAGCTTGATTTCTTCGATCACGGAAAGCGCTGCGCAGAGCCGGTCGCCACGCATTGGGGACAGATCGCGACAGCAAATATTGTCTATATGACGATGCTTTGGTGAAAAATATGAGTCAAATTTTAGAGCACGCAAGTTGGATCTATCCATCGGAGGATATCGGCGAAATATGCCCTGTTTTCCGAAAGCATTTTACCGCGCGCCCCGGTGCAGCAGCAAAGCTGGAAATCACCGCATTCGGCGTCTACGAAGCGTTTCTGAACGGGCAGCGGATCGGGAGTTTCTTTCTGGCTCCCGGCTGGACAAGCTATCCGACGCGCCTGCAGGTACAGATCTATGATCTGACGGCGCTGCTGCGCGAGGAAAATGAACTGACCGTTACGCTCGGAAAGGGCTGGTTCGCCGGACGGATTTCTGCCGGTGTTTATCAGGCGATTGCGGACGGCCCGCGTCTGCTGGCAGCACTGCATCTGACCGACGCGGACGGCATGCGGGAATATGCGACCGACGAAAGCTGGCAATGGGCCGAAAGCCCGATCCGGTTCAGCGATATTTACGACGGCGAAACGTATGATGCGCGCGTCACACCGGAAAACTGGCGCTTCTGCCGGACGGATAGCTGCGGCAAGCAGATGCTGATCCCGCAGGAGGGCGAGATCGTTACAGAGCATGAACGACTCAAGCCGGTCGCGGTTCTGCATACGCCGAAGGGCGAAATGGTGCTCGATTTTGGACAGGAGATCACGGGTTACGCGGAATTTACCGTGCAGGCCCGCGCGGGTGAGCGCGTTCTGCTCTCCTGCGCAGAGGTGCTCGACGCAGACGGAAATTTCTATACGGAAAACTACCGCAGTGCAAAATCCAGAATCGAGTATATCTGCCGTGGCGGAATCCAGACCGGCCGCACACACCACACGTTTTACGGCTTTCGCTATCTGCGTGTGGACGAAGCGCCGGAGGGTTGGCAGGCAGAGAATTTCACAGCGGTCTGCGTCTATTCCGATCTGCAAAGAACCGGATGGATTCGCACGTCCGATCCGCTTTTGAACCAGCTGTATCAGAACATTGTCTGGGGAGAAAAGGACAACCTGCTGGACGTGCCGACCGACTGCCCGCAGCGCGACGAGCGGCTTGGCTGGACAGGCGACGCGCAGGTCTCCATCCGTGCGATTGCATGCACGTTTGATGGGAAGCGATTTTTTACAAAATGGCTGCGCGATATGGCAGCGGAGCAGCGCGGGGACGGCGCGGTTTCCCACTTTGTCCCGAATGTCGGCCTTTTCACGAAAGATCCCGTGCTGTTTTGCGGCGGCTCGGCGTGGGCGGACGCGGCGGTGATCTGCCCGTGGCAGCTCTATCAGGCTTATGGTGACAAGGAACTCCTGCGTGAGCATCTTCCCATGATGCAGAAATGGGTCGAATATGTACGCAGAGCTGCCGGAGACGGCTGCATCTGGAGCACCGGTCATCACTATGGCGACTGGCTGGCGCTCGATGCCGGAGAGGGCAATTATACCGGCGCTTCCCGCAAGGAATTTATCGCAACGGCATTCTATGCGCATTCCGCACAGCTTCTGGCACAGGCAATGGACGCGCTGGATATGGACGGCGCTGCATATCATCGGCTGTTTGAAACGATCCGTGCCGCACACCAGAACGCATTCCCGGACTGCCGAACGCAGACCGAATGTGCATTGGCGCTGCATTTTGGTCTTGCGGCGGCTCCTGACCGCGTTGCCGCGCAGCTTGCAGAGCTGGTTCGGAGCAACGGGAATCGACTGACGACCGGCTTTGTCGGAACGCCGTATTTGTTACACGCGCTGAGTGAAAACGGCTATGCACAGACGGCCTATGACCTTCTTTTGCAGACGAAAGCCCCATCATGGCTGTTCTCTGTCAAAATGGGCGCAACGACCGTCTGGGAGCATTGGGACAGCCGAAAGGCAGACGGCTCGTTCTGGAGCACAGATATGAATTCGTTCAATCACCATGCCTACGGCGCGGTAGCCGACTGGCTGTATGCCGCGGCGGGAGGTATCCGTCCGGGGAAGCCGGGCTATGAAACCGTGCTGTTCTCACCCATTCCAAACCGGCGACTGCAGCGATTTGAAGTAGTAGTAAATACGCCGCACGGAAAAGTGTGTTCATGCTGGAAATGGAACGGCCCCACAGTGACATATGTTCTTACTACGCCGGTCAGTGCCGAGATTCGGCTTGGTGGTGAACAGCACAATGTTGCAGCGGGAACATACACCTTTGTTCGGGGGGATACGACAAATCGCCGTATGAAGCAAAGGATTTTCTGAACGTTCGAAGATAATTCGCGGTTGCCCATAGCGCCCATCGGAGTTATTAGCAAATGTAGATATGAGAGCTGCACCTAAAAATATGATAGTTGGCTTGTGTCATTTTGAGCCATGCCATGTTATAATAAATACGGAGAAAGAGTAGCAATTGAACGAGCAAAAACTGTATCAATATCTGGGCGCAAATGTCTATCGGCTGAGGAAACAGCGTGGGTTGACACAGCCCGAACTTGCTGCATATATTGGCTGCAATCAGAAGTATATCTCACAAATTGAGACAGGCGCTGCAAAAGCAAGCGTTTCGATTTGTTATAAGATAGCAAATACTTTTTCGGTATCGGTCGATTCGCTCTTTGCGGACCCGGAAAAATACGTGAACTCTGGTGAGAATACTTCAGATAGAGAGTTCGCTGAGAGTATCACTCGAACGATTATTCAATACATAGATGCAAAGAAAGGGGCTGTCTCACTAAGAGGCAGCTCCTAAAAATTACGAAGCCCGGCTCTTGCACAGAGTCGGGCTTCGGCGTA
>CAKUHB010000045.1 GCA_934655875.1 uncultured Oscillospiraceae bacterium
AAATTCGTGTACGGCATTCTCGAGAAGCAGTTCCACACCCTCTACGAGAAGGCCGAGAGCATGAAGGGCAACACCGGCGAGAACCTCCTGAGTCTCGTCGAGCGCCGTCTTGACAACGTTGTTTACCGTCTTGGCTACGCCGCTACCCGCCGTGAGGCCCGTCAGCTGGTCAACCATGGTCACTTCACCGTCAACGGCAAGCGCGTCAACATTCCGTCCTACACCGTGAATGTCGGCGACGCCATCGCTGTCTGCGAAAACAGCTGCTCCAACAACCGCTTCAAGAAGATGAAGGAAGACGACGCTTTCATCGCAGCTCCGAAGTGGCTGGAAAGAGACAAGAACACCCTCAGCGGTAAGGTTATCGCACTGCCCGCAAGAGACGATATTGACTTTGAGATCGCAGAAAATCTGATCGTCGAATTGTACTCCAAGTAACGTTTCACCCTCGTTTATTGGTAAGCTGAATTCGGCAACGAAACAAGGTTTCGTAGTTACAAGGAGGGTAATTTATTCATGGTAGAAATTGAAAAGCCGCGTATTGAGTGTATCGATTCCCAGGAGGACGTCTCCTACGGCAAATATATCGTAGAGCCGCTCGAGCGGGGATACGGCACCACACTCGGCAACTCCCTGCGCAGAATTCTTCTTTCCTCGCTGCCCGGCACCGCCGCGACCTCCATCAAGATCGCGGGCGTGCAGCACGAGTTCTCCACGGTCCCCGGCGTCAAGGAAGACGTCACGGAGATCGTGCTGAACGTGAAGAAGATCATTGCGAAGCTCCATTGCCAGGGCACCAAGACCGTCTACATTGACGCCGCGGGCGAGTGCGAAGTCACCGCCGGCGACATCAAGGCCGACGGCGAGGTTGAGATCCTCAACCCCGAGCAGCACATCTGCTCGCTTGGCCCCGACGCCAGCTTCAATATGGAGATCACGCTGAGCCATGGCCGCGGATACGTCCCGTCCGATAAGAACAAGACGCCCAACATGCCCATCGGCACCATCGCCGTGGATTCGATCTATACGCCCGTCTACAAGGTGAACTACACCGTAGAAAACACCCGTGTAGGCAACATGACAGACTATGACAAGCTGACGCTTGAGGTCTGGACGGACTCCACCATCTCCGCAAGAGACGCTGTGAGTCTCGGCGCGAAGATCCTTTCCGACCACCTGAGCCTGTTCACGGATCTCTCCGAGACCGTGGCCAGCAAGCCCACGATGGCTGAAAAGGCCGAAACGCACCGCGACAAGGTCCTCGAAATGACCATTGAAGAGCTTGATCTGTCTGTACGCAGCTTTAACTGCCTTAAGCGCGCCAACATCAACAACGTCGAGGATCTGATCTCCAGAACCGGCGAGGATATGATGAAGGTCCGCAACATGGGCCGGAAATCGCTTGAAGAGGTTCAGAACAAGCTCGCGATGATGGGCCTGAGTCTGGCAAGCGACGATTCCGCAAACTCTAATAATTAAGCGATAACCTTTCAAAGAAGGAGGAAGTAACCCTATGTTTGGTACCAGAAAGCTCGGCAGAACCAGCGACCAGCGCAAGGCGATGCTCCGGGCTATGACCACATACCTGCTCGAGAACGGCAAGATGGAGACCACCTTCACGCGTGCGAAGGAAGTCCAGCCCGTCGTCGAGAAGATGATCACCCTTGGCAAGAAGAACGGCCTGGCCAACTACCGCAAGGCTCTGGGCTATATCACCAAGGAAGACGTTGCCAACAAGCTGTTCAAGGAGATCGCACCGAAGTATGCCGACCGCAACGGCGGCTATACCCGTGTGACCCGCATTGGGCCGCGCAAGGGCGATGCAGCCGAAATGGCAGTCATCGAGCTTGTCTGATTGGTAAAAAAAGAATTTCCCCCTTCGGCTTCGCCGAGGGGGTTCTTTTTTGTTCTGGCATTCTGCGCCGGGATGGTGTAGAATGGATAAAAAAGAGGTGAGTGGAATGAAGAAACGAACTGCAAAGAAGCGGATCCCCGTGTGGCTCTATGTGCTGCTGGTCGTGATCCTTGCGGCGGCGTCGATCTGGCAGGCGCGGCAGAACGAAGCCGAACAGGTCGAAGAAAACCGTCAGGTCCTGCCGGTCGACGGCACGCTGACCGTCCGGTTTCTCGACGTCGGCCAGGGCGACAGCGCCCTGATCGTCTGCAACGGGCAGACGATGCTCATTGACGGCGGAAGCGTCTCCGAGGGGCAGTTCCTCGTCTCGCGTCTGAGCAGGCTCGGCGTATCGGAGCTGGATTACGTAGTCAATACGCACCCGGACGAGGATCACTGCGGCGGTCTTGCCGGTGTGCTGGCCAAATACCCGGCGGAGCATGTCTATTCCTCTGTGACAGAGCACACGACAAAAGTCTTCTCCAACGTGGTCAAATATGCGGAGGAGCAGGGAAGGCAGATCGAGGTTCCGCAGACGGGCGACAGCTGGTACGTCGGCGACGCAGCTGTCATCTGCATCGGCCCCGTCGGGACGTATTCCGACAGCAATAACGGCAGTCTGGTGCTGCGCGTCGACTTCGGTGAGACGAGCTTCCTCTTCACCGGCGACATGGAGCAGAAGGCGGAGGAGGATCTTCTCGAAGCTGGTGCGGACGTGCGCGCCGATGTCCTGAAGGTCGGCCACCATGGCAGCCCGACCAGCTCCTCACAGGCGTTTCTGGAAGCTGTAGCGCCCTCCATTGCCGTGATCAGCGTCGGAGCAGATAACGACTACGGCCATCCCAGCGCGGACGTCCTGACCCGTCTGGAGGATCTGGGCGCGGAGCTGTACCGCACAGATACACAGGGCGAGATCATCGTCCGCTCGGACGGCCAATCCCTGACCGTCACGACGGACAAAACCAGCCGCATGCCGTCCGCCGAGCAGATGCAGTACGTGGGCAATCGGAACTCCCAGATCCTCCATAGTCCCGACTGCGCCAAGCTCCCGTCCGAGGAGAACCGCGTCTATTTTGAATCCGTCGAACAGGCCGAGATCGCGGGCTATAAGAAGCATACCTGCATCAAATAACAAACCGCCTGCCGCTTCCCAGGAAGCGGCGGGCGGTTTAGCGTCAAAAGTAAAAGATAAACGTGAAGAAGTGCGATGCAGGCTGCGCCGGTGAAGACTTTTAGGGCCGATATGTCCCCGCTTTGCGTGTGATGGACATAAATACAGAAAGGTACGATAAAGGCGCAGGAGGATCATTTAGACATGAAAAAATATTTGGCAACTATTTCACTTCTCACTGTATTGATTTTAGTTTTGAACTCTTGTGTATGCCATTCTTCTGATGAGAAAATATCAGTGCCTGAGTACGCCGAATCAACAAGCGCTGCAGCCGATAACAGAACACCCCAGGCCGAAACAGCGACGGAATCCGCATCCGAAAAACTCTCTGAAGCAGCTGCGGAAGCCGACCGCAGTGCGGATACGCCCGCTCTGATATTTCCAAATCCCCGTTCAGAGCAATTTGAATTATCGGAGCGGGATGCCGTGCTGTTTGATGCGGCTGTTGCCGCACGGAACCGGACGCCGAATGCGGATATCTGCATCCCGGAAATTGGGATCTACGGCACATACGAAGAAGCCGGAAAAACCGTGATCGTGTGCCATGTGTGCTATCATTTCTATTATGGCTGCGATGGTACGGAGCATTATACGGACAGCGGCGCCATGCAGACCCCGGCAAAAGCAGTGCTGGATGAATCGGATGGTAGGCTGCACTGCGTGTCCTTTGAGCTGGTGCCGGATGGTGCCGGAACAAGCGTGTGGGTAAAAGCGTTCTGTGGGCCATTGACGGATCTGGCAAGCTATTTCCTTTCATCTGAGCAGGACGAGGAATGGCCGTTGGAAAGCGTGACGCCGTCTCCGGAACAGCTGTTCCGTGGATACATAGAATCGTATCAGGAATACGCCGGTGCAGGGTCTCAATAGCTCAGCGCCGACTGCACCGTGCGGTGGATCAGGTCGTGGCCGGTCTGGGTGGGATGGATGCCGTCTGCGCCGATGAGATCGGGGAATGTGCGGCTCTTGAGGAACTCTGCCCGCAGGTCGACCAGCTGGCAGCCAAAGGCGCGGCTGAGCTGTGAGACGAGCGTGCTGTAATACTCCTGCCAGCGGTACAGATGATCGGTGTCGCCGAGCCAGTGAAGAATGTTCTCAGCGCTCAGCCCCTTCGTGATGTGCGCGAAATACCGCTCCTGTTCCAGAGGCGGCAGGGACGTCATCGCGACCTTCGCGCCTGCGTCGCGCGCGGCGCGGATGGCGGTGCAGTAGTCGTCGACGAACTGCTCCTGCGGTGTGTGCGGCAGATGCTCGCCGTCCGGCGCGTCGGAAATGTCCTTCCAGTTGTAATCACAGTCATTTCCGCCGAAGCAGAACAGCACGGTCGTATCGTCCGCGCACGGCTTCAGCTTCCGGGAGATCTGCTTCAGGCCGTCGGCGATCGTCGCGCCCATCTTTGCGTTGTTCTCCACGGTGACGCCCTGGGCGGCCAGCGCGTCAAAATCGTGCTGCTGGCACAGATGATAGCTCTGCCCGTTATAGGTCACGCCCTTGATGATCGAATCACCGAAAATAAGAAGCTTTTTCATTTGGAAACCCCTCCGTCTGCTTGGTACCCTCAGTTTACCGCAGCCGGCGGGAAAAGTCTCCCGAATCTGCCGGAAGGCCGCTCTCCATATCGGCGAGACACACTCTACCAATCAAAAACCGGGACTCTACAGCTGGTAGAGTCCCGGCTTTTGCAAAGAATGGGAGAAAACTCGAACACTTTCCGGGAAGTGCCCAAACCGATGCACGCCCATCCGCGGACGGAAAAGGCTTGACAGGGGAAGATTTCATGATAATATATAGATATCCGATATATAGACGATCCATCTATAAGGAGGGAACATCCTATGGAATTTGACAAGACGCTGCTTGCCGGCAGCTCCGGGCTGATGCTCCTGAAGCTGCTTGAGCAGGAGGACATGTACGGCTATCAGATGATCGAGACGCTGCGCAGGCGCTCCAACCATACCTTTGACCTCAAGGCGGGCACGCTCTATCCGCTGCTGCACCAGCTGGAAGCAAAGGGCTATGTGACCGCGCGGGACGAAGCATCCGCCGCAGGCCGTCCCCGGCGGTATTACCACCTGACCGAGAGCGGCCGTCGGCGACTGGCGGAAAAGGAAGCCGAGTGGCACGCCTATACCGCGGCCGTCGGGAAGGTACTGAAAGGAGGGACATGACATGGCGGAAGAATTTAAGACATATCTCGATATCGTGGACGCACAGGTGCGCTGGAAGCGTGTGCGCCCGGCGCTGCGGCGCGAGCTGCGGACGCATCTGGAGGAGCAGAAGGCGGACTGCATGGCCGCCGGCATGCGCGAAGCAGACGCGGAAGCCGAAGCCGTCCGCCAGATGGGCGACGCGCAAACGGTCGGGCAGGCGCTCGACGCTGTGCACCGGCCAAAGAAGCAGATGCTGCTGCTGATCCCGGCGGCACTCCTCGCCGTGCTTGGCGCAGTGACCCGCGTGGGATACGAGGGCAGGGAGGCCGCCATGACGCTTGCGTCGCTGGCGCTGACGGCGGCGGTGCTCGTGGGCGGGTATCTGTTTGATTACCGCTGGCTCGGGCGGCATGCGTGGGCCCTGTACGGCGTGGGACTGATCGAATGGGTGCTCCTCGCGCCCATGAAGCTTTTATCGGGCTGGATCATGGCCGGTGATGTCAGCGTCTATCTTGCGCTGCTGTTTCCGGTTCTGTATGCGCCCGTTGTCTATGCCCTGCGGGGCAGGGCGAACGGGCTGGCGCTTTCGCTTGCAGCGCTTCTGCCGTTTGCGGTGCTGCTGCATAAGGATCCATTCGCGCTGGCCTGGATGTGGTTTGGCGCAGGAGCAGCCGCCGTTTTGCTGACGGCGATCCGCTTTGGCCTGTTCCCGGTGAAAAAACGGGCGGCATATGCATGCGTCTGCGCGGCGCTTATATTCTGGATCGTCTATTTTTACATCGCGAGATATGTGCGCGATCACGCAACATGGTATCTGGATCCGGCGCAGATCACCGAATGGTCGCAGACCATCCGCGAGGTTCCGCTTCTGGAGCGCACCGCCGTGCGATCTCTTCTGCCGTTCGCCGGGACAGGCACGGCAGGCGTTCTCTGGCTTGGCGCGCTGGCGCTGGTCGTGTGCGGCATGCTCGCTGGGCTGTGCGCCCGCGCCTTCCGGCTGCACAATCCCCTCGGGCGGATGCTGGCCGCGGCAGCGGCGGTACTGTTCACCGTGCGGGAAGTCGGAGCAGGGCTGTATCTGCTTGGAATTTATCCGCTATATACGCCCTTGCCGTTCGTGGACGGGAACCTCTTCTCCGTGGTGGATGCCGGACTTCTGGGCCTTGCCCTGTCCGGCCTGCGGCAGTCCGCCTGCCCGGAGACGAAGCTTACAGATTTTTCAGGATCAGAGAAATGCCGGACAGCACCAGCAGAACGGACGTGATCTTTCTGACAAGCGATTCGTTCATGCGGCTGCTGCATTTCATGCCGAGAAACAGTCCCAAAAACCCAAACGGCATCAGCAGCAGAGCGGTCTTGACAGTGTCGAGCGTCAGAAGCCCCAGCACACTGTAAAGCACGATGCGGAACGTGTTGTCCACGATAAACACCGCGCTGATATTTGCCTTGAACGAGCTGCCGTTCTCCGTCACGCGGCCGACATAGGCGGCCAGAAGCGCACCCACGCCGAACAGCCCGCACAGGACGCCCGCCGTCACGCCGATGATGGCCAGCAGTATCTTAGAGGAGCGGACGCGCTTTTTGCTGTATTCCCGCGAGAACATCTCTGCGCCCAGCGCGGCGACAACAACGCCGAACACCAGCTTGATCGCGCGGGCGTCCACGTTTTTGAGGAGAAACGCGCCGGGGATGCTGCCCGCCAGCACCAGCGCGGCCAGCGGCAGATAGACCTTCGGGTCAAGGCTCTTCCGGTTCTTCCACGTGAGGATCAGGTTTGTCGGATACCCCAGCAGCAGGTCTGTGGGCGAAATATTCGCATTGGCCACGCCGAAGCTCAGGATCGACGTAAACACCAGCGTGTTGGCAAAGCCGCACAGGCCCTTGATAAAATAAGCGGCAACCGCCGCGAGGATCCATAACCAGAACATAACCACACTTCTCTCTGTCTTTGTATCTGATACCAGCATACCATAAAACGGAGGAAATGTCTCTGCAAAAACGGAAATTGTATAAAAACGGGACGTGACTGAAGTCACGCCCGTTTTCTTTGCGGTTTACGTGTTGTTCTGCTTCAGGATCCGGTCGATCTCGGCCTGCGCCTGATAGACCTCGTCGTGGAAATGCTTTGCGGAGATACGCTCCGCGCCGTGGCCGAGAATGATGAGCTGCTCGAGATTGTCGCTCGTCGCCACGCGCACGCGGCGGCGGCCGCGCAGCTCAAAGCTCAGCCGCTCGATATACTGGTCGGCGGTCTCGGCCTGCCGGGTGTAGACGATGTGGATGTTGTG
This sequence comes from uncultured Oscillospiraceae bacterium, assembly GCA_934655875.1. Classification (GTDB taxonomy): domain Bacteria; phylum Bacillota; class Clostridia; order Oscillospirales; family Oscillospiraceae; genus CAG-170. The sequence goes on from CAKUHB010000045.1 coordinate 7,501, forward strand.
GTATTTTTCCACGGAGCCAAGTCCCTGCGGGACCTTGTACGCGTCAAAGACAAGGATCAGCGTGCAGCCGCGGTAGCCCTGATAGTTGCAGAGCAGATTCATCAGCACGTGCCGCGCCGTGTCAAGGCTCGTGCGGGAGAGCTCCTTGAGTTCGTCCCACGCGAAAATGATGTTATAGCCGTCCACGAGCAGAAAATCATCCGCCGGGCCGAGAGAGTCGAGAAACTCGCGCTTGTCCTCGCTGCGCAGCATCATCTGCGGCAGCACGTCGCGGCGGCGGATCGCGCCGTAGGTGCGCTCAAAGATGGCCAGCAGCTCCTTTTCCAGCTCCGGCGCGCCGCCGGGCGCGACAGAGCGGACAATGCGCTGCGGCGCAGGCTTAACCGGGCCGCCGAAGCGCAGAAGAGGCAGATGGGCCGCGTCGTCCACGTCCTGCCATTTGACCTCGTAGCCAGCGCCGTGCGAGCAGAAGACGGAGCTTGCCGGGTTTTCCAGATCGCGCGCAGGATCGTAGCCGATGGCCTGCACGATGGCGTCCTGCTCCTTGCACGGCCGGTAGCCGTCGACGCGCAGCTGCAAGCGCCCGCGGCCCTTGGTATAGGCCGTGACCGCGTTGGGATAGCCGCGCAGCAGCCGCACGGGCGCGGCACCGCGCAGGATCGTCTGCGCGCCGTCCGTCTCCGGCGGCGCATAGTCGCCCTGCATGCGCTGGATGTCGGTGATGGCGCGGCCGACGCATTCTGCCGGCAGCTCCAGCCGGAACGCGTACCACGGCTCGAGCAGCACGGACTCGGCCTTCATCAGGCCCTGCCGCACCGCGCGGTAGGTCGCCTGCCGGAAATCGCCGCCCTCCGTGTGCTTGAGATGCGCTTTGCCGGAGACGAGCGTGAAGCGGATATCCGTGATGGGCGCGCCGGTCAGAACACCGCGGTGTGCCTTCTCCGCCAGATGCGCCAATATGAGCCGCTGCCAGTGCAGGGCCAGCGTGTCCGTGGGGCACATCGTGTCAAATTGCAGACCGGAGCCGGGCTCCGCCGGCTCCATCAGCAGGTGCACCTCGGCATAGTGCCGCAGCGGCTCGTAATGCCCCACGCCCTCAACGGGCGCGGCGATCGTCTCCAGATAGACGATATTGCCCTCGTCAAAGGAAACGGAAAGCCCAAACCGCGTCTCGATCAGCTTCTGCAAAATTTCCATCTGCACCTGCCCCATGAGCTGCACGCGGATCTCGCGCAGCTGCGCATTCCAGACCAGATGCAGAGCGGGGTCTTCCTCCTCCAGCACGCGGAGCTGGCCATAGGCCTGCGCGGCGTCGGTGCCATCGGCCAGAAGGAGCCGGTATTCCAGAACCGGCTGCAATGCGGGCGCCTGCGCCGCCGTCTCATGGCCGAGCACATCGCCCGGCATGGTCTTCGTCAGGCCGGTCACGGCGCAGATCGTTCCGGCGGGCGCCTGCTGCAAAAGCGTAAATTTATTGCCGGAATAGAGCCGCAGCTGGTCGGCCTTTTCCTGCCAGTCCTCGCCCGCGAGCATCTGCTTGACCGCGAGCGTGCCGCCCGTGACCTTCAGAAACGTCAGCCGCGCGCCCTTTTCATCGCGCGCGATCTTATAGACCCGCGCGCCGAACTCCTTCCCATATGCAGGCTCCTGCACAAACCGGCCCAGCGCGTCCAGAAGCGCGTCTATGCCCTCCTGCTTCAGCGCGGAGCCAAAGAAGCACGGGAACACCTTCCGGCGCGAGACGGCGGACGCGATCTGCGCGTCAGAGATCGTGCCGGAGGCGAGATATTCCTCGAGCAGCGCATCGTCGCAGAGGGAAAGCTCCTCCTGCAGTTGCGTCGGCGGCTGCGAAAAGTCCGTGCAGCGCTCGTCCAGCTCCTGCCGCAGGCTCTGCAGAAGCGCCTGATGGTCGGCGGTCTCAATGTCCATCTTGTTGATGAACAGGATCGTCGGGATCTGATAGCGTCGCAGGAGCTGCCAGAGCGTGATCGTATGCCCCTGCACGCCTGCCGTTCCGCTCACGACCAGCACGGCGCAGTCGAGCACTTGCAGCGTCCGCTCCATCTCGGCGGAAAAATCGACATGGCCCGGCGTATCGACCAGCGTCAGCGTGCAGCCGGGCAGCGGCAGGACAGCCTGCTTGGAGAAGATCGTGATGCCCCGGCTGCGCTCCTGCGCGTCGGTGTCGAGAAACGTATCCCCATGATCGACACGCCCGAGCGTGCGGATGACGCCCGCCCGGTAAAGAAGCGCTTCGGAAAGCGTCGTCTTGCCCGCGTCCACATGCGCGAGCAGCCCCACGCTGAGCCGTTTTTCCGTCTGATTTGTTCCCTGTGCAGCCATAAAGAACCTCTTGTGGTGATGATTTTGATTCATTATACCACAGAAGAGGGGAAACGGAAAGAGTGCGATTTATCAGCCCAAACCCGCAAGCCTGGCTTGCGGTTTGGTATAGGAAAAGAGTCGTCGCTTGCGGCGGCTCGTTCCGGCAAGGCCGTTTCTGACGTGTCTCCGACGGCCCTATCTTTTCTCTCGCAAGAGAAAAGATAGGGGAGAAAAGAGTGCGTGGGGTACGGGGTTTGTGCCGCAGTGCGATTCAGGCGTGAAACTGATTTGAAAGCTTCTGCATTCGCATGCAGTCGCCTCACGTGTGCTTTGGTACGCGCCGCCCGTTAGGATAGCGTCAGATTTGCTAGCGGCTGCCTTTGAATAGGTGCAGTCAATAGAAGGTGCTATCGAAGATAGCAGAATGGTACGTATTCGCACAGGCCAAAATTGGCTTCCCCTGGGGGAAGCTGGCTGCGCGAAGCGCAGACTGATGAGGGACAGAAAGCACCGAATATCTGCACAGCAGCATCGATCGTGCTCCCCGACCCTCATCCGGCGCTGCGCGCCACCTGTCCCTACCCCTTTTGTCCCTTCGGGACATTTCCCCCTGACAGGGGGAATCGGCCCCCAGGGGAAGGCGTTTTTGGTGCAAACCTGTCAGCTTTCGCGGGAAAGATCCAAGAAAACCGAAGCGGTTTTCTTGGTCGGTTTAAGGGAGTCTGAGGGGAAATCGAAATCCCCTCAGGCTCGTTTTCTTTTTGTCACTTTTTCTTTTGGAGAAGCAAAAGAAAAAGTGAGATCGCACTCGCAAATTTGTAGAAGAGCATCAGCCTTCTGCCGGCTTACCCAACCGGATATGTCACCCCATCAACCGTGATGGACGCAAGCTCGTCCAGATCGATCAGCTGGGAGAACAGCCAGGTACTCTTGACCTTGTTATCTTCCCAATGGCCAGTCCCGGAGTGGTCCAGCGAGCCGTAGGTCCCATACGGGCTGTCCTCGTAGCCGTTTTCCACGCTGGAAAGCGCAAAGCTTGTTCCATCCTTGAGGGTGATAGAGACCGCTTCGTTTGCCGTCTTGCCGGTGCCATATGTCCCATCGAGCTGGAAGGAGATCGGCGAGATCGTCGCCGTCTGCCAGCAGTAATGGTCATCCGGGCCGACTTCGGCGTTCAGCCCGATCACCAGTTCTTGCTCCAGCTGCGCCGGGACGGGGATCTCAAACAGATCGACATTCTGGTCATGATGGCTCATATGGAACAGAATCCGGTCGCCTGGTTCAAACTCACCGCCGATGTTGGTCAGCAGCGCATAGGCCGTGCTTCCCTCTACCTGCATGATCTCCATGCCCATACCGCCGTTTTTCCACTCCCGGTCATGTCCCTCACCGGTATTGTTACGCACAGAAACACGCAGCATCCGGGAAAGTTCCTTCTGGTAGCCGTCAGTCTCCGGCAGTGCGGCAAGCTCTGCCGCCGTGTCGTCGTTTTTTGCATCGATGCGCATGATGGCATAGAGCGAGTTTCTGGAGACGAGCATGGATTCGAGCGTGAACGTAAAATCGTCCGTCGTGGCCGATACGCCCGTATCCGCAAGCTCGGCAGTGTCGGGCACCTGCATCGTGCCCTCGTCGATCATGGCCTGCTCCTCCTCGGTGTAGGCCGGCTGCGTGATCTCCGTGGATACAGTTTCGTCATAGCTCGTGATATGCCCCTCGATCAGCGCGGCCTTCTCCCCGAACAGCCGGTCAAAGCCGAACCAGCCGTTTGTGTAGGCGGCAAAGGCCGTGCCGCACAGAAGCGCCGCGATGGCCGCCGCGAGCAGCGCCGTCCGCACCGGGCGAGCGGGTTTTTTGTTCGTGTTTTCGAGTTTTTTCATGGTTTTGTTCAGAATCCTTTCCTGTTCACCGCGCTCCAGCGCGGGAAGCGTGTAATTGTTTTCCGGCGCATAGCGCATCAGCTCATCCCACGTCGTCTTCATGGAACAGCCCTCCCTTGCTTAAAAGTTTCCGCAGCGTTTCGCGGCCGCGCATCAGACGCGAGCGGACGGTCGATGCGTTCAGATGCAGCGCGTCTGCGATCTGCGCGGTCGTCTGGCTCAGGTCGTAGAAGCGGTAAAAGATCTCCCGATCCTCCTCCGGCAGCGCACCCAGCGCCCGCGCGAGCGCTTCGCAGCGCTCCTTTTCGACCATCTGCTCCCAGAGCCGGTCGAGCGTGATGAGCGTGTCGTCCTCCAGCGGGAGAAAGACATCCTTTTTCCGCATGACCTCCGCCGTCTGGTTGCGCGCGACCGCGCCCAGCCATGGCCGCAGCTGCCCGCGCTCGATGCGCGCCGCGCTGCGCCACAGGCTCAGAAAGACGTCCGATGCAATCTCCTCGTGATCCTCCGGCGTCAGAACGCCGCGGCTGCGGTTGCGGATGATGGCGAGCACATATGCGCCGTACTGCGCGATCGCCGCTTCCAGCGCGCCCTTGCTCTTCTTTTGCAGCTGCCGCAGCAGCTGTTCCTGTTCCATACCGCATCCCTCCTTATCCATTTGTATCAACATGCTGACGTCTATCATGTCGTGGAAAAACCGGATTCTGTTGCATAAAAATCAAAAAAGCCCTCTGCGCCATTCGGCGCAGAGGGCAGCTCGGGTTATTCAACGGTGACGCTCTTGGCGAGGTTGCGGGGCTTATCGATGTCGCAGCCGCGCTGCAGCGCGACATAGTACGCGAACAGCTGCAGCGGCACCACGCCGAGCAGCGGCAGGAGCATCAGCTCCGTGTCCGGGATGGTCAGGATGCCGTCAACGCGCTTTTCCATCTCCTCGCGGTTCTGCTCCGTGGTCAGCGCAAGGACGCTCGCGCCGCGGGCTTTGACCTCGATGACGTTGCTCATGGCCTTGTCAAAGAGCGGGGAATAGGTCCCCAGCGCCACAACGAGCGTGCCCGGCTCGATCAGCGAGATCGTCCCGTGCTTCAGTTCGCCGGACGCATACGCTTCGGAGTGAATGTAGGAGATCTCCTTGAGCTTCAGAGAGCCCTCCATGCCGAGCGCATAGTCCAGATTCCGGCCGATAAAGAACACGGAATCGTGGTTAAAATACTGCGACGCGTAATACTGGATCCGCTCGCGGTTGGAGAGGATCTGCTCGACCTGCGCAGGCAGGGCGGCGATGGCCGTCGTCAGACAGTTTTCCTCTTCTGCGGGCAGTTTGCCAAGCTTTGCGGCCAGCCAGACGGCCAGCAGATCCAGAACGGCCATCTGCGTGGAATACGCCTTGGTTGTAGCCACGGCGATCTCCGGCCCGGCCCAGGTATAGAGGACATCGTCCGACTCGCGCGCGATGGAGCTGCCGACGACGTTGACGATGGACAAGATCCGCGCGCCGAGCGCCTTGGCTTCGCGCAGGGCGGCCATGGTGTCGAGCGTTTCGCCGGACTGGCTGATGATGACGGCAAGCGTCTTTTCGTTTACGATCGGGCTGCAATAGCGGAACTCGGAGGCCAGAATGACCTCGACCGGCATGCGCGTCAGTTTTTCCAGATTGTATTTGCCGACCATGCCCACATGATACGAGGAGCCGCAGGCGATGATCTTGATGCAGTCGTAGCGGCTGATGTCGAGGGACAGACCGTCGAAGACGACTTTCCCGTCCTTGATGCGCGGCAGAATGGCGCGGCGCAGCGCCTCCGGCTCTTCCATGATCTCCTTGAGCATGAAGTGCTCATAGCCGCCCTTTTCCGCGGCCGAGATCTCCCAGTCGATGTGGTGGTGCTCCTTCTCAATGGGCAGCTCCATTGCGTTGTAGAGCTGAATGCCGTCGCAGCCGAGGACGGCGACCTCGCCGTCGTCCATGTACACGACGTCACGGGTATATTTGACGAGCGCCGTCACGTCGGAAGCGATGAAATTCTCGCCCTCGCCGAAGCCCAGCAGCAGCGGCGCGTCCTTGCGCGCAGCATAGATATGCGACGGGTCGTCAGCGGAAAGAATGCCGAGCGCGTAAGCACCCTCGATCCGGTGCAGAACCATGTACAGCGCGTCCGAGACCGTCTGTACCTCCGGCAGCTGCATGCAGTATTCCATCAGCTGCGCAACGACCTCGGTGTCGGTCTGAGAGACAAAGGTGACGCCTTTGTCCTCCAGAAATTCGCGGATCTCCAGATAGTTTTCGATGATGCCGTTGTGAACCACGGCAATGCGGCCGTTCTGAGAGACCTGCGGATGGGAGTTGACGTCGTTCGGCTCGCCGTGGGTCGCCCAGCGGGTATGGCCGATGCCGAGCGTGCCGGGCAGAGACGCGCCGTTGTCCGTTTTCTCGATCAGATTTTGCAGACGGCCCTTGGCCTTTTCGACCTCCAGACGGCCGTCCTGCTCCACGCAGATGCCGGCGGAGTCGTAGCCCCGGTATTCCAGGCGCGACAAACCCTCCAGCAGAATCGGAGCCGCCTGCTGCTTTCCTACGTATCCAACGATACCACACATATGTAATTGTTCCTCCTGTAATAAAATGTTACAGGACAAACTCGCAGATATTTGCCTGATCCTCCGTCCAAAGCCGCTTTGTTTTGCAGTCACCCACATATTTCTCAGCTTTGTCACGCGCACGGAGTCCGCACGGAAACGCACCCGCCGAATTTTCGATCACGTTTCTCCTCGTTATCCTGCCGGCAGAGCCAGCAGGCACATGGCGCTTGTGATGGCCGAAAGCCATGATCCTCCTTTCTCAGTTCTGCGATTGATCATATTATATGCGAAAAGTTACAAAAAAGCTACTATTATTTCACAGCCGGACAAGCGGAATAAAAAAACTGGAAATCCCCTCTTGACAACCGGCCGGGGTTCTGCTATTATAATAAGGCTCTGTGAGAGCCACATATCGCGGGATAGAGCAGTTCGGTAGCTCGTCGGGCTCATAACCCTTAGAGTTAGCGTCCAGCTTTCAGGAGCAA
>CAKUHB010000046.1 GCA_934655875.1 uncultured Oscillospiraceae bacterium
TCATTGCTTCCAGCGAGATTTTCAAAGCGATGTGGTTGCTCTGGGTAGGTCTTTGTCTGTTTTTTGTCGTATGTGTCTGTGCGGTCATCTATATGAATTCCGGAAACCGATTCAAACGATAAATTCTCGTTTGTCGATCGTCGCGTATCATTTTGGCGATCTTTCACAAGACGAAAAACCTGCAGGCCCAAAGGTGAGCACGCATAAGGACAACAAATAACCGCTTAGCGCAACAACCGGTAGCAGTCAAGTGACTGCTGCCGGTTGTTTATACGATGAATCCATTGTAAATGATTTCCAATTATATAACAATTTGACGGTCCCGTCTTGATAATTCCCCCAAAAGCGTGTATCGTATAGGTAACTACACAAATCAGGAGCGTTTGGCATGAAAGACGGATTTATCAAGGCGGCTGCGGGGACGGTCGATGTTGTGGTCGCGGATGTGGAATACAATACGCAGGCTGTGCTTGCGCGCATGCGGGAAGCGGATGCAGCGAGCGTCAATGTGCTGGTTCTGCCGGAGCTTTGCCTGACGGGCTATACGTGCGGCGACCTGTTTTTCTCCGACTGCCTGCTCGGCGCGGTGGAGCCTGCGCTGCAGGCGATCGTGGAAGCGTCAAAGGCGCTCTATCCCGTCGTCGCGGTGGGGCTTCCGCTGCGGTTCGGCGGCAAGCTGTATAACTGCGCAGCCGTCGTGCACGCCGGGCGCATTCTCGGCGTCGTGCCGAAGACGCATATCCCGAACTACGGTGAATTTTACGAGCTGCGGCAGTTCGCTTCAGCAAGCGTCCTCGGCGGAAAAACGTACGAGCTGATGCTCTGCGGTCAGACGGTCCCGTTCGGCGCAAAGCTGCTGTTCGCCTGTGCGGGCATGCCGGACTATACCTTCGGTGTGGAGCTCTGCGAGGATCTCTGGGTGCCATGCCCGCCGTCGACCGGGCTCTGCGCGGGCGGCGCGGCCATCATCCTCAATCTCTCCGCTTCGGACGAGGTCATCGGCAAGGCCGAATACCGCCGCTCGCTCGTCTCGTCCACGTCGGCGCGGCTGGCCTGCGGCTATGTCTATTGCAGCGCTTCGCCTACGGAGTCGACGCAGGACATGGTCTTCTCCCGCCATCATCTGATCGCGGAAAACGGAACCATTCTGGCTGAAAACGAGCCTTTCGGCGACGCGGCACTGACGATCTCCGAGATCGACGTGCAGCGTCTGGCACATGAGCGCCACCGCGTCACGACCTACGACGCCGTGCCGGATCTGCAGACCGTTCTGTTCCATCAGCCGCTGCGCGACACCGCGCTGACACGGCACTTTGCCCCCAACCCGTTCGTCCCGCCGTATGACGAGCAGCTGCGCGCCCGCGCGGAGGCAATTTTGCGCATCCAGTCGCAGGGCCTGAAAAAGCGCATCGAGCATACGCACGCGAAGACCGTCGTGCTGGGCATCTCCGGCGGACTGGACAGCACGCTGGCGCTTCTGGTGTGCGTGCGCGCCTTTGATCTGGCCGGGCGCAGCCGGAAGGAGATCCTGTGCGTCACCATGCCGTGCTTCGGCACGACGAAGCGCACAAAGTCCAACGCCGTCGCGCTGTGTCAGGCGCTCGGCGTCAGCGTGCAGGAGGTCAACATCACAGCTTCCGTCCGCCAGCACTTCGCGGATATCGGCCACGACGAAGCTGTGCACGACGTCACGTATGAAAACTGTCAGGCGCGCGAGCGCACGCAGGTGCTCATGGACATCGCCAACCAGTCCGGCGGGCTTGTGATCGGCACGGGCGATCTGTCCGAGCTGGCGCTCGGCTGGGCGACATACAACGGCGACCACATGTCCATGTACGCGGTCAACTGCTCGGTTCCGAAGACGCTGGTGCGGTATATCGTCCGCTATGAAGCGGACAGCAGCGAGCCTGCTCTGCGCGGGATTCTGCTGGATATTCTCGACACGCCCGTCTCGCCGGAGCTGCTGCCTGCGGATGAAAATGGGCAGATCGCGCAGAAGACCGAGGATCTTGTCGGCCCGTATGAGCTGCATGATTTCTTTTTGTACCACACGCTCCGCTTTGGCTCGCGCCCGCGCAAGCTCTTCCGGATGGCGTCCTATGCCTACGGCGGCAAATACAGCCGCGAGACGATCCTGCACTGGCTCAAGACGTTCTGCCGCCGGTTCTTCCAGCAGCAGTTCAAGCGCTCGTGCATCCCGGACGGGCCGAAGGTCGGCTCGGTCACGCTCTCGCCGCGCGGCGACTGGCGCATGCCGTCCGACGCATCGAGCAGGCTCTGGCTGGAGGAAGCGGAAAAGCTGTAAGCTGCTGCGGTTTTTCCCGGATTTCCGGTTGACAAGCATCCCGCCGCGTGCTATGATGGCTTCAACAGGTTAAAGGAGTTTTATTCTTATGTTCTCGACTGTTTTCGCATCCTATTATTACTTTACTGTCGCCAGATAGTAAGGTCAATTTGTGATGCGCAAAAGAGAGTAAGTTTTGATGCGGCACAGAATTGACTGTGCCGCATTTTTTATTGTTGATTGGAGGTCACCAACATGATTGTCGTTCTGAAGCACAACGTTCCCGAGGAAAAGAGAAATCAGCTCATCAACTGGCTCAAGGCACAGGGTCTTGACGTGCATCCGTCTCTGGGCGAATACCAGACGGTCCTTGGCCTTGTCGGCGATACGAGCCGTCTGGATATGTCGCTGCTGGAAAGTCTGGAGATCGTCGACTCCGTCAAGCGGGTCACCGATCCCTTCAAATGCTGCAACCGCAAGTTCCACCCGGACGACACCGTCGTGTCGGTCGGCGACGCGAAGTTCGGCGGCGGGCATTTTGCCATGATCGCCGGCCCCTGCTCGGTCGAATCGGAGGAGCAGATCGTCTACGTGGCCAAGGCCGTCAAGGCCGCGGGCGCGCAGCTGCTGCGCGGCGGCGCGTTCAAGCCGCGCACCTCGCCGTATGACTTCCAGGGTCTGCACGAGCAGGGCCTGCGGCTTCTGGAGATTGCCAAGCAGGAGACCGGGCTTCCCATTGTGACGGAGCTCATGAACATCAAGCACCTGCCGCTCTTTGACAACGTCGACGTCATCCAGATCGGCGCACGCAACATGCAGAACTATGACCTTCTCAAGGAGATGGGTTCCGTCAAAAAGCCGATCCTTCTCAAGCGCGGCCTTGCCAACACGCTCAAGGAGCTTCTGATGAGCGCGGAATACATCATGGCCAGCGGCAACGACAACGTCATTCTCTGCGAGCGCGGCATCCGCACATTTGACGATTACACGCGCAATACGCTCGATCTTGCAGCCGTGCCGATGCTGCACGAACTGTCGCACCTGCCGGTCATCGTCGATCCCAGCCACTCCACGGGCATCAACCGCCTTGTCCCGCCCATGACGCTGGCGGCCGCCGCGTGCGGCGCAGACGGCGTGATCGTCGAGGTTCACAACGATCCCATGCACGCGCTGTGCGACGGTGCGCAGTCGCTCACCTGCGAGCAGTTCGCCGAGGTCGCAAAGAAGGTTCGCGCAGTCCGCGAGGCGGTGACGAAATGACGATCGGCATTGTAGGACTTGGGCTCATCGGCGGCTCGTTCGCCAAGGCATATCACGCTGCGGGCTGGACGGTTCTTGGCTATGACACGGACGAGAGCGTTCTCTCCTTCGCGCAGCTGGCCGACGCGGTCGACGAGCCGCTGACCATGGACAACATCGGCTCGTGCGAGCTCGTGCTCCTGTGCGTCCGCCCGCAGGCCGCCATCGGCTACCTGCGGCAGGCCGCGCCGCACATCGGAGAAAAGCCGCTCGTCATCGACTGCTGCGGCACCAAGCGCGTCGTATGCAGCCAGGCGTTCCCGCTCGCGAAGGAATATGGCTTCCGCTACCTCGGCGGACACCCGATGGCGGGCACGCAGTATTCCGGCTTCGGCCACGCGCGCGCAAATCTCTATCATAACGCCCCAATGGTCATTGTCCCGCCGGACTTTGACGATATCGAGCTTCTGACCCGCGCCAAGGAGCTGCTCAGCCCTGCGGGCTTCAGCCGCTACTCCGTCACCACGGCGGAAAACCACGACGAGATGATCGCCTTCACCTCGCAGATGGCGCATCTGGTCTCCAACGCCTACATCAAAAGCCCGACGGCCACAGCCCACAAGGGCTTCTCTGCCGGAAGCTATAAGGATATGACCCGCGTCGCGTGGCTGAACGCGCCGATGTGGTCGGAGCTGTTTCTGGAAAACCGCGACTGCCTGCTCCGCGAGCTGGACTGCCTGATGGAACGTCTCATGGAGTACCGCACCGCCATTGCCGATAACGACAGCGCTGCGCTGACGCAGCTGCTCGAGGACGGCAAGAAGCGCAAGGAGGAGGTCGACGGCCGATGAAAACCGTACAGGTTGCCGCTTCGCGGCAGTATGACGTTTTGATCGGGCGCGGGCTTCTGCAAAGCGCGGGCGCGCAGATCCGCGGCGTCACGAGCGCTTCTGCCATTATGATCGTCTCCGACGACGCGGTATGGCCGCTGTACGGCGAGACGGTACAGCGGAGCCTGGAAGCAGCGGGCTTCCGCGTCTGCTCGTTCGTCTTCCCGCACGGCGAGAGCTCCAAGAGCGCCGCGACGTATCTGCGGCTTCTGGACGCGCTGGCCACGCAGCAGCTGACGCGCACGGACGCGCTGGTCGCGCTGGGCGGCGGCGTGGTCGGCGATCTGACTGGCTTTGCCGCGTCGACGTATCTGCGCGGGCTTGGCTTTATCCAGATCCCGACGACGCTTCTGGCCATGGTCGATTCGTCCGTCGGCGGAAAGACGGCCATCGATCTGCCCGCAGGCAAGAATCTGGCCGGGACGTTCTATCAGCCGTGGCTCGTGCTCTGTGACCCGGACTGCTTGCAGACGCTTCCGGAGGAGATCTTCCGGGACGGCTGCGCCGAGGTCATCAAATACGCCGTTCTGGGCAGCGCCCCGTTCTTCGACGATCTCAAGGCCGTGCCCGCCCGTGCGCAGCTCGAGCATATCATCGAGACCTGCGTCCGGATGAAGCGGGATATCGTCTCGCAGGATGAATTTGACCGCGGCACGCGGCAGCTTCTGAACCTTGGCCACACATTCGGCCACGGGATCGAAGCCTGCAGCGGTTTTTCCGTCAGCCACGGCTCCGCCGTCTCGATCGGCATGGCCATGATGGCGCGCGCCGCCGTCTCATATGGCCTCTGCAGCGCGGAAACGCGCGACGCGATCGTATCGCTTCTCCAGCAATACGGTCTGCCGACCGACTGTGCGTATCCGGCGGAAGCGCTGCTGCGCACGGTCGTACATGACAAAAAATCCTCCGGCAGCTCGATCAATCTGATCGTCCCGACGCAGATCGGCAGCTGCCAGATCCGCAAAACGCCGGCGGCGGAGCTGCTTGCATGGCTGAAGGCCGGAGGGGCACAATGAATCTGACGCTTTCCGGCGGCACCCGCATGGGTACCATTACGATCCCCTGCTCCAAATCGCAGGCGCACCGCATGCTGATCTGCGCCGCCCTGTCCGATGTGCCAAGCTGTCTCTGTCTGAACGCGTCGAACGACGATATCGCAGCGACCGTCCGGTGTCTGCGCGCGCTCGGCGCTGCGATCGACGCGCAGGACGGCGCGCTGCACATTCGCCCGATCTCCGGCACGCCGACAGACTGCGCGCAGCTGGATGTCGGAGAAAGCGGCTCGACACTCCGGTTTTTGCTGCCGGTGCTCGGCGCACTCGGCGTCCGCGCGGAGGTGCGGATGCATGGTCGCCTGCCGGAGCGGCCGCTCTCGCCCTTGCAGGAGCCTTTGCAGGCGCACGGGATGACGCTCCGCCGCTGCGGCGACGTGCTTCACATGTCCGGGCAGCTGACGGCGGGGGAATTTTCCCTGCCGGGAAGCGTCTCGTCGCAGTTCGTGTCCGGGCTGCTGTTTGCGCTGCCGCTGCTTTCCGGCAGCAGCACCCTGACGGTCACCGGAGAACTCCAGTCGGCGCGGTACGTCGCCATGACGGAGCAGGCCATCCGCGCCGCCGGGATCACCATGCAGAAAACCGGCCAGAGCTACCGGATCGAGGGAAAACAAGCCTATCACGCGCCAGCCGTGCAGACAGTCGAGGGCGACTGGTCGAACGCGGCGTTCTTCCTCTGCATGGGCGCATTGAGCAAAACAGGGATCACCGTCCGCGGGCTTGCGCAGGACTCCTTGCAGGCCGACCGGGCGATTTTAGAGCTTCTGACGCGCTTCGGCGCGGAGGTTCGGGTGGACGGCGCGTCCGTTACCGTCCGGCGCGGCACGCTGCGCGGGATCACGGTGGACGCCGGGCCGATCCCGGATCTCATCCCGACCGTCTCTGTCCTGGCCGCGCTGGCCGAGGGCGAGACGCACATCGAAAACGCCGCCCGCCTGCGGCTGAAGGAATCTGACCGGCTCGCAACGACGGCGGCGCTCATCCGTGCGCTGGGCGGACAGGTACAGGAATCCCCGGATGCGCTCACCATCACCGGTGTTCCCATGCTGCATGGCGGCACGGCGGATGCCGCGGGCGACCACCGCATTGCCATGAGCGCAGCCGTCGCCGCCTGCGGCTGTGCAGAGCCCGTAATCGTCACGGGCAGCGAATGCGTCGCCAAATCCTATCCCGCGTTCTGGGACGATTTTTCATCACTCAAGGAGGATGTGCTATGAGCAGTGTCTATACCGGCAATCTGACAGTCGCCATCTTCGGCCAGTCGCACGCGCCGGCCATCGGCGTGACGATCGACGGCCTGCCTGCCGGGCTTCCCGTCGATCTGGATGCATTGCAGCAGTTTCTTCGCCGCCGCGCGCCCGGCCAGAATGCCTGGTCGACGCCGCGGAAGGAAGCGGACGCGCCCGAGATCCTCTGCGGCTTATCGAACGGCCGCACGTGCGGCGCGCCGCTGACGGCCATCATCCGCAACACCAACACCCGCTCCGGCGACTATGACAATCTCCGCGACACGCCGCGCCCCGGCCACGCGGACTATACCGCGCAGATGAAATTTTCCGGCGCGCAGGATGTCGCGGGCGGCGGCCACTTCTCTGGCCGCCTGACTGCGCCGCTGTGCATCGCAGGCGGCATCTGCTTGCAGCTGCTGGAAACGCAGGGCGTCACGATCCGCGCGCGGATCGTCTCCGTCGGCGCAGTCACCGACGATTCCCCGTTCCTGACGCCGGTCGGCGAAAAGGCATTTCCCGCGGTCTCTGACGCGGCGGCAGCCGCCATGCAGGCGGAGATCGCTGCGGCACGCGCGGACGGCGATTCCGTCGGCGGCGTGATCGAGTGCGTCGTCGAGGGGCTTCCGGCGGGCGTCGGCGATCCGATGTTTGGCGGTCTGGAAAACCTCATTTCCCGCGCCGTCTTCGCCATTCCCGCCGTCAAGGGCATTGAATTTGGCGCAGGCTTCGCCGCGGCGCGCATGCGCGGCAGCGAGAATAACGACCCGTTCCGCGTGGAAAACGGCACAGTCGTGACCGAGACGAACCACTGCGGCGGCATTCTCGGCGGCATTTCCGACGGCATGCCCATCGTCTTCCGCGCGGCCTTCAAGCCCACGCCGTCCATCGCCCGGCAGCAGCGCTCAGTCAGTCTCGGGCAGATGGAAAACAAGACGCTCGTCATTCAGGGCCGCCACGACCCGTGCATCGTGCCGCGCGCCGTCCCCTGTGTGGAAGCGGCGGCGGCCATCGCGGTGCTGGACGCCGTGATGGCGCGCAAGGAGGAGGTCGGCTATGGCTTTTGAGTCTCTTCGCTGCGGGCTTCTCGGCCGGACGCTCGGCCACAGCTATTCGCCCGCCATCCATAAGGAGCTGGCCGGGTATTCCTACCGGCTGTTTGAGGTTGAACCGGAGCAGCTCGGCAGCTTCCTCACCTCCGGCGCGTTTGACGGGCTGAACGTCACGATCCCGTATAAAAAGGACGTCATCCCCTACTGTGCGGAGCTGTCTGAGACCGCGCGGGCCATCGGCGCGGTCAATACCATCGTCCGCAGGCCGGACGGCACGCTCTGGGGCGACAATACCGACGCCTACGGCTTTTCCATGCTCGTGCAGGCCAGCGGCGCAGATGTCGCCGGGAAAAAGACGCTCGTCTTCGGCAGCGGCGGCGCATCGCTCACGGCGCAGTATGTCCTGAAAACGCTCGGCGCACGCGAGGTCGTCGTGGTCTCCCGCCATGGGGCGGACAATTATGAGAATCTGGATCGCCATGCCGACGCCCAGATCGCCGTCAACACGACGCCCCTCGGCATGTTCCCGAACACCGGCGTATCGCCGGTTTTACTTGCCCGCTTCCCGGCGCTGCAAGCCGCGCTGGACGTGGTCTATAACCCGGCACGGACGGAGTTCCTTTTGCAGGCGGAGCGGCTTGGCATTCCGTGCGCCAACGGTCTTCTGATGCTCACGGCGCAGGCAAAAAAGAGCTGCGAGGACTTTACCGGCCAACCGGTACCGGACAGCCGGATCACAGAGATCACCAATTCTCTTGCCGCGCGCATGCAGAACATTGTCCTCATCGGCATGCCCGGCAGCGGCAAGACCACGATCGGCACGCTGCTCGCCCGGCAGCTTGGCCGGGAGCTTGTGGACGCCGACCAGATGCTTGAGACGCAGGCCGGCATGCCGATCCCGGAAATTTTCCGCCGCGAGGGCGAGACGGGCTTCCGCACGCGGGAGACCGCGGTGCTTGCCCAGCTTGGCAAACAGTCCGGCCTTGTCATCGCCACGGGCGGCGGCTGCGTGACGCGGGCGGAGAATTATCCGCTCCTGCACCAGAACGGCGTGATCGTCTGCCTGCACCGCGCGCTGGAGAAGCTGCCCGTCAGCGGGCGGCCCGTCTCGCAGGCGCTGGGGCCGGAAGCGATCTACGCGCAGAGAAAGCCGCTCTACGCGAGGTTTGCCGACCATATGATTTCCAACGACGGCGCGCCGGAGGACACCGTGCGCGCGATTCTGGAGGTAGTTTTATGAAGCTTCTGATTCTGAACGGCCCGAACCTCAATCTGCTCGGCCTGCGCGAACCGGATATTTACGGCACACAGAACTATGACGCCCTTGTCCGCTTCTGTCAGAACGCCTGCCGCGAAATCGGCGCGGAGTGCAAAGTCTTCCAGTCCAACCACGAGGGCGCGCTGGTCGACGAGATTCAGGCCGCCTACGGCGTTTACGACGGCATCGTGATCAATCCCGCCGCCTACACGCACACGAGCGTCGCCATTCTGGACGCATTGAAGGCTGTCGCCATTCCGGCAGTCGAGGTGCATCTGTCCGACGTGACGCAGCGCGAGGATTTCCGCCAGGTCTCCTACGCGCGGCTCGCCTGCGTCAAGACGTTCATGGGGCTTGGCTTTGAGGGCTACCGGCAGGCGATTTTGTTCCTCAAATCGTATATAAATGCATAATTTCGGTTTATTATTCATCCGGCAGCTGCATGCGGCTGCCGGATTTTTTCTGTCATTCTGCAAGTTTTCATTTTTCATTCTTTCATCATCATGCATCAATTCCGTCTTAGCTGTGCATATATCCGCCATATTTCATGAAAAATGCAGGATTTCCGTTGCGAATCAGAATTTCAGAAAAAAATAATTTCACGAAATGACGATTTGCTTCTTGAAAAATGCAGTTCGATGCAGTATACTTTATCACAACAAATCAACGTACCGGAGGAATACATATGAAAAAGATTCTTGCACTGCTTCTCGCGGCCGTCCTCGTTCTGGGCATGGCTGCGTGTGCCGCCTCGACTGAGGCTCCCGCTTCTACCGACGCATCGGCTTCGACCGACGCTCCGGCTTCGGCTGACGCTTCGGCTTCCACCGATTCGTCCGCTTCCACGCCCGCTGCTTCCGGCGCGAAACTCCGCTTCGTTACCGGCGGCGAATCCGGCACGTATTACGCCTTCGGCTCCGTCATTGCGCAGCACGCCACCAACAACGCCGGCATCGACGTTGTCGGCCTTGTCGGCAACGGCTCGCAGTCGAACGTCTTTGAGCTGGACGACGGCAACGCAGAGCTGGCCTTCTGCCAGTCCGACGTTATGGCCTACGCTTACGACGGCACGAACATCTTCGCCGACACCGGCGCAGTGACGTGCTTCTCCACGGTCGCGGCTCTCTACACCGAGCAGGTGCAGATCGTCACCACGAACCCCGAGATTAAGACCGTCGAGGATCTCAAGGGCAAGAATGTCTCCATCGGTGCAGCCGGTTCCGGCGTCTACTTCAACGCCATGGATATCCTCGGCGCTTACGGCCTGTCCGAGAGCGACATCAACCCGACCTATCAGTCCTTCGGCGACAGCGCCGATGCCCTGAAGAACGGCCAGATCGACGCGGCCTTCATCGTTGCCGGCGCTCCCACCACCGCCGTTACCGACCTTGCCACCACGAAGGACGTTTACCTCGTGTCTCTGGACGACGCGCATGTCGAGCAGCTGCTCGCCTCTTCTCCGTACTACACCAAGGTCACCATCCCCGCTGACGTCTACGGCCTTGATTCCGACACCGTGACCGTCGCGGTCGGCGCTGTCATTCTGGCGCGCGACGACGTCTCTGAGGACGCCATCTACAAGCTCGTCGCCGATATCTTCGACAACGCCGCCAGTCTGACCGACACCCACGCAAAGTACGCCGAGATCGATCTCGAGTACGGCGCGTCCATCACCTCTGTCCCCTATCATCCCGGCGCTGCTAAGTACTTCGCCGAGAAGGGCATTGAGGTTCCCACCAAGTAAAGCTTAACGCATTTTACACACCTTTTACAACTACGGCAGGGGTTCCCTGCCGTAGTTGTCGCGCACATCTGAAGAAAAGAAGGAGAGATGCCCCTTGTCCAAGACTCCCGACAAGAACACCCCCGTAACTGCCAACGACGACACGCAGAACATCGCCGCCGACGTTGACGAGGTCATGCGGAAATATGACCGCGAATCCAACACCCGCGTCTGGTCCGGCTGGCGCGCGATCGTCATCAAGATCTTTATGGCAGCCTTCGCCCTGTTCTGCATCATCATGACGCTGTTCACCACGTGGATGCCGGAGATCCGTCTGCCGCTGTTCATGGGTCTGATCGTCATTGCAGGCTTTTTGAACTTCCCGGCCAGCAAGCATCACGTGCGGCCCAACTATCTGCCGTGGTACGACATTCTGCTCATGCTCGTAGGCGCGGCCTGCTTCTTCTATTTTGCCTTCAACGCCATGACGATGATCCGTCTTGCCACGCGCATCCAGCCCATCCATGTCGCCATCGGCTGCGTCGGCATTCTGATTCTGGTCGAGCTGTGCCGCCGCTGCGTGGGTCTGCCGATCCTCGTTGTGGCAGGCGTTCTGATCGTCTATGCGTTCTATAACCAGATGAGCTACAACGCCACCTTCTATCAGGCGCTCAAGAACATCATCTACAAGCTGTTCTACACCACGAGCGGCGTCATCGGTACGCCGGTCAACGTCTGCTACACCTATATTGTCCTGTTCATCATCTTCGGCGCATTTCTGGAGCGCACCGGCATTGCGAACTTCTTCATCTCGTTTGCAAACCGCCTTGCAGGCTGGTCCTCCGGCGGCCCGGCCAAGGTCGCGGTCATTTCCTCCGCGCTCTGCGGCATGGTCTCCGGCTCGTCCGTCGGCAACACGGTCACGACCGGCTCGTTCACCATCCCGATGATGAAAAAGACCGGCTACAAGCCGGAGTTTGCAGGCGCAGTCGAAGCCGCAGCCTCGACCGGCGGCCAGATCATGCCGCCGATCATGGGCGCAGCCGCGTTCCTGATGGCGGAGTACATCGGCATCCCGTATGCGCAGGTCGCCGTCAAGGCGATCCTCCCTGCCATCCTGTACTTCACCGGCATTTTCATCGCCGTCCATCTGGAAGCCAAGAAGCTCGGTCTGCGCGGCATTGCCAAGGATCAGCTGCCGAAGTGGGCCGCGCTCGCGCGTGACTGCTATCTGATTCTTCCGCTGATCCTGCTCGTCTGGCTGGTCTCGTCCGGCGCGAAGACGATGTCTCACTCGGCGGCCTATTCCATCCTCGCGGCCATCATCGTCGGCTTTATCAACTTCTTCCTGACCCGCAAGCGCGGCACGGAGGAACGCGCGCCGCAGGCCACGGGCCGCGCCATCGGCGGCGCCGTCGGTGACAGCGCGAAATCCGTCCTCGACTCGCTCGAAGCCGGCGCCAAGGGCGCCATCACGGTCGCGGTCGCGTGCGCGATGGCCGGTATCATCGCCGGCTGCATCACGGTCACAGGTCTTGCTTCCATCCTGATCAACGCCATCGTCCAGCTGGCCGGCAACGCAACCTTCATCGGTCTGATCCTGACCATGATCTGCTGCATCATCCTCGGCATGGGCGTGCCCACGACGGCAAACTACTGCATCATGGCTTCGACCTGCGCGCCGATCCTCATTAAGATGGGCTATCCCCTCGTCGCCGCGCACTTCTTCGTCTTCTACTTCGGCATCGTCGCCGATATCACCCCGCCGGTCGCACTGGCTGCCTATGCAGGCTCCGCCATTGCAAAGTCTAACCCGATGAAGACCGGCATCAACGCGACGAAGCTCGCCATCGCGGCCTTCATCGTCCCGTTCATTTTCGCGTACAACCCGCAGATGCTCTTTGAGAACGTCACGAGTGCGTTCCAGGTCATCCAGATCGTCATTACCGCGCTGCTTGGCATTTTCGCCGTGGCCGCCGGTCTGGAGGGCTATATCGTCCGTCATATGCACTGGCCGCTGCGCGTGCTGGCCATCATCGGCGGTCTGACGCTCCTGATCCCCGGCACCGTCAGCGACCTGATCGGTCTCGTGATCGTTGCCGCGATCATCATTCTGCAGATCCTGCAAAACAAAAAAGAGCAGCGCGCCGCTGCCTGAGTCCTCATAAAAAGCCAGTCCGCCGCAGCGGACTGGCTTTTTTCCTTAATTCAGTTCTTCCTCATCCTCGGCCGCAGGCTCCGTGTCCTTCTCCGGCTTTTCATCCGCGGGACGCGGCTGCTTTGTCACCACGACGGCTTCGACCCGGTGGATGGGGGTTCCGAGCGCGTGGAACTTCTCCTCATAGCCGGTCATGATGCCGACAGGGCCGTTGGCGTGCAGGTCGTCGGTCACGTTGCGCAGCTCCAGATAGCAGCTCTCCATCTCCGGCAGTGACCAGGCAAACAGCTTGGCGTTGTCCGTCTTGAAATGGATCTGCCCGCCGAGCTTCAGAACCTTCTTGTATTTTTCCAAAAAGGTGTGATAGGTCAGGCGGCGCTTGGCGTTTTTCTTTCTCGGCCACGGGTCGCAGAAATTGATGTACAGGAGGTCGATTTCGTCGTCCGCAAAGAACAGGTCGATGTTCGCCGCGTCCAGCGAGACGAAAAACACGTTCTTCAACCCCTTCTGGATCGCCGCTTCCATCGCCAGCACCAGTGCGTCCTGCACCCGCTCAATGGCGATCAGCAGCACGTCCGGCTCCTGCTCGGCCGTCTCGACCGTGAACTTGCCCTTGCCGCAGCCGACCTCGACCCGCAGCTCCCGGCAGCCCGGCATCAGACTGCGCCAGTTGCCGCGCAGCTGCTCCGGCTCGTGGATCCAGACCGACTCGCAGGCCTCCATTCTCGGAGCCAGATTGTTTCTTCTTCGCATTCTCATGGCAGCGCCCTTCGCTTTCCTCATTTTCTCCCGATAGCATATCATATCTGCCCCCGCTTCGCAAGCACAATGGCATTCTGTAATCTTCCCCTTGCTTTTTTTCGGCTTTTCCAGTATAATTCATTTGTTGCGGATCCCCTGCTCCCCGGAGCAGTCCCCGCACATAGTTCCCGGGTGTAGCTCAGATGGTAGAGCGCGTGGTTTGGGAGCGTATCGGCATCCATCCGACCTTCCGGAGCCAAAACGCCGGAACCCCTTGACACACGGGCGTTTGCGGGTTTTCCTCAATTTCCGGAATCGCCCGAAAAACCGCCTTTGACCACATGGCTGACTACAGACAGCTTAAGACTTCAATTTCATAACCGGGTGTAGCTCAGATGGTAGAGCGCGTGGTTTGGGACCACGAGGCCGCTGGTTCGAAACCAGTCACTCGGACCAGAAAACCCGCTGAAATCGCAAGATTTCAGCGGGTTTTCTATGTAAATTGTTCGATTTTTGAAAATGCTATTCTTTGTTTCTTGCGGCGCAGGATTTGTGCTGCGGATTTGACAAACTGGAATTTAAATTATAAAGGTCTTTGCAAATACACCATATCTACCAACTGTATTCCACTCTCATAGATAGGGTGGTCGTAATTATCTGTAAAGAAATTTGATATGATATGCGAACGGACAAAACCACACTTTTCATAAAATGGTATTGTCAGTGGGCTATCGCCT
>CAKUHB010000047.1 GCA_934655875.1 uncultured Oscillospiraceae bacterium
GGGCTTGACCCGGAAGAACGGATCCGGTTCCGCGGTATCATCAGTGATCTTTCCCAGCAAAAGCTCGTTTTGCTGTCAACACACATCGTCTCAGATCTTGAAGCAGCTGCAAACGAGATCATTCTGCTCCGGAAGGGCGTTGTTCTGGATGTAAAAAAGCCCTCCGAGCTGCTGGAGCAGCTGAACGGACGGGTTTGGATCGTTACAGTCCCGGCTGCGGAGGAAACGGTGTTCACAAGGCAATATGCGTGCAGTAACGTCATGCACACCGATGGAAAAAGCGTGATCCGCCTGCTCTCGGAAGACAGGCCCTGCTCTGACGCTGTACCGGCGGTGCCCAATATGGAAGATATGTATTTGCACTGTTTTGGCGCATAACGATGTATGATCGCCATTTTCTGTCTGTATCAACTATGTCAGTGTAGACAACGCCCGATTTTTATAGTATAATCGTTATACATCGTTCATTATATATTGAATCTGAAAAGAGGGCACTTATTTGAAAAAAGAAAACGACATTCTGGAGACGACCTTGTCTATCGCTGATCGTGGATATGCGGAAGCATACCGGTTCTTGCTGGACGCCTATGAACAGGAGCCGGATCGCTATGGGCCGCAGACGCTGTATTTCCTTTCCTGTCTGGCCGGCGGAGCGGGTCTGCCGGAAGAAGCGTTGGGATGGCTGCGGAAGTCCGTTCTGGAGAAGGGCTGGTGGTATCGCCCGGAGGTGCTTGTGGATGACGACCTTGCACAGCTGAACGGCAATTCTGAATTTCGCTCCCTGAAAGCCATTTCGGATGCACGCTATACAGACGCAGTTGCGCAGGCAAGGGCGCTGTTCTCATGGACAAATAAGACCGCCGGGCAGCTGCTCCTGGCTGTCCATGGAAACACGCAAAATGCCCGGACGGCACGGGAGGATTGGGCCCCGGTATTGGCCGGGCACGACGAGTGGCAGTTGGAAACCATCCAGAGCGCCGAGCCGGACGGATATGGGACATATCGCTGGAGCTATGATATGGTCTCCTATGTACCTGTGGCGAATGCGATCGAAAAAGTTCAAAATGAGGGGTATCAGCGCATTGTATGCGGCGGATTTTCTGCCGGCTGTGACGCGTTTCTGCGTGCAGTCGCGTTCACCCCTGCACGCTGCGACATGCTGATCCTGCAAAGCCCGTGGATCCCGGTTTTACAGGCGCATGCAGAGTCCCTGCTCCACGCGCTTCAGCAAAAGGACATTGCGCTCCGGATCCTCTGCGGCTCTGAGGATGAAGACTGTCTGCCCATGGCGGAGCAGCTCTATACTGCTGCGGAGCAGGCACACCTGAATGTGCGGTTCCTGGTACAAGACGGAAACCGCCACCAGTTCCCCGCCGTGCCCTAATGGCAGGCACGATCATCTTCCCTGCCTGCTTCTCGTTCGGCATTGAGACCGATCAGAGGGCGTCGCTCATCTTCCAGACGCTTCCGAACGTCTTTGTGAACATGGCTGGCGGACGATTCTGGGGAACGCTGTTCTTCATGTTCATGATCTTTGCGAGTCTCTCCACTGTCCTTGCTGTTTTTGAAAATATTCTCGCGATCTGCATGGACACCTTCGGCTGGAGCCGGAAAAAGGCCGTCTGGATCGGCGGTGTTCTGCTGCTCGGGCTGAGTCTGCCATGCGTATTCGGCTATAACCTCTGGAGCGGCGTACACCTGATTGGCGGCCGCGATATCCTTGACAGCGAGGATTTCATTGTCAGCAATCTCCTGCTCCCGATCGGCTCGCTTGTTTATCTGCTGTTCTGCGTGACAAAATGGGGCTGGGGCTTTGACAGGTATCTTGCCGAAGCAAATCGGGGCAAGGGCATGAAGCTTTCTCCGAAGCTGAAGCCCTATTTCCAGTGGGTGCTGCCCATTCTCATTCTGATCATCCTTTTACAGGGTCTGCTTTAAAGACTTGTCTTACAACGAAGCACCCCCGGCTTTTGCAGCCGGGGGTGCTTTTATATGGAACAAATTGAATTAGACACCCATCTTGCAGCGGCGGATCAGCTCTGCATCGTCCGGCGTCGTAGTGGAGGTGTAGCCCTCCAGCGGGAGCAGACGCGCGTTGACAGCGTCGACAATCCACTCGGCATACGGGAAGAAATACTTGTCGAACTCGTGCGGCGGCGTGATCCAGTTGCGTGCGCCGATGACAACGGGAGGTGCATCCAGATAGTCGAAGCACATCGTAGACAGGTTCTCCGCGATCTCATTGAGGAACGTTCCTCTTGCGCAGGCATCGGAAGCCAGCAGCACGCGGCCAGTCTTCTTCACGGAAGCAATCAGGTCTGTGTAGTCCAGCGGGACAAGCGACGGCATGTTGATGACGTCCGCTTCGACACCGTACTTCTCGGAGAGTGTCTTTGCAGCGTCCATTGCACGGTACAGCGTTGCGCCGATGGTGAGAATGGTCAGATCCTTGCCGTCGCGGACCTTATTGACGGCGCCGGTGGGCCATTCATATTCCTCAGCCGGGACGCCGCCCTCGTGGAACTCTTCGCCCTTGCCGTAGATACGCTGGGATTCGAAGATCACGCACGGATCGGTGCCGTTCAGAGCCGCCTGCATGATGCCCTTGGCTTCATACGGCGTGGCCGGGAAGAAGACCTTCAGGCCGGGGATATGGGACACGATCGCGACCCAGTCCTGCGAATGCTGCGCGCCGTACTTTGCGCCGACGGACATACGCAGGATCATCGGCATCTTCAAGATACCGGCGGACATGGCCTGCCACTTGGACATCTGGTTGAAGACCTCGTCGCCTGCACGGCCAAGGAAGTCGCAGTACATCAACTCGACGACCGCGCGGCCGCCGCACATGCAGTAGCCAACGGCAGTGCCGACGATGGCAGCTTCGGAGATCGGGGAGTTGAACAGTCTGGAGTGCGGGATGACGTCCATCAAGCCGCGGTAAACGGCGTATGCACCGCCCCAGTCACGCACGTCTTCGCCATAGGCGACGAGCGTCGGATCCTCGTAATACTTGTTGATCAGCGGCTCAAAGATGGCATCGCGGATATTGTAAACCTTCATGTCGGAGAACTTGCTGCCATCCTTGTCGAACGCATAGCGTTCCTTCTTTGCAAGGTCGGCATAGCGCTTGCAGCTCTCCTTCGGGCCGGTCACGTTCAGCTTCTGATCGGGAGCACCCATGGAGCGGACATGCTCATTGGAGAACATGAGGTTGGCCAGATAATCCGGGTTCTTGTCGAAGTCGACATACGGAGAGATCTCCTTGTCGTCTGCGGCGCGGCAGATCATCGTCATGCGGTCAGCCGTATCCTGCAGGAGCTTTGCAAAGAACTCGTCAGACTCGACGCCCGCTTCCACGAGTGCTTCGCGGAACTTGACGATCGGGTCGTGGCTGCGCCATGCTTCGATCTCTTCCTTGCTGCGGTAGGCATTCTGGTCAGACGTGGAGTGGCCGACCAGACGATAGGTCACAACATCGAGCAGGACGGGGCCTTCGTTGTTCTTGATGAGCTCCATCTTCCGCTTGTAGGCGTCAATGACAGCCAGCGGGTTCCAGCCGTCGACACGCTCTGCGTGCATCTGGCTCGGGGTGATGCCGGCGCCCAAACGGGCGGGCATGCTATAGGCCATGGTCTCGCCCATGGTCTGGCCGCCCATGCCGTAGAAGTTATCAAAGACGTTGAAGATGATGGGCAGTCCGCCCTTGCGCCCTTCCTCCCAGAGCGTCTTGAACTGATCCATGGCGGAGAAGTTCAGCGCTTCAAAGACCGGACCGCAGCCGAGGGACGCATCGCCGATGTTGCAGACGACAACGCCCTTCTTATCGTTGTTCTTCTGGTAGAGCGCAGCGCCCGCTGCGATTGGTGCGGAGCCGCCGACGATGGCGTTGTTGGGGTAGATGCCGAACGGCAGGAAGAACGCGTGCATGGAGCCGCCCATGCCGTGGTGGAAGCCGTTCTCACGGGCAAAGATCTCAGCGACCGTGCCGTAGAGCAGGAAGCGGATGGCCAGCTCCTTGACGTCACTGGTATCGGCAAACTTCTTGACCGCTGCAAGCGTCTTGCCGCCGAGGAAGTTCTCCATGGTGGACATGAGCTCTTCATCCGAGAGCTTGTTGATGCAGCTCAGGCCCTTGGAGAGGATCTCAGAGTGGCTTCTGTGGGAACCGAAGGTGATGTCATCCTTCGACAGAAGGTACGCTTCGCCGACGCAGGACGCTTCCTGACCGAGGGACAGGTGCGCGGGGCCGGGATAGGTCGTCTCGACGCCATTGTAGTTGGCCTGCGTCTTGATGAGCGTGAGCATGTGCTCAAACTCACGGCAGATTGCCATATCGCGGTAGATGCGGATGAGGTCTTCCTTGGTATAGTTGCCCTCTTCCAGCTCCTGCTTGATGGTCTTATTGTACTGGCAGACAGGAATGTCTTCAAAATGGATATAACCGGGCTGGCGGACAGCTACGGGATCAATATTCAAGCATTTCGGCATAATTGTGTCCTTCCTTTCTCTTACTTGGCAAGCAGCGTCATGAAGTTTTCAAGGCTCTTGCAAAGCTCGCTCATGTACCGTGCGGCAGGCGCTCCGTCGATGACTCTGTGGTCGAAGGTCAGAGACAGACCCATGGCCGGATACGTCTCAATAACGCCGTCCTTGGCAGACTTGATCTTCGTCTGGATGTTGCAGACGCCGAGGATGCCGGTCTGGGGCGGGTTGATGACAGGCGTAAAGGCTTCGCAGCCGAACGAGCCGATATTCGAGATCGTAAAGGTCGCGCCGGTCATGTAGTCGGGGCTGAGCTTGCCGTCTCTGGCTTCTGCGGCAAGGCGCTTGGCTTCCATCGACAGCTCCAGGAGCGTCATCTGGTCGGCGTTGAAGATCGTCGGAACGATCAAGCCGCGCGGCGTATCGCAGGCGAAGCCGAGATTGACAGTATTGAAGTGACGGACGACATTCTCTTCGAGGACATTGGCGTTCAGATCCGGGCAGGACTTGATCGTCTTGGCCACGGCGAACATGACCATGTCGTTGAGACTGACCTTGCCCATGGGTGCATCCAGCGGCTTGAGCATGGCGCGATAGGCCTGGATCTGGGTCGCGTCGAAGGAATACTGCTGCGTCAGCTGTGCCATGGTGCTCAGGCTCTTGGTCATGGACTTGGCCGTTGCCTTGCGCACGGGGCTCCACTTGACGTCCTCAAATTCAGCTGCGGGCGCGGCAGACGGAGCTGCATACGCGCAGGCCGTGCCGGACGCGATCAGCTTGTCGATATCGCGCTCGATAATGCGGCCGTTGGGGCCGGTGCCGGTGGCGAGCGCCGGATTGACGTTGTTGGCGACAGCCTTGGCCATGGCGCGCGGCGAAATGGCCTTGAGCTCGGCAGCAGCCGGTGCGGTGGGCGCGGCGGCGGGAGCTGCTTCTTCCGCGGCAGGTGCTGCGGCAGGAGCCGGAACCTCTGCGCCGGGCTTCAGGAACTCGTATGCATCGCCGGGATTGCCAACTGCGCAGACGTTGGACAGGCACGGAACCTCGTCGCCGTCCTCGTAGAACTTGGCAAGGAGCGTACCGGCTGCGGTGGATTCACATTCAAATTCTGCCTTGTCTGTCTCGTAGGTGAAGAGGACATCGCCGACATTGACGGCATCGCCGACGTTCTTCTTCCACTCGCCGATGATGCAGGACTCGACCGTGATGCCTTCCTTCGGCATGATGACGGCCTGCGCGCACGGGCCAGCCGGTGCAGCAGCTGCTGCGGGGGCTGCCGCCTTCGGCGCTTCAGCTGCGGGTGCTGCGGGTGCTTCCGCGGCGGCTGGCGCGTTCTTCAGCGCGGAAACATCCTCGCCGGGTGTGCCGATCGCGCAGACATTGACCAGGCACGGAACCTCGTCGCCGTCCTCATAAAACTTTTCCAGCAGCGTGCCTGCTGCGGTGGATTCACATTCAAATTCCGCCTTATCCGTCTCATAGGTAAAGAGGATATCGCCGACATTGACAGCGTCACCGACGTTCTTTTTCCATTCGCCGATGATGCAAGATTCGACTGTAATGCCAGCCTTGGGCATCAATACGCCTTCTGCCATAACTGTTTCACTCCTAATTCTTCAATTATTTATTTGCAAGCAGGTATTTCTCAGCTTCCGCGCTCCACAGGCCGTTGTGGCGGCTGGTGATCTCCGCAAGCTTTGCAAACAGCGGATCCGTCTCACCGAGCTTGGAGAAGTCGGCGATCGCGGTCAGCGGAAGCTCGATCTGCGTGTAGATGAGCTTCTTGCCGCCGGGGATCTTCGGCAGGTTCAGAACCGTGTCGACCACGGCGTTCAGACCGCCGATGTGGGTGATCATCGCGGCGGGGTTGATCTTGCCGGACGTCATCATTTCAATGGCTTCCTTCATGTCGCTCGTATTGCCGCCGGAGGTGCCGACAACATGCGTGGACAGATAATGGACATTGTACCAGTTGAACTCTGCCTTGAACTGTGTGTTGGTCGGGCCGGCGAAGAAATTCAGGCAGCCGTCGGTGCCGAGGATATCGCTGGCCTGCTCGACCACGGGCTTGACCGGCGCAAAGCAGATGACATCGTCATAGCCGGTGCCGCCGGACAGCTCACGCAGATAGTTGGTGTCGCAGCCGGGCTTGGCGGTGTTTACATAATGCAGCTCTACACCCTGCTCCTTTGCATGCTCAACGGTGTAGATGCTCTCCGCTCTGGCAAGTCTCGCATCGTCGATATCGGTGATGACGAGCAGGCTCGGGCGGCGGTCGCAGTGCAGGGCGTAGTCGATCGCGCCGAGACCCATCGGGCCGACGGACGCGAGCATGGCCATCTTGCCGCCCTTGACAATGCCCATGGAATGCTCATAGGAGCCGGGCTTCGTGTGATACATGGCGTGGAAGGTGCCGATGATGCAGCTCATCGGCTCGGCCAGAGAGCCATAGAAATAGGTGTCGGAATTGTACGGCAGCAGATTGTCGGTCAGCAGCGTCTCAATGGGGACATTGGCGTACTGGCTGTCACCGCCGCAGTACGGATAGGAGTAGCCGGGCGCCATCAGGGAGCCTTTATAGAAGTGGGCAGGCTGGATGGCAAAGCCCTGTCCGGGATGATATTTGTTTTTCCAGTTTTCACCGACCTCGGTGATGACGCCGCAGAACTCGTGGCCGACGATCGTCGGATGCTCCGCTACGTCATCGGGAACACGCTTGTGCTCCTCACCTTCCACAGCGGCTTTGTAGGTCGACATACAGATCGAGTCCGAGATAATCTTGATCTGAACGTCATCCGGGCCGACCTGCGGCAGGTCGATCTCCTCCAGACGCAGATCCATCTTGCCATGAATGCGGACAGCTTTCGTTTTCATAGTTCTATTCCTTTCTGCAAATTGCTTCGAGTGTTGTGCCAGTAAAAATGGGATTATGTTGATTTGTATTGAATTTATTTTATTGTAGCGCATTGCATGCGGGATGTCAACGACAAATCCCGGTTTTGAATGCCTGATTGCGTTGTTTTTTGTGGAAGCCTTTTGGATGTTTTGCCGAGAATGTGCTTTCCTTTTTCGCAGAAATATCGTATCATAAGAAAAAAGGAGGTATGTCCCATGCCCTATCAGGCAGTGATTCTGACGATCAGCGATTCCTGCGCGGCAGGAACCAGAACCGATACCAGCGGCCCGGCCATCCGCGCCATGCTCGAAAAGGCCGGCTTTGCCGTACAGGCGATGCAGACTGTTCCGGACGAAAAAGCGCAGATCTCCGCGGCCATCGTCCATGCCTGCGATGTGACGCAGGCCGATCTTGTCATCACGACCGGCGGCACCGGTCTTTCTCCGCGAGATGTGACGCCGGAAGCGACGCTCGCGGTGCTCGACCGGGAGATCCGCGCGATCCCCGTCGCCATGTGGGTCGAGGGTCTGAAATCGACGCCGCGGGCGATGCTCTCCCGCGCAGTCGCCGGAACGAGAGGACACACGCTGGTGCTGAATGTCCCCGGCTCCGAAAAGGCAGCGCGCGAGAATCTCAGCGCTGTCATTGCCACACTTGACCACGCGCTCAAAATGCTCGCTGGCGGCGGGCACTGACGCAAAACGCGCCGCAGACCATTCCGTCTGCGGCGCGTCTTTAACTTTTCTTCTGATATCCAAGTGCAGAGGAGATCATGCGCCCGGTCTGTACGACCTGTTCGATTGCCTGCCGGAACTCCTCGGATTTGACGCTGCGGAACATGCCGATGACGCCGACCGCGTATTTGAGCTTTCCATCCAGCGTATAGACCGGCGAGGAGATCGACCGCAGGCCAATTTTATATTCGCCGTTTTCCACCGCGTAGCCCTCCTGCCGCACAACACGCAGCTGGCGCAGCAGCTCCTGCATGTCGGTGATGGTATGCGGCGTATACTGCACCGGCTGAAGCCGGGCCAGGAGCTTCTGCGCGTCGTTCTCCGGCATACCGGCGAGGAAGACCTTGCCCTGCGAGGTACAGTAGATCGGAAGTCTGGCTCCGATGTCGGAAATGACGCGGAGCTTTTCCCTGCCCTCGACCTGATCGAGCGTGATAACGTGCGTGCCCTCGCAGATGGAAAGCATCACGGACGCGCTGACCTGTGCGGCCAGATGCTCCATGAACGGCCGTGCGACCTCTGCAATGTCCCATGCACGGCTGACCTGGCAGCCATATTCAAACAGACGCAGGCCGAGCGTATACTTGCCGTCCTGCTTCTGGGCGATCACGTCATAGTTCCGCATGGTCGTGAGAAGGCCAAACACAGTGCTCTTCGGCATGGTGCAGGCTTCGCTGATGGCCGTGAGCGTCATCGGTTCCCCGGATTCCGCCAGCAGCTGCAAAAGCTCCATCGCCTTCGCGACCGATAAGATCGTATTTCCATCCGTCATCGTCCAGATTCCTCCCACGCTGCGAAATAATTCATAAGGTATCATAGCGAACAGCGTTATTCTTTGTCAAGAATATTCCGACGATTCAGGAGCATTTTCCGACAATATCGGACAGCCGAATTGCACCGGCACCAGAAATTCGCTAAAATCAGTAGATGAAAACGCTTTTCCCAAAAGCAGATGGAGGGCGACTGTCAATGAAGCTGATCGCAGCCAGAGATGCCGTCGGACACGTGCTGTGCCACGACCTGACGCGGATCGTTCCCGGAGAATTTAAGGGCGCACAGTTCCGCAAGGGACATGTTGTCACAGAGGAAGACATTCCGATGCTCCTTTCCATGGGCAAGGAGCACCTGTACGTCTGGGAAATGACGCCCGGCATGGTGCACGAGAACGACGCTGCGGAGCGTCTGGCCACCCTGTGCCGGAACGAGAACATGTCCGCAAGCGAGGTCAGGGAAGGCAAGATCGAGCTGAAAGCACAGATCGACGGTCTGTTCCGCGTGGATGTGGAGCGGCTGAACGCGATCAACATGCTCGACGAGATCATGATTGCCACGCGCCACACCAACTTCCCCGTTCATCCGGGCGACAAGCTCTGCGGCACGCGCGTCATTCCGCTCATCATTCAGGATGAAAAGCTGCGGCAGGCCGAAAAGCTCGCAGGCGACACGCCATTCTGGAGCTTCTGCCCTACAAGCTGAAAACGGCCGGCGTCATCACGACCGGCAGTGAGGTCGCAAGTGGCCGGATCGCCGATACCTTCACGCCGATCCTTGAACAGAAGCTGCTCGCCTACGGGATCACCATGACGGAGCATCTGACGGTCGACGACGGGCTGGAGCATGTTGCGCAGGCCATCGCGCAGATGCGTGAAAAGCCGGTCGATATGATCCTCTGCACCGGCGGCATGAGCGTCGACCCGGACGACAACACCCCCGGCGCAATCGCCCAAAGCGGCGCGAAGATCGTATCCTACGGCGCGCCGGTTCTGCCGGGCGCCATGTTCCTGCTGGGATATTATGACGACGGCCAGCCCGTGATGGGCCTGCCCGGCTGCGTCATGTACGCGAAGGCAACGATCTTCGATCTCATTCTGCCGCGTGTGGCCGCCGGTCTGAAGGTCACGAAGCAGGAGATCGCTTCGCTTGGCTGCGGCGGCCTGTGTCTTGGCTGCGCCGAGTGCCGATACCCCATCTGTTCGTTTGGTAAAGAGTAACGCAAGCGCGTGTGCCCTTGGCAACTGACGCAAGTTACTGTTTATATTGAATCAACTGCAAAGGAGAAACCAACATGAAAAAGATCATTGCATTGCTGCTTGCCGCCATGATGGTGCTTTCGCTCGCCGCCTGCGCCGCCAAGGCAGAACCCGCTGCTGACGCAGCCGAGACCGCCAACACCGACGCTCCGGCCACCGATGCACAGCAGGAAGAACAGACTCCCGCAGCAGAGGAAGAGACCCCTGCCGCTGAGGAAGCGCAGCCCGCCGAGCCGGTCGAGCTGATTGTCTTCGCAGCCGCTTCCATGACCGAGACGCTGACCGAGCTTGGCAACACCTACATGGCGCAGAACCCGAACATCACCATTCAGTTCAACTTCGATTCCTCCGGCACGCTCAAGACGCAGATCCAGGAAGGCGCTGACTGCGACATCTTCATTTCCGCCGGCCAGAAGCAGATGAACCAGCTGGATATTACCGCGGACGCCGAGATCAACACCGAGGGTCTTGATTTCGTTCTGGCGGATACCCGCTTCAACATCCTCGAGAACAAGGTCACGCTCGTCGTTCCCGAAGGCAACCCCAAGGGCATCGAGTCCTTTGACGATCTGGCTGCCAAGCTGAAGGACGGCTCCGTCCTGCTCGCCATGGGCAACTCCGACGTTCCCGTCGGCCAGTACACGCAGAAGATCCTCAAGTACTATGAGCTGGATGAGGAAGCGCTGGCAGCTGCCGGTCTTCTCACCTACGGCACCAACGTCAAGGAAGTCACCACGCAGGTCTCCGAGGCTGCTGCCGACTGCGGCATCATCTACTGCACCGACGCTTTCTCCGCTGGTCTGACCATCGTCGACTCCGCAACCAAGGATATGTGCGGGCAGGTCATTTACCCGGCAGCCGTCCTGAACGTTTCGAAGAACGTGGAAGCCGCGCAGTCGTTCCTCGACTTCCTCAAGACGCCGGAAGCTTCCGCCGTGTTTGAGAAGGTCGGCTTCACCGCTCTGAGCTGAGCGATCTGTTTTTGATCTCACAGGGAAAGCGCCCATTAGGGCGCTTTCCCGTATCTTGTTTTCCGGGAGGACGCAATGGACTGGTATCCCCTTCTCAATTCCCTGCGCATCGCCGCGATCTCGACCTTCGTGATCTTCTTCGTGGGGATCTTCGCCGCCTATTATATCGCCAAGCTGCCGCGGATCCTCAAGGGCATTCTGGATATCATCCTGACGCTGCCGCTTGTCCTGCCGCCGACGGTCGTCGGATATCTGCTGCTGCGCGTGCTTGGCCCGAAGCGCGTCATCGGCGCGTGGGTGCTGCGCGTGTTTGGCTTCAAGATGGTCATGACGTGGTGGTCGGCTATATTCGCGACGATCGTGGTCATTTTCCCGCTGATGTACCGCACGGTGCGCGGCGCGTTCGAGTCGTTTGACGAGACGCTCAGCTACGCCGGCAAGACGCTCGGCCTTTCGAACAGCTATATCTTCTGGCACGTTCGCATGCCGTACTGCCGACAGGGCATTCTGGCCGGGACGGTCCTGGCCTTTGCCCGCGCGCTCGGCGAATACGGCGCGACCAGCATGATCGCGGGCTACACGCCCGGAAAAACCGCGACGATCTCCACCACGGTCTATCAGCTCTGGCGTACCGATCAGGACGCGGAAGCATTCAAGTGGGTGCTGATCAACGTTGCGATCTCGGCGATCGTGCTGCTGGCGGTCAATATGCTCGAGCGGCGGAACACCCGCGTCCGCACCAGACAGGAGGGCCGGTAACATGCTGCATGTCGATATTGAAAAAACACTCGGCAGCTTCCATCTGAAGGCGCAGCTTAACGCGGAAAACGAGACGCTGGCGCTGCTCGGCGCGTCCGGCTGCGGCAAGAGCATGACGCTCAAGTGCATCGCAGGCATTGAAAAGCCCGACCGCGGTACGATCACGCTGGATGGCGGCGTGCTGTTTGACAGCGCTGCGCATATCAACCTGATGCCGCAGCAGCGGCGCGTGGGATATCTGTTCCAGCAGTACGCCCTGTTCCCCAATATGACAGCCGGACAGAACATCCTCTGCGGCCTCCGCACCGGCTCGCGCGCGGAAAAGAAGGAAAAGCTGGCGGCGCTGCTCAAGACCTTCCGGCTGGAAGGGCTGGAAAAGAAGCTTCCGTCCCAGCTCTCCGGCGGCCAGCAGCAGCGCGTGGCACTCGCGCGCATTCTGGCGTCTGAGCCGCAGGCGATTTTGCTCGACGAGCCGTTCTCCGCGCTCGACAGCTATCTCAAATGGGAGCTGGAGCTGGAGCTTGGCGAGCTGCTGGGCGCATTTGACGGGCCGATTCTCTGGGTCAGCCACGATCTTGGCGAATGCTGCCGCAACTGCACCTCCGTCTGCGTGATGGAGTCCGGCGCGACGACCGGCATCCGCCCCATGCAGGCGCTGCTGGACAGCCCCGGCTCTTTGAGCGCTGCGCGGCTGACCGGGTGCAAAAACTTCCTGCCGCTCACGCAGGAGGGCTGCGTCAGGGGCTGGAATCTGCCGTCCTTCACAAATAGCCGCGGTGCGGCGACGCTCGCCGTCCCGCAGGCTGCGCTGGATTTTGACGGCACAGACTGTCGGTTTTCTGTTCTGCGCGTCATTCCTTATGCTGGCCACGAGATCCTGCTCCTGCGGCCAGAGACCGCGGATGCAGACGCTCCGACCCTGCGCGCAGAATGCCCCTCGTCCATGGCAGCCG
Source organism: uncultured Oscillospiraceae bacterium (assembly GCA_934655875.1). Lineage (GTDB taxonomy): Bacteria > Bacillota > Clostridia > Oscillospirales > Oscillospiraceae > CAG-170. Next base: position 12,829 of record CAKUHB010000047.1, read on the forward strand.
CAGCCGGACAGACCATTTCCCTCTCCTTCCGCAGGGAAAAGCTGCTGTTCTTCTGAGAAGCTGGACAGATTTCCCGGACTCTGCTATAATTACTTCATTCAAAAGAACTGGAGGACACGCGCATGCAGACCGGGACAAGGAAATGCATCCTTCTGACCCTCGCGATCATCGTTTTATGCTTTGCCGTGTGGCTGCTCTGGCCGCATTCCTTTGCAGAAATGACCGGTATCCCGGCTGAGCATCCGGATCTGAACATGGCCGCCGTCGTCACTGCTGCCAAGTTTGAAAACGGCAGTCCTTCGTTTGACATCTGGAACCTACCGTACTGTTCTGCCGGAAGCACAGAATATGAAGCTGTTTCGTCCGTTTTACGTTCCGGCTCCTACCGGCAGGATCTCAGAAATCTTCTGCCGGGCGGTCTGACTTCCGTTAGCAGCGATAAAGACTATGACAGTCGGACTGTCAATCTGATGTTCGCATGGGGACGGTTTGAGGATGAATGCTGTAGTCTGACCTTCTCCGGTTCACAGGTGGTCGTCGCCGGGCCGAACAGCCGCGGATTTCAGGTCTATCATCCGATTGATCCCGAGCTTCTTGACCGTCTCATCGCAGAAGTGCAGACCTATGGCATCAAAAACTGAATGACAAGCCCGGCGCTTTTACTGATGTGCGATAAAGAAGTGATAGAAGTGTAAAAAATTTTGCCGTTCCTATCCGGCACTTGCGCATTGTGTCGGACAGGTCGGGCGGTTATTCGGGCAAGTCCACCTTGCCAACAAAAGAATAATAAATCTCAATGTCCTGCCTACGGGTCTTGTTCTCGTCATAGCTGCACTCATGCACAACGATTTTCTCTACAAACTCCCGCAGCAGAGTAGGGGTAA
>CAKUHB010000048.1 GCA_934655875.1 uncultured Oscillospiraceae bacterium
TAAATCCTGCGTTGCAGTCCTGCTGCTGCTTGCGATGCTCCTGAGCTGTGTTCCGGCGCTGGCCGCCGGAAGCAGCCATAGCTACACGACGCTGCAGAAGGCCGAAGCGCTGAAGACCCTTGGCCTGTTTCAGGGCACAAACAAGGGCTTCGAGCTGGAAAAGACGCTGACGCGCGAACAGGCGATCACCTTGATCGTCCGCCTGCTCGGCGCGGAAGCGGAAGCGAAGGAAAAGAACCCGGAGCATCCGTTTACGGACGTTCTGGTCTGGGCCAGTCCCTATGTCGGCTACGGCTACCAGAACGCGCTTGTCAAGGGCGTCAGCGAAACGCTTTTCGGCTACGGCAAGCTCGTGACTGAAGCACAGTTTTTGACGATGGTTCTGCGTCTGCTGCAATATGAGGACGGCACGGACTTTACGTGGGACAAGTCGGCAGAGCTGGCGGAAAAGCTCGGCCTGCCGGTCGTGCCTGCAAACAGCGGCGAGTATACGCGCGGCAATGCCGTTGACGTGATCTGGGCGCTGCTGGAGACGAAATTCAAATCCGGCGGCAAGACGCTGGCACAGACGCTGATCGACAAGGGCGTGTTCACGGAGAAGGCCTACCGCGAGGCACTGGGAAAGGACAGCTCCGGCAGCGGCGCGCTGCTCCCCATCCTGCGGCCCGATCCCGACCCCAAGCCGGACCCCGACCCCAAGCCGGACCCCGACCCCAAGCCGGACCCCGACCCCAAGCCCGATCCTGACCCCAAGCCCGATCCCGATCCCAAGCCTGATCCCGACCCGAAGCCGGACCCCGACCCGAAACCCGATCCTGACCCGGACCCCGATCCCGATCCGGAACCCACGGAGCAGCCGGTCTATGTGTCTCCGAACGGCAGCAGTGACGGCGACGGCAGCAAAGATGCGCCGTTCGGCTCGCTGGAGGCTGTGCGCGACTATCTGCGCGCGAACCGCTCGACGGAGCTGCCCACGACGGTCTATCTGCGCGGCGGCACCTATGTGCTGAATAAGACGTTCGAGCTGACCGCAGCGGACGGCGGCACAGAAGAACTGCCTGTCACATGGCGCGCCTATCCGGGCGAGACGGTCATCATCACCGGCAGCGCCGGAGCCTCTTTCGCGGCCTTTGAGCCGGTCTCCGGCGAGATGAAGGCAAAGCTTTCGCCGGATGCGCAGGAGCACGTTGTGGTGGCGAATCTCAGTGACCTTGGGCTGGGCAATATCAGCTTCAGCCTGTCGGCGCTGAACCTCTGCCTGGATGCGCCGCTTTTCTCGCTGGATGGACAGCATATGAGTCTGACGCGCTATCCGAACTCCAACTCGACCGAGGACTGGATGCACGTCGAGACAACCAACCCCAATTCCAGCACCAGCTATCCCGAGTTCAAGCTGACGGACGAGACGGTTCTGGGCTGGGACTATCAGGAATCCGACTGGATCTATACCAGCTACATCCGCTACGGCTGGGCGCAGGGCTGGTTCCACGGCACGCTTGACCGGGAAACCGGCATCGTGACGGCGACGGACACCGCCTATTACGGCAGCGCCGCCGGTCAGAAGCCCGTGCAGCTCTACAATGCGTTCGAGTCTCTGGACGAGCCGGGCGAGTGGTACTATGACCAGACGGACGGCAAGCTCTATATCTACCCGTTTGCAAATACGACGGCAGATTCGACGCTCCGCATGACGAACAGCAATTTTGACCTGATCTCGGTCAAAAACGCCGCATATCTCAATATTGAGGGCCTGACGGTCACGTCCTCCAAGAAGGGCGGCATCGTCATGGACGGCGTTGACCACTGCGTCATCGACAACTGCACGCTGACAAGCTTTGAGGGCAGAGCCGTCAGCATTGACAACGCGACGTATTCCGGTCTGAAAAATTCCGAGGTTGCTTATACCTCCATCACAGCTGTTTATCTGAACGGCGGCGATTATCAGACCATGACGCCGGGCTACGACTTCATTTCCGGCTGCCGCATCCACGATACGAACCAGTACCGGACGATGAACGAGGGCGGCGTGAAATTCCGCGGTGTGCAGAACACGTTCTCCAACAACGAAGTCTACAACATTACGGATATGGCGCTGAACTTCGCAATCGTCGGCGGCGGGCCGACCTCGCTGGACTGCGTGATCGAGAACAACTCGTTCCATGATGTCGTTCTGAACGGCAAGGACATGGGCGCGGTCTACGGCGGCCGCGACGCGCGCTGCCAGGGCGTGGTCATCCGGAACAACCATTTCTACAACATTGCCAACAATGACAGCTCTTTCCCCAGCTTCTCCGCCAACGCGGTCTATCTGGACGACGGACTGAGCGGTGTCCAGCTCACCGGTAATATCTTCGGGCCGGGCGCGTCAGGCGATTATATCGAGGCTGTCAAGATCAACTGCGGCCATGATTCGGTCATCACGAACAATCTGTTCATCGATACTCGCTGTGCGTTCAATGTATATATTGCCGGCAATTTTGCAGTCGGCATGACGAATGACAGCGGCTTCGGCATCGCGCCCTCCCTGCGTGAGGTGTGGAACAACGAACTGTACACGTCCCGCTGGCCGTGGATGGCGGCGCTGAGAGACGGCGAGACGGATGTCTATATCCCGAATATCTTCAAGAACAATGTTATCATCTACACCGACGCTGCGCCGCGCGGCAGCGAGACGAGCGCCTATCCGTGGGTCAAGACAAATGACAATCAGGAAAGCAAGATCACCGGCCTCGACAACAATCTGGTGATCCTGAAGGGCACAGGCGATAACCGTCAGCTGTTTGTCGACTATGCAAACGGCAATTACGCGCTCATCGATTCCGTCCTGGCACAGCTGCCCGGCTTCGAGCAGATCGACCAGAGCAGGATCGGCCTGGGCAGTGAGCCGGTCAACCAGAAGCCGACGGTATCCGGCGTGTCCATTTCCGGCACGGCAGCGGTCGGCAAGACACTGAACGCGGCCTACACCTTCGCCGATGCGGACGGTGACAGCGAGGGCGCGACCATTGCAAACTACTACATTTCCGAAAGCCGCGACGACCCGTTCTATCTGAACTGGAAAAAGGTCAGCGACAACATGACCAGCACGGAATTCACCGTAACGCCCATCTGCGAGGGCAAGTGGATCCGCTGCAAGGTCACGCCCGTGGACAGCCGCGGCGCACAGGGCGAACCTGTCTGGTCGGCGCCTGTTCAGGTGGCATTCAACCCCAACGGCGTGGACAAGACGGAATTCCGCAAGCTGGTAGACGAAGCCAAGGCCATGGTCGATGCTGCCAAGGTCGGCGACGAGCCCGGCCAGTGGACGCAGAAGGAAATTGACCTCATCAAGGCAGCCCTTGCCGATGCGGAAGCGCTGCTGGCAAAGAAGCCGATCAGCCAGTATGACTTTGATCTCGGCGTAGAAGCGTTCCGGAAGGCCTACACGCGCTTCTGCAATAACGTGAACGCTGGAACTGCGACCGATGTAATCGAGATCGACGCATTGATCGAGGATGCGGAAAACTGGACGCCGTATTCCGGCAACAAGGCCGGCAAGCCGACCTTCAAGGGCGGCAAGCTGACGCTGAACGCAACGTCTGCCTACCAGACGGCGTGCTACACCGGCAGAACGTATACGAATAAGACTTTCCGCTTTGACTATCAGCAGACATATGCGGCAGGGAACGACAGCTGGGGCGGCTTCTACTTCAACATGGGCGACGCTGCCGACATCCCGTACAACCAGAAGTGCATTCTTGTCGTCGCCAAGGCAGACCAGACAGAGCTGCAGGTATACGACGGCGCCAATCCGCTCGTCATGCAGGTCAGCAAGTTCGCGTTTGAAAGCGGAAAGACCTACCGTGTCGAATTTGGCCTGTACGATGTCAATACCACGGACGTGTGCGCAGTTCTGAAGGTCAACGGCGAGGAGATCCTCAGCTATACGGCTGAAAATGAGTATCTGCTTTCCAAACCTGGCCGCTTCGGCGTCATTTCGGCTCCGAACGGTATGAATGTGACGCTGGGCAGCGTCGGCACAAAGCTGACGATCGACAGCCTGATCGACGATGAGGCAGGCTGGAAATCGATCAGCGGTCTGAACGAGCCAAAGTTCATCGCCGGTAAGATGGTGCTTGACGGCAAGACATACACCGGCTACGCAGGCGAGAAGTTCACCAACCGCGTCCTGCATTTCAAGTACAGCGTGAATTTCTCCGAAGCAGCAGCTGCCGCAGGCGAATGGGCTGGCCTGTACTTCAATAACAGCGGCGCGGACATCTATCCGTGGAGCGGCACGGGCATCCTTGCCTGCGTCAAGTCGGACAGGATCGAGCTGCAGGTCTATGAGAACGGCAGCCGCACAAAATTCCTGACAAACACGGAAAACCTGCTCGAAAACGGCAGGACGTACCGCATGACGTTCGGTATGTACGACGTGACCTCTACGGATGTGCGCATTGTCATGACGGCGGATGGCGTGACGCTGTTTGACGAGACAGTCACAAGTGAGAAGCTGCACGGCCTGTCCGGCTATTTCGGCGCGTCGGCCAGCGACGCGGGTGTTCGCGCAGAGCTCGGCAGCCTCGGCAATAAGGTCAACGTCTCGACGCTCGTTCGCGACGAAGCAAACTGGACGACCTATACGGGGAGCAAGCCGGAATTCAAGGACGAGAGCCTTTCCATCACCAGCTCCGAGAGCAGCTATGAATTGGCAGCCTATACCGGCGAAAAGTTCTCCGGCAAGGTGTTCAATTTCAAGTACAAGCAGGTGATCCCGGAGGGAAGCGACAACTGGGGCGGCTTCTACTTCAACAAGAGCGATCCGGTCGCAATGCCGTGGGCGGACAAGGGCGTTCTGGTCGTGATCAAGCCCTATCAGGTCGAGCTGCAGCGCTACGGCGACGAGAGCGGCATTCTGAAGACCGTCACCGGCGAAATTTTCCGTTCCGACATGATCTATGACGTGAGCTTCGGTATTGTGGACGTGAACTCCACCGATGTGCGCATTTTCGTGACCGTGGACGGCAAGACGCTGTTCGACGAGACGATCACGGACAAGACGCTCCACGGCGCAAGCGGCTATTTCGGCGCGATCGCGCCCGCAGGCGGCGTGCAGGTCACGCTGAACGACCTGTCCGGCAACGACAAGCACTATAACAAGCTGACCGAGCTGCCGCTGGACGCGATGATCGCCGACACGGCAAACTGGACAAGCTTCAGATGGTGGGATAAGACTTCGAGCGAACCCGTGTTCGGCGACGGAACCGTCTCCATCAGTGAAACGAAAGGCTCTGTCTATTCGCTGGCCGGATACAAGAAAGAAAAGTACCGCAACACCGAGTTCCAGTTCAAGTATCACCAGACCGCAGCCGACAACGACGACAGCAACTACGGCATTATCATCTGGAGCCTCGACGAGCGCGTGACGAACCTCGCGTGGAACCAGGGCGGCGTGATGGTCGGCTTTGAGCACGGCAAGACGGTGCTCTATGCCTACGGCGATGCGCAGACTGTCCCCATTGCCAAGAGCGATCTCGCGCTGGAAGATAACAAGACCTATGAGATCACGTTCAGCGTCAGCCAGATCGCGGCCAACCAGCTGCGCGTCGTAGTCAAGGTGGACGGCGCGGAATGGTTCAATGAGGTCTACACCGACGCAATGCTGGCCAATTCTGCAGGCTATTTCAACGTCGGCACGTGCAGAGACGCATCCGCAACGATTGAAAAGACCGGCAAGGTCGTCGTCCCCGATCCTGAGCCCGAACCCACCTATACTGTGGTCGATGTGACGGATATGCTGGCGGATACGGAAAACTGGGTGATGGGCGACGTTCCTCCGACATTCAATGAAGACGGCAGTATCACAGCAAGCCATGATTCGGCAACCTCCGTCGGCGGATACAATAAGCCAATTGAACTCAATACGATATACCGCTTCAAATATAAGACGGAGAAGCGACCGGCAACCTGCTATGACGGATTCTATTTTGGATTCCGTCCAGATAACCTGTATTATGGTCATGGCGGGATTCAGGTTGACTTCAATACTGGCGCTGCACTGCACGTCTATAAGCCGGGCGCGGTGCCACTGATTGACACAGCGGATGGGCCTGTTTTGACAGTTGGACAGACTTACGATATTGAATTTGGCCTGCTGGAAGTAGACGAAGAAACCGTGAGAGTGTATCTGACGATTGATGGAGAACAGCGATTTAAGGATGTAGTGGTAAAAGACGCTGAATTTATAAACAAACCGCTTTACTTCGGCATCTTTGCGTGCTGGGCTACCGCTACCATCAGCAAACCGGACGCACAATAAGTCCAAATATCCACAGCACAAAGGCCGGGGGCAAGCGCCCCCGGCCTTTTGGAATTCTATCGGATTGTCTATGGCTCAGGTGTTCAGCAGAAATGTAGGCGTACCATCATTTCAATCGAAGCACGGTGCCGAGCAGTATGTCTACCTCAAAGCGGAGCGGCTGGAACACCTATTCAAACAGAGTTACAGTGAAGACGCTGAAATGACATTCGAAGTCTACGCGCGCGGCTGGCTGGAACGGCAGACGAAATATGCACCCGGTACGATCGCCTTTTACCGACGTTCGCTCGAAACCGTGTTCCCAGTGCGGGGATGGGTCTCTTTTTCTATCATTCTACATTCAATGTCTCGGTGACCTCCTGCGCGATGCGCTGACGTTCTTCCTCGCTCTCTGCCCGCGCATATCGTTCCAGCGCGGCATCCCGCACGTCCGCTGCCTGACGGGACCACACCTCGAACTCGCTCTTGGTCATCAGCCCGCTTCTGATACGGGCAAAATACTTTTTATAAGCCCGCTGGTGAACTTTCCAGATATCGTTATTCTCTACCTTGCTTCGGAAGCTGCTGCTCGCACCGATCTCCCGGCAGGTTTTACCTGGGTCTTCCGGCGCAGGACCGACGCAATAGGCAAAGGTCGCGCCCGGCGCCTGCAAAAACCAGCGACCACAGTTGGCACAGCGCTTCGGCACAAAGCCCCTTTGCAGCCCCTTCATGAACTCCACATAGACAAAATCCAGCAGCCGATCGAAGTACATCTTCTCGACGATCTCAGCATTTTCCTTCTCGCCGCGGATGCGGTACTGCGTCTTCACCGGCGGCGCGTCTGTCTCAGGGTTTTCGCCGAGACTGACGCCGCTGATAAAAGCTTCATATCCGCGCGAACAGATCATCGGTGCCAGAGGAATTTTCTTCTGGCCTTTTTTCTTTTCAAATATTGCGTCCGCAAAAACACCATCGAGGAACCACGCATACCGCTCCTGAATCAATCGAATGTCACTGATCTGCTGCTGCATGAATGCGGGCAGATCGTTATCTTCCTGCATTATGAATTCTGCAAAGGCATCCTGTGCGTCTCCAACCACAAATTCTTCAACAGGCATATCGCCGAAGACGCGAAAGTCCTCCAGATACAGCCGGTAGAGCGGCAGAGAAGCAAGCCCCTTCTTCATCTCCATGTAAGCACGCAGAACATCACCACTTTTTTCTTGAACGGCTGTGTTCAGCCGATCCAGCAATTCCTGAAACGGCGCAACGTCGAGATTCAATATTTCCGTCAGCACCGCTCCATACGGCTGCGGCATCGGTCTGTCCTCTACCCAATAGGCGGATGCACCAAATTCGACTTTGGTGTTTGTCTGCGGCCGATGTAAATCAAATAAGTCTTTTCCTAAAACGCCCATAAGCTGTTTCCTCATTAGAGAATGTATTTGTATCGATATAGTGTATCTATCAAAATGATACATTACCTATTTTCAAAAGTCAATCCTTATGTTACGATATTGGTGCGGGAAATCGAAAATAAAAATCGC
>CAKUHB010000049.1 GCA_934655875.1 uncultured Oscillospiraceae bacterium
TCGTACCCCTGACGGAGACGGTCGATATGGTCAAGGCAATACAGCGTGCGGGCGGCAATGCAAGGCTGACGGTTTTTGGAGACTGCGGCCATGACGCATGGACGTATGCGTATGATGAAATGCTCCTGCAGTGGCTGCTGGCACAAAAAAGAACGGAGACGGACAAATGAACCCATACTGTTTTGAGAATCAGAATCGGGAAATTGTGCTGTCCCGGTACAATATGCCGACCCCGTGGATGAACTACCTATCCAACGGAACGCTCCATGCGATGCTCTCGCAGGCGGGCGGCGGCGTTGCTTGGTACCGTTCGCCGCAGATCTGGCGCATCAACCACTACCGCTTCTTCCACCTGCCGACCGACCGCAGCGGCTTCTACACCTACATCAAGGACGGCGATGCCGTCTGGTGTCCGACCAATGAGCCGTGCGCCTGCAAGCCCGAGAAATGGGAGGCTGCGCACGGCATGGGCTACACCCACTTCTCAGCGGAGCGTGACGGCCTGCACGCCGAGGCGACGTATCTGGTCAGCCCGCTGAAAAACGTCATGCTCTGGCATCTGGAGCTGCGCTCCGACTGTGACCGGAACGTGACGATTTACTCCTACGTCGAGCTTGGCATGATGGAATTCATGCGCGAGCTGCAATGGCAGTGCTACAACAAGCACCAGCTGTCCGTCTACGAGAAGGACGGCGTGCTCATCTACCGCTACGGCGTGGAAAATCAGCCGAAGCCCGACGAGACGCCGCTGGTCTACTTCGCAAGCGACGCGCCCGCCGCCGGGTTTGACTGCGACCGTGATGAATTTGTCGGCAGCTACCGCAGTGAGGAAGCGCCGATCGGACTCGAACACGAACATCTGAAAAACTCCACACTCTTTGGCGGCGATCCCTGCTTCGCGCTGGAGCTGCCGCTGATGCTCCGCGCCGGGGAAACGAAGTCGGTCAATATCTATCTCGGCACGGAGATGACGGAGAGCGAGATTTCCAAGTCCCTTGCGGCCTGCAAAGCCCCTGACTTTTTCACCGCGTCCATGCAGAAGCTGGCGGCAACATGGGAGGATTTCTTCTCCGGCTTCCAGTGCAGCCTCCCGGACAAGGACGCGGAGACGATGATCAATATCTGGAACCCCTACCAGATGGAGCGGAATTTTTGCTTCTCCCGGAATATCAGCTATTACGCCACCGGCACGTTCCGCGGCGTGGGTGTGCGCGACACCGCGCAGGATGTTCTCGCCATGATCCCGCTTCAACTTGACCGGGCAAAAGAGAAATTTGAATTGCTCCTGACCCAGCAGTATCAGGACGGTCACTGCAACCACTATTTCTTCCCCACCGAGGGCTGGGAGCCGGTCACGCGCATCCACTCAGACAACCACCTCTGGCTGGTTATGGACGCTTATCACATCGCGCTGGAAGAAGGAAGCGTCGCATATCTCGACACGCAGGCCCCGTATTTCGACGGCGGCAGCAGCACGATCTGGGAGCACATCAAACAGTCCATCCGCTTCACCACGCAGAACATGGGCGTGCACGGCTTCCCGCTGATGCTCAGCTCCGACTGGAACGACATGCTCTACAAGGTCTGCCGCAAGGGGAAGGGCGAGAGCATCTGGACGGGGATGCAGTTTGCCGTCGCGCTGCGCATGATGCAGGAATTGGCGGAGCGTATGGGCGAACCGGACTTCGCGGAGGAGTGCAAAGCGCTCTACGACCGGCAGCAGGAGCTTTGCCGCACGCTTGCGTGGGATGGTGCATGGTTCCGTCGCTGCATCACGGACGAGGGCCGTTTCATCGGCTCGGAGTCTGAGCCGCAGGCGAAGATCTGGCTCAATACGCAAAGCTGGGCCGTCCTCAGCGGCCTCGGCACACAGGAGCAGCAGAGACAGGCCATGAACAGCGTGAAAGAATACTTGGATACCGATCTCGGCATCAAGAAAATTCATCCGGCCATGACGACGGACTACCCAACGAAGGAAGAAAACCTGACCTGCTACAACAAGGGCTGCGGCGAAAATGGAAGCGTCTTCTGCCATGCGAATACCTGGGCAATCATTGCCGAGTGTATGCTGAAACGCCCGGAAAACGCTTGGAAGTATTACCACCAGCTTCTGCCGATGGTCGCGCAGAAAACGGCAGACGCGGAGCGTTATAAGGCAGAGCCGTATGTCTATTCCTCGAACATCTTCGGCCCGGAGAGCGATAAATTCGGCCTTGCCAACGTCTCGTGGCTGACCGGTACGGCGGCATGGATGTATCTGGCCGCAACGCAGTATCTGCTGGGCGTCCGCCCAACGTGGGACGGCCTCGAGATCGACCCCTGCCTGCCGGAGCATCTGCTCCCGGCAAAGGTCACCCGCGTCTTCCGCGGCTGCCGGTATGAGATCACCATTACGAAAAACCAAAAGCTGCTTCTCCCGCATGTGGACGGAAGAAAGCAGCTGACCGTTACTGTATAAAGGAGACCACCAGTCATGCATTGCACACATGACTGGTGGTTCTTTTTCAAACGCTTGATTCTCCGGTTGCTTTCTTTTAAAATCATAGCATGCACACTTTTTAAGAGCAATTGCAATCGTGGCGTGATTGCGTATAAAAATGTCCTGAACGCACCCTGTTCGTACTGGCTCACATTCTTTTAGAATGTAACTGTCAGCTGTTATCGAAGTGCAGCATTACGTTCTGCAAGAGAAAGGACAGAGAGATCACATGAAAATATCCGGGATTATTTTTGACAAGGACGGAACGCTGCTGGATTTTAACGAATTCTGGATTCCTGCCGCGCAATGCGTTATCGGGCGCATTCTTTTGGATTACAGAATATCGAATACGAGCGTTCACATGGAGAAAGCACTGCATGCAATTGGAATTGTGCATAACAGGGTGCTTCCAGACAGTTCGTTTGCGTGGAAGACATACCGTGATATTGCAGACGATCTGAAGCTGACATTGGAATCCATGGAAACGGGGCTGCACGTCGATGCAGAAGACCTGACGAATAAGCTTGTTCGGTATTTCGAGGAAGAGAGCTTCGCGGGCAATGACAATATAAAGGGCACTGCCAATCTGCCGGTCATTTTGGACCAGCTGCGAGAGAAGGGCATTCAGCTTGGAATCGCTACGACAGATACCGATTACGCAGCAGTGAACTGTCTGAAAGAACTACATATCCTATCCTTCTTCAGCTTCTTTGCGGCAGACCAAATGCCGGAGCCTGCTCCGCTGAAGCCGGACGGATGCATCATTCTGCGCGCGGCAGAGCAGTGGCATGCTGCGCCGGAAAGCATACTCGTTGTAGGGGATGCCCTGAATGACATGAAATTTGCACATAACGGCGGCGCAATTGCCGTCGGTGTTTTGAGCGGTGTTTCGTCCAGAGAGCAGCTGCAGCCCGCAGCGGATCATATCATTGATTCTGTAGCCAATCTTCCGGCGTTCATACAACAATTAGAACAGGAAGGTTCGTGAAATAATATGGAGTATGTTTTTCTGGCAATTGCGATCATCTCGGAAGTGGTCGCCACAAGCTATCTGAAGCAGACGGAGGGCTTTACAAGGCTGCTTCCCTCGCTGATCTGCGCGGCAGCCTATATCGTCTGTCATTACACCTTTGCAAAGAGCCTGCTTCGGATCAATCTGAGCATTGGCTATGCCACATGGTGCGGCGTTGGGCTGATCGTCACGTCTCTGGTTTCGGTATTGGCATATAAAGAGAAGCTTTCCGCCGCCGGGATCGCTGGCCTTGCGCTGATCACGATCGGATGTATTCTGGTGAACGGGTTCGGAAGCAAGTGATCCCATCACGTCCGCTGTGTTGTATGTACAGGAAAGAGGAGACCTATGTTTAAGGGGATTTTTACGGATTCTGATCTGCTTTACCGCATCGACGTCGTCAACGGCGTTGACTTCTATGCGATGGGCTTTGATATCATGCGCGGGGAGACCTATGCCCGGAATGCGCTGCAGTGGCCGCCGCAGGAGCGGACGGATGTGCTGATCACAAATGTTCAGCTGGAGGATATGTCCGGTTTTGAGCTGGCGGAGCGTATCCGCAGGCAGGTACCGCAGGTCAAGGTCATCTTTCTGGCGGATGCACCGGACGGCGCGGACGCACAGGCGGCCGTGCGGTTCGGCGCGTTTGACTATGTTTTGAAATCAGCCGGGATCGACGCGCTGCGGCACGCGATCGAGCGGGCGATCGGGCAGCTGCACGCGGAGCACCGCGAAAGCGCGTATCTCCGCGCGCAGGCAGACTGGGATGAAGTCATTCCGCAGCTGCTGCACCTGCTGTCCGCCCTGAAGCAGGAGCAGAACACGGATCATTGGAGGGCGTATTCCGGGGTCAGGCCGCTTCTGAACAGCAGCACATGCAGCGCGGAGGCGCTTTTTGCGCAGGCGCTGATGGAGGAACTGCGTTGGCAGATCCGCTGCCGGGACGAGTCGCTGGTCTCCCAGATCCGGGACAGCATGAAAAGCAGACCGCTGGACACCCTGATCTCCGCACAGGGGACAGCGGCGTGCATAGACGCCATCTGGGCGCTGCTGTCCGAAAAGGGCTATATCACGCGGGAGGATGCGCTGAAAAGCGACGCCATCGGCCGCGCCTGCGTCTATATGCACGCGCACCTGGGCGAAAAGCTGACCGCGCAGAGCGTAGCCGCCTATGTGCACATCAGCTCCCGGCATTTTGTCCGGAAATTCCGCGCGGAGATGAACGAGACGTTCGCGGACTATCTGCTCCGCATCCGCATCAAGGCGGCCATCGGCATGCTGAAAAGCGGAAAAGACATCAAATCCATCCCGGAGGCCGTGGGCTATAAGGATAAAAAGAGCTTCTGCGCCGCGTTCAAGGACTATACCGGCTGTTCCATGCGCGAATACCAGCAGAAGCTGAACCTGAGCCAGCGAAAGGAGCTGCAGCCATGATCTCACTATGGAATCAAACCATGCCGCACCGCTGCGCGGAAGACGCATTCGAGCCGTATCTGACGCCGTATTTCTGTGACGGCGCGAAAATGGCTGTCGTCGTGTGCGCAGGCGGCGCGTACAGTGAGCGGGTGACATATGAGGGAGCCGACGTCGCCGCGTGGCTGAATACGATCGGTGTGACGGCCTTCGTGCTGGAATACCGCGTCGCGCCGAGCAGGGCCCCGGCGCAGCCGTCCGACGCGCAGCGGGCCATGCGTCTGGCAAGGAAGCTCTGCATGGAGCGCGGGATCGAGCGCCTCGGCATCATGGGCTTTTCCGCCGGGGGCCATCTGGCGGCAACACTGTCTGCCCACTATGACGAAGCCTTTTATCCTCCGCAGGATGAGCTTGACAATCTATCTGCCCGTCCCGATTTCACCGTCCTGTGCTACAGCGTGGTCGACATGGGCGAGTACCGGCACGATTGGAGTCGCCGCTTTCTGCTCGGCGATACGCCGGATGAGGCACAGATCGAATTCTATTCTCCGCAGCGCTGTGTGACAGAAAACACGCCGCCCGCTTTTCTCTGGCACACGGCACAGGATGCAAGCGTTCCGGCAATCAATTCGATGCTCTACGCCGCTGCGCTGCAAAAATGTGGTGTGCCGTATGAGCTGCACATCTTCCCGTTTGGACAGCACGGCAAGGCGCTGGCGCTGGACGACCCGCACGTCGGCCAGTGGCGGACACTGTTTGAAAACTGGCTGGAAACGCTCTGAACACAAGCGCACCCAAGGCTCCCCTTGGGCTCAGGGGGGGCTGGCCCGAAGGGCCTGAGGGGATTCGAATGTAACAAACTTCGAAGCACTCTGAAATCTGCCACAAATCCCCTCCGTCATTTTCTTCGAAAATGCCACCTCCCCTTACCGCGCGGGGCGCGGCAAAGGGAGGCTTTGGTGTGCCCAGAAATGTAAAATCAACGTAAAATTAACCAAAAGGGAACGTAAACAGCTTCCGGGAATTGGGGTAATGCACAAGATGTTGTCGCAAACCCGGCCTATATTGTCGCAATTACGACTTGGAAATCAAAAACCGAACCCGTAAAATGAAGAAAAAGAAAGCGGAGGCGCCCATGCGAACCATGACAAAGGAAAGAAAAAAGGAAGGGCCGCGACTCAAGGGAAAAGGCCGGGCGGACGCAAAAGCCAGCCGGCAGCTGCTGCTTTTGTGCATCCCGGCGATCATCGGCTATATCCTGTTCAACTACATACCGATGGGCGCCGCAGTCATCATTCCGTTCAAGAATTATAAATTCTCCAAGGGCATCCTCGGCAGCGACTGGTGCGGCCTGGCAAACTTCAAGTGGATCATCCAGTCCGTCGCGCTTGACCGTGCGCTGCGCAACACGGTGCTCTACGGTCTTTTGTTCATGGTGCTCAGTCCGGTTACAAACGTAATCATCGCACTTTTGCTGTTTGAGATCACAAGCAGGCGCCGGCTGAAGACGTATCAGACCATCATTACCTTCCCGAACTTCATGTCGATGGTCATTGTTGGCTATATCGTCTACGCCATCCTGAGCCCCAGAACCGGTCTTATGAACCAGATCATTCAGTTCTTCGGCGGCGATCCGGTCGACGTGTACATGAACGCGAAATACTGGCCGTTCATCCTGACCGTTGTGAACATCTGGAAGGGCATCGGCATGGGCTCCATGATGTACTTTGCAGCCCTGATGGGCATTGACACCTCGCTCTATGAGGCAGCGGAGATCGACGGCGCAAGCCGCTTCCAGAAGATGCTCCATATTTCTCTGCCGCATCTTGTCCCGCTGATCTGCATTTTTACGATCATGAACGCGGGCACGCTCATCAGCGGCAACTTTGACCTGTTCTATGTCATCCCGAGAAATACCTCCACGCTGTATGCAACGACTGATATCCTGAACACCTATGTCTATCGTTCTTTACAGGAATCCAGCTACTCGATCGGCGCGACGACGGGCCTCATTCAGTCCGTTGTGGGTATGTTCCTTGTTCTGCTGTCCAACTGGATCGTCAAGAAGATCTCCCCGGACAACTCGATGTTTTAAGCGGAAGGGAGAATCTTATGAATCCGAAAATCAAGCACAGCCGTGACCGGGCGTTCAAGCGCTTTGTGTATGTCTTCTTCTTCCTGATGTGTGCCTGCTTCGTCATTCCGCTGATCGTCGTTATTTCGGCGTCGTTTACCAGCGAGCAGGCCCTGACCACCGGCGGCTTTTCCCTGCTGCCGCGTGAGTTTACGCTCGATGCATACAGATCCGCGTTTTCCAGCGGCACGCGCGTGCTGAAGGCTTACGGCGTGACCATCTTTCAGGCTGTGGCCGGCACGGTCCTCAGCAGCCTTGTCGCAGCGCTGGCGGCCTATCCGCTTTCCAGAAGCAATTTCCGCTACCGCAGACCCATTACGGTCTTCATCTTCTTCACCATGCTCTTCAGCGCCGGTATGATCCCCAACTACATCATTTTCGCCAAGTATTACAAGCTGGCGGATTCGATCTGGGTCTACATCCTGCCCGGCATCACCGGCGGCGCATGGAACACGATGGTCTTCCGCACATTCTTCAAGGGCCTGCCCGAGACGCTGTTTGAGGCGGCGTATCTGGACGGCGCAAGCGAGCTGCGCATCTTCTTCGAGATCGTCCTGCCGCTGTCCAC
>CAKUHB010000050.1 GCA_934655875.1 uncultured Oscillospiraceae bacterium
GCGATTTATCGCGCGATGTACGGGACTTTTGCGCGCGCAGCGGCTGATATTACGCCGCAGATCGCCGCGCAGCTCTACGCGATCTGGACGTGCATGGGCTACACGGTGCTGCTCTGCTTTACGCTGTTCAAAACCGGCAGTCTTGCAAAGAGCGTATTCCACGCGCATTAAGGAGGCACCGACATGGCTTACGTTTCCATTCCAAAAGACCTGAATACGGTCAAAACCAAGGTATTATTCAACCTCACGAAAAGACAATTGGTCTGCTTCGGCTGCGGCGCTGCCATCGGCGTGCCGCTGTTTTTTCTGACAAAGGCGCATACCGGCGTCAGCACAGCCGCAATCTGCATGATCCTCGTGATGCTGCCGTTCTTCCTGCTCGCCATGTACGAGCGGAACGGGCAGCCGCTGGAGAAGATTCTCCGCAACATCATCAGGGTCTGCTTCCTGCGTCCCAAGCAGCGGCCCTATGAAACGAACAATTTCTATGCCGTGCTGGAACGGCAGGACCGGCTGGACAAGGAGGTATATCAGATTGTCAACCACAAGAAGCCTGACAAGAGCCGAACGAAAAAGGATCGACGCCGCCATCGCAGGCGCGAAGCGGCAGGACCCGAAGCATAAATCCGCGCAGGACTCCATTCCGTTCGAGCGGATGTTCCCGGACGGTATCTGCCGGGTAACGGAAAACTACTACACAAAAACCATTCAGTTTCAGGACATCAACTACCAGCTCAGCCAGAACGAAGACAAAACTGCCATCTTTGACGGCTGGTGCGATTTTCTCAACTACTTCGACGCATCCATCCGCTTTCAGCTGTCGTTTCTCAACATGGCGGCGAACAAGGACACCTACGGCACGCAGATTTCCATTCCGCTGCGCGGTGATGCCGACGATGCCATCCGCAGTGAGTACACGCAGATGCTCCGCGACCAGCTGGCAAAGGGCAACAACGGTCTGATTAAGAGCAAGTACCTCACATTCGGCATTGAGGCGGACGGACTGAAAACGGCAAAGCCCCGTCTGGAGCGCATTGAAATGGATATTCTCAACAATTTCAAGCGCCTGGGCGTTGCCGCCGAGCCGCTGAACGGCGCTGCTCGGCTTCAGCTGCTGCACGATATGCTCCATATCGACGAGCCTGCGCCATTCCGCTTTTCGTGGGACTGGCTGGCATCCTCCGGTTTGTCCGTCAAGGATTTCATCGCGCCCAGCTCCTTTGAATTTGCCAAGGGCAATTCCTTCGGCATCGGACAGAAGCGCGGCACGGTTTCGTTCCTGCAAATCCTCGCCCCGGAGCTGAACGACCGGATGCTGGCGGAATTTCTGGACATGGAAAGCTCCATCATCGTCACGATGCACGTCCAGCCGGTCGATCAGGTGAAAGCCATCAAGACCGTCAAGCGCAAAATCACGGATTTGCAGAAAATGACGATTGAAGAACAGAAAAAAGCCGTCCGCGCGGGCTATGACATGGACATCATTCCGTCCGACCTCGCCACCTATGGGGTAGAGGCGAAGAAGCTGCTGCAGGAGCTGCAAAGCCGAAATGAGCGTATGTTTTTGCTGACATTCCTCATTCTGAACGTCGCAGATTCCGTGCCGAAGCTCCGTGTCAATCGTTTGCAGGCATCCGGTATCGCGCAGAAGTACAACTGCCAGCTGGTAAACCTCGATTTCAGGCAGGAGGAAGGCTTGATGAGCAGCCTGCCGCTGGGACTCAATCAGATCGAGGTACAGCGCGGCCTCACGACATCCTCCGTCGCCATCTTCGTTCCGTTTACGACGCAGGAGCTTTACCAGAACGGCAGCGAGGCGCTGTACTGCGGACTGAACGCGCTTTCCAACAACCTTATTATGGTAGATCGGAAGTTCCTCAAAAACCCGAACGGCTTGATTCTCGGCACGCCCGGCAGCGGCAAATCCTTTGCCGCCAAGCGTGAAATCGCCAATGTGTATCTCGTCACCAACGACGACATTATCATCTGCGATCCCGAAGCGGAGTACGGGCCGCTGGTCGAGCGGCTGCACGGACAGGTCATCAAAATCTCTCCCACCAGTCCGCATTTCATCAATCCGATGGACCTGAACCTCAATTACTCGGACGATGAAAACCCGCTGAGTCTGAAATCCGATTTCATCCTCAGCTTGTGTGAGCTGATCGTCGGCGGCAAGGACGGCTTGCAGCCGGTCGAAAAAACCATCATCGACCGCTGCGTGCGGCTGATCTATCGGAATTATCTCAATGACCCGCGCCCGGAGAATATGCCGGTGCTGGAGGATTTGTATCACGAGCTGCGCCGACAGGAGGAAAAGGAGGCGCAGTATGTGGCGACGGCGCTGGAAATCTACGTTACCGGTTCTTTGAATGTGTTCAATCACCGGACGAACGTGGACATTCAGAACCGCATCGTCGCGTTTGATATTAAGGAGCTTGGCAAGCAGCTCAAGAAGATCGGGATGCTTGTCGTCCAGGATCAGGTGTGGAACAGGGTCACGATCAACCGCGAGGCGCACAAGGCCACGCGGTATTATATTGACGAGTTCCACTTGCTTCTGAAAGAGGAACAGACCGCGGCATATAGCGTTGAAATCTGGAAAAGATTCCGCAAGTGGGGCGGCATCCCCACCGGCATCACGCAGAACGTCAAAGACCTGCTTTCCTCCCGCGAGGTCGAGAACATCTTTGAAAACAGCGACTACATTTATATGCTCAACCAGGCAAGCGGCGACCGGCAGATTCTCGCCAAGCAGCTCAATATCTCTCCGCATCAGCTCTCGTATGTCACCCACTCGGGTGAAGGCGAAGGGCTGCTTTTTTATGGCAGTACAATCCTGCCTTTTGTGGATCGGTTCCCGAAGGATACAGAGCTGTATAAGACCATGACAACCAAACCGTCGGAAATGAAAGGAGAAGCGACATGAATATCCATATGAAAATTTTTCGCAGTCAGAGATTTGACCCGCTGCGCGTTGTGATGCTGGACGATACGCCGTGGTATATCGTAGCGGACATCTGCCGCACGCTCGGCTACGGCAACGCGACCAAGGCTGTCCGTCTGGTACGGCAGGAGGATAAGACCATCATCAACGTTCCGAACCTCTCTGTCGGTAGCAACCCGGCGAACGCCGTCAATCTGAGCGGTCTGGAGACGCTGATCCTGCGCTCCCGCAGACGGGAAGAAGCCGCCGCGTTCAGCCGCTGGCTGGCCGATACGGTTTTCCCCATCGTCTACGACGACGACCCCGAACCGAAGCCGCAGGACCCGCCGAAAGAGACTGCGGACGACGATCTGTTCCTCGTCCATCGGTCGGACTACCTCCAGCATTTGCAGGAGACGGCAAAGCTCTATGCGCTGCTGCGGGATGTGAACGCGCTGGTCGCGTCGATTCCCGGCGGCGGTATGGTGCCGGTTGTGCGGGCATTTTCTCAGTATTGCAAGGAAACCGGCGATGAGATTCTGGAAGGGCTGGGGCTTTCGGAAAGAATGTCGCAGGAAGAAACCGATGCCGCGCTCCATGCGCTGATGGAAAACGAGCTGCTTTCGCTGCGCGACGCCGGTGCATCCCTCGAATTGGAGCAGTCTGCGAAGCTCTGCGGAAATCTTCTGGTGGGAGTTCTGTATGGAAACTGATCGCATCCTCTGCGGCGACGCGCTGGAGATGCTGCGAACCCTTCCGGACAACTCCGTACATTGTTGCATCACTTCGCCGCCCTATTACGCGCTGCGGGATTACGGTGCGGAGGGGCAGATCGGACGTGAGGACACACCGGCGCAGTATGTGGCGCGGCTGACGGATGTGTTCTCCGAGGTTCGGCGCGTCCTCAGACCGGGCGGTACTCTATGGCTCAACATTGCAGATACCTATGCAGCGAAAGGAAAGCCGTGCGATTCCGTTGATCCAAAGTATCCCAAAGGCAGGAACGGGCAGATGGCTGAAATCAACCGAAAGGTGGAAGGCTGCAAGGCAAAGGACATGATCGGGATTCCGTGGATGCTGGCGTTTGCCCTCCGCGATAGCGGCTGGTATCTGCGCTCGGATATCATCTGGATGAAAGCAAACCCCATGCCCGAAAGCTGCAAGGACCGCCCCAGCCGATGCTACGAACACGTTTTCCTGCTGACAAAATCGCACTGCTATTACTATGACGCTGCGGCAATCGCAGAACCGATGGCTCCTTCCTCCGTCGCACGATACAAACGCGGGCGCATTGGAGGCAAATACACGGATGGAATCCCCGGACAGAGCAATATTCAGGGGCTGAACAAAGCACGCAGCGGCGGTTATTACGAAGATGACGCGGTGCCGACTGTCCGGAACAAGCGCGATGTGTGGCAGATCAACCCGTTTCCCTACAAGGGCGGACATTTCGCCGCGTTCCCGCCCAAGCTGGTGGAAACGTGCCTGCTTGCCGGCTGCCCGCAGGACGGCATCGTCCTCGATCCGTTCCTCGGCTCCGGTACGACTGCCGCTGTTGCAAAACAGATGGGGCGGCATTACATCGGCATTGAGCTGAATCCAGACTACTGCACGCTTGCCGAACAGCGAATCGGAGGTGTGACGGAATGAGCGTCTATACCCGGCAGGATTTGAGCGTCATGCAGGCGTGGTCGCTGGAACGCAAAATCCGTGTCACGCAGGCAAAAATCTTGGAATGGTATCACCATTACGGTGGCAAGGTAGCCATTTCATTTTCGGGCGGCAAGGATTCCACTGTTCTTCTTGATCTGGCACGGCGCGCGTTCCCGGATATGCCCGCCGTGTATGTGGATACCGGACTGGAATACCCGGAAATCCGAGCGTTCGTAAAGTCTGTCCCAAATGTGACATGGCTGCGCCCGGAAATGCCGTTTTCAAAGGTTCTCACAACCTATGGATACCCCATCATCTCGAAAGATGTTGCAAAGCGTATTCATTACGCACGGCAAGGAAGTGTGTGGGCGCTCTGCCATCTGAACGGCTTGAACGCAGACGGTACGCCTTCAAAATATAACGAGCGATACAAAAAATGGCGCATCCTGCTGGACGCGCCATTTCTCATTTCGGACAAGTGCTGCGAGGTAATGAAAGAACGCCCGCTGCATAAATACGCCAAAGCAAACGGTTTGCACATGATCGT
Organism: uncultured Oscillospiraceae bacterium; assembly: GCA_934655875.1. GTDB lineage: Bacteria > Bacillota > Clostridia > Oscillospirales > Oscillospiraceae > CAG-170. Next base: position 5,124 of record CAKUHB010000050.1, read on the forward strand.
CGGCACAATGGCGTGCGAGAGTGTGCGCCGCCAGAGTGCGTATCTGAAAAACGGCTGCAATGCCTATGATAAGCGTGAACCGACCTCACAGCCGCTCTCGTTCTGGACGGAGCAGGACATCCTCTCCTATCTCAGAATGACGGGCATCCCGTATGCGTCTGTTTATGGTGAGATCGTCGAGAAAAACGGCAAGCTGACAACAACCGGCGCGAAGCGTACCGGCTGTATGTTCTGTATGTTCGGTGTGCATCTGGAAAAGCAGCCGAACCGGTTTCAGCGTATGGCGCTGACGCACCCCAAACAGTACGAGTTCTGCATCCACAAGCTCGGCTGCGGCGCGGTGCTGGATTTCCTCGGCATACCATACTACCCCGGAGGTGATGCCGCATGAGCAAACGCGCCCCAAGACTGCAATTCACCGATGAAGAACTTGCCGCCCCGGAGGTTTCCAAGGCGGCAAAGAAAGCAACGAAGCGTATCGAGAAGCTGGAACAGGCAGAGGCAAAGATTCCGATGAAGAACGGCGCAGAAAAGCCGCGCCCGGCGTCCAAGCTGCAACACGCCGTTCGGGATGCGCCCGGTAAGGCTGTCCGTTCGGCGGCGCACCGGGAAATCCGGAAAAGCGAGGATGATAACGTCGGCGTGGAGAGCGCACATAAGCTGGAGGAAACCGCCGAGCAGACCGTCCGCGCGGTGGAAACTGCGCATCGGTCCCACCAGCTCAAGCCGTACCGCAATGCAGACCGCGCAGAAGCTCGTGCCGACAGCGCCAACCTCGATGCGCTGCAAAAGCAGGCGCAGCAGCAAAACCCGGAGCTGCAAAGCAATCCGTATTCCCGCTGGCAGCAGAAACGTGCCATCAAAAAGGAATATGCCGCTGCAAAGGCTGGCGGCGGTACGGTGTCTGCATCCGAAGTTACCGCAAGAGCTGCCAAACGCGCCGCAGAGGACACGAAGAAAGCGTCGGAATGGATTGCGGAACACAAGAAAGGCTTTTTGATTGCGCTGGCGATTCTGCTCGTTGCAGTATTTCTTCTGAACATCGCCTCATCTTGCTCAGTATTGGTCGAGGGCGGCGTGACGGCGCTCGGCGTATCGACCTATCCCAGCGAGGACAGCGATATGCTTGCCGCCGAAGCGCAATACTGCGCGATGGAGGCAGCGCTGCAGGCCAAGCTGGACAATTACGAAGCGACGCATGATTATGACGAGTATCACTTTGACCTCGATGAGATCGGGCATGACCCGTATGTGCTGATCTCCACGCTCACGGCGCTCAAGGGCGGCGCTTGGGCGCTTAGCGAGGTACAGGGCGAGCTGCAAATGCTCTTTGACAAGCAGTACATCCTCACGGAAACTGTGGAAACCGAAATTCGCTACCGACTGGAAACAAGGTATGACGAGGACGGCAACCCGTACACCGTCCAAGTGCCATATGAATACACGATCTGCACAGTCACGCTTGAAAACTTCGACCTCTCCCATGTGCCGGTCTATGTGATGAGCGAGGATCAGCTTGCGCTCTACGCATCGTATATGGCGACGCTCGGGAATCGTCCGGATCTGTTCGGCGATTCGGATTATGTAAACAGATATTACGGCAACGGGAGCGGCGGCAGCTATGATATTCCTCCGGAGGCGCTGGAGGATGAACAGTTCGCCGCCATCATCAAAGAAGCGGAAAAGTATCTCGGTTTCCCGTATGTCTGGGGCGGCAGCTCCCCGGCGACCTCGTTTGACTGCTCCGGTTTTGTCAGCTACGT
>CAKUHB010000051.1 GCA_934655875.1 uncultured Oscillospiraceae bacterium
GCCTCCCTCTCATCTCTTTCAGCGAAATCACTTAGCTTCAACAGAAATGACTTCACGGCCATTGTAGTAGCCGCAAGCCTTGCAGGCTCTGTGAGGCAGGCGGGGCTCGCCGCACTTCGGGCAAGCAACGACGCCGGGGATCGCCAGCTTCCAATGGGAACTGCGTCTCTTATCTCTTCTTGCGCGGGATACTTTTCTCTTGGGTACTGCCATGTGGTACACCTCCTTGGTCTAAATGCCCGAAGGCACATTATCTACTTATTTATCCAGTAACTGCTGTAAAACAGCAAAACGGGAATCGGGTTCCTTCTTGCAGCCGCACAGCCCCTCGTTGAGGTTTTTGCCGCAGCGGAAGCAAACGCCCTTGCAGTCGGGCCTGCACAGAAGCTGGCTGTCCATGTTAAGAACAAAAGCGGTCGTGATGATGTCGGTCAGATCAGCGCAGCCGTCGTGGATGCCGAACACCCATTCGTCCTCTGCCTGTTCCAGCTCCTCTTCCGGAACGAGAACGGCGCGGACAGGGATCTGCACCGCACGCGTAAACTCACCGGCGCAGCGGTCGCATACGCCGTGCAGCGTTGTGCTGAGTTCTCCGGTCAGCTCAAGAACGCCTGCCGTATTGCGGACCCTTCCGCTGGCCAGAACCGGCTCTGACGCGGGCCTGCAGCTGCCGAAAACGAGATCGGATAGATCTTCCCGCGTTTCAAACGGAAGACTCGCGCCGGGCGTTACAAGAATTGGCTTCAGATCCAGCAGCATAGCGCCCTCCAATCCATAATCGTGCGATGGATATTATATCGAATAATCGCAGGGAAGTCAAATACTTTTTCACAAATTTTTCGTTCTTTTTCTCAAGCGCCGGATTCTTTACAGAAAGCGCCCCGCGTGGTAAAATAAAAGTAGACTATTTATTTATGTACGGAGACCGCCATGAAGGAATTCACCATCACAGCAAACGACGCCGGGCAGCGGCTTGACCGCTTTCTCGCGAAGGCCGTTCCCCTGCTCCCGGCTTCGCTGGCGCAGAAATACATCCGGCTCAAGCGCGTCAAGCTCAACGGAAAGCGCGCCGAGCGCGACACGCGGCTGACCGCCGGGGATACGCTGCAATTATACATCAACGACGATTTTTTTGATATCCCCAAGGAGGAAAATGCCTATCTGACCGTCGCCGCACCGAAGCTGCATATCGTCTATGAGGACGAAAATATAATTCTGGTCGACAAAAAGCCCGGGCAGGCCGTTCATCCGCACGACGGCGCGGAATACGGCAAAACGCTCATCGATCATATTCAGGCCTATCTCTACGCCAAGCGCGAATGGCGGCCCAGAGAGGAGCACGCGTTTGCTCCTGCTCTGTGCAACCGCATTGACCGCAACACCGGCGGCATTGTCATCGCCGCAAAAAACGCCGAGGCGCTGCGCATTCTGAACCAGAAGATCAAGGACCGGGAGATCGACAAGCGGTATCTGTGCATCGTTCACGGCACGCCGCGTCCTACCTCCGGCAGGCTCGAGGGGCAGCTGTTCAAGGATGCGAAGGAAAACCGTGTCTACATTACAAAAGCCCCTCAGAAGGGCTCAAAGACCTGTGTCACGCTCTATAAGACGCTCCAGAGCCGGAACGGACTGAGCCTTGTCGAGTGCGAGCTTGTGACCGGGCGCACCCATCAGATCCGTGCGCAGATGGCCGCGGCGGGCTGGCCGCTGCTGGGCGACGGAAAATACGGAAGGCTCGACAAGCGCTATGACCGGAAATTTCAGGCGCTCTATTCCTATCAGCTGACGTTCCGCTTTACGACGGATGCCGGGAGTCTTTCCTATCTCGATGGGAAGACCTTTCAGGTCGAGTCTGTCGATTTTGTGCAGGAATACTTTACATAACTGATCTTTTTCTTCGTTTTCTCCAAAGTTGGAAGAACTTTCAAAATGTTCTTCCAACTTTTTTGCACATTTTTTTGTTTTGATATTGACAAAAGCCCCCCTGCCCGATATATTCAATCCAGTATGTTTCGGGCCGCTCCGGCAAAGTTCGACGCATACGAATTTTTTTCGAAATGGGGGAGGATACATGTCCAAAGAGCTCATTCGCCTCACGAATCTCACTATGACATTCGAGGACGGAGAGACGATTCTCGACAACATCAATCTGTACATCAACAACAAGGAATTCCTCACATTGCTGGGTCCCAGCGGCTGCGGAAAAACGACCATGCTCCGGATCATCGGCGGCTTTTTGACCCCGACCTCCGGCGACGTGCTGTTTAACGGCAAGCGGATCAACGATCTGCCCGCCTATCAGCGCAAGATCAACACAGTCTTCCAGCGGTACGCGCTGTTCCCGCATCTGGACGTGTACGACAATATCGCCTTCGGCCTGCGCATCGCAAAAGTCAAAGAGGACGAGATCGACGAACGCGTGACCGAGATGCTGGAGATCGTCAGCCTCAAGGGCTTTGAAAACCGCAAGGTGACGAGCCTGTCCGGCGGACAGCAGCAGCGTGTGGCCATCGCGCGCGCGCTGGTCAATCGTCCGCAGGTGCTGCTGCTCGACGAGCCTCTGGGCGCGCTCGATCTGCGTCTGCGCAAGGACATGCAGAACGAGCTGAAGAATATCCAGCAGCGAATGGGAATTACATTTATATACGTCACGCACGATCAGGAAGAAGCGCTGACCATGTCCGACACCATCGTCGTCATGAACAAGGGCAAGATCCAGCAGATCGGCCGGCCGGAGGATATTTATAATGAACCGAAGAACGCGTTTGTCGCGGATTTCATCGGCGAGTCCAATATTCTCGACGGCGTGATGCTGGAGGATTACGTGGTCAAGTTCTTTGGCCGCAAGTTCCAGTGCGTGGACAAGGGCTTTGCCCCCAACGAGCCGGTCGATGTTGTCATCCGCCCGGAGGACGTGGATATCGTCCCGCCGGAGCAGGGCCATCTGTGCGGCACCGTCACCTCCGTTACCTTCAAGGGCGTCCACTACGACACCATTGTCGATTTCAAGGGCTTCAAGTGGCTCATTCAGACCACGGATTACTGCCCCGTTGACGCGTACATCGGCATTCGCCTCAATCCCGAGGATATCCATATCATGCACAAGAGCGAGTATTCCGGCCTCTACGGCGACTACTCCTCCTACAGCGCGGAATATGACGAAATTGCCGACGCCTCGGAGGAAGAAGACGATGAAGAATAACAACAAGCTTCTCGCCTGCCCGTATATCATCTGGATGCTTTTGTTCACGATCATCCCGCTGGGCATCGTCTTCTATTACGCGCTGACCGATTCCATCACCGGCCAGTTTACGCTTGCCAATCTCTCCGGCATGGGAACCTATCTGCCGATCTTCCTGCGCTCGATCTGGCTGAGCCTGTTCGCCTCGCTCGTCTGCCTGCTCATCGGCTATCCCGTTGCGTACTTCATCGCGCAGTGCCGGCCGCTCACGCAGCGGTTCCTGGAAATGCTCATCATGCTTCCCATGTGCATGAGCTTCCTGCTCCGCACGCTTGCGTGGGTCGGCATGCTGGAGGACACGGGCATCATCAATACGCTCCTGCAGCGCATCGGTATTTCCCCGCTGCCGCTTATCCGGACGAACGGTGCCGTCATTCTCGGCATGGTGTATAACTATCTGCCGTATATGATCCTGCCGCTCTACACGGTCATCATGAAGATCGACAACCGGCTGATTGAAGCCGCGCTCGATCTGGGCTGCCGCCCGTCGCAGGTGTTTTCCCGGGTCATCCTGCCGCTGTCCGGCCCCGGCATTCTGTCCGGCCTGACAATGGTGTTCGTTCCGGCTGTCTCCACCTTCTACATTTCGCAGAAGCTGGGCTCCACCGGCACAACGCTCATCGGCGACGTGATTGAGTCCCAGTTCAAGACCGCCTATAACCCGAACCTCGGCGCGGCCATGAGCCTGGTGCTGATGATCCTGATCTTTATCTGTGTCGCCGTTATGAACCGCTTCGGCGAGGGCGACGGAGAGGAGGTCATCAAGGTATGAAGCACTTTAACCGTACGGTCACCGTTCTGGTGTTTATCTTCCTGTATATCCCGATGATCGTTCTGGCCGTGGCCTCGTTCAACACCGGCACGGACATCGCGAGCTTCAAGGGCTTCACGCTCCGGCAGTACGCCAATCTATTCCGCGACGATACGCTTCTGACGCTCCTGCGCAACTCCGTCATCATCGCGCTGCTGGCGACGCTTATTTCGACCATCGTCGGCACAATGGCCGCCGTCGGCATCCACAGTATGAAGGGCAGGCTCCGTTCTGCTGTCATGACCATGACGAACATCCCCATGACGAACCCGGATATCGTCACCGGCGTTGCGCTGGCGCTGCTGTTCGCGTTCGCGGGAACGATCCTGAAGACCAACTCCGTGCTCGGCTTCTGGACGCTTCTCATCGCGCATATCACGTTCAACCTTCCCTACGTCATTCTGAACGTCATGCCGAAGCTCCAGCAGATGGACAAGGATCTGGTCGAGGCCGCGCTGGATCTCGGCTGCACGCCGTTCCAGTCATTCACCAAGGTCGTCATTCATGAGATCATGCCCGGCATTATCTCCGGCGCGCTCATGGCGTTTACGATGAGTCTGGACGATTTCGTCATTTCGTACTTCGTCACCGGCTCCAGCTTTATCACGCTCCCGGTCGAGATCTACAACTATACGAAAAAGCCCATCCAGCCGAAGATCTACGCGCTGTTTACCCTGATGTTCATCGTGATCCTCGTTCTGATGGTCGTCATGAACCTGCTGCAGGCCAAATCCGAGAAGAACCGGCAGCAGCCGAGGAGGGCCCGCGCATGAAAAAACGAGTTTTTTCCGTTTTGCTGGCGCTCGTTCTGCTGCTCTGCGCCGTTCCCCTGCCCGCCCACGCCGCCGCCAATGAGATCACAGTCTACAACTGGGGCCAGTATATCTCCGACGGCACGGACGACAGTCTGGACGTGATCAAGGCGTTTGAGGAAGAAACGGGCATCAAGGTCAATTATCTGACGTTCGACTCCAACGAGTCCATGTACACCAAGCTCAAAACCGGCGGTACGACGTTCGATATTATCATCCCGTCCGATTACATGATCGCCAAGCTCATCTCCGAGGATATGCTGGAGCCGCTGGACTTCGCCAACATCCCGAATTACGAGTACATTGACGAGGCCTTCCGCGATCAGGCGTATGATCCGGAAAATATCTATTCCGTCCCCTATACATGGGGTACGGTCGGCCTGATCTATAACAAAAATTACGTCTCGGACGAGGACGCCGAAAGCTGGTCCTGCCTGTGGAACTCCAAATATCAGGGCAAGCTCCTGATGTTCGACAATCCGCGCGATGCGTTTGCCATCGCGGAATCCATGCTGGGCTACAGCTTCAACACAGAGGACGAGCAGGAGCTCAAAAACTGTGCCGATCTGCTGGCCACACAGTCCCCTGTCCTGCAGGGCTATGTCATGGATCAGATCTTTGACCGCATGGAGCGCGGCGAGGCATGGGCCGCTCCGTATTACGCGGGCGACTATCTGACCATGGTCGAGGAGAATCCCGACCTGGGCTTCAGCCACCCGAAGGAAGGCTTCAACATCTTCATCGACGCCATGTGTATCCCGAAGGGCTGCCAGAACAAGGCCGGCGCGGAGGCGTTTATCAACTTCCTCTGCCGCCCGGAGATCTCTGCCGCAAATCTGGATTACATCGGCTACTCCACCCCGGAAACAGCCGCAAAGGACTATCTGGACGAGGATGTGACCTCCAGCCCCGTCTCTTATCCCGACGACAAGACGCTCGCGCGCAGCGAATCGTTTGCCGAGCTCAGCGTAGAGGCCACACAGGTCATGAACGACCTGTGGCTCTCCGTCAAGACCTCCACGTCGAACACGACGCTGTACCTGATCCTGACGATCGCCGCGATTGCCGCGGTGATCCTGTTCTTCGTCATTTCAGGCATCGTCCGGCGGCGCAGAAAGGCCCGCCGCTGCCGCAAGTGGAAGCAGGCATAAAATTCAAAAGGGGCTGTCTCACTAAGAGGCAGCTCCTAAAAATTACGAAGCCCGGCTCTTGCACAGAGTCGGGCTTCGGCG
>CAKUHB010000052.1 GCA_934655875.1 uncultured Oscillospiraceae bacterium
CCCAGCAACCCGACCTACCCGGAAGCAGGAACACTGGTCGAAAGCGGCAGCGAGTACACCGTCAACTACGTCAAGGACGACAGCCAGACGCAGGACACCAAGTACACCGTCAAGTACACCATCGAAGGTGCCGAGCAGACCAATGACAAGGTCGAAGTGACCGGCACGGCATGGATCAACGATAACCCGGCCAAGATCGCCATTGCTGCAGGCGGCATCCCGACCCCGGCCAACAAGTACACCGGCTATAAGCTCGATCCCAACAACCCGGCATATCCGGCAGCTGGTACTCTGGTCAACAGTGGCACAGTATTCGTGGTCAACTACATCAAGAAGGAAAATCCGACCCCCGCGACCTTTGACCCAGACGACATCGACGGTGACGGCACGGTTCTGGCCAAGAAAGAACTCATTGTTCTCAGAGGCAGCGCACCGGAAGAGACCTTCGAGGTCGCGATCAAGGACCGCGTTACCGGCGCGACAATGTTGACCGGCGAAGCGACGTTCTCCGGCCGCGGCGGCCAAAAGGCGTTCTACTTCGGCCGGACGCTGGAGTTCTACTACGCCGGAACCTACACCTACACCATCAGCGAGACGGAAGGCAATACGCGCTGGATGACCTATGATGACAGCGTCTATGAGCTGGAGATCGTGGTCAAGCTGGACGAAGAGCAGAACAAGCTGTATGTCGATTCCGTGAATCTCTACGGCTGGTCGAATCCGTCCATCGTCTTCACCAACACCTACGACCGCAAGACCGGCACTGTCGTCATCCCGACCACGCCCAGCCAGCTGAATACCGACGACCATTACGCCTATGTCATCGGCTATCCGGACGGCTCGGTCCATCCGAACGGCGAGATCACCCGCGCCGAGGTCGCAACGATCTTCTTCCGTCTCCTGCGGGATGATGTCCGCCGCGCGAACTTCACCAGCTATAACACCTATACCGACGTGTCGACGGACAAGTGGTACAATAACCCCGTCTCCACCATGTCCCGTCTCGGCATCATCAAGGGCTATCCGGACGGCACCTTCCGCCCGAACGATCCCATCACCCGCGCGGAATTTGCAGCCATCGCTGCCCGCTTCGATGAGCACAAGGCCGCCAAGCTCGCGTCCTTCACCGACATCTACGGCCACTGGGCCATCAACGAGATCAGCCTGGCCTACGAAAACGGCTGGATCAAGGGCTACAACGACGGCACCTTCCGTCCGAACCGCAACATCACCCGTGCCGAAGCCATGGCGCTCATCAACCGCGTCCTGAACCGCGCACCGGAGAAGCCCAGCGATCTGCTGAACGACATGAACAAGTGGACGGATAACATGGACACGACCAAGTGGTACTATCTGGACGTGCAGGAAGCGACCAACAGCCACGACTACACGCGCAAGACCAACAACTACGAGCTGTGGAAAAAGATGCTCGCCGACCCCGACTGGGCAAAGTACGAGCGCTGATCCGCACTTGACGCAGAACCCCTCAAGCGAACCCCCTTCAACAAAAGCTCCGGGCCAACCGCCCGGAGCTTTTTGCACAGATCACCCAAAAACAGCATGGTCTGTTTTGCAGAAATTCCTCAGATTTGATGGTAGGGGACGATGCCGGGCACAGCCGTTCGCGACGAAGGAGCGTTACGGATGTGGGTCCACCGCTTGCCGGTGCACATCGTCCCGTTGGGCTCCGTCTGAAGACTTGACAAGCCGCAGCAGCGCAATTACAATATGAGTGCGGTTAAATGAGATTAACTAAATGAAAGATACGAGTTAGACAAATCTAACATACAACAGGGGGGAAGCACTGTGAAAAAGACTTTCTGGGATCGAAACGCCGGTCTCTATGACAGCTTCATGCGCAAGGACACGGCGGCCTATGAGCAAATGTACGCGCTGATCCGGCCCGTCGTGCGGCATAAAACGGTTCTGGAGCTTGCGACCGGCACGGGGCTGATCGCCCGGCATATCGTGAGCGAAGCTGACCATATCGAAGCGACCGACGCGTCGCCGGAGATGATCGCGCAGGCCAGGCGGGACGGAACATCCGCCAAGCTGCATTTTTCCGTGCAGGACATGTTCCATCTTCCGTATGCGGACGCGTCGTTTGATGTGATCATCGTCGCGAATGCCCTGCATATCGTCCCGCAGCCAGAGCTTGCCCTTCGGGAGATCGGGCGCGTATTAAAGCCCGGCGGCGTTCTGATCGCGCCGACGTTTACGCACGCCGGCAATACGCTGCGCGGACGGATCAAGGCGTTTTTCATGAAGCTGGCCGGTTTCCCGCTGCACAGCAGATGGTCGAGCAAAGCATATCTCGATTTTCTTCGCAGCTGCGGCTGGCAGGTGCGCAAAAGCACCGTCCTGAAAGCGTCCTTTCCGCTGACCTACACGGAATGCGTCAAAGCATAAGAAGGAGGAGCAAAGATGTCAAGAAAGGCGACTGAATTTCAGAAAAAGGAAATGAGCCGGATGTACCGCGGCAAGCAGATCTTCAAGCCGCTCAACACCGGCTGGATCGACGAGCATGTGGCCTGCGTGCGCGAGTGGGTGGCGAATATCTTCTTCTACCGCAAGGGCGATACCGTCCTCATGATCGACGCCGGATACAACTATGACCGGCTGGGCGAAAAAATGCGCTGGCTCGGCCTCGACCCCGCGCAGATCCGCCACATCCTGATCACCCATCAGGACACCGACCACGTGGGCGCCGTGGAAGCCGACAGCCCCGGCCTGTTCCGCGATGCCACACTCTATATCGGCGAGACGGAAAACCGCTACCTGACCGGCCAGACGCGCCGCAGGGTTATTTACCACATGTACTGCCTGCCGCAGGTGACGATCCGGAATAAAAAAGTCCTTCTGCAGGACGGGCAGGTCTTTGAGATCGACGGCATCCGCGTCGAATGCTTCCTCGTGCCCGGCCATACGTGGGGCCATATGGTCTATCTCATCGACGGCCGGTATCTTTTCACCGGCGATACCATCTGGTTCGGCGCCGACGGCGGCTACAGCTTCATCAGCGCGCTGGCCGAGGATAATAAGCTCGCCGTCCGCTCGCTCGCCGCGCTCGAGCAGAAGCTCCGGAGCCGCGGCCTGCAGCCGGTCTTCCTGACCGGCCATACCGGCTGGACGGATAACTTCGCCTTTGCCTTCGCGCATAAGGACAAGCTCTGCTCGCCGTTCCATAAGCGCGTCCCGGACCCGGCCGCACCCTACGACGGCTACGACGAATCGGACGACACCGAGCAGCAGGCCAAAGCCCGGCTCCTGCCTCCCGTCGGCCGCTAAAGCATGAGAAGCGCCTGTCTCCAATGGATGGAGACAGGCGCTTTGATTATCCGCTTTGTCTTTGGTACAGGGCCCACGGCAGGCTGACGCTGCGGCAGGGCTGGCGGCGGATCTGGCTGAGAAGATTTTCCGCCGCTGCGCGGCCCATGGCGTGCGGCTCATGACCGATGGAGGTCATGCTGACGGGGCCGAAGGTGCAGTAGTAGCTGTTGTCAAAGCTCACGACGGCGACGTCCTCCGGCACGCGCTTTCCCGCGCGCAGAAGCGTCCGGATCAGATGGAAGGCGATCTCATCGTTGTAGCAGACGACCGCCGTGCAGCTGCCCAGCTGCTGCTGCAAAAACGCCTGCAACATGCTCTCGTCCTGTAGCTCCACGAGCTGGTGGCGCTGGAAGCTGGAAAACCAGAGAAAATTCTCATCCAGCGGAAAAAGTCCGGCGTCGCGCATGGCGCAGACCACGCCATGATAGCGCTCCGGCCCCTGCGTATCGTCGGATTTGAAGATCCCGGCGATTTTTTTATGCCCGTTCCGGATCAGATGCTCCGCCAGCAGATATCCGCCGCCGTAATTGTCATCCCCGACGCAGAACGCGTCCGGCAGCTCCCGGCAGCTTCCGTGCAGAAAGGTGAGCGGCAGCTCCCGCTTCTGCAATTGCAGATAAAACTCCGCGTTCGGGTTCGGCAGCGCGGTCTTGCATCCCTCGACCAGGATCCCTGCCGGGGGATCGAGCAGCAGCTGCTGCAAAATCTCGCGCTCCAGCCGGAAGGAGTTCTCCGTGGCGTGGATCACGACGGAAAAGCCCTGCGCGGCCAGGCACGCCTGCACATCCTTCAGAAGGGAAGGGAAGATATAGTCGCTGAGCGAGGTCGCGATCACGGCGATCCGCCGGTCCTGATTTGCAGCCGACGGGCGCAGAAAGCTTCCGCTGCCGCGCCGCTTTTCAATGCGGCCCTCCTGCTCCAGCTCAGACAGCGCCTGCCGTACCGTCTGCCGGCTGACATGATACTGCGCGGCCAGCTCCTGCTCGCACGGCAGCCGCCGCACGCCCTGCGCATACCACTCCGGCAGCGCCTGCCGCAGCGTCTGCGCCAGCTCGAGATACTTCGCTGTCATATGGCCACCATCCTTTCCGATTATAAATTGTACCACATGGGCCGGAAAACTGCACCGCAGGATTTGTTCGTTTTCCTTTGAAAAAATGAAAATCAGGCAAAAGAAAAACGGAATCTGTACGAACAGCATAAAAATATGCCAAACTTTTTTCGTAAAATTTCAAACACAAGAAGAAAAATATCAAACAACATCTGCGCATTTTGTGGGTTTCTATACGGTGTTACCGCCATAGCAGCTGCAATGCTGTCCGCATATAATCATAAAATATCAAACAAAAATCGCGGAATCGCAGGAGAAAAACAAAAGGAAATCACGGAAAAGCGGCGAAAAAGGACGAACCTGTCCGTATTGGAACCTGAAACCGGAGAAGCTGTCTTATCAACTGTGCCGAAAATGCCGCCGCAGCTGTTCGCCGGATTGATTTCCGCGCCGCCGCGCGTTTAAATAGAGCCATGACAGGCGAAAACCTGCAACACGAAACAAATTTGGAACAAAATTTGAAAGTGAGGAACAAAACATGAAAAAGATTCTTGCCCTGCTTCTGGCGATCGCCATGATCGCTGCCTTCTGCGCCTGCGCGCAGCAGTCCGCAGACACGACCCCGGCCGACACCTCCGCAGACGCGGCTCCGGCTGACACCGCCGCTTCCGACGGCAAGCTCATCAAGGTCGGCATCATCAACAACGACCCCAACGAGTCCGGCTACCGCACCGCCAACGATAAGGACCTGAAGGCGATGTTCACCGAGGAAAACGGCTATGACGCTTCCTTCGCCTACAGCCTGAAGAACGACGAGCAGATCGCTGCTGCCCAGAAGTTCATCCAGGATGAAGTCGACTACCTGCTCATCTCCGCTGCCGGCACCTCCGGCTGGGATTCCGTCCTGCAGGACGCACAGGCTGCCGGTATCCAGGTCATCCTCTTCGACCGCACCATCGACGCTGACGAGAGCCTGTATGTCGCTTCCATCGTCTCCGACATGGCCAAGGAAGGCCAGACCGCTGTTGACTGGCTCGCTTCCCAGAACCTCGACACCTACAACATCATCCACATCCAGGGCGTCATGGGCTCCGCTGCGCAGATCGGCCGTACCGGCGCTCTTGACGAGCAGGTCGCTGCCAACGACAACTGGAACATGGTGACCCAGCAGACCGCAGAGTGGAACGCCGAGACTGCCCAGCAGATTGTGCAGTCCGTCATCGACTCCGGCAAGGAATTTAACGTCATCTACGCTGAGAACGACGATATGGCCAAGGGCGCTGTCGCTGCACTCGACAAGGCAAACATCTCCCACGGCGTCGGCAAGGACGTCATCGTCATGGGCTTTGACTGCAACAAGTGGGCACTCGAAGAGCTGCTCGCCGGCAACTGGAACTACGACGGCCAGTGCAACCCCTTCCAGGCTTCCTACATCGATTCCATCATCAAGGACCTTGAAAACGGCAAGACCCCGGCTGAAAAGGTCATCATCATGGACGAGAAGGGCTTCGACGCTTCCACCATCACGCAGGAAGACGTTGACAACTACGGCATCTGATCAG
>CAKUHB010000053.1 GCA_934655875.1 uncultured Oscillospiraceae bacterium
TATATTTCGCAGACCGCCATCGGCAAGCGCGACCATCTGAACGTGTTCGGCAACGACTATCCCACACCCGATGGAACGGGTGTGCGCGACTACATTCATGTTGTCGATCTGGCGAAGGGTCATGTTGCCGCGATCCAGTATTTGATGTCCCACACCGGCGAGGGCGTGTTCAATCTCGGCACCGGTCACGGCTACAGTGTGCTTGACATGGTTCACGCCTTTGAAGAGGCAAACGGCGTGAAGGTGCCCTATGAGATTACTGCCCGCCGTCCCGGCGACCTTGCGACCTGCTATGCAGATCCCGCAAAGAGTCTGGAAGTGCTCGGCTGGAAGGCGGAAAAAAATCTCGTCGATATGTGCCGCGACACGTGGAACTGGCAGAAACAAAATCCAAACGGATATGAGCAATAAGGAGAGATCAAAATGCTGCACCTGAATATCATCAAAGTCAAAACACCAGAAGAAATGGGAAAGGCCGCTGCCGACGAATTTGAGGCGGTCATCTGCCGCAAGCCCGCCTGCGTGATGGGACTTGCCACCGGCTCCACCCCCATCCCCCTCTACAAAGAACTCATTCGGCGCGAGAAGGCCGGGAAAATCGACTTCTCCCGCGTCCGTTCGGCCAACCTCGATGAATATAAGGGTCTTGCGCCGGATCATCCGCAGAGCTACCGCCGCTTCATGCAGGAAAACCTGTTCGACCATATCGGCATCAAGCCGGAAAACACCATTGTCCCGGACGGTCTTGCTGCCGACATTCCAGCCATGTGCATGGACTATGAACACAAGATCGAGGACTGGGGCGGCGTGGACATTCAGCTGCTTGGCATCGGTCATGACGGCCACATCGGCTTCAACGAGCCGTGCGACCATTTCCCGGTCATGACGCACGAGGTGCAGCTGACGGACATGACCCGCGAGGCAAACAAGCGCTTCTTCTCGTCCATCGACGAGGTCCCGACCGCAGCCGTCACGATGGGTGTCGGCACGGTCATGGCGGCGCGGAAGATCGTCATGGTCATCACGGGCGCAGACAAGGCGGACATCCTCTACAAGGTCTTCTTCGGCCCTGTCACGCCGGAGGTCCCCGGCTCCATTTTGCAGTTTCACCACGATGTGACGCTCATCTGCGATGAGGCGGCGGCTGTCAGAATGCCGCAGTGAGGGACGTTATGCAGTATTTGGGCATTGAATATTCGATCAAAAACCTGCCCGCGCTCGATGCGGACTTCATTCCGTTCGGCGTATGGGCAAAGGCGTATCTGAAAGAAGCCAGCCGCCCGTTCAAAATCGCCGTGGAGCGCGAAAACGGCCTTGTTTCCGTGTTTGAAACGAAGCTGCGCGGCGCGGAATTTGCCGAGGCGAACACGCGCTTTGTCGAGCGCTTTGTGAAGATGCTCCTCTGGTCGGTCGGCGGCTGGAGAGTTTACCTCTGCGGCGACGACGCGGTCGCAAAGCGTATACAGGACGCATACCGCATGGGCGGCACGCGCGAATTTGACGTGGGCTTTATGCATGATGTCTATGAGCGGCCGTTTGAAATTGTGATTTCTGACGAAGCGCACTTCCCTGCCGCGCACGAACAGACGAAAAAAGCGGGCGGTCATACGAACGGCTGCCGCATCGGCTTCGACGCTGGCGGCTCTGACCGGAAGGTCTCCGCCGTCGTGGACGGCAAGACAGTCTACTCTGAGGAGGTCGTCTGGCACCCGAAGACGAGCGAGGACCCACAGTACCAGTACGACGGCATTGTCGCCGCATTCAAAACGGCGGCATCCAAGATGCCCCGTGTGGACGGTATCGGCGTGTCATCCGCAGGCGTGTTCATCGGCAACGCGCCGATGGTTTCCTCCATCTTCCTCAAGGTGCCGCGTGAGCGCCGCGAGGAGGTCAAGACCATCTTTGACCGCGCCGCAAAGGAGATCGGTGATGTCCCCATCGTTGTTGCCAACGACGGCGACGTTTCCGCGCTTGCAGGCGCAATGAGTCTGCACGAAGGCGCGGTCATGGGACTTGCTATGGGGACAAGCGAGGCAGTCGGATACGTTAATGCCGATTGTAACCTGCTCGGCTGGTTCAGCGAGCTGGCGTTTGCACCCGTTGACCTGAACGATCACGCCATGCGCGATGAATGGTCCGGCGACATCGGTGTCGGCTGCAAATACTTCTCGCAGGACGCCGTCATAAAGCTGGCTCCGGCGGCTGGCATCGCACTGGCGGAAAGCCTGACGCCTGCGGAAAAGCTCAAGGAGGTGCAGAAGCTGGCAGAGCAGGGCGTTTCTTATGCGCAGGACATTTTCAAATCCATCGGCGTGTATTTGGGGCATACGCTCTGCCTCTATGAAATGTTCTATGATATTCGCAATCTCATCGTTCTGGGGCGTGTGGCCTCCGGCGTAGGCGGTGATCTGATCGTTGCTGAATGCCGACAGGTGCTGAACGAAGAATATCCCGAGCTTGCGCAGAAGCTGCGCGTCATGCTCCCGGATGAGGAATTCCGCCGCGTCGGCCAGTCGATGGCTGCCGCGAGTCTTCCGGAGGTGTAAGCGATATGCTCTTCAAAAACGCAAATATTTTCGTGAACGGACGTTTTCAGCACGGCTCCTTCCGCGTGGAAAACGGAAGATTTACCGAAATCTTGACCACTGTTCCTACAGAGGACGGCATTGATCTGAACAACCAGTATGTCATTCCGGGGCTTGTGGACGTCCACAACCACGGAAACTCCGGCGCAGATTTCTCGGACGGCGACTATGACGGGCTTGTCAAAATGGCGCGCTATCTCGCGAAAAACGGCGTGACCAGCTTCGCGCCCGCGTCCATGACACTGCCGTATGACGTGCTGGAAACGGCGTACAAGACAGCTGTGCAGTTAAAAAAGGAGCAGCCGGAGGGCTGTGCGCGTCTCATGGGCATCCAGATGGAGGGGCCGTTCTTCTCTGAGAAGAAAAAGGGCGCACAGAACGGCGCATACCTGAGAGATCCGGATTTTACTGCGTTCAAAAAGCTCTATGACGCGTCTGAGGGTCTTATTCGCATTGCGGATGTGGCGGCGGAGCTGCCAGGTGCGGTCGAATTTGCCGAAAAAGCGTCCAAGCTCTGCACGGTCTCCATCGCGCACACCGACTGCACCTACGAAGAAGCCAGTGCGGTCTTTGACGCGGGCGCGTCGCACCTGACGCATCTCTACAACGCCATGCCGGGCATCCACCACCGCAAGCCCGGTCCCATCGGGGCTGCCTCAGAACGGGAAAATGTCATCGCAGAACTCATCTGTGACGGTCAGCACATCCACCCGAGTGCCGTGCGGATGGCGTTTAGGCTGTTTCCGGGGCGTATCTGCCTCGTTTCCGACGCGCTGCGCTGCTGCGGGATGCCGGACGGGCAGTACACCCTCGGCGGGCAGGACGTGTTCCTGTATGGCGGCGTAGCAAAGCTGGCAGACGGCACGCTCGCGGGCTCCGCGACAAATCTTTACGACTGCATGAGAAAGGCCGTGGAATTTGGCATTCCAAAGGAACAGGCGATCTTGTCCGCGACACTCCTCCCGGCACGTGAGATCGGGCGAGAGCACGAAATAGGCTCGATCGCGGTCGGAAAACTGGCGGACTTTGTGGTCTGCGATGAAAACTTAAATCGCGAAAAAGTTTACATGTACTAATACAAAATATCAGCCCCGGCTCGGTATTCCGAGTCGGGGCCGCCGTGTGTCCATCAAGAGTCCATGTCAAGCCGCTTTCCGAAATCGCAGGCCGTTTGCCCGCACGGACAGCTCCTGCGACAGAAGACGCAGCGTTTCAAATTCATCGTCGAGGCCGTCGAGCTCACGGCGGAGAATTTCTTCGTAGTGCTGCTTCTTCTGCTCCAGCGTGGCAATTTTGTTGACCCACCGCTCCATGACGCTGGGGCTGCGGCTGCCGCTCTGGATGAGATAATCGGCCTTCTCCTGATACAGCGCGATCTCTTTTTTGACCGCGGAATAAAATTCCTCCGTCATTTTGTCGCGCTGCTTCGCGTCGTCAATGATGTAGAAGCTGTTGACGCTCAAGGCATTGTCGTTCTGATTCATCGCGCTGAGCTGCTCAATGAACGTTTCAAACGTATCCACTTTGTCCATGTGCTGCCGCGGGATAAAATACAGATGTCCAGTCGAGCTGACCTTGGTGGCCTCCAGCATCCGCAGATAGCTCAGGCAGATCGTCTCGATCTGCCGGCGGTTCGCGCAGACCTGATAAAGCTCGAACAGTTCTTCCGCCCGGCGGCAATAGCTGATGGGGTCAATGTCGGCGTCGAAGCCGATGTTATCATACCCGAACCGATTATCACGCCGGTCGTAAAAGATGTTTGCCAGCTTTTCATACTGGTTTGTCCGCTGGTTGAGTGTTTCCTTGACCAGCTCGCGGGAATAGACGTCCTCGGTGTGCGCGTTGTCGCGGTAGTAGACCGCGTAGATATGATGCTCACCGGGATTCTTTACCGTGATCCGATCCTTGATATCGCCCGTCGCGGAGCGGAACGCATCCGACACGGAAATTCGCTTGCTGCCGGAGTACGGGATGTTCAGCTCCTCGCAAAGCTGCGCCAGCGCCTCCTTCTCCACCAGAATGTTGGCAAGCGAGAAATAGAGGAATTTGCCCAGCACGGAGGTCCTGTCGCCGTTGGCTGCGCCAAGGATGTCCTGAAAATTCGTAATATTTGTCATACGCAATTCCTTTCTCTAAGCTGTTTTTCGTTTCGTCCAGTCCAGCAGATAATCGTCCACACCCTTGAATCGCGGGTTCCAGGTACATTGATAGTACCGGATACCCGGGATCAATTGCACCTCGCGGCGCAGGGTGAGGATCGCCTGCCGGACCTGCGGATTCGTAAACTGATCCATGTCCATCGCCTCCATGACCTCCGTAAAGAGCGCATTGTTTGCAAAGTAGCTTGCAATGTCGCCCTTGAGCGGCCCCTCGGTGAGATAGGCACGCTTCTGTGTGGTGTCGCCGGTGACGTGAATCCACGAATAACTGCGGGTGCCGTTTTCCATGCGGCTTGACCGGCTGGACAACCAGCGGTATTTTCGCGCCGCATCGTCGTCCAGCCGGATCTTCATGCCTTGGATCAAACCGTCCTTGTTTCGTACCGGAATGAGAAAGCCGTTTGCGCCTGCCAGCGTCCATGTCCCGTCCTTCGTGTAAAAGCCGGGCAGCCCGTGCAGTTCATGATTGCACCGGAGAAGTGACGCCAGTAAGCGCCGTTCGGATTCCGTTTCCGGCATGGACTTATAGCCGTTCCGCTCAATAATTTCGTCAGGAAGTCCACGTTCATGGAGGTTTTCTCTGTGCCGGTCGGAGAGCGTCAGAAGCGACAGCATCTCCGAATACGCCGCATGGCGCTTTTCCAGCGCATACGGTTCCCGGCTCGTTGTGTTTGGGGAGCTGGGCTGCAAGGGCAGCTTGTAGACGTTGCTCTTTGCAGCCAGCTCCAAGTACCATAATTGAATATGCTCCTCCTTTCGGTAGCGGCGATATTCCTGCCAATGACTAGCTTTATTATATCATCGCCACATAATCAGTGCAATTCAATCCAAAAGACTTATTTGAACGTCAAACATCTTTTATTCGTGTAGACGTCTCCCGTACAAACCTGATTACATCCTCTTTGGGGATGCGAAAGCCCCTTCCAATCCTAAAAAACGCGATTTCTCCACTATGCAAGCGTTGATAGGCGGCCTTAACACTGACCCCTCCAAGCATCTCACAAAGCTGTTCAATGTTGACAACATCCGGATA
>CAKUHB010000054.1 GCA_934655875.1 uncultured Oscillospiraceae bacterium
GCCCGCAAGGGGTAGATGTCGCTGCCGGCATTTTTTATATAGATATTCATGCCGGTGGCAGAAAGGAGTGTTATGGCCAAAGCGAGTCTCATCGGGCTGATCACGCAAGGCCCGGAATTGCAGCACAGTGCCAAAGGTGAACCCTATGTCCGCTTTTCCGTTGCCGAGCACGTCGGCTTCGGTTCACAGCGGCACACACAGTTTATCGACGTGTGGGCATGGGGTTACATGGCACAGAGGCTTGCAAAGTGCAGTCTGGGTAACGGCGATTTTATCTTTTTGAGCGGCACGTTGGAGCTGGAAGAGTTCACGAAGAAAGACGGCGTCACAAGGGATAAACGCTTGAAGCTCAGATTGGACGATTGGGCACCTGTTCCGAAGAAACGGGAAACAGGCTGTCCTGCGCAGAATGAAACAGGGTCTTTTCCAGTCTCCGCCGAGCAGATCGACGGCGACCGGGAAGAACTGCCGGGATAACGCCGGCAAAGCGGAAGAGGAACCGCACCAGATGATTCAGAAATGATTTGTCGGTGCGGTTCCTCTTTTTTTATTTTACCGAAAGAATTTTGAAAGGTGGCTTATTTTTATGAAACGATCCAGTCCTCTTTGGGGAAGTGTCTCCGTCCTGATTGGTGTGGTCATTGCGATTTTAGCGTTGGTGCGCGGCGCATGGCTCGTCCCGCTTCTGCTCCTGACCTTTACGGTGTGGGGGCTGTGGGTAGTCATGTTCCAGCTTCAGCCTGCGTGGGATTCCATCCGCGGATATCTTCCAATCGTCGATGCAGCTGGGCCAGATGCAAAGGTATGGGTCGTAGCACCGGAACGGCCGGGTATCGAGCCGTTTGTGCAGTACGCGAAGGATCGCAATCCGAATGTCACGATCAGCGTTGGCCACAGCGAGGCTATACCGGAGCAGATCCGGAGGCTGAAGCAACACGGTCTGCGGATGCAGACGCATTGCATGAATGCGACCGGCGCAGTTTCAAAGTGGCTCGGGACGAAGGGCTGTGGGCCGGATGAGGCCTGCTTACTGGACGATGAAATGTACGCGGAGGTCATCTGTGATTCCTGCGGCATTCATGTAAACCAAGAGCGGCTGCAAATGCTTTTGAAAGTAAAGGGTGCTGATCGGCTTATCCTGATCACAGACAGCTTTCCAAGCACAGAACAAGGGCCGGAGGAGCTGCGCTATATCACAGATCTGGTCTTTGATGCAAATGGTCTGCTGAATGGAAGCAGGCTGACGATGGACGCGGCGTGCCGGAACATGGTGATGCACACTGGATGCAGCATCACGGAAGCATTCTGGATGTCGTCAAGGAATCCGGCGCGGATGATCGGCATGGACAAGGAGATCGGCACGATCGAGCCCGGCAAAAAAGCAAATCTGGTATTTATGGACGACGCATTTCACGTCAAAAAGGTCATGCTGGATGGAACATTCCAGCAGGTTTCAGAATAGAGGGATAAACAATGTTGAAAGCAGGAATGGCAAGGGCGGACATCACGCCCGAAAAAGGACTTGAGCTTGCGGGCTATCCGCATTATCCGAGAAACAACACCGGCGCACACGACCCGCTGTACGCGGCGTGTATGTATCTGGAAAACGACGGCGAAGCGGTGGCGATGGTCACGCTGGATCTGCTGTTCTTCTCCAAGAAGCACACGGCAGAAGTTCGCCGCCGACTGGAAGCAGAGCATATTCTGCACGGTGACCATGTAATGATCAGCTGCTCCCATACGCACTCCGGCCCATGGGCGTCCGGACGGCTGGATATTGAAAGTCTGGAAGCGGGCAAGCAGCAGCCGAAGGAGTATGTCGAGACGCTGATCGAAAAGATCATCTCCATCCGGCTGCGTCTTGTGCCACTGTTCCACGCAGGCATCTATCTCGGAAAACGCACACGCGCCATACAGATACCGCTCCCGGAACGTCATTGTTTTCGTCCCTTTCGCAGCATTTTTTCGGAGCGCAAGCTGCCAGTCATCTAACCCCTTATAGTTGGGATTCCACGTCAGCCGGCGGCATTGCAGACCGTGCTTTCGCGCCATCAGATAGATCTTCGACGCGCCTTTCTCGACATGAACATTCCGATACTTGTCCATGTCCTGCGCCTCGATGACCTCCTCTGTGCCGTTCTTTTTGAGAAATGCAAACAGCTCGTCCAGTTTGGACACGTTGTTCGCCCCGGCGGTTGCCGCGAAAGTGCGGTTCATCAAGGCATGGCAGATATCCGCTTTCAAAAGTCCTTCCGTCACATAGACCACTCTGGAACACGGATCACCAACAAAGTGGATGGGACTTTCCGAGGACGTTCCCATCGGCTTGCTGCTTGAAGACAGCCAGAGGTACTTCGTGCCCTCCTTATCGGCCGGCGCATTTTCCTCCCGAATGGGTGTATCCAACCGGATCTGCGCGCCGCAGACCAGTCCGTCCGCGCTTCTGGCCGGGATCAGGATCCCGGCCGTGCGTGTTCCGAATCGAACCGTCCATCTGCCGTCCTCCGCCAGATAAAAGCCGGGGACGCCCTGTACGACGCAGCCCTGCTTCAAAAGCCGTGCCGTCAAACTCTTGCAGAGATAAGGCGGTGGAGTGCTTTTGAAGCCGAACCGTTCAATCTGCTCGTCCGTCAGACCGCGCACCTCACGCAGATGCGCGCGGTGCTTCGGCGTCAGCGACAGCATGGAAAACAGCATCGAAAGCGTCTGATGGATCGCCTGTCTGGATGCTCTGGCCGACTGCACGATTTCCTGCGGCTGTCGGTTCTGGTAGCTCTGGTACTCCGGTGCATAGTCTCCGGTCTGGAGCGCTTCGCAGATCTCCCGATAGGCGTCTGCGTTGCTGATGCCGTAGACCTTTGCGTAGAGCGCCAGCATCCCGCCGGACTCCTGACAGTAATTACAGTGCCATACGTCCCGTGACGTTTTCAGATAGAGCTTGCCGCGATGATCGCCGCAAAGCGGGCAGTCCACATACAGAAAGTCCGGGCCGCGCCTGCGGATATTGAGCCGCAGCAGCGCCGCAACGTCTGTAATGTGGAACGGAAACTGCGAAGAACCGGCTTTGATAACGGCCACACCCTTTCATCCAAACTTGACGCTTCATCCGGCTTTCTGCTGCAGATTGTCCAGCAGGACGGATGCAGCTGCTTTGAGAATATTGTCCGCCTGATCGCAGCCATAGAGATACCATTTGAGGCTCGCCGGGCGGCGCTGCGCGACCTGTTCGAGCGTCCAGCCACGGCAGGTGCCGATCTGCACCACGACGGCCTTCGCTTCGTCCACTGTCATACGCCGCGTGATCTCGCTGACATCCATATCTGCCGTATAGGACACGACCTGCGGCTGTTCTGCAACTTCTTCCGTGGCTTCTTCCTGCTGAGGCGGCAAAACATGAAGATCAGCTACTTCTTCCTGTGCTGCACTGACCGACTGCTCCTGCTGCACATCTGCCGCAACGGACGTAAAGCCGTCCGCAACGGTCTGCACATCAGACGCAGTTGTTTCCACGACGGGCTGTTCAGCGGGCGCGGAATCGGTATCCTTTTCTGCTGCAGTTTCCTCCACAATGGGTGTACTGGGCACTTCGATTTCCTCGGCAGCTGCTTCTGCGGCTTCTGTCTGGATCGGCACTTCCGACCCAAACAGCTCGCCGCCGTAGTCACGGCTCACGTCGCAGAACTGGATACCGAAGCCGGCGTTTTCCAGTGCCATGTTGAGCGCATCCTCCTGTGCGGCGCGGAGAAATTCCCCGCCGGGGACATTCTCCCTGCGCTGTTCGGAGGTAAAGCTGGCGGCAGGAACCGGATCGTCCTTGCAGAAATAAACCTGCGCTTCGATAATTGCCAGATGGTCGCTGATGCGCAGCGGCTTCAGGAGCATTCTCCCGTTTGGGCAAGCCAGACGGAACCAGAGCCGCTTATAGCGAAGATCCAGCTTCCAGACCGGATGCCCGGTTTTGACGGAAATGGTCTTGCGCAGGAGCTTCATCGGGTCAAAGCCCGGCACCTTGCGCAGCTGCTGCACGGCGGCGTTGTTCATCACGGTAGATTTGTTGTCATTCATTTCTTAAAACTCCTTCCATAAATAAAATAAGAGATGACTGCGCAAATTCTGCACATCCATCTCAACTTAACCGGCTTTTTTCAA
>CAKUHB010000055.1 GCA_934655875.1 uncultured Oscillospiraceae bacterium
TAGGTGAACACGCCGTACTGATCGCCGACGGAGGTATCGCGGTAGATCCAGTTCAGCAGCTCGGAGAAGGTCATGGTCGTCTGCTCGATCTGCATGCCGGCGTCAGCAGTCTGCTTGCCGTTGGAGAGCATGGTAGCCAGCAGAGCGGAAACGGGGTTGTTCTCGGAGGAAGCCCACATGATGTGCAGAGGCATCAGGATGCGGCCGTCAGCCAGAGTCACGTTCAGAGCGTAGTCGCCGGCTTCTTCAGCGGTGACTTCCTTGTAACGCAGGCCGGTGCCGGAATACTCGTTGCCTTCGGCATCCAGCGTCCAGCCGTCAGCCTCGAGGACTTCAACAGCCTTAGCCGGGTCATAGGAGTAGTTGTTCAGGTTGTCGTTGAAGAATTCTTCGGAATCCTGATACATCCACTGTGCGGTGGAGTACGGGCCATGAACGACAGAGCCGTAGCCGCCGGTGAAGGTGGTAGCGAACTCTTCGCGGTCAAGCAGGTATGCAACAGCCTGACGGACAGCCTGGAACTGCGTGGGGCCGCCGTCGCACTGGAACATGAGCTTGCCGTAGCCGTTACGGGTGTAGTGGCAGTAGTTGAACTCGCCGGTTTCAGCCATGTCGAGGGCAGCGTTGATCTGGTCACCGTCGGACAGCTGGGACAGGAAGTTAATTTCGCCCGTCTTAAAAGCGTCCATCATGGTGTCGTCTTCAGCCTTGACGACAACAACGGTCTGGATGGAAGGCTTCTGGCCCTCGAAGTTGCCTGCGTAGTTGGGGTTGATCTCAAGCGTAGCGGTCAGAGCGCCGGTGTCGAGGCTCTTGATCATGTACGGGCCGGCGGAGACGCGGTCAGCGTACACATAACGGGAAGCGTTGATCTCGTCAGCGACCAGCTCGCCGCCGTCGAGGTAAGCGCCGTTGCCGTCGTCCTTGACGGTCAGGTCAGCGGAAGCGTACATCGGCAGGTACAGCGGGGACAGGGAAGCGTAGCTGAACGCATAGTAATAGTTGGCGTAGTCAGCTGCGATCTGGATGGAGTAGGTATAGGGATCCAGCAGGCGGACGCCGGCCAGCTCCTTGGTTTCGCCGTTCTGGTACTCGGGACCGCCGAAAACGGAGTTGGCGGTGACGGTCGCGCCGGCTTCCTTCGTGGCCGGGGACAGCTGGACCAGAGCGTAGGCGACGTAGTCAGCAGCGGTGATGGGCTCGCCGTTGTTGTAGGTCAGGCCTTCGTTGACCTTGACGGTGAAGGTGATGGTGCCGTCGTCGTTCTTGGTCTCCTCGATGGAGGAGGCGGTGGTCTGGTTCATGACCATCTGGCCGAACTGATCGAAAATGACGGTGTCATAGTCGTTGATCAGGTCGCGGACGGTCTTGTCGCTGGCGTTGTTGGTCCACCATGCGTTGCCGAGGTCACCGGAAATTTCGGTGGAGCTGCCGTAGATGACCTTGTTCTCACGGGTCTCGACGGGAGTCGTATCCTCAACCGGGGTGGTGTCTTCGGTGGGGGTGGTTTCTGCGGGAGTGTTGGTGTCGCTGGGAGTGGTCTCAGCGGGCTTTTCGGCGTTGTTTGCGCAGCCGGCGAACATGGCAGCGACCATGACGACGACGAGAAGCAGCGCGAAGAGCTTCTTCAGATTCTTTTTCATCTTAATCCTCCTGTTTTAATTTATAATTTACTGTGTTTGATCCACAGAAAATTATCGCTTGTTTTGATATCCGTCCGCCGCCTGCGGTCATCTGACCACGCCGCGGATACATTGCGATATCTGTAAGTTATTATAGCATATTCACCGTCCGGAATCAACTAAAATGATTTTTTTCCATCTGAAAAATTGTCTTTTTCCGTTCTTTTCCCCGCCCCCGGCCGCGGCCCCACGCCGCCGGGCATACCGTTTATTTTTCCCGCGTGCGTTCCGATTTCCTGCGGAACGGCGTTCCATCGCGCTCTTTTTTTCAAAGCAGCATCGTCGTTCTGCACAATTTTTGTCGCCCGTTTTTATACGTTCATCCAATCCCACCCGCCGGAGCGCACAGATTTTTTCTGCGTTCTGTACAAAACAGCAGAAAATCCGCCCGTCATCTTTTATTGATGCAGCGCCGGAAGGGCGAACTTCATTCCATATACATATAGAAAGGCTCCCCTTTCACATAAAGGCGAACCTTTGCCATATGCATTTGTAGGGGCCGATGCCCACATTGGCCCGTTGGGAAGTTGCGGATTCGCCGGAGATTCCCGTAAAATCGGTGCATTCTGCCGGGCCGATGCGACGCCCGCAGGCTAGTTTCGAGGCGCAACCGCGCTTTGCGCGGCTCTTAGCGCCGAAGATGGGCATCGGCCCCTACGGCTGCGCGGGAAAGTACATACGAATTCGCTGCGTTTTTTGCCACGGCAGATGGTCAGCTCAAATCAGAACGCCCACGTTCCGTTCCGGAAGATGGTGACGGTCTTTCCGTCCTCGCAGACGGCGTCGATCGAGAGGTCTGCCGAGCCGATCATGAAATCCTCGTGGATCATGGAGTCGTTCACGCCGAGCTTGCGGCATTCGTCCAGCGTCTTGTTCTGGAAGTCCTTAATGGTATCGGCAAAGCCCATGCCGAGCGCCAGATGGCAGCAGGCGTTCTCATCGAACAGGGTGTTGTAGAACAGCAGGCCCGTCTGGTTGATGGGCGAATCGAACGGCACGAGCGCACATTCGCCAAGATAGCGGCTGCCCTCGTCCATCTCGATGAGCTTTGTCAGAAGCTCGTTGTTTTCCTCGGCGTGCCATTCGACGGCCTTGCCCTCGTGGAAGCGGATCCAGAAGCCATTGATCAGCTGGCCCTGATAGCTCAGCGGCTTTGTCGCGTAGACGATGCCCTCGGCCACGCCGCGCATCGGGGAGATGAAGCATTCCTCGGTGGGGAT
>CAKUHB010000056.1 GCA_934655875.1 uncultured Oscillospiraceae bacterium
GTGGACAGCGGCAGGACGATCTCGAAGAAGATGCGCAGCTCGCTTGCGCCGTCCAGATACGCCGCCTCAAACAGCGTTTCAGGCAAGCCCTTGAAGAACGTACGGAAGACCATCGTGTTCCATGCGCCGCCGGTGATGCCGGGCAGGATGTAGATCCAGATCGAATCCGCCAGCTTATAATACTTGGCGAAGATAATGTAGTTCGGGATCATACCGGCGCTGAAGAGCATGGTGAAAAAGATGAAGACCGTGATGGGTCTGCGGTAGCGGAAATTGCTCCGGGAAAGGGGATACGCCGCCAGCGCCGCGACCAGACTGCTGAGGACCGTACCGGCCACAGCCTGAAAGATGGTCACGCCGTAAGCGCGCAGCACGCGCGTGCCGCTGGAGAATGCCGACTTGTACGCGTCGAGCGTAAAATCACGCGGCAGCAGGGAAAAGCCGCCGGAGGTCAGGGCCTGCTCGCTGGTAAACGACGCCGAAATAACGACGATCAGCGGAATGACGAAGCAGGCACACATCAGGAAGAAGAAGACATACACAAAGCGCTTGAACGCCCGGTCACGGCTGTGCTTGATTTTCGGATTCATAAGATTCTCCCTTCCGCTTAAAACATCGAGTTGTCCGGGGAGATCTTCTTGACGATCCAGTTGGACAGCAGAACAAGGAACATACCCACAACGGACTGAATCAGACCCGTGGTTGCGCCGATCGAGTAGCTGGACTCCTGAAGCGAACGATAGACGTAGGTATTCAGGATATCGGTCGTTGCGTACAGCGTGGAGGTATTTCTCGGGATGACATAGAACAGGTCAAAGTTGCCGCTGATGAGCGTGCCTGCGTTCATGATCGTGAAGATGCAGATCAGCGGGACAAGGTGCGGCAGGGAGATATGCAGCATCTTCTGGAAGCGGCCCGCGCCGTCGATCTCCGCAGCTTCATAGAGCGACGTGTCAATGCCCATCAGGGCGGCGAAGTACATCATGGAGCCCATGCCGATGCCTTTCCAGAGGTTTACGACGGTCAGGATGAACGGCCAGTATTTCGGGTTCATGTACACGTCGACCGGGTCGCCGCCGAAGAACTGGATGATCTGGTTCATGAGGCCCGTGCGCGGGCTGAGGATGGCGTAGACGATATAGCCGACGATAACCATCGACATGAAGTTCGGGAAGGTAATGATGGTCTGATACGTTTTCAGCCGGCGCCTGCTTGTGATCTCAAACAGCAGAAGCGCGATGATCACGTTTGTAACCGGACTGAGCACCATGAACAAAAGACCGTAGAGCACCGTGTTGCGCAGCGCACGGTCAAGCGCGACGGACTGGATGATCCACTTGAAGTTTGCAAGGCCGCACCAGTCGCTGCCGAGAATGCCCTTGGAGAACTTGTAATTCTTAAACGGAATGATGATCGCGGCGCCCATCGGTATGTAGTTGAACAGGATATAACCGATGATCGCCGGGATACACAGAAGCAGCAGCTGCCGGCTGGCTTTTGTGTCCGCCCGGCCTTTTCCCTTGAGACGCGGCCCTTCCTTTTTTGTTTCTTTTGTCATGGTTCGCATGGGTGCCTCCGCTTTCTTTTTCTTCATTTTACGGGTTCGGTTTTTGATTTCCAAGGTGTGGTTGTGACAAGATGGTGGGCGATTGTGACTGTGTTGATTGTGCATTGTTCCTGCATCCCGTTGGTATCTGTGTGTTTATTTTAAGCATTGTTGCTAAAAAATCAGCATTGAACTTGGCGATTCGTATTTGCTCTTTTGTTAATATGTACAGAGACGATTGCGTGAAATTATGCAAAAGGCACATGCGCTGCCGTATGTGCCTTTCCAATCGCTTATAAAAACTTCATGCTGACCAACCATTGGCGCAAAAGCGTCCGCCACTGTCCGGCAGAAGCATCATCCAGCGCCATCGCCTTGCCGTGCTGTCCAAACGGGAAGATGTGCAGCTCATACGGCACGCCACATTTTTGCAGTGCAGCGGCGTAGAGCATCGAATTGATCGCCGGAACGCTTGCATCCTGCGCGGTGTGCCAGAGAAAGGCGGGCGGCGTGTTTTCGGTCACGCAGCGCTGCGGGGAATAGAACCGGATCGTATCCTCGTCCGGCGCATCGCCGAGTAAAAGGCGGCGGCTCCAGTCGTGCCCATACTCGCCCATGTCGACCACGCTGTAGCACAGGACGGTGAAATCGGGGCGGGCGGATAGATTGTCAAGCTCATCCTGCGGCGGATAAAACGGATGGTCATCATGCACCGAGGCGATCGCCGCCAGATGGCCCCCGGCGGAAAAGCCCATGATGCCGAGGCGCTCGATCCCGCGCTCCATGCAGAGCTTCCTTGCCAGACGCATGGCCCGCTGCGCGTCGGACGGCTGCGCCGGGGCTTTACTCGGCGCAACGCGGTATTCCAGCACGAAGGCTGTTATCCCGATGGTATTCAGCCACGCGCCAACGTCATTTCCCTCATAGTCCGCCCGGCCGCAGTAAGCGCCGCCCGGACACACGACAATGGCCGTCTTTGCGGCGTCACAGTCATATGGAGTCAGATACGGTTCAAACGCATCCTCTACGCAGCGGTGCGGCATGGTTTGGTTCCATAGCTTTATCATGACTGCTTC
>CAKUHB010000057.1 GCA_934655875.1 uncultured Oscillospiraceae bacterium
GAATTCCGCAACAACGGCCTGCACGGCATCGCGGGCGAAGAGGGCGGCCGGAACCTGCGCGTGGAAAACTGCCGGTTCACCAAAATCGGCGGCGCGGTGTGGGATAAAAAGCAGAAGATCCGCTTCGGCAACGCCTTTGAATGCTGGAACGTAGCGGTGAATGTCGAGGTCGAGAACTGCGTCTTTGACGACATTTACGATTCCGCCGTCACCCATCAGGGCGGCGCGGACTGCAAGCCCGCGTACCATTTCCTGATCCGAAGCAACACCTTCCGCCGCTGCGGCATGGCGGCCTATGAGCAGCGCGATCTTCTGCCGACATATGCGGAGTTCACAGACAACGTCTGTGAGAACGCAGGCATGGGCTTTTCCCGCCTTGGCGAGACGATGCCGCGACGGTCGGAGATCTGGCCGCAGCCGATGGGCCACCATGTGTTTTTGTGGCGGATTTCCCATGCGGCGGGTAATGAGCATTTTGTAATCAGCCGGAACAGGTTTGGGGATGCGCCCTATGGCGCGGCCATCTACTCCGTCAACGCGCCGGAGGCAGACCACATGGTTCATCTGGAGAATAACCAGTATCCGATGCAGCGCTATACGCTGGTTGGCCGGATGTACGGTATAGATTATCCCGATCCTTCCGCGTGGGAAAGCAGAAGAAAAGAAGAAAGAAAAAGTGAGAACCCAATGAGAGTCTTTACAGTTGCGCTGATCGGCGCGGGCAACCGCGGAGAAATTTATACCGATATCATGAAGGCTCTGCCGGAAAAGTATCGTGTTGTTGCTGTCGCTGATCCGAACGAGAACCATCGCAGAAACATTCAGAACAAGCATGGACTGCCGAATGATCATGTTTTTGAATCGTGGGAGCAACTGCTGGCGCAGCCGAAGCTGGCTGATATCGCGGTCATTACGACGCAGGACAGTATGCACTATGCGCCCGCCATGAAAGCGCTGGCGGACGGCTATGACGTGCTTCTGGAAAAGCCGCTGGCCCGCACGGAGCAGGAGTGCATCGATCTGCGCGATCAGGCGCGCAAATACGGCCGCAAGTTCATGGTCTGCCATGTGCTGCGCTACACGCCGTTCTACTCGCGCGTGAAGCAGTTGATCGACGAGGGCGTTCTGGGTGATATCGTCACCATTGTCCACACGGAGGGCCTTGGCAATATCCACCAGAGCCACAGCTTCGTCCGCGGCAACTGGGGCAACACGGCAAAAAGCAATTTCATGCTGCTGGCCAAGTCCTGCCACGACATCGACCTGCTGCAATGGCTGATGAAGAAGAAATGCACGAAGATCCAGTCGTTCGGCTCACTCAAGTATTTCCGCCGTGAAAACGCACCATCCGACGCGCCCGAGCGCTGCATCGATGGCTGTCCGCATGCGGATACCTGCCCGTATAACGCCGTCCGGCTGTATCTGGACGACAAGAAGAACATGTGGTTCCGTACCACCTCCACCGGAAAGGTCGATCCCACCGACGCGGATGTGGAATTTACGCTTCGCCACACGCAGTACGGCAAATGCGTCTTCAAGTGCGACAACGACGTGGTCGACCATCAGGTCGTGAACATGGAGTTTGCGGACAAATCTACGGCCTCGTTCACCATGAGCTGCTTCAACTACAACGGCAGAAAGTCCAACATCATGGGTACAAAGGGCGAGATGTTCCTCGACTTCGAGGGCGACGAAATTCGCATTTTCCACTTTGAGGGCCGCTGGTGGGAGACCATCCACACCAATGGCCGTGTCGACGGCACGCTCGTCGGCGGTCACGGCGGCGGCGATCCCGGCATCGTGAACGCGCTCTACGATTACATGACCGGCGCGAAAACCGCCGACGAAGTCAGCGAGATCGGCATTTCCTGCGAAAATACCCGTCTGGTCTTTGCTGCCGAACGTTCCCGCCTGAATGGAGACGTTGAGACGATCACCCCACTGGAATAAAGAACCTCCCGCAAAAGCGCCGGATATCTGCCGTTCTCCGGCTGATGCCCGGCGCACTATTTTGGGAATGGAGATTGATTTATAAAACGAATTTATAAATCCTGCGTTGCAGTCCTGCTGCTGCTTGCGATGCTCCTGAGCTGTGTTCCGGCGCTGGCCGCCGGAAGCAGCC